>JBGCFC010000001.1:0-24386 GCA_045106715.1 Sandaracinaceae bacterium
GCTACTACGACCTCGAGACCCTCTGGATCGACGCCCCGCGTGTGCCGGTTCCCGCCCGCCCCGACGGGCCGCGTTTTTAGTCTGGTCTTCGCGCGCCATGTTGGTTCACATCGTCGCGGTCGGGCGTGTGAAGGAGCGCGCGCTTCGCACGGTGCTCGATGACTATCTCGGGCGCATTCGCCGCTACGCGAAGCTCGCGGAGACCGAGCTCAAGGACGGCGACGAGTCGACGGTGCAGGCGCGGTTCGAGAAGGCGATCGACCCACGGGGACGCACGGTGGCGCTCGAGGTGCTCGGCAAGCCCTGGTCGAGTCACCGGCTCGCCGACGAGATCGGGCACTGCCAGCTGCACAGCGTACCGACGCTGACGTTTCTCATCGGAGGCAGCTACGGGCTGCCCCCGACCGTGAGTCGCGCGGCGGACGCCCGCATGAGCATGTCCGCCATGACGTTCCCGCATCGACTGGTCCGCGTGATGTTGGCCGAGCAGGTCTACCGCGGATTTTCGATCCTGAAGAACGAGCCCTACTCGCACTGAGCTCTCGGGACGCAACCTCAGGCGCGCTCGCTCGATGGAGTGCAGGCCGTGTTCCGACGCCTCAGCCATGGTCTGCTCGATCTGCTCGCGCCGCTCCGCTGCGCCGCCTGCGACTTCCCGTTGCCTTCTGGACTGGATGGGTTCTGCGAGGGGTGTGGGCTGCTGCTGGACCCGGTCTCCGACGTGACCGTCGACCGGGCCGCCTACCTTCACGGCGGTCCGCTGGCGGAGGCCATCGCGCGCTACAAGTACCAGGGCCGGAGCGAGCTGGCTGGCCCGCTCGCACGTTTGCTCGTCGAGGCGGCGCGCCCGCTGGCAGGGCGGTTTGATCTCATCGCTTCGGTGCCGTTGCATCCCCGTCGTCTTCGCGCGCGAGGCTATGATCAGACGGCGCTGTGGGTCGGTCCGCTCGCGCGCGCGCTCGGAGGGCGTCCGGCGCGCGAGCTCCTCGAGCGCCGCCGCGACACACCGCCCCAGGTGGGTCTGAGCGCCGATGCCCGGGCGGCCAACGTACGCGGCGCGTTCTCGCTCCCGCAGCCCGCTCGCGTGCAGGACCAACGCGTGCTGCTCATCGATGACGTGCGAACGACCGGGGCCACGCTCGCTGCCTGCGCCGAGCGGGTGTTGGCGGCGGGCGCCGCCACCGTCGAGACGTTGGTCCTGGCGCGCCGGGAGGGATGACGCTGCGAGGAAGCTCGCATCACTCGAAGCGAACCCGTAACTTTGCGCTGTGCCCGCCGCTCGCCGAGCCCGACCGTCAGCCCGGATGGGAACGGGCGGACGGCGACCTACGCGGTGCAAGCGCTGGAGTGCTCACGGGCAGCCGTGATTGAGGGGTGCGCCTCGAGGGCTTGCGTCATGCTGTGCGCATGATGCAAAACCCGAGGCGTGCGCATTCGCTTTTGGTTCGCCGCCCTGCTTCTCTTGTGTGCGCTGCGTCCGGCGACCGTCGACGCCCAGGACCGTGACGAGTTCCAGCTTTGGTCGGCGATGCTCACGGGCGTGGCGACACAACCGGAACCGCCCGGACTGATGTTCTGGGCGGACCTGCACGCACGGCGCGGGGCCGCCGGAACGGTGGTGCTGGTGCGCCCCGCCGTGGGCGTGGAGGTGACGCCATGGCTGAGTCTATGGGCGGGGTACGCCTGGATTCCGACGTTCGACGACGCGACGGGCGGCACGCGCCACGAGCACCGAGTCTGGCAGCAGGCGACGCTGAAGCACCGCGTTCAGGAGCTCGGTCTCGCGCTGTCGTCCCGGACGCGCTTCGAGCAGAGGTTCTCCGAGGCCGGCGATGACGTCGCGCTCCGCCTCCGGCAGTTCGTTCGCGCCAATTGGCGTCCTTCGAGCGAAGTGCCCGTCGGTGTTGCGTTCTGGGACGAGCTTTTCGTCGGCCTGACGCAGCCGGACTGGGGCGCCCCCCAGGGGGTCGACCAGAACCGGGTGTTCCTGGGCCCGTTCCTCCAAGCGACGGCGTGGGCGCGCCTCGAAGTGGGCTACCTCTTCGCCTACCTCGACCGTGGAGCGACTGATCTGTACGCGCACGTGCTGGCCGTGAACTTGTTCTTGTCCCCGCGTCCGGACGCCGTGACCCCCGTGGACGAGGACAGCCGTGATTGACTGGGGCACGCACTTCGCGCGCGTCGCTCAGCGCCCGACCGACCTCTCGGTGCGTCTCGAGGTCGCGGACCTCGTCGAGGAACGCGCGCCCTCTTTCGCCGAGTTCATTCGAAACGGCGTCGCGCTGTCCGGGCTCGCGCTCGGCGACCCGGCCCGTCGTGAGCGCGGGCGCACCGAACGCATTCTCCTTCGCCAGGGGGTGCGGAAGATCCTGATCGAGCCGCATGCCGACTGGATTCGCGGCGGGCACGTGCATGGGGGCTGGCTCGAGGGCGGCACCGTCGACACGGCCGCGTTCATGCGCGAGGCGGAGTCGCGCTTCGCGGTGCTTCCGCTGCTGCACCTCGACTTGTCCGACCTCGGCGATCGGCTCGACGCCCTTTTGGACGCGCCGTGGCTGCCCCGGCTCCGCAGCCTGGCGCTTCCCGGCGCCGCGCTGTCCGACGGAGACGCGAAGCGAATGGCAGGCTCGCCGGCACTCCGCGGGATTCGGTACCTCGGGCTCGGTCACAGCGACATCGGTCTGGAAGGACTGGAAGCGTTCGCTGCGTCGCCGCACCTCGGTGCGCTCCAGCGCCTGGAGCTCGGTCCGGATGCACCGAGGCACGAGAGGGAGCCGTGGAGCGACCAGGGGGCGGTCATCGGCTTCGATGTCTGCCCCACCGCGGATCGACTCGAGCGAATGTACGGTTCTCGGCCCTGGCTCAATCGGGCCGACGAACACCCGGCGTTTCGTACCGCGCTGTGAGCCTCACCGAGTCGAAGCCACGTTGCCGCCGCGTCATGCGGCCCCGCCTCGCGACCGAGATCCGTCACGGCCAGCCAATCCAGGGGCTGCTAGCTTCTGCGCGTGCTGCCTGCGCGTGCCCTCGTCTGTTTCTCCGCGCTGACCTTGGTCGGCTGCGCCGGGGCGCCCGAGCCGGTTCGCTTCGAGGATTGGCTGCGGGTTGGGGTCGAGACCGAAGACGAGGCGGAGGCGGTGGAGCGCCAGCTCACGTCAGGAGGGTTCACGCGGACCACACGGCTCCACTCGCCTCGGTTCATCGCGTTGGCCTTCACACGCGCCGATGGCCGGAGAGCGGTGCGCGTGGTGACGTCCCGGGGGGTTGTGGCGTCGCTCGACTCGCACGAACCGGACGGAGTCCGCGAGCGCCATGGGCCGGTTCGGCTTTTGGAACTCGATGACGTGATCGACCACGACCTCGATGGCGACGGCGCGCCGGAGGTCGTCGTGGCGCGCGACGAAGCGGGCCGGGTGTGCCATGCGGTGCTTCGGATCGACGAGGAGGGAAGGGCGCTCGCCGTGGCCGATGATGCTGCAGAACTCACTCCGGGCGGCTGCGTGACGGGGTTCTCGGATGTCGATGGCGATGGTGCGTTCGAGGCGCTCGCCGGGCTGTCTTGGCCGCAGCTGGCGCTCGACGGCGTGCCCCAGGTGGACGCGGTCCTGGTTGCGGACGAAGGCGGCTTTCGGGCTCGCGGGGCGCCAGCCGTGCACCAGACGCGGGAGCGGGAGAGTCGGGAGCGGGCGCTTCAGGTGGCGCACACGCGTCTGAACGTGGCCGACGCGCTTCGGTTGGGGGTGGAGCTGGCCGCGCTCGCGCACCTCGATGGCGCCGCCCTCGACGCTCAGGTCGGCCGCTTCGACCGGGCGATGCAGGGGCTGGTGTTGACCCGAGGACAGCTGGTCGCGGTCCGGCGCGCCCGTCGATGGATCGCCGCGGGGTGGCGGCCGGACCACACACGCGATACACCCGCCGTCCGCTCCGATGGCCAAGAAGAAGAAGCAGGTCGGTGAAGTCCTCGTCTGTCGCAACCCCAAGGCGACGAAGATGTACGACATCGAGGACAAACTCGAGGCTGGGATGGTGCTGCAAGGCTCCGAGGTGAAGAGCCTGCGTGCGCGCCGTGGTGACCTCGAGGGGGCGTACGGGACCATCGAGGGCGGCGAGGTGTTCCTGCACAAGATGCACATCGCGCCTTACGCGCAGGCCGGGCCGTTCTTCAACCACGAGCCCAAGCGCACCCGAAAGCTCCTGATGAGCCGTCGTGAGATCCAGAAGTGGGAGGGCCGCATGACCTCCAAGGGCTACACGATCGTGCCGCTCGCGGTGTACTTCAAGGGCGGCTACGCGAAGGTGGAACTCGGCCTCGGAAAGGGCCGCAAGGTTCACGACCGGCGCGAGGACATCAAACGCCAAATCGACCTCAAGGAAGCGCGCGCCGCGGTGGAGAAGCACCGGTGACGCTTCCGGCGACGCTGCACCTACCACGCTCCTCCACTCCGCTCGAGGGCAGGCTCGTCGGGGTCGACGGTGAGTTCGTGACCGGCGTCTTCCCGCGTGCCTTTGCGCCCGGTGCGCCCTTCACCGTGCGGCTCTCGCTTTCCGAGACACCGGTCGGATTCACGGCCAAGGCGGTCGGGAGCAAGCGGCGGAGCGAGGGCGACTTCGCCGTCCGGATGCGCATGTTGGACGTGCGGAAGTCGGTGCGCACAGGGCTCGTCGCGGCGCTCGGGTAGAATTGGTCCGGGAAACCGCGCCCCTGTGGCATTCGTCGAAAACCCTCCGGGATTCCTCGTCGCCCCGAGCCGACACCACGGTCAGTAACGAACGGCCGGTCAGGGTACACGGCGAAACGCGGCGATGGCCGCAGTCGCCCGCCGGTTGACTCCCCAGTTGACGGTCTGGGTGAGGGTGCCACCCGGGTGGGTGACGGACCCGAACGCACCGCCGAGCGAGATGGTGCCGCTGACTCCAGCGCTTCCGGTCAGTCCAATCCAGTTGACCCCACCCGGGGCATCTCGGCTCCCGAAGGCCGAGACGACGGTGTAGTCATCGGCCACCGCGGCGAGGGACACCGTCAGGGTGCTGAGCGTTTCGCGCCGCGTGTCGTTGCTGGCGGCGGCGACGAACTCCCACGTGCCGCCGCCCGCGAACTCCTCCAGGACCAAGACCGACTCCCGGTTCGGCTCCCAGTCGAGCTGGACGGTGCTCGGCTCACCCGCAGTCGCGATCCGGGTGAACACGACGAGCTGGCGGCGATTGGAGTTGTCACCGCTGAAGCTGGCTGCGTCGACGCGCAGGTCCCAGCCCGGGATCGAGGGCGTGGCTTCGTCCTCTCGCTGAAAGCCGATGGCCACGAGCAAGTTGCCCTCGATGGGTGATGTCATCCAGGTGGCGGTGGGGTCGTCGACCCGCCCGGACGTCTCGAACTGCACGCGCGTGACCGGGTCGAAGTCCTCGGTGGTGGCCACGGCGGTCTCGGAGTACGCACCGGCACCGGCGGCGTTGACCGCCCTTACGCGGTACACGTACCCCGTGTTGGGGCGAAGACCGCTGTCGTCGAACGTGCGCTCCGCAGCTGTGCCGATGTCCATCAGGGCACCTGTGCCCAAGGCCACCGTGGCACGCTGAATCTCGTAGGCCGTCGGCGCGCCACCCGTGGTGGGAGCCGCCCAGGAGGCGGTGAGGGTGTCCAGCGTGATGGCTCCAAACGTGGGCGCCCCCGGTGCGCCCGGGACCTCGAGGGGCGGGCCGGCGTCCGGAACGGCCGCGTCCGATCCCCCATCCGGGGAGGCATCGGGCAGTCCGGCGTCGGGCATTCCGGCGTCGGGCAGGCCGGCGTCGGGCAGGCCGGCGTCGGGCATTCCGGCGTCCTCTGTCCCAGCGTCAACGCCCGCGTCGGCCTGAAAGCCTGCGTCGAGACCGCCGGCGTCGATGGGCGCTCCGCCCAGCTCCGTGCGATCGAGAAGGCACCCCGATCCGAACAAGATCACGAAGCCGAGGAGCGATGCTTGGCCAAGACGCGCAGTCACCGCCGCAATCTAGTGAAACTTCCTCAATCGACAACCGGGCGTGTCGTCGAGAAGAGCGCACCCGGGTTGAGCAGACCCCGCGGGTCGAACTCGCCCTTCACCGCGCGAAGCACATTGTCCCAGCCCGCTGGCTGCTCTCGCTCGAACCAAGGACGGTGCACACGGCCGACCGCGTGGTGGTGGGTGATGGTGCCGCCGTTGCGCTCGATGGCTTCCGAGGCGGCGTGCTTGATCTCGGCCCACATTCGCAGCTCGGAGCCGCGCTTCGCCGGGGCGATGAACGTGAAGTAGGGCGCCGGGCCGTCGGGGTACACGTGCGTGAACCGACACGTGAGCATCCCGCCGCCCGCGACTCGCTGCATCGCGTCATGAACATCGTGAGAGATGGCGGCGTGCATCGCGTCGAAGCGATCCCAGGTGCAGGCGGTCTCGAACGTGTCTGCGAGAACGCCGAGGCTGACCATCGAGTTGACCAGGTATGGGGCCTCGAGAAACGCCGCCCGCCATCGGTCGACCGCGTCGTCGTCGGCCTGCCCCTGCTCGGTCGGTCGATGGCTCAGCGTCGGACCGTCGCGGCAGACGCCTCCATTCTCTGCCGCAATCTCGAGCGCCCGCGTCATCCAGGTCTCGACTGGATGGTCGGCGGACTCGAACCCGAGCAGCAACACATGCGAGCCGTCGGTCGCCACGCGGTTGAGCAGCGCCTCGTGTCGGTCGAGCAGGCGGCAGTTGGAGGGATGAAGTCCAGACTGGGCGACGCATCGTGCTGCGGAGACAGCGTCCGTGAAGGACGTGAAGCGTACCGAGGCGCGCGCACGCCAGACGGGGCGACGGCGAATGTTGACCCACGCCTCCGTGATGACGCCGAGCGTGCCCTCCGACCCCAACACCAACGCATTGGGGTCCGGGCCCGCGCCCGACGCCGGCAGGCGTCGCGTGAGGAACTCGCCGCGCGGGCTGAGCATGCGGACCGAGGACAGCACGTCGTCGATGTGGGTGTAGAGGGTGGCGAAGTGCCCACCCGCCCGCGTCGCGATCCAGCCTCCGAGGGTCGAGAGCTCGAACGACTGCGGGAAGAACCGCATCGTCAGGCCTCGTCCACGCAGCTGCTCTTCCAACCGCGGTCCCGTGGCGCCGGCCTGAATGCGCGCCGCCATGGAGAGGGTGTCCACCTCGTTGACCGCATCCATCGAGCGCATGTCCAAGCACACCACGCCCTTGTGCGCCGAGCGGTCGGTGACCTCGACGCCGCCCACGACGGACGTGCCTCCCCCGTACGGGACGACGGTGAGGCCGGCGCTGTCCGCCCAGTCGAGCGCGCGTCGCACGTCCTCTTCGTCCTGTGGATGAACGACCACGTCCGGGGCCGAAGCGTAGTGCCCGGCGAACCCACGGACGATGTCGCGATACCCCCGCCCTTGCGCTCTCGTGGCGCGCGCCCGCGGATCGGCGCTGATCATCTTGGCGAGGCTGTCGGGGATGGCGATGCGCGCGTCCGGGATACTCGCCTCTGCCAGCGGCACGGGCTCTTCGACGGAATCCAATTCGAACCCCGTCATCTGGCGGACCTGCTTGGCGAACAGCCGGCGCGTCTCCCGGTCAGGGAAGCGGTCCTCCCACCCCCATCCCCATGTGCTCAATCGACGGCTCACGTGCCTGCTACCGTGGTGATGTGGAGCGTTCGCATCGCGCGACCATACCGTGCTCGCGCTCGCCGTGGAGCGCGAGAACGCGCGGACGAAGCCCTCAGAGTCCGCTGGACTTGAGGCTCGCCTCTTCCTCGGGGGATTGCGGAAGGTGGATGCCGCATTCGCGCTTCTCACCCAGCCGGCGCCCTGCGCGATCGTCGATCTCATCGGGGTCGACGGGCACGGTGGAGTGAGTGTCGCCGATCGAGCGGTAGCCCCACGCGTAGAGCGGGTGGTGGGGCAGATCGTAGAGGTCCAGGTACTCGTCCACGTCCGCCTTGGTCCAGCGCAGGATCGGGTGAACCTTGTAGATGCCGTTCTGCCGTTCGACGCGGCGCAGCCCCGCGCGGAAGGAGGTCTGATCCGAACGCAGCCCGGCAAGCCACGCGCCCGCTCCCAGCTCCACCAGCGCCCGCTGCAGCGGCTCGACCTTGTTGATCTCGTGGTATCGCGCGAGGTCGTCCTCGTCCCCGTCGTACAGCCGTCCGTAGAGCGCCTCCTGTCGGGCGGCGGTGATCTTGGGGGTGACGACGTGAAGTCGCAGCCCCAGCCGCGCGGTGAGCTGGTCAGCGAACTGGTACGTCTCGGGAAAGAGGTACCCAGTGTCGAGGAAGATGACCGGGATACGCGGCATCACGCGGCTCGCGAGGTGCAGCATGAGCGCGGAGTGCGCTCCGAAACTGGAGGTCATCACCAACTGCTCGCCCCAACGCTCCGCCGCCCATCGCACGACCTCTTCCGCATCCGCTCCATCGAGCGCGTCGTGCGTCGCATCCAGGTCGAGGGCTTGGTCGAGCATGCGCGGTGGCGATGTGGGCGCTTGAGCGAGTGACAGGGCCATCTCGTCCTCCCCGACTATCGTTGAGACTTCGCGGTGAATTGTCAACCTGAACGGTCGGGAATACGTCGCGATCGGCTGCTCGGCTCGAAAAAAGCAGTGCGAAGCGTACTACTGCTGTTTAGTCGGGAATGAGTGTTCCCGCGTCGTGCTAGCGTTCGGCGCGTTGGAGCTACTCGTTCGACTGGTCCGGGCGCTCGGGGTGTTTAGCGTCATCTTCTTCAGCTACCTGTTTCAGCTGGGGATGACGCTGATGTTGGGGGCCTGGGAGCGCGATCCGGAGACGGGGCGGGACCGCCGACGGCTTCCGGGCTGGCTGCACCGTCGCCGCAAGCGCCTCGACGAGCGGAACGCCAAGCGCTTGTTGCGCGCGACGCTTCGCCTTCGCGGTGTCTACATCAAGCTCGGCCAGGTGCTCTCGATCATGGGCGGCTTCCTGCCGCGCGTGTATCAGAAGGAGCTCGAGCAGCTTCAGGACTCCGTGCCTCCGCGTCCGTTCGAGGAGTTCGAAGACGCGTTCTTCCGCGACTTTGGGCGCCCTGCGTCGGAGCTCTACGCCCGCATCGAGCGGGAGCCTCTGGCGGCGGCGTCCCTCGGTCAGGTGCACGAGGCGTACCTCGAAGACGGCACCAAGCTCGCAGTGAAGGTGCTGTATCCAGGCATTCGCGGCGTCATCAAGGTCGACATGCAGGTCCTCAAGCTGGCCCTGATCGTCTACCAGTGGTTCGTGCCCGTCTCCGGCATCGAGCGGGTGGGCGACGCGCTCGTGGACCTGCTCGACCGCGAGACCGACTACGAGCACGAAGCGGCGATGATGACCGCGATGGCCGCGAACTTCGCGGACGCCAAAGACATCCTCTTTCCCGAGGTCGTGCCGGAGCTGACGAGTAAGAACGTGCTCACGATGACCTTCATGGAAGGCATCAAGATCAGCAAAGTGGAGGAGATGCCCGACGCGGGCATCGACCCGCACGCCGTCGCGTGTCGCCTGGTGGAGTGCTTTTACGAGCAGGTTTTTGTGCACCGGCTCTTCCACGCCGACCCGCACCCGGGGAACTTCCTCGTGCAGGCTGGGCGGCGGCCGAAGCGGCCCAAGATCGTCATCCTCGACTTCGGAGCCATCAGCACCGTGGAGCAGACGATGGTCGACGGGATGATCGAGATCCTCCAGGGCATCTTCGATGGCGACCGGGCCCGCCTTCTACGTGGCTTCTACGAGATGGGTTTCGCCTCGAAGGAAGCCAACCATGAGCTGCTCGAGCGCACCGTCGAGATCTACTTCCAGAAGTTGATGGGCATCCAGGACCGGACGCCGGGCGCCATCATGCGAGCGAGCCAGTCGGAGCTCGAAGCCTTGGCCGACCCAGAGGTCGCCCGCGAAGAGCTGCGCGAGCTGATGAAGTCCTTCGACTACCCCGAGGGCTGGTTCTACGTGGAGCGCGCGTCCGTGCTGATGTTCTGGCTGGTCGGTCAGATCGACGAGGACGTCGACCCGATGCGGATCGGCTTCCCCTACGTGATGCCGCTCGTGATGGCCAAGCGCGCCGCGGCTGAGTAGAGGTCTCGAAAAAAGATCCGCGCTTTTCGGAACCGTTGGCGCGGTCCGCTGTCGGACTCCTGCCGACCGAGCCAGGCACGTCTGTTCGACGCGTCCGGAGCTGGGCCAGAGGGAGCGCTGCGTGAGCGACGTGGAGACCCGCCGACGCGGGGAGGGTGAAGTCCGTCCGGGGGCCATGACGGCCGTGATGCGCGCCGCCGCGCAGCGGTCGACCGATGGGCCGAAGTGGTTGCGCTGGGCCTGGGTCGAGGACGGCCGCGTGCTTCAGGAGCGCGTGATCGGGCCGAAGGAGACGCTCACCTGGGGCGTCGACGGGGACCTTCCGGGCGACGCGCCGAAGCGGCCCCTCGCGCATTTCTCGCGCGGAGCGTGGCATTTGTCCGTTCGACGAGAGTGGGCGGGGCGCTTGGTTGAAGGCCCCCTGAGCGCGATCCCCGGCCGCGCGGAAGCGGACGGCTGGAAGCAGCTCGAGCTCGATCCCAAAGCCCGCGGTCGCGTCGACCTCGGCGGGGGCGCGCTGCTGATTCAGCTCGTGGACCGGCCGCCGGAGCGCACACGCGTGCCTCTGCCGGCGTCGCTCGACGGCGGCGTCATGGCGCGAACCGACTGGACGTTCACCGCGTTTGTCACCGCGAGCTTCCTCGCGCACTTCGCCATCGCGGTCGGGCTCATGGAGGCGGACTGGCCCGTCGAGGTCGGGCTGCCGCCCCCCGCGGTCGCGGTGATCATCTTCGACGAGCCGACCCCGCCCGACAACGTGCCGGAGGTGGAGCCGGAAGACGCGGACACCGACGGCGAAGAGCTGGCCGACAACGCGGACGCGACCGAGGACGCCGAGCCCGTCGAGGCGAACCCGCGCCGCTCCGGGCCGACGACCCCGCGTGCGACGAGCAACCCGCGGGCCACGCTGTCCGACGCACAAGCCGCGAACGAGGCGGTGCAGCTCGCGCTCGGCACGTTGCTGGCGCGAGACGGCAGCAGCGTCCAGAACCTGCTTCGAGATGGGGCGGTGACCGACAACCAGGCCGACATCATGGCGTCTGTGGACTCGGTTCAGGTGGCGAGCGCCAACACGCCGCTCGCGATCCGCAACGGAGGCGGCCGCACGGGCGGGGCCAACGGCGACCTCGGTCGCCTGAATCGTCGTCCCGGAGTGGCGACCGGCCCGATCGAGGGTGGCCGTCCGATCGAGGAGGTCGAGGTCCGAGTGACCACCACCGGCCTGCCGCCCGTCGTCGACTACGCGCCGCCGGAGTGGAACGGCATGCGCGGGTTCACCCGTCAGCTCCGCTCGCGGATGACGGCGGTGCAGCGCTGCTACGAGCACGAGATCACCCGGGGCACCGTGCAGGGCGGGGGCCGCATCCGGCTGTCCCTGCGCATCATGCCGGTCGGTTCGCTTGGCGGGGTCGAGGTGGTGGAGAACACAACCGGCTCCAGCGCGCTCGGCGAATGCGCCGTCCGTGCGGTGCGCACCGTGCGGGTCCGCCCGCCGCCTCCGGAGGCGGTGGACGTCGAGTATCCGATCGTCTTCAGTCGCGTGGAGTGAGGTCGTCTCGTTGCGCGGCGGCGCGGCGGATGCGGTCGACCACCGCTTCGCCGATGCCCGCCGCGGACGGCAGGACGACGAGCGCGCGGTGGTAGCCGCGCGCGTCGACTTCGCGGAGCGCCGCATAGAGCTGGCGCGCGGCGAGTTCGGGCGTGGACGAGAGCGGAATGTGCGGATGGCCCTCCACTGGGGCCGCGCTCAGGATGACCGTGCCGCGGTGAGATTCGGACAGGCTCTGTTCGAGTCGGGCGCCGTCCACAACCACCACGCTGGCCCGCGGTGCGTAGTGCGAGGCGAGCGTGCCTGGCGCTCGGATGGCCGGATCATGGGTGCGTAGCGCTCCGACCTCGGCCTCGAGCGCAACGCGGGTGACCGCGCCGGGCCGAAGCAGCGACACGCCTTCGTCGGTGACTCGCACGATGGTTGACTCGATTCCAACTCGGCAAGCTCCACCGTCTAGGATGCGGTCGACCTGCGGGCCCAGTTCGAGCGCGACGTGGGCTGCGGTCGTCGGGCTGACGGCACCGAAGCGGTTCGCACTCGGCGCGGCCAGGCCGTCTCCGACCGCCCGCAGAAGCGCGTTCGCCACCTCGTGAGCGGGGACGCGGAGACCGATCGTGTCCTGCCCGCCGGTGACCGCGTCGGGCACGTCCTCACGCTTGTCGAGGATCACCGTCAACGGTCCGGGCCAGAAGCGCTCCATGAGCTTGGACGCGTTCGCCGGGATGCGGGCAGCCCACCGAGGCACGTCCGCGGCCTCGGCGAGGTGCACGATCAGAGGGTGATTCGCCGGTCGGCCCTTCGCCGCGAAGATGCGCGCCACTGCCTTCGGGTCGCGCGCGAGCGCGCCGAGGCCGTAAACCGTCTCCGTGGGAAACGCGACGAGGCCTCCCTTCCGAAGGACCGCCGCGGCGTCGTCGATCGCCTCGCGCATGCCACGCAGCGTGACGGAACGCGAAACGGGCCGCCACGCGAGGTGACGACCCGTTCGTGAAGCGGGCGGCGACTCAGTCTTCGCTTGTGCGGTCGCGCTGCGCGCGCCTGGTAGCACAAACGAAGACTGACGATGTTTGCTGGCGTGCAGCTTCGCTGCCGCAGGTTCTTTGCCGATCCTTCAGATGAGGATCGTCGGGCAGCCGAGCACGATCTCGACGTTCGCCGGCGCGCTGCCCTCCAGGATGCGGTCGCAGATGGGGCCCTGGATGATGAGCGACTCGTTGGTTCCGTCGGTGTAGTTCCAGGAGTCGGTGCTGCCGTCCGAGCTGCGGCTCAGCACGTTGCGCTCCTCGCCTTCGAACGTGACGCCCACGTTGACCAACGTCGGATCGAAGCTCGCCGGGTCGGTGCCGCGCGGGACCTCGAACACACAACTGTCGAGCAGCCGGCGCGCGATGTCCTCGAGGGCTTCCTCGAAGTCGGCTCGGAAGTCCCCGGCCGCGGCGTTGTAGTGGCAGCAGTCGGCGTCGCCCACGCAGCGGTTCGCGTTCGCGGCAGCGCAGAGGCCCGGCGGCAGGCCGGTGCACGGGATCGTGATGATCGGAGGCATGCAGGTCTGCGGGTCGACGCAGTCCGCGGTCGTCGAGCACGAGCAGAAACCCGTCTCGCCCGCGAGCGGCTGAACACAGGTCGCTGCGCCCATGCAGTCGCTCTCCTCGAGGCAGCTCCCGCTCGTGCATGCGGGAAGGCAGGTGTCGTTTCGCGCTGTTCCACCGTTGAACGCGATGGTCGACAGGTTGTTGTCCGCGAAGTCGAGGCCGACGGCGAAGGTGAGCCGGTTCTTGCTCACGCGCTCGCTCTCGACGCGGGCGAAGACCTCGTCGGCCATGTCGAAGTCGCAGCCCTCGCCGCCGTCCGAGACGAGCACGATGCCGCGCTGGCCGGGGCCGGTGAGGGTGTCGAGGTAGTCGTAGCCCGCGAGCAGCGCCGCGAATGCGGGGGTGCCGCCGCCCGGGCCAGCCGAGGAAAGACGCCCCTGGATGGCCGCACGACTCGTCGTCAGCGGCGCGATCGGGACATCCGGGGTCGCCTCGATGCTGCAGTCCCCGCTGTTGGGAAAGAGCAAGAGGCCGGCCGAGAGGTCGTCGGGGGTGGACGTCAGCACGTTGTTGATCGCGCCCGTCGCCAGGTCCCAGCGAGTCGAACCCCCGACCTCGGTGTCCATGCTGCCGGACTTGTCGAACACGATGAGCAGGCTGCCGGGCACCTGCTCGGTCGGGATGGTGGACGCGCCGCAGGCGCTGCCCGGGTCGAACGGATCGATGGGCGGACCCGAGTCGACGCGCGGGGTGCCGGTGTCCGGCGTGCGTACTCCGGTATCCAGGCCGCCTCCGCCGTCGCGCCCCGGGGTCGGGCGGTTTCCGACGTCGCAGCCGACGCCGAGGAAGGTGAGGAGGCAGACGAAGAGCGTGGCTCTGTTCTGGCGGTGGGAGCGCATGGGTGACCTTTGCGACGAGGTTCGCGTGGAGTTCAGAGGCCACGCTAGCGGAACTCGGCGCCGCGTTCATGTTCTTGCCGAGCGTCAGGGACGGAGCTGCGCGACCGCGTCCGCGAGCGTCGAGGCGCTCGGGCCGTCTCGATCCGTTCCCTGCGCGTGCCGAGAGACCCACGCGGCGCCGTCGAGCACGCTGTCGAAGAAGCCGACCTGCACCTGGCCGCCGACCACCACGCTCAGGCCCCGAAGGAAGGTGCGGAGCAGGGTGTGCATGACGTCCGTCCCCTCGATCACCGACCCGCTGAACGCCAGCTGCGACTCCCAGCGCTTGGCCTGCGCCCGGGACTCCTCGCGGAAGGCCTTGTCGGGGAGCCCGCCGGCCGCCTCGTCGATGACCACGACGAGCAGGCCGAACTTCGTGTACCGCGCGGCCGTCTTCTCCACCCACGGGATGCGCTCGCGCAGCGCGCCGGCCTGCGGCGCGCCCCAATAGACGCTCACCAGCACGTTTCCGACCCCCGCGAACCGATGAGTCGGCCCCTCGCTGACGAGCTCCAGCTCCACGCGTGCACCGTAGCCTGAATCCTGGCTCTGGGACGAGCGCCCTGATACATCGAGCGCGAGCATGCGCCGGCTGGGAATCGATCACGGGATGCGACGTGTAGGGGTGGCGGTGTCCGACGACGAGGGCCGCATCGCGTATCCGCGCACGACCTTGGCGCGCAAGGACCCCAAGGCCCTGGTCGAGGCGGTTGTCGCGCTCGCACAGGAGGAAGGCGTCGGCGAGATCATCGTGGGCCTGCCGCTGACGCTCGAAGGGCGCGAGACGGCGTCGGCGCGACGTGCGCGGGCGTTCGCCACACGCGTGGAACAGTCGAGCGGGCTCCCCATCGTGATGTGGGACGAGCGCCTGACGACGGCCGCCGCAGAGCGCTCGCTCGCGACCGCCGGTGTTCAGGCCCGCAAGCAGAAGGCGGTCGTCGACCAGGTCGCGGCGTCTCTCATCCTGCAGGCCTACCTGGACATGCTGGCCGCTCGAGCGGAGCGCTAAACACGATGGCGCGCGCGGGCAAGAAGCGGCGTCAGGCAGGGTCCCGTCGTGGAGTGGCGCGTTTGTTGGTCGTCGCGCTGGCGTTGTTGGTCGGCACCGCCGTGCTCTCCGTGGCCTGGCTCACGATCGTCTACCCGAAGAGCGCCGGGCCGGGTCGCGGCCGTGAGGTGAGGGTCGTGGTCGAGCGGGGCATGGACGCCGACAGGCTGGCGGAGGCGCTCGCTGAAGAGGGCGCCATCGAAGACCCGGCGACCTTTGCCATCTACCTCCGGCTGCTCGACGCGGATGCGCATCTCCGGGACGGCGAGGTGCTGGTGACCGACGACATGACCCCGCGCGACGTGCTGCAGCGGGTGGCGGACGGGTTCGGCCCGGCGCGGGTGCGCATTACGGTGCCCGAGGGGTTTGACCGCTTCGCCATCGCCCGCCGCTTGGCGCGCTGGGATGTATGCGAGGCCGAGGCGTTCCTGGCGGCGACCGAAGACCGCGCGCTGCTCGACGAGCTGGGGATCGCCGGGCCGTCCGCGGAGGGCTATCTGTTTCCGGACACCTACCGCTTCTCTCAGGACTTGGACGGCCCTGGAGTCGTCCGCCGGATGGTCGCGAACTGGCGCCGGCGGGTCGAGCCGCTGATGGCCGACGCCGAGGCGCAGCTCACCTGGCTCGAGCACCAGCTCGGCTGGAGCCCGCACGAGGTCTTGGTGCTCGCGTCCATCGTCGAGAAGGAGGCCGCCGCGGCGGTCGAGCGTCCGACCATCGCGCGGGTGTTCATCAACCGGCTGTACATGGACTCGTTCCGCCCGCACCGTCTTCAGGCGGACCCGACGGTGTCCTACGGCTGCAAGGCGGTGCCTGAGCGCGCCACGAGCTGCGCGGGTTTCGACGGGCGCATCACGCGGTCGATGCTCCAAGACCGCGACAATCCCTACAACACCTACCGGCACGAGGGGCTGCCGCCCGGCCCCATCTGCAACCCGGGGCTCGCGTCGATCCGCGCGGCGCTCACGGACGAGCAGCACCGCTACCTCTACTTCGTCGCGCGTGGGGGGCGGCGTCATGACTTCAGCGAGACGCTCGAACAGCACAACGCGGCGGTCGCGCGCTACCGCGAACGAACGCGATGACCCGACGCGACCAGCTCGGGCTCTTCGGCGATCCTCCATGGCCCGAAGCGCTGGTCGCGCTCGGTGAACGCATCCCGGCGCACGTGCGTCTCGGCACCTCGAGCTGGACGTTCGAGGGCTGGAAGGGGCTGATCTACCGAAGGCGCTATGGCTCCAAGGCCGCGTTCGTCCGGGACTCGCTCGACGAGTACGCGCGCTATCCGCTGTTCTCGACGGTCGGCGTGGACCGCAGCTACTACACGCCGCTTACCGTCGACGCGCTCAAAGCGTACGCCCGGGTCTTGCCGGACGGGTTTCGCGCGTGCAGCAAGGTGTGGGCCGAGCTCACGACGCCTCGCTGGCCGAACGACGCGCGCCACGGGAAGCGCGCCGGACAGCGGAACCCCTTCTTCCTGGACGCCGCTCGCTTCGAGGACGCCGTCGCCGGGCCGCTTCGTGAGGCGTTCTTGCCGCACGTGGGGCCGCTCATCGTGGAGCTGCCGCCGAGCGCGCTGACGCCCGCGGAGTTCACGGCGGCGCTCGCGCGCTTCCTCGATCGCGCGTCCACGGCGTTCCACTACGCGTTCGAAATCCGGTCTCCGGCTTTGTTCACCGACCGCTATCTCGACGTTCTGCGCGACCACCCGCACGCCAGCCACCTCTACAACCTGCACACCTTGATGCCGACGGTGGGCGCGCAGCTCCGACGGGTCCCGCCCATGCACGGCGTATCGGTGGCGCGCCTGATGCTCCCCGTCGGCAAGCGGTACGAGGCGATGAAGCAGGCGTACCAGCCGTTCGACCGGCTCGTCGCACCCCAACCGCAGATGCGCGACGACGTCGTGTCGCTCGCGCGAGCCACGCGAGATGTCGGCGCGGAGCTGTACGTCATCGTCAACAACAAGGTCGAGGGCTCGAGCCCATGGACGGTTCGCGCGCTCGCGGAGCGCCTGGTAGAGCTTGAAGATGAGTGACCCGAAGGCCCGCTCCGAGAACGTCACCTGGCACCACGGGGAGGTCAGCGCCGACGCGCGCCGCGCGCTGCTCGGCCACGGCGCCGCCTGCGTCTGGCTCACCGGCTTGAGCGGATCGGGCAAGAGCACGCTGTCCCGGCGCATCGAGAAGAAGCTGGTCGAGCGCGGCGTGCTCGCGTACGTGCTCGACGGCGACAACGTGCGCCACGGCCTCAACGGTGACCTCGGCTTCACCGCCGCGGACCGCACCGAGAACATCCGCCGGGTCGGCGAAGTCGCCAGGCTTCTCGTCGATTCCGGCGCGGTCGTGCTCACTGCGTTCATCTCGCCGTACCGCGCAGACCGCCAGCGGGCGCGCGATCTGATCGGCGAGGGGTTCCTCGAGTGCTGGGTGTCCACCCCGCTCGAGGTGTGCGAGCAGCGCGACCCGAAGGGCCTCTACCGACGCGCCCGCGCGGGTGAGATCCGGGACTTCACCGGCATCGACGCGCCGTACGAGGCGCCCGAAGCGGCGGAGCTCGAGGTGGACACGTCCGACGCCGACCTCGACCGGAGCGCGGACGCGGTCATCGCGCAGCTCGTCGAGCGCGGCGTCATGGGCTGAGCTGCTCCCAGAGGGCGCACTGCACCAACGCAGAGCAGGCGCCGGCGTCGGCTCCGGGCGGTTGGAGCCCAGCCGCGCTTGGCACACCCCTCGCAGTGTCTCGAGGAGACCCACGGTGGGTCGGACCACGAGGAGACACATGGACCTATCGATTCGATTCTGGGGCGTGCGCGGGAGCATCGCGTCGCCTGGCGCAGACACCGTCAAGACCGGCGGAAACACCCCGTGCGTGGAGATCCGCGCGGGTGAACACACCCTTATCCTGGACGCGGGTACGGGGCTTCGTCCGCTCGGTGAGCGCATGCTCGAGCGCGGGGACAAGGAGGCGACGCTGTTGCTTTCGCATCTCCACTGGGCCCACATCCAGGGGCTGCCGTTCTTTCTGCCAGCCTGGATTCCTGGGCATCGGCTGACGTTTGCGGGGCTGACCGGCGTGGAGGGGGCGCTCGACCGGCAGATGAAGCCGCCGTCGTTCCCGGTCTCGCTCGAGGACATGAAGGCAGAGCTGAACTTCCGTGACGTCGCGCCCGGGGGCACCCTCGAGGTCGGCCCGATGACCGTGCGTGCGGCGGCCTTGAACCATCCGGGCGGCGTGCTGGGATTCCGCGTGGAGCTGGGGGGCCGCTCGGTGGTCTACGCCACGGACACCGAGCACTACAGCTGCCCAGACCCCCACCTGGTTGCGCTCGCGAAGGACGCGGACGTGCTCATCTACGACGCCATGTACACGGAAGCGGAGTACGCCGGCGAGGTGGGCCCGACGAAGGTGGGCTGGGGGCACTCGACCTGGAACGCCGGCGTGGCCGTGGCGAACGCCGCGAACGCCGAGCGCTTGGTGCTGTTTCATCACGACCCGCAGCGCACCGACGAAGGGGTCGAGCGCATCGAGCGAGACGCCGCGCTCGCCCGGCCCGGGACCGTGGCCGCGCGCGAAGGAGACGAGATCCGGCTGCGCCTGACGCCGGGGCGTGCCGCGGCGTGAGGCTGACGCCGCGGCGCGCGTCTCGGTATGCTCCGGGCGAGCCGATGACGCGCCTGTCTCTGTTGGTGGATCTGTCCTCGATGTTGTCCCGCGAGGTCGACCTCGACGGACTGTTGCGCGACGTCGCGGACACCCTGGCGCTCGCGCTCCGCGCCGAGCGGGCGACGGTCTGGTTGGTCGACGCCGACGAGGGGGAGCTGGTCACCCGCGTCGCGGTGCTGCCCGAGGTGAGCCAGCTGCGGCAGCCGCTGTCCCGCGGGATCGTCGGCCACGTCGCGCGCACGGGACGGAGCGTGCGGATCGACGACGTTGGCGCGGATGCGCGTTTCGATCCGAGCGCGGACGAGAAGACGGGGTTCACCACCCGGAGCGCGCTGGCGGTGCCCATCCTGGAGGCGAGTGGGGCGCCCGTGCGCGGTGTCGTGCAGGTGCTCAATCGGGCGGACGGCCCCTTCGACGAGGAGGACCGCCGCTACCTCGAGGCGCTCGGCCAGCAGCTGGGGCGGGCGCTTTCGATGACGACGCTGCGCGCGGACGACGAGCGGGGGCCGGGCCTGTCGCTGCGCGGCCCGTTCAACCGCATCGTCGGCCGGGGCGGCGCGATGGAGCGGGTCTACGAGCGGATCAACCTGGCCGCGGAGACGGACGCGACCGTGCTCCTTCGGGGCGAGACAGGCACCGGCAAGACGCTGCTCGCGCGGGCCATTCACGTCAACTCCCCGCGCCGCGACGCGCCGTTCGTCACCGTGGACTGCACGACGCTGCCGGGGCCGCTGGTGGAGAGCGAGCTGTTCGGCCACGAGCGCGGGGCGTTCACGGGCGCCGATCGCCAGGTCCCGGGCAAGGTCGAGACCGCCGACGGGGGCACGCTCTTCCTCGATGAGATCGGGGACCTGCCGCTCGCCATTCAGGCCAAGCTGCTCCGGTTTCTGCAGGACCGTGCGTTCGAGCGCGTCGGCGGGCGACAGACGCGCCAGTCTGACGTGCGGATCCTCTGCGCGACCCACCACGACTTGGAGCGCGCCGTCGAGGAGGGGCGTTTTCGGCGGGACCTCTACTACCGCGTGCGGGTCGTGCAGATCGATGTGCCGACGCTCGCTTCGCGCGGCCACGAGGAGGTCGCGCGCCTCGCGAAGCACTTCGCCGGGATCTACGCCAAACGCTACGGGCGACCCGAGCCCCGGTTCGAAGCGGACGCGCTGTCGGCGCTCGTGCGGCACCGCTGGCCCGGCAACGTGAGGGAACTCGAACACTGGATCGAGAGCGCGCTCGTCCTGTCGCCCAATGGAGTGGTCCGCGCCGACCAGCTGCCGCAGCACACGCCCGGACGGACGGTGGATCCCGACGCCGTCTCCATCCCCCATGGGCTCTCGGCGAGCGAGGCCCGGGACGCCTACATCCGGGCGACCGTCGAGCGCTGCGAGGGAAACAAGAGCGAGGCGGCGCGGCAGCTCGGGGTCAGCCGGAACACGGTCGGCCGCGTCGTGGATTGAGACTCAGGGAGGAGGCACGCCGAGGACTTCGGCGGTGAACGGGCCGCGCACGCGGAGGAAGCTGTCGTTCAGGTCCACGCGGCCGCACACGCGCTCTTCGTCCACGTGGGTCAACTCGACGCGTCCGACCTCACGGTGGCCGAACGTCAGCAGCGGGCCGGACGTGATGACACGCGCGTGGGAGAGCGCCGTGCGGCGCGAGTCGGGACGGCCAAGCGCGCCCGGCTCGAGCGGTCCCCGACGACGCCGGATGGCCTCGAACTCGAAGCGCACCGCCGCGTCCGTCGGGGGGGTGAACCGGCCGCGCGCGTCGCGGGTCAGCGGCTCGGCCGCGATGGCGACCCGTACGAAGCGTCCGTCCTCCGAGCGGAGGGCGACCGCGTGAGCGAGGCTGCTCGGCACGGGGTGGGAGCGATGGGACAACGCGAGCGCCGTGGTCGGGCAGGGGTCGTCCGGAAAGGGTGCTTCGAACTCGGGGCCGGCCTCGGTGGCCGGTTCCGTGGGCTCCTCAGCGGCGGGTTCTTCCACTGCCGCCCCGGTCTGAGACGCCTCGCTCGCCGGCGGTGGGCTCTCGGCGTGGGGCGCCTCCGGGCGCGGCTCCGGTTCGCCACCGCACGACGCGCCCAGGGCGACGGACAGGGTCGCGCCAAGGCAGAGGAGGTGTCGGCGAGAGGGCATCGGAGTGGATGGTAAAGTGCCACGTGCCCCGTCGCTTGCCGATTTCCTGGCTCGCTGCTCTGTTCGTGCTCGCCGCGTGCGGGTCGAACGCGGACACGACTCCAACCCCGATCGCCCCGAGCCGACGCCCGAGCCCATCCCCGAGGAGCCGCCGCCGCCCGCGGCGAGCCCGGCCTGGCAGGACATGCCGGACGGCTTCTCGCCCGTCGTGTTTCCGCGTGTCGCGGACAGCTGCGAGGGACCGGTCCTCTGGGTGGGGCCGTCGTCGGTCGAGCGGCGCCCGCCACCGGTGCAGCCTCGACCGTCCGAGTCGGGCCTCCCCGAGCTGGCGGCCGGGGTGGAGACGCTCTGGAGCCACGGTCCCGGGCCCTACACCCCGCTCGGGGACATGAGCGGCAGCCACAACGGTCCCGGCGGGGAGCCGCTCTTCCGGTGGCACCTCGGCATGAGCACGGGGCTCCCCGTCATCGTGTTCGACCGCCGCGTGTCGCGGCACCGGATGGTGGAGGTGCTCCGCGGGGCGAACCACCAGGGCATTCGCCCGCTCCGGTCGGCGGCGTGGACGAGGACGGCGGGCGGCGCTGCGCGATCTTCCTGCCGTACTCGGAGGGCGACCTCCCGGCGCAGGGCGAGAACTTCGAGCGGGCTGCGACGACCCAGTCGGACGGCACGCTGACCGTGGGCGACGCGCACCTCGCCACGGCGGAGCGTCCGCTGCCCGGTGAGACCGAAGACGGCGGGCTGCACCTGCTGACGGTGTCGGTGGGGGAGGTCGTGCCCACCCTTCGCGCGCTCGCATACGCGCGGTGGACGGAGCGGCGCTATGCGCACATGGAAGTGCCGGAAGAGGGGGGTGTGCCTGGCTGCCTGCCCGCCGCGACGGCGTGCGGGTGTCTCGAGGGATGCGCTCGCGGCGTCTCGCTCCCCCAGGAGGGCGACCCCTTGGCGCAGTACGGAGATCAGAGGCTGACCGCGCCGGTGGAGCGTTGGTGCATCAACGACGCGGGCCACGCGGCGCCTGCGACCGTGCCGGAAACCGGTGCCTGCTTCGATGTGTTCGTGGTCTCGGAGCGCTGCGGCGGAGAGTGTGTGCCACGCGCGGCCCCGGACTGCGCGTCGTGCGGCGCGTGCGATCCGGGCTGCGCCGGCGAACCTCTCACGGCGCCGGCATCGAGAACGGCAGCCCCACCTTGACCCGGAGGGCGTGGTCCTCGAGCGCAAACGCCTCGATGCCGATGACGTCCATCGCCATGGCGAGTGTGCTGCCCTCGAACAGGGCGCGCACCGAAGGAATGCTCCGTAGATCGCATCGAAGCCGCGCCCCTTCACGCTCGACCAGCGCCTGCTCGCCCGCCGCGCGCTCGCCCATGAAGGGGCCCCAGAGCGTGCGCGCGATCGCGGCGGCGAGACAGCCGACGACCTCCTTGACGCGGTAGTCGCTCACCGCGTCCGGCGGCTCCACCCGGAAGATCACCTCCTTGGCGCCGCGAGGCGCGAAGCGGGCGGTCTCCGGCAAGACGGCGACCTGCGTGCTGCGGCCGTCGTCCCACGTGACATCGACCAGGATGCGGCCCCGCATGATGGAGACGGTGGTGGCTGCGGCGCCCTCCGCCTGGGAGACCGCCGAGCCGAGCACGCCCTCCGAGAGCGACGTGCGGCGGTTTCGGATCTCGGCCAGCGCCTCGCGCGCGCCGGCGACGGGGCCGAGCTTCGAGAGCCCGTCGCCCGCCTTCTCGGTCGCGGAGCGCACCAGGCTCTTGAGCACGTCGAACCGCGACGCCATCAGCTCGCCGCGGCCCCCGCCTGGGCTTCGGCGCGCGCCTCGGCGATCTTCCTCAGGTGCGGCTTGCGCAGCGTCTCGAGGTCCATCGGGTGCACGGGCGCATCGTCGACGTACGCGAGCAGCGCTTGCCGCACGAGCCGCACGGGGACGTCTTCGTCGCCCGCGCCCAGCAGGACGCGGATCGCCTCGCTGGGCTTGCAGGTCCCGCCGCCGGTGACGCGCAGCCGGAGCCGCACGGGGACCAACGACCCGCCGATGCCCGCCTCTTCGAGCACCTCGCCGCCCTCGCCGACGTCGACGTCGAGCAAGTACCGGCCGACGTCGATCTTCTTGCCAATGCCCTTCACCTTCCGGAGCACGGTCAGATCGCCGTCCCGTCGCTCCGCCACGCGAGCGCGCAGCGTCTCGAGGTCGCCAAGCCCGCGCTCGGTGAGCACCATGTGGGAGAGCCCGGCCACGTAGACGGCCTCGTCCATGATCCGCGTGATGCGCTTGTCGCCGTTCTCGAGGCGGCGCACGTCCCGGATCTCGAGGCCGAGCTCCGTGACCTCGCTCAAGCGCTCCGCGAGCCCCTCGAGCTCAAACGGAACGTCCCCATCGAGCTTCACGTCGACGTACTCGTCGAGCGACGCGATGCCGAGCGAGAGCGCCGGTCCAAACACCATCTCGGGCTTCGGGTGGAAGCCGCGCGAGTAGTAGAGCGGCATGTTCGCGCGCCGGAAGATGCGCGGCAGCACGCGGACGAGGTCGAGATGCCCGCGGTAGGCGGCGCGGCCCAGCTTGGCATAGCGGATGCGCACGCGGATGGGGTCGCCCTGCTTGCGCGTCTGGGGCGGCTTCCGGTGCTTCTGCACGACCGGCAGGCTCGGGGTGTCCGGCCTCGGCGGCGGCGGGTTCTCTGCGCCCAGCTGAGAGAGGTAGTCGAGACGTTCGCTGCGCATCTGCGACATGTCGCAGGCGACGCCGCAGTCGTAACAGACCAGCCGGCGGGCGTCGTCGTTCGCCTCCGTGAGGTTCGTGTGATGCACGAACATGCCCGCCGCCTTGCCGCACGGGGGGCTCAGCCGGCTGGCGAGCGCCTTGCGGTACTCACGGGCCAGGAAGCCCTCCTCGAGCCCGACGTCGATGTGATCCCACGGGAGCCGCGCGCTGATCGGGAGCGTGCCCAGGAACCGCCCCGGCGTGACGTCGTGCGCGTCGAACGCTTCGGTCCACGCGTCGATGTTGAGGTGCTCGTCCCACGAATCGAAGCGCGCGCCGTTCCGCCAGGCGCGTTCGATGACGTCGGCCAGCGTGCGGTCTCCGCGCGCGATGACGCCCTCGATCCACGACCCGTCCGAGTCGTGCATGCGGAGCTTGATCTTGTTTGCCTTGGCCTCTTGCGTGAGCCAGCTCTGCTTCTCGAGCACGGTCGCGCGCGGGTCCATGGCGCACCACTGAAAGGGCGTGTGCGGCTTGGGCACGTGGATCGACACCGACACGGTGACCTGCGGGCCGCGACCCTTCTGAAGGCGGCGGCCGAGCTTCTGGGCGCGGGAACCCGTGCGCACGATCTCGCGGACGTCTTCCTCTTCCTCGGTGGGCAGCCCGATCATGAAGTAGAGCTTCATGCGCGACCAACCCCGCCCGAACACACGCTCGGCCGTGAGCATCAGCTGCTCTTCGGTGACGTTCTTGTT
>JBGCFC010000010.1:0-131397 GCA_045106715.1 Sandaracinaceae bacterium
GCGGTGTCCGTAGCGCGGTGTCCGTAGCGCGGTGTCCGTAGCGCGGTGTCCGTAGCGCGGTGTCCGTAGCGCGGTGTCCGTAGCGCGGTGTCCGTAGCGCGGTGTCCGTAGCGCGGTGTCCGTAGCGCGGTGTCCGAATGACTGCGTGCGAATGACTGCGTCCGAGTGAGCCTTCAGGGAAACGCCATCGGCGAGGCGTCGAGCGCGATCCCTTCGTCGAGGTAGCGAAACCCGGCCTCGAACGACGGCGTCACCACGATGCGGAGCCGCGGCGCCAACAGCATTCCAAGCTGGTCTTGGTAGTCCTGGGCGAGGCTCGCCAGCCCCTTCGGCCTCAGAAACGGCAGGTAGCAGCTGGGCTCCCCGCAGCAGACGGGGTGAGCGGCTCGAAACAGCAGCGAGAGCTCGATGTCGACGGCGTCAGGGGCGAGCTCAACCCGGTCCACTCGGACTTCGACGTTCGGGTGTGTGCCCGCGTCCGCGATGAACTGCGCCGCCATCCGGCAGTCTCCGGCCTCCTCAGCGTGCACGCGCCCCCGGCTTCGAAGCGTTGCTGGCCTTCGATCCAGTCCGGGACGGCGACTTGCTGGACGACGACTTCTTCGCGGGGCCGCCCTTCTTGTTCACAGCCTTCTTGCTCGCGGACTTCTTGCTCACAGCCTTCTTACTCGCAGCCTTCTTGCTCGCGGCCCTCTTCGACGTGGTCTTCTTCTTCGACGACATCTTGGCTGCCGCGCTCTTCGAGTTCGGCTTCTTCGCGGCGCGCGTGTTCTTCTTGCGTGCGGGGGTCTTCGGACCCGTCTTTCTCGGGCCCGCCGTGTTCTTCTCCGCGTCCCTCTTCGGAGCAGGGGCGACCGGAGGGCTGCTGGCGAGGATGGGCGCGAGGTACTGCGCGGTGTAGGAGCCGCTCACCTTTGCGACGGACTCGGGCGCGCCGGTCGCGATGACGCGCCCGCCACCCGCGCCTCCCTCCGGCCCGAGGTCCACGATCCAGTCGGCGTATTTGATGACGTCGAGGTTGTGCTCGATCACCACCACGGTGTTGCCGGCCGCCGTCAGGCGCGCGAGCACCTGGAGCAGGCGGCGGATGTCCTCGAAGTGCAGCCCGGTCGTCGGCTCGTCCAGCACATACAGCGTGCGCCCCGTCTGTCGCTTGCCGAGCTCGCGGCTGAGCTTTACGCGCTGCGCCTCCCCGCCGCTCATGGTCGTCGCCGGCTGGCCGATGTGCACGTAGCCGAGTCCGACGTCGACGAGCGTCTGCAGGATGCGCGCGAGGCGTGGGTAGCTCTCAAAGAGGGTCAGGCACTCCTCGACGCTGGTCTCGAGCACGTCGGCGATGCTCTTGCCGCGGTACCGAATGGACAGCGTCTGCGCGTTGTAGCGCCGACCATCACACACCTCGCAGCGCACGTAGACGTCGCTCAGGAAGTGCATCTCGACCTTCACCACTCCGTCGCCGGAGCACGCCTCGCAGCGCCCGCCCTTGACGTTGAAGCTGAAGCGCCCGGGGTTGAAGGCGCGCGCGCGCGACTCCGGCAGCTGCGCGAAGATCTTCCGGATCTCGTCGAACGCCTTCGTGTACGTCCCGGGGTTGCTTCGGGGGGTCCGCCCGATCGGCTTCTGATCGATGGCGATGACTTTGTCGAGCACCTCCAGGCCCTCGATCGTGTCGTGGTCCCCCAGCCGCTCCGTGCTGTTGTGCAAGGTGCGCCCGAGCGCGGGCAGCAGGATGCGGTTGACGAGCGAGCTCTTGCCCGCGCCGCTCACTCCCGTGACCGCCACGAAACAGCCGAGCGGCAAGTCGACATCCACGTTCTGAAGGTTGTTCTCACGCGCGCCGCGGATCGCGATCCAGCCCTTCGGGGCGCGCCGCTGCTCCGGCATCGGCAGCGTGCGTTTGCCGCTCAGGTACTGTCCCGTGAGGCTCTCCTTGCACTTGGAGATGGCCTTGGGAGAACCGCTGTAGAGCACCCGCCCGCCCGCGCGCCCCGCCCCCGGACCGAAGTCGACGACGTGGTTGGCGTGTCGGATGGTCTCCTCGTCGTGCTCGACGACGATCACGCTGTTGCCGAGGTCGCGAAGCCCCTCGAGGGTCTTGATCAGCCGCTGGTTGTCCCGCTGATGCAGCCCGATGCTCGGCTCGTCGAGAACGTACATGACCCCGCTGAGCTCGCTCCCCAGCTGGCTCGCCCGCCGGATCCGCTGGGCCTCGCCGCCGCTCAGCGTCGGGCCGCTCCGGTCGAGCGTCAGGTAGTCGAGGCCCACATCGAGCAGGAACCGGAGCCGCGCGCGCACCTCACGCAGCACGCCCGCCGCGATCTGCGCCGTGTTGCCGGCCAGCTCGAGCCCATCGAACGAGGCCGCGGCCTCGGCGACCGTCATCGCGCCCACGTCGACGAGCGTCTGCCCGCCCAGCTGCACGGCCGCGCTCTCGGCGCGCAGCCGGCGCCCGTCGCACGTGCCGCACGCACGCTCGGAGAAGTACTTCAGGTACTGCTCGCGCATCCGGTCGCTCGTGGTGTCCCGCATGCGCCGGACCAGCAGGTTCAGCACGCCCTCGAACTTCACCGCGAACTGGCCCTGGCTGCCGGTCTTGTCGTTCTTCCACGACACCGAGATGCGCTCATCGACGCCGTGAAGAACGAGCCTCTGCTTGGCCTTGGGCAGCGACTTGAACGGGACGTCGAGGTCCACGTCGCACGCCTCGCTCATCGCCTTGAGGATGCGGTACCGCCAGCCTTCCCCACGGTCCATCGACGTCGCCCACGGGACGATGGCGCCGCCGCGAATCGACAGCGACGCGTCGGGGACGACGAGGTCCGGGTCGATGGCGTCCACCCGCCCGAGCCCGTTGCACGCCTCGCACATGCCGAGAGGCGAGTTGAACGAGAAGCTCTGCGGAGACAGCTCCGGGAACGAGTGCCCGCAGCACGTCCGGTGCTCCGAGAAGCGCAGCTCGTCTGCGCCCTCGACCTCGACGATGAGCTCGCCCTCCCCTTTTCGGAGGCCCAGCTCCACGCTCTCGATCAAGCGCGCTCGGTCCTCGTCCCGAATCACCAGCCGGTCGATGACGACCTCGATGGAGTGCTTCTTGTGCTTGGCGAGCTTCGGCGCCGCGTCCAGCCGGTGCACCGTTCCGTCGACCCGCGCCCGCGCGAACCCGGCCACCGTCAGCTCCTCGAACAGCTCCCGGAACTCGCCCTTGCGGTGGGTGACCAACGGGGCGAGCACGGTGACGCGCGTGCCTTCGGCCAGTCCCGCCACCTCGGCCGCCACCTCGTCCGCGCTCTGCCCTTGCACGACCTCCCCGCAGAGGTGGCAGTGCTGGACCCCAGCGCGCGCGTACAACACACGGAGGTAGTCGTAGATCTCCGTGATCGTGCCGACCGTCGAGCGTGGGTTGCTCGACGCGCTCTTCTGCTCGATCGCGATGGTCGGGGACAGGCCGCGCAGACGCTCCACCGCGGGGCGCTCGAGGCGGCCCAAGAACTGCCGCGCGTACGCGCTGAGGCTCTCGACGTAGCGGCGCTGTCCCTCGGCGAACAACGTGTCGAACGCGAGCGACGACTTGCCCGAGCCGCTCACCCCGGTGAACACGACGAGCTGCCGCTTCGGGAGCTCGAGGTGCGGGATGTCGAGGTTGTGCTCCGTCGCGCCGATCACCTCGATGCGATCGAGCTCGAAGAACTCGGGGCCGCGGCTCTTCCGTCGGGGTGCCATGAGGGGATGGCTCTAGCACGCCGCGTGGACTGGACAACCGTTCAGCTCACGCCCTCTCATTGGCCCCGGGACCCGGGGACGCGGGCGTGTCGCTCCCCACGACGTGGGGAGGTCGGCCGGGCACTCCATGTGAAGGGAGGCTTGACCAGAGGGTTCAAATCTCGAACGCCATCGCCTCGAGCCGCGCGCCCTCCCGCACCTCGAGCAGCTCCGCCGCCAGCTCGGCGACCTCGGCCTCCATGGCCTGCTCGGCGAGCTCGGTCTGCGTCTCGAGCAGCGATCCGGCGACCGAGAGCTGCTCGGTCAGTCCGTCGCCGAGTTCGCGGAGCCGGCGGTCGAGCTCGGCGAGGTCGGACTCGGTCCTCTCCACCACATCCCGCACCGCAGCGTCGTAAGCACGGTCCAGCTCCTCCACCGTTTCGTCTCCCATGATGTCCGGGAACATGCGCGCGATCACCGCCAGCGTGCGCCAGAGGCTCTGCGCCGTTGCCGGGTCCGGTCGCTCGCCGCGCATCTCCCCGAGCCCCGCCTCGACCCGTCGCCACGCGGCGCGCGTCCGGGCCAGCTCGACCTGGTAGTCCATCTCCTCGACCCGCGGCCAGATCCCGTGGCGAAACGAATGCTGATGCTGGGTGGCGACATCCTCGAGGCCGCTGCTCGACTCCGGGAGCTGCGCGAACAGACGCGCCGCCATGCGCTCGGCCATCTGCGCGAGCACCTCCGAGGCGATGCGGCGCCGGAGACGACGGCGGCTTCGACCGACGAGGAGCCGCGCTTGTCGGGTCGCGATCCCCACCGCGTCGTCGAGCGTGCGCGCGTAGTCGCCCGCCCAATGCGTCAGGGCCGCGAGGTGGTGCTCGTAGATTTGGTCGAGGTCCTCTTGCCGCTGCTCGCGCATCTCCCCGAGGCGACGCAGGTGCACCTGGCTCCGGCGGCGGAGAAACAGGTACAGCCCGAAGTAGATGCCGCCGTACACCGCGAGCCATCCGCCGAGCGCCAGGCTGGTCGCGAGGTGCGGGTCGATGAGCTCGCCGAGCGAGCCGAGCCACGGCAGGTGGGGCGCGGGCCCGAGCAGGTGCTCCACCCAGACGATGAGGCGCGCACGCAGGGAGAACGCGATGTCGAGCACGATGGCGCCGAGGATGACCGCGACGAGCGAGAGCCGCCGGATGATCACCCCGGCCGGAACCTGCACGTTCTGACTCATGCGCGCGACGTGGCTCGAGCTGTAGACGACGTCCGCCGCGCCGAGCACAAAGGCGAGCGCACGCCGCCAGAAGCCGTAGCGGGAGCGCACCTCGAGGGTGTAGAGGTCGTCCGACGGCGGCACGGGGCGACGCACTCGCGGGAAGACGACCTCGAGGATCACGTCGCGCGGGGGGCCATCGATCTGCGGCATCGCGAGCACCGCGCACTCGTCGGTCGTCTCCCCGCTCGGGCTGGACGCGAGCCGTTCGAGGAACCACTCGCGGATGTCGTTGTCGCCGCCCGCGAGCACCCGGTCCATGCTCAGGAGCCGGGATTCCATCCGCCGGACATACGCGACCGGGTCGTCGTCGGACACGTTCTCGGACGCGCTCGACCAGCTCGACTGCGCGCTCTTGTCCCAGGCGGAGAGCGCCTCCGTGGTGGCCTCCCGCACCTTGCGCTCGGCGTCGGCGACGAGCCCCTCCTGGAGACGGCGAAAGGTCACGAACCACGCGACCTTGTGCACGAAGTACACGAGCGCGAGGAACATCGCGGCGTAGAAGCCGACGACGAGCCATGAGACGATCTCGCTCATGTTGGATGTCCCCGCACCGCGAGCGAGAGATACCCGATTTGCGCTCGCTCGCCATCGAGTCGCTCTCGACTGCGCCCTCCCGTGCGCCGTCGGGCTCTCCATCGCGCTCGGTCTGAGCGGGTGCGCTGGCGCGAGCCAGAGCGGCTCCTCCAGTCCCGCGGACGTGACCGGTCAGGAACCCACCGAGAGCGAGTCGGCGTCGGGCAGCCTGCCACCCGCGGCGGTCCGGAGCGTGATGCGATCCCAGGAGAGCCGGATGCGGCACTGCTACGAGCTACGGAGCCGTCGCCCGGAGGCAGCCGGAGAAGTGACCGTCTCCGTGGTCGTCGGAACGGGCGGGCGGGTCGACCGCGCCACGGCCAGCACCGACGTGGCCGTGCTCCAAGACGCCGAGCTGTTCCGATGCATGCAGGTCGTCGCCCGCGCGCTGCGCTTCCCCGAACCGAGCGGAGGGGGAAGCGCCGAGGCCAGCTACCCGTGGGTGTTCGCGCCCTGAGTTTCTGAGGGGGGGAGAGCCCCTCGAGGCCCCCAACTCCGAGAGTGTCGACGGTCCTTGAGCCCTCAGCGCCCGTCGAAGGGGCTCGGGAAGATGCCGTAGTTCCGGGTCTCACGACCGGGGCGGCCGTCGGCCTCCTGCCGATCCTGGAGCAGATAGATGTCGTCCAGGCGAAGGCTGAGCCCTTGGGCGAGGCGCCAGAGGAACTTGGCGGCGATGACCGGGTCCGTGCTCATCAGCTCGTAGAAGCTCTCGCGATCGAGGGCGAGCAGCTGGCTGTCCTTGAGCGTGCGCACCGTCGCCGAGCGCGGCCGCCGGCTCAGCAGCGCCATCTCCCCGAAGTGGTCCCCGGCGCGCAGCATGGCGATGTCAGCGCCGTTGCGGGTCACGCGCGCGGCGCCCTTGATGATGACAAACAGCGTCTCGGCGACATCCCCCTCGGTCACGACGACCTGATCCGCCGGGTAGTCGCGGTGCTCGAACTTGTTCCCGACCTTCACGAGCTGCTTCATGTCGAGCTCGGAGAACAGGATGATGTGGTGCAGCGCGTCGAGCTCGGCGTTGACCCGGAGTGCGCGGATCGTCTGCTTCTTCTTGTCTTGCTCCTGCACCGTCGCACGCAGCGACAACGTGGTGATGTTGTCCGCTCCGCCGCGCTCGTTGGCCTTGTTGATGAGGCCGTTGGTCATCGTCTCGAGCGCGACCTCGCCCATCGCGGCCTGAAGCTCGGCCGCGTCGTTGACGTAGTTGTGCAGCCCGTCCGAGCACAGCAGCAGCGTGTCACCCGGGAGAATGTCGAAGACAAGCGTGTCCACGAGCACCGAGGCCTGCGGGCCGACGGCGCGCGTCACGATGTTGGCGTGCGGGTTGTCGACCGCCTGCTCGGGCGTGATCATCCCGCGCTTCAGCGCCTCCTGAACGAAGGTGTGGTCCTCCGTCAGCTGGTAGACCTGACCGCTCCGCGAGAGGTAGAGCCGGCTGTCGCCGACGTGCCCCAGCACGCCCTTGCCGCCCACCACCACGAGCGCCACGCAGGTCGTGCCCATGCCGCGCCGCTTCGGATCCTGAACGCCCATGTCGTGCACCGCCGCGGAGGCGGACTGGATGGCGTGGCTCAAGATGCTCGCGATCTCGTCGGGTGCGGAGTCGCCGCGAACGACGGCGTCCAGCACCGCACGGCGCTCGGTCACATATTGGTGGACGGTGGCGGCCGTCGTCTTGGACGCGACGTCTCCGGCCGCGTGGCCCCCCATTCCATCACAGACGACGTAGAGGTCGAGTTCGTCGTCGACGAGGAAGTGGTCCTCGTTGAGCTGCCGAACCCGTCCGACGTCCGTGGCCCCGTGCGCAAGAATTCTCACGGGGGAATCCTGCAATACGCGGGCGCCAAAGAGAAGCGTCGCGGCCGGCGAAGGCGAACGGCGCCCTCAGAATTGGCCGACGAACTGCAACGAACCCGGGCCCACGCGCGCCTCTATCCAGGTGCCGCCCTGACCGTAGACGGCGAGCAGCACCGCGCCCACGACCGTGCTCGCGACCCCAACGCCCAGGATGACGGCGCCGGCGGCGGTCAGCGCGGGTGCCCGTTCGTAGGCGTCCTCCACCCTGGACCAGCTCGATCCGCCGGGCGCATTTTCCACCGTGTTGATGTCGTCGATCCCGATCGCGAGCAGCACGGCGCCACCCACTCCGACGAGCACGCCCGCGGCGAACGACGTCCATGCGGCCGTGCGAGCGTCGTTCCAGCCGGTGGTGCGCGGCGCGTCGTCATCGAATGGCTCGTCCTCGGCCGACTCGTCATCGAAGGGCTCGGCGGCGTCGTCTGCGTCCACGGCCTCGTCGGCACGGTCCACGTCCGCAGGAGGCTCTGCGTCGGCCGACGGCGCGATCTCGTCTCCGTCGCGGAGCGCGTCTTCGACCTCTTCCTCGGCTTCGACCGACTCGACGCCCACCTCGGACTCGACGCCCACCTCGGACTCGACCTGCGCGGACGCGCCCGCGGAGGGGAGGAGGATCAACAGCAGCGGCAGCAGGGCACGCACCCGGGGAGTCTCCGCGCCCGGACGGCGCGGGTCAACGTTGGACGCGGCCGCGCGTCCGTGCTGCCATGCCACGGCATGCGAGCGCGGCGGAGTCAGCGGAGCAAGATCGGGGTCGCGCTCGCCCTCGCGATCCTGCTCCCTGCCCTCGCGCGCGCCCAGGACACCGCGCCCGCTGGGGATGAGCCCACCCTCGGAGTCGCCGTGGAGGTCGACCGGACGCCCGAAGAGCACGCCGACCGCGCGCGCTCCGTCGTGGACCGCCGCGAGCTCGAGGAGCGCCTGCCTCGATCCGCCCCCGACGCGCTTCGCTCCGTTCCGGGGGTGAGCGTGCAGCAGACCGCGCACGGCCAGGCCAGTCCGTACGTCCGAGGCCTGACCGGACAGCGGGTCATCCACCTCTTCGACGGAATCCGGCTGAACACGGGGATCTACCGCCAGGGTCCGAACCAGTACTTTTTCACCGTCGACGCGCTCAGTCTCGAACGCCTCGAAGTCATCCGCGGCAGCGCGTCCACGCGATGGGGTCCCGACGCGTTGGGCGGCGCGATCCTCGCGGTCCCACGCACCCGATTGCCGGACACCAGCCAGACGGGCGTGCACTTCGAGCCGCGGCTGATGGGGAGGTTCCGGAGCGCCGACCTCGAAGGCGGAGGGCGTGCGGAGATGGGCGCCGACCTCGGAGACCGCACCTCGTTCCTGGGCGGCGTCGGCTACCGCGGGGTGGGCTTGCTTCGGAGCGGCGGCGTCGTGGGGAGCCCGGTGGACGGGGCCCGCGCGGAGGTGCCGCGCTTCACCGAAGAGCTCGAAGGGCGACCCGAGGGCGATTGGCGCACGCAGCTCGGCACGGGGTTCACCGAGCTGACGTTCGACGGACGCCTCGTGCACCGTCTGAGCGCCAACCTTCATGTGGTCGGCGCCGTCTACGGCTACCGCCAGGGCGACGCGCCGCGGACCGATCGCTGCCCCGCCCCCGAGGCGCCATCGGACGAGTGCCTGCGTGTGCTCGAGCAGTTCCGCACGCTCGGCTATGTCTCCCTGCGAGGCGACGCCGGACCCCTGCGGGACCTTCGGCTCACGCTCAGCTACCAGCGCCACCACGAGCGGCGCGAGAACCTCCGGCCACGCTCGAACGTGCGGTTCGACAGCACGGATGACGTCGACACGCTCGGCTTCGTCTTTGGCGCCGCGACGCCGCGCATCGCGCTGGGCGACGATGTGACGCTCGCGTTTCGCTACGGGGCCGACGCCTACCTCGACCGCGTGGGATCGGTCGCCTCGCAGACCCTGACGGACCTGGACCTCACGGTGGGATTCTCCCGGGGGCAATACCTCGCGGGGTCTCGCTTCGGCACGCTGGGCGCGTACCTCACTGGCGAACTCGTACCCGCCCCATGGTTGACCGTTCGCGCCGGAGGGCGGGTTGGCCTCGTCGCCGCCCGGGCCCCAACGGACCGCGCCTCCGGAACGCAGGGAGTGCGGCAAGACTTCGGCGTCGCGGTGGGGCGCCTCGGCGTCGAGGTGCGCGCGTCGGAGGAGGTCTCGCTCATCGCGTCCGTCGACCAGGGCATCCGTCCGCCCAACCTCGACGACCTCACCTCGCGGCAGCAGACAGGCCCCGGGTTTCAGTTCGAGAACCCCGACCTCGGGCCGGAGCGCAGCACCAGCGTCGACCTGGGCGTGCGTCTACGGGTCGGGGTCCTCCGGTTCGATGTCTGGGGGTACGCGCTGTTGATCGACGACGGGATCGAGCGTGCGCTCCGCGGCGCCGCCGACTGCCCGCCGGACACCCCGCAGTGCCAAGCGTCGCGGGTGCACCTCCAGCTTCAGAACGCCGATGGGCTGAGCACGATCTTCGGCGTCGAAGGCGGCGCGACCCTCCTGCTCCCCGAGAACGTCATCCTGCGCAGCACCGCCGCGTTCGCCTGGGCAGAAGGCCCGGACGCGAACAGCGACGCGCGGGTCCCGCTCTCACGCGTTCCGCCGCTCAACGGCACGCTCGAAGGCCGGTGGCGCCACGAAGAGACGGGCATCTACGTCGGCGGCGCATTCCGGTGGGCGCTCACCCAGGACCGGCTCGCGCCGAGCGACCAGGCGGACGCCCGCATCCCGAGCGGCGGAACCCCTGGCTGGGGCACGGTGGACCTTCGGGCCGGCTGGCGCTGGCAAGACCAGGTGCTGCTCGCCGTGAGCGTCGAGAACCTGCTCGACCTTGCCTACCGGCAGCATGGGTCTAGCATCAACGCGCCGGGCATCGGGGTCATGACGTCACTGCGCGTGCGCCTCTGGCCTTGGTGACGACTTTCTTTTCGCCTCTTCTTCATGCGTACGTACTTCTTCGCCGGACTCGCCATTCTGGTGCTCCTCGCTTGCGAAACCCCGCCCGACCCCGCGGACGGCTCGCTTCCGGATGGCGGCGCCGCCCTGGACGCCGGGCCGATCGATCCGCCCCAGTGCGAAGGGCTGCCCACGCTGCCGAGCCCGACCTGTGCACCGCTCGACACCGACTACGCCCCGGGCGCCGACGACATGTGGGAGGCCTGCATCTCGGACAACGGCGCGTACAACCGCGTGCTGGACGACATCAGCACAGTCGCGCGGGTGGCCGCGTACGAAGAGCTTCGCGGCGCGCTGTTCGATCCCACGCGAGACCCGAGCTCGGAGGAGTTCCTCGCGGGGCGCCTGATCTACCAGCGAGAGCAAGGCCTCGATTCACGCGTGGTGCGCCGGTTCGACCCCTGGTTCGAGGTGCCGGACGGCACCGACTGCACCGCCGAAGGCGTGCCGGCCCTGTTCCCAGACCACTGCGTGGGCCCTGCGCTCCTTCAGCCGGTGATCCTCGATGCCTTCGAGCAGGGCATCCGAGGCGCGCCACGGTCCCGCGTGCAGGCGGCGCGGATCGAGGCCAGCCTGCTCTGGTTCTTCTACGCGTCGACCGCGAAGGAAGCGTTCACCTGCACCCGGACCGCAAAAGACTGCGACTCGGCGTACGCGTACTACACCGGCGGGGAGCCAGCGCGCGGCGGCATCGGACTGGCGGCGGACGTCGCCCGCACCGCCCCCGAGGCACACGACCGCGCCTGGGACGGGATCCTCGCGTTGCGCTGCTGGCGTGACCTCGACGACGCGGAAGTGGCGACCGACACCGTACTTCGGGATCGCGCACGGGCGCAGCTCGACCGGGCGGTGACCCAGGGTGTGGCGATGCTCGTTCGGGCGCGTCTGGTGCAGGCCTGCGAGACGGAGGGCGAGACGCTCCTCTATCACTGGACGTTCGCACGCACGCTGGCCCCCGCGCTCCAGCGCGCGGCCCTCGAACGCGACCCGGCACAGGCGGGGGCCCTCACGGACGCCCTTCTGCCGGAGCGCCCGGGGGCAGGAGACGCGACGCGCGCCATCGAGGCGCTCGACGCGCTGTTCGACTGTCCGTGAGCAGGGCCGGTCCTCAGCCGACGGCGGCGTCTTCTTCGTCCTCGTCGAGGGCGGCACGCACACGCCGCAGCAGCTGTTCGGGGGTGAACGGCTTGGCCAAGAAGTGCTGCCCCCGGGAGAGCGCACGCCGCACCTCGTGCACATCCTCGGCGTAGCCCGACATGTACAAGACCGGGAGCTCGGGGCGCTCCTCGAGCAGCCGCATCGCCAGCTGCGGGCCGCTCATCCCCGGCATGACCACATCGGTGAGCAGAAGGTCGAGCGGCCCGTCGTGGGCGGCGAGCAGCGCGAGTGCGTCGGCGCCGTGGGCTGCTTCGAAGACGTGGTAGCCCGCCCTCCGCAGGATGCGCCGCGCCGCCCTTCGGACCCCGAGCTGGTCCTCCACGAGCAGGATCGTCTCCTCCGCCACGGGCGTCGGCTCGAGCGCGTAGGAGCCGCTCGGCGCTTCGACCCGGGGCAGCGCGATGGAGACCCGTGTGCCCCGGCCGCGCGCGCTCCGGATCGTCAGGTCACCTCCGACTTCGCGCACCACTGCGAGGGCCGTCGTGAGGCCGAGCCCGCTCCCCTGCCCTTGGGGGCGCGTGGTGAAGAAGGACTCGCAGGCCCGCTGACGCACCGTCGGGGACATGCCTGCGCCGTCGTCGGCCACCTCGAGCCGAACCTCCACGGCCTCGCTGAGCGACGCCCCGACGACGATCGTGCCCCCGGGCTCGGTCGCGCGGACCGCGTTGTCCACGAGGCTGAGCATCACTTGCTCGAAGAGCGCCGGGTCGAGCTTGACCCAGCCGAGGCTCGGCTCGACCTCGAAGGCGAGCTTGCGACGCGTGCCCGCGAAGGTGCGCAACACCGGCTCGAGCTCCCGAAGCAGGAGCGAGACTCGGATGTTCTCGGGCTGCTGAATCTGTCGACGCGTGAACGAGAGCAGGCGCGCCGTCATCCCGCAGCCCTGGTTGGCAGCCTGCTTGATCGCCGCGATGTCCTCCCGCGCGCTCCGGGTCTCGAGCTGCTCTTCGAGGAGGTCGCTGTGCGCCGAGATGACCGTCAGCAAGTTGTTGAACTCATGCGCCATGGAGCCCGCGAGTCGACCGAGCGCCTGCTCGCGCTGCGCCGGACGCAGGCGTGTCTCGACCAAGCGCGGGGGAGCGGCCTCGAGGCCCACGCCGACGACACCAACGACCTCCCCGTCATCCCACTCCGGCTCGACGCGCACCCGGAAGAAGCGCCCGTCCCGCTCCAGTTCGTACTCCTCGGTGCGCCCCTCCAGCGCAGCGCGATGCGCCACGAGGGCCGGGAGCGTCGGGTTGTCGCCCAACAGCGCTTGGATCTGGCGGCCCAAGAAGGCCTCGGCGGGGTAGTTGCGGATGAGGGTGCCACCGCCGACCATCGCGCACACCCGGAGGTCGCGGTCCGTTTTCCAGTACACCCCAGGGCACTCGGCGGCGAGCCGATCCACTCCGTCCGGCAACGCGGATTCGCCACGGCGCCGGCTCTCCTCGCCGATCAGGAGCACACCCGAAGCGGCGGGATGCGCGCGCCACGTCGCCCAGACGGGCCGCGTCTTGCCCATGGCCAGCTCGACCGGGCGCTCACTTCGGAACAGCTCGTCGAGGGCATCGGGGAACGGCGGGTGGCCAGGATGCAGGAGCGATTCGAAGGTCCGACCGCGCAGCGAATCACGGCTGACGCCCAGCGAGTCCGCCAGCGCGCGCGAGACCGCCTGAATGTTCCCCTCCGAATCGAGTCGGAGAGCCTGGGTCGAGCCGTGCGTCATGAGCAGCTCACCCAGGTCGGCGACCCCCGCGCCGACGCTCACGACACCCCCTCGGCGGCTTGCGTCGCCCGGCCGCTCCGCGCAGCGTTCCTGCTGCGCTTCGGCGCTCGCTCATGCCTCGAACCCCCACGCTTCGACGCCTCTCCCTTCGCCTCACGCCTGTGCACTTCGTGCTTGGTGTGGGCCTGCTGCTCGCGCTCTGCCTCCCCGGACGGGTCGAGGCACAGCGTTCGTATACCGTTCGCGCGGGAGACACCCTCGTCCGCATCGCCCGGCGTCACCGCGTCTCGGTCGCGGATCTTCAGCGGGCCAACCGGATGCGGAACGCGTCGGTGCGGGTGGGGCAACGGCTGCGCATCCCTGGCGGGGCGGGATGGCGACAGGCGCCGAGGGCGCGCCGCTACCGGGTGAGGGCCGGCGACACGCTGGCGCGCATCGCGCGGCGCCACGGGACCCGCATCGAGGAGATCCAGGCTGCCAACGGCATGCGCAATACGAACATTCGGCCAGGCCAGGTCCTCACGGTCCCGCGGCGAGGTCAGAGCGGCGCAGCCGTCCGAGCACAACAGCGCGCCGGAAACGCCGCGACCGTCGCCAACGACGCCCCGGATGTCGACGCCGAGGAGCAAGCCGCCATCGAGGCCCGCGTGCAGGAGCTTCACATCGGGTCGCTCGCGTCGGGCCAGCGCGTGCTCCGCGAAGCGCCCCCATCCGAGTGGGTCGCGGCCGCCGGCACGCCCGAGGACGTCGAGGGCACGCTGCTTCTGCCCGTGGACGGCGGCGCCTTCCGTCGGGGCTGGGGTTCCGGGCTCGACGGCTATCATCTCGCGGTCGACATCGGCGCGCGCACGGGGACCGACGTGCGCGCGGTCGAGCGGGGGCTCGTCGTCTACGCCGGCAACCGCATCCGTGGCTACGGCAACATGGTCATCCTGGTGCACCCGAACGGCTGGGTCACGGGCTACGCCCACCACCAGCGCAACGCCGTGGTGGCCGGGCAGATCGTCCAGCGCGGCGAGCGCATCGGAGCCGTGGGCCAGACCGGGTTCGCCCGCGGCCCGCACCTGCACTTCATCTTCGCCTTTGAGGGCGAGCACTGCGATCCCACGCCGATGTTCCAGCCACGCATCCGGCGCTCCAACGGCAACCTCGTGGACGAGCCGGAGGTCGTCTGGGACACCGAGCACCGTCCGTCCGGGATCCGTTGCCTGGCGCGGAGCGCACGACCTCACCCGCACTACCAACGGGGGCGCAGCCGTCGAGGCCGCCGTCGCTGAACCGATCATCGCAGGATCGGATAACGGACGATGCGGTCCCTCTCTTGAGGGGCCTTATCAAAAGAACGAGACTCTACCGAACCACTTTAGCGGTCACCTGCAGCATCCCGCCCTCGAGCATCGCGCGGGAGGTGAAGCGCAGGTTCGTTCGTGACGTGAGTCCGTCAAACAGCCGGACGCCCGAGCCGAGGAGCACCGGGATGTAGGTCGCGACGATCTCGTCGACCTGCCCCGCGTTGAGCGCCTGCTGAATCAAGGCCCCCCCATCGAGGTACACATCCTTGTCCCCCGCCAGCTTCTTGGCCTCGGAGATCAACTCCGCGATGTCACCGGAGCGCGCCGAGACCGTCTCGTTTACGGGATCCAGCGGGCGCCGGGTGGCCACGAGGACGGGCGTCTCGCCGTACGGCCATTCCCCCATGGCCACGACGACATCGTAGGTGGTCCGCCCCATCAGGATGGCGCCGACCTGCTCAATGAACACCACAAAGCCGAGCCCATCGGCATCCTCAGCGAGAGTGCCGGGGTGGGCGCGGTCCTCGGTCAGCCACGCGAGGTCGTTGTCGGGGCCCGCGATGAAGCCATCGACGGAACACGCCATGTAGACGCGGACGCGGGAAGAATCGGTCATGGCTCTGCTGCAATGAAGCGAGCCCACACCGTACAGCACGATGCGGGCTCGAAGAACGGAGAGGTCCGGGTCAGGCCTGGGGTGGCGCGCGGTTGCCTTGGCTCGCCTCTGCGGGCGCGCCGCAGTGTGGGCAGCTCAGCAGCTCCATCGCGAACGGGCCGCGGCAGTAGGTGCAGAACAGGCGTCCTGCGATGCTGTTCGGGTCGATGAGCCGGAGGTCCGGGTAGAACTGCTCGAGTTCCGCGGTGCTCATGCGGTCGGTCTCGCTCGCCGGCGACCAGACGACCTCGAGGGCGCCGAGCTGGTCCGCCGTCAGGCCCGAGCGGTTGTCGAGCGCCGCGCGGATCTGGTTGGCGTCGGGGGCCTGCATCGTCTGCACGGGCCGGTACGTCGCGAGGATGAGATGCACCACGACCGTGCCCTCCCCCTCGTTGCTGTTCATGCGCATCTCGGGTGCGTCCTGCGCGGTGACCTGTCCACCCGCCGCGCGCACGACCTCGGTCTGGAACGCCGAGCGCGCCTTCATCGCGAGCATGTTGAACTGCTGCTCGGCCGCCTGCGGTGCGAACGAACCCGAGTCCTCGACGCCCACGTAGAGCCAGGAGATTTCAGCCCGACGGAGCGAGAGGATCGTCTCCCGGAGGAGGTTGGCCAGCCCTTGTGGGCTCGAGGTGTCGCCCGTCTCCGCGAGGCGTTGCAGCGTCGCCTGGATGTCGCGTCTGGCACGCCAATCGATGCCTAGACTCAGGCGTGTCACGTACATCGCGTCAGGACCGCGGTAGGTCGCGCCCGGTGCCGCGCCCGTGCTCGCGCCGCCCTTCTTTCGGCTGCGCGAGATGATGGTCAGCAGCACGATGCCGCCGACGATCATGAAGCAGCAGAAGGCGCCGCCGAAGCCGAAGCCGCAGCCGCCCCCGCTGCGCCGCCGGGTGCCCGCGCCGTAGGTACCGCCACTCGACGAGGAGCGACGCGACGAGCCCCAGCTGGTCGACCGGCTGCCCGACGAGCGGCTGCCTCCCCAGCTGGTCCCGGTCGAGCGGCTTCCGGTGGAGCGACTCCCCGAGCTGCCACTCCGGCCGAAGCTCCCCCCGCCGAAGCTTCCCCCTCTGCGCTGCGCCAACACCTCGTTGGCCCCGAAGAGCACAACCAGGAGGACGATCAGCGCGCTCCACACCCGCAGCGAACCCATGGGCGGGAAGGTATCAAACCGCCGCCCCGGCCGCCGCGTTGATCTCTGAGAAGCGCCCCCGTAGACTGATCGCCTGTTCAGCACCTGTCATGGCCGCCGCCGATCCTGCCAGCGCATTCGAGCGCGTCGAGTCCCTCCGTTCCGCCCTTCGGGCGCGCTTCGGAGCGAGGGTCGATCCCACCGTCCGCCGCGAGCGACGGGCCGGGGAGCCGATCCCGAGCGGGTGGACACGGGTCGACGCCGCGGTCGGGGGACTGCGCCCCGGAGAGAGCGTGCTCGTCGACGGCGCACCCGGGGCCGGGAGCCTCGCGCTCGCGTCGAGCTGGGCGCGGGAGGCCTCGATTCGAGGGGTTCCGGTCTTGGTGATCGACGGTCTCGGAAGCTCGCTGCCGCACGCCTGGGTCGAGGCGGAGGCCGCGCGCGCGCCGGTGTGGGTCGTGCGATGCGCGACTCCGCACGCGGAGAGCGACACCGCGCCGCTCTGGCCCGCGCTCGACGTGGCGTTGCGCGCCGGGGCCTTCGGGCTCGCGCTGGTGCTCGACCCCCCGCTGAGCGCGCCGGGTGTGGGGGCGCGCATCGTCCGGCTCGCGCAGGAGCACGGCACGCGGCTGCTGTTGACCCAGTCACGCCTCGCAGGGGCCGGTGCGCGCCGCGCCCCGCCGTGGCCGCCGACGCATCGGGTGGGTCTGCGCGCGGGCTCGGTGCGATGGGTGGAGGGGCCGGCCGGCGCCGCTCCGGTGGAGCGAACCTTGGAGGTAGTGGGTGAGCGCGGACAAGAACCGGGGACCGATGACACCGCCGAGGGGGAACGAAGGAGAGACCTGGGCCCCAATCGGATGTGTCCTGATCCCCGAACTCCCGATCGTCGCCCACCATCCAAGCGCGGAGGTCGAACCCGACGCTGACCGCACGCCGCGCGCTGTGCACGCCGGCCGCGGCACTGCAGCTCGGGTCCGCTGGTGCGACCGAGCTGCGCGGACGGCCGGGGTGCGCGTTGGACAGACCCTGGCCTCGGCCCGCGCGCGCTGCGCGTCCCTCGAGAGCGCGCTGCTCGACGAAGCCCGCTTCGCGGAGAGCCGTCGCGCGGTCCTCTCGGCGCTCCTCGAGTGCACCCCGCGCGTGAGCCCCGATGGCCCGACCCGCATGTGGGTAGAGCCCGCCCCCCTGGGCGACACGACGGCCTGGTGCGACGAGGTGCAAGCGCGTCTCGCTCCCTGGGGCCCGATCCAGATCGGCATCGGCCCGTGGGCGCTCGTCGCGTACGCCGCGGCGCGCGAGGGCGCGGGCGTCGTGGCGGATCCGGCTGCCTTTGTCGACGCGCTCCCGTTGGACGCGCTGGAGCTGCCTTCCGCCGCGCGACGCACCCTGCACGCTCTCGGGATTCGGCGCGCGGGCGCGCTCCGGGAGCTCCCCGCCGACGCGATCGGGCGGCTCGGCGTCGAGGTCACCGAGGTCCGGCGTCGATTGCGAGGCGACGATCCACGTGGGCCGCGTACGCCACGGGTCGCGTCGGCCCCGCTCGTCCGGGTCGAGCTGGAGGAGCCGATCGCCACGCTCGGCGGGCTGACGTTCCTGCTTCGACCTGCGGTCGAGCGCCTCCTCCGTGATCCGGTCGCTCGGGGCCGCGGCGTCACCGAAGTCCGGCTGACGCTGACGTTCGAGGGCGGCGCGTTCGACGCCCCCTCCGAAGAAACAAGGACCGCGCGCGCGGGAACTCCCGTGTGCGACGCCGCGACCCTGTTCGAGCTGCTCCGCGCCATGCTCGAGGCCCCCGATACGGCACCCCGCCGGTCGCGAAACAGCACGCCCCGACCGCGAGACGCCAACGGACCGCTGCCCCACACCGAGCTGGACCCACGCGGGATCGCCGCGTTTGAGCTTCGCGCCACCGGCACGTCCCCCCGCGGGGACCGCACTGAGCCGTTGCTCGGCGCCCCGGCGCGCGACGCCGCCACCGAGGTCGCCATCGCCCGCCTGACCGGTCGCCTCGGCGAGGACCGCGTGCAGCGCGCCGGGTGGAAGGCGGCCGCCTCCCCGCTTGCGCGCGCCATCTGGTCACGCGACGAGATCGCCCCCGGGGGCGCCCTGCCCTGGCGTCACCAGCACCCGCCGAGCCCCATCGCCGGCGGCGCAGTGTGGGTCGCAGGGGAGCGGCGCCGCATCGCGCGGCGCGGTCGCATTGAACGCGCGCTCGGTCCGTGGTGGGACAGCGGGACGCTGGTGGTCGACCGCCTCGCGTGGCTCGAGGTCGAGGGCCCGCTCTTGGTCTTGGCGCGGGAGCGACGTGACACCCGGCCTCCCAGGTGGGAGGCCGTCGCGTGGCTCGATTGAGATCCGTGCTCGTCTTTGGAGTGAGCGGATAACCGCGTGTTGTTGGGCGCCCACCCCGCGATCGCGTCAGTCGCGCGATGCGCCGTTCGTCGTGCGGTCGTGCCTCCCTTCGGACCCATGGACACCGCGTGAGCTACGTCGAGCTTCACGCCCGGAGCGCCTTCTCCTTCGGAGACGGCGCTGCGCTCCCCGAGCAGCTCGCGCGTCGCGCCGCGGACCTCGGCATGCGCAGCCTCGCGCTCACCGACCGGGACGACCTCGGGGGCGCAGTGCGCTTCTCCGAGGGCTGCAAGGAGCACGGCATCCGCCCGGTGTTCGGAGCCGAGGTCACCCTGATCGTCGACGGGGTGGTCGGGCCCGTGGTGCTGCTCTGCGAGGACACGCGCGGCTGGGCAAACCTTTCGACGCTCATCACACGCGGCCGCATGGAGTGCCCGCGTGGCTCCCCGGCGGTCGGCCTCGACACCCTTGCCGCTCATGCAGCCGGGCTGGTCTGCCTCAGCGGAGGTCGACAAGGCGTGCTCGGTGCTGCGTCGAGAGACGTCGAGGCGATGGAGACCGTCGCCGGCGCGCTCCGGGACATGTTTGGCGAGCGCTTCTACCTGGAGGTCTACGACCACGCGCTCCGCGAGGATGTCGAAGCGGGGCGGCGCCTGTTGGACCTCGCCCGGCGCCTGAAGACCCCGTGGCTCATCGGGGGGGATGTCCGGCACAGCACGAGCACCGACAAGATCGTGTGGGACGCGGTGCGATGCCTTGCCCGGAAGACGACGCTCGCCGACGCGGGGGACGCTCTGTTTCCCAACGACGCGCGGCGCCTCCGGTCCCCCGACGAGATGCGGCGGGCTTTTCAAGAGGCGCCGGACGGACTGTGGCGCACGCTCGAGGTCGCCGAGCGATGCCAGTTCCGTCTCACCGATCTGCGGCCCACCCTGCCCCGGTTTCCGCTTCCGCCCGGCGTCGACGACGGGGACGCGTTTCTCGCCGCGCGCGTCAGCGAGGGAGCCCACCGCCGCTACGGCGCGCGCTTGGCGGACGCTCATCGGCGCCAGATGGCACACGAGCTGGAGGTCATCCGGCGCCTCGGCCTCGCGGGGTACTTCCTGATCGTCTGGGACATCGTGCGCTTCGCGACCCGAGACGGCGTGCTCGCCCAAGGCCGAGGCAGCGCCGCCAACAGCGTCGTCTGCTACTGCCTCGGCATCACCGCGGTGGACCCGGTCGGCTGCGGGCTGCTCTTCGAGCGGTTCCTCTCGGAGGGACGCCGCGAGCCGCCCGACATCGACATCGACATCGCGCACCAGGACCGCGAGCGCGTCCTTCAATACGTGTATGCGCGTTACGGCCGCGCCCACGCCGCAATGGTGGCGACGACCATCACCTGGCGAGGCAAGAGCGCGGTACGGGACGCCGCGCGGGTGCTCGGATTGCCGGCCGAAGTGGGCGACCGTCTCGCCAAGGAGGTCGGGCCGACCACCCCGACGGACGGCCCCGTGTTCGGCGCCGCGGGGGCCGCGACCGAACTGTCCCACGGCGGCCTGCAGCGCGCGGGGCTCGACCCTCGCTGCGGGCGGACGCGGGCTCTGGTTCGGCTGGTTCGGGGGCTCGCAGGCCTGCCGCGCCACCGCAGCATCCACGTCGGTGGGTTTGTCCTGACGGGGGAGCCGCTCTCGTCGGTCGTGCCCATCGAGCCGGCCAGCATGGCGGAGCGCACCGTCATGCAGTGGGACAAGGACGACCTGGGGCCCATCGGCCTGGTGAAGATCGATCTGCTGGGCCTCGGCATGCTGACGTTGATCGCCGAGGCGCTTTCCCTCGTCGAGCAGCACCGCGGCGAGCGCATCGACCTCGGCCAGCTCCCCCCGGACGACCCCGAGACGTACTCCATGATCCAAAAGGCGGACACGGTCGGCGTCTTTCAGATCGAGTCACGCGCGCAGATGAACGTCTTGCCGCGCACCCGCCCGGAACGCTTCTACGACCTGGTCGTGCAAGTCGCGCTCATCCGGCCGGGGCCCATCCAGGGGGAGATGGTGCATCCGTATATGCGGCGGCGCCGCGGTGAAGAGCCGGTGAGCTACCTGCATCCATCCTTGAAGCCGGTGTTGGAGCGCACCCTCGGCGTCCCGCTGTTCCAGGAGCAGGGCATGAAGCTGGCGGTCACCGCGGCAGGATTCAGCCCGGGCCAAGCGGACGAGCTCCGGCGCGCGATGAGCAGCAAACGCTCGAGCGCCCGCATGGCGCGGCTGTCGCTGTCGCTCATCGAGGGCATGCGCGAGCGCGGCATCGGCGAGGACATCGCGCTTCGCATCGTCAAGCAGCTCACCGCCTTCGCGAGCTACGGCTTCCCCGAGAGCCACGCCGCGTCGTTTGCGCTGCTCGTGTACGCGTCCGCCTGGCTCAAGCGCCACCGCGCGCCCGCGTTCTACGCCGCGATCCTCAACGCACAGCCGATGGGCTTCTACCCGATCGGCACGCTCGTCGCCGACGCGAAGCGGCACGGCGTGGAGGTCCGCGGGCCCGACGTCCGGCGCTCCGCGTGGGCCTGTACGCTCGAGCCCACGGACGCGGCGCCCCACCCCTTCGCGGTCCGCTTCGGCCTGTCGATGGTGTTGGGCTTGGGCCAGGCCAAGGCCGAGTCGATCGAAGCCGCGCGTGTCGCCGCCGCTGCGCACGAGGGGCTCACCGCGCTCGAGGTCTGGGTCGAACACGCCAGGCTCCCACTTCGCGCCCTCGAGAACCTCGCGCGTGCCGGCGCGTTCGACACGCTCGCGGGCGACCGCCGAACCGCGCTGTGGGAGGTCCTCCGGGTGGGTAAGCCGCGCGCCGGCCCGCTCGACATCCCGGCTCCCTCGGTGCCCACGACGCTTCCGCCGCTGACCGAAGGGGAGATCATCATCGATGACTACAGCACATTCGGCGCGAGCATCGGCCGCCATCCCATGGAGCTGCTGCGCCCCCGCCTCGCTCCGTACGGCGTCCGGAAGGCGAGCGTGCTCCCGAAGGCCCGGCGCGGTCCGGTCCGCGTGGCGGGACTCGTGAACAGCCGGCAAGCCCCGATGACCGCGAAGGGCTTCGTCTTCCTCTCGCTCGAGGACGAGACGGGCATGGTCAACGTCGTCGTGAGCCCGCAGCTCGCCGCCGCCCAGCGCCGCGAGATGGTCGACCACCCGGTCTTGCTCATCGAGGGCGAGCTCCAGCAGCACCAGGGCGCCATCAACGTCAAAGCCCGCCGCCTCGTGCCCATCCGCAACGTGCCGGGCGCGGCGTTGGCGAAGAGCCACGACTTTCATTGAAGGCGACGCTACGAACTCGACGACAGGAGTGGCCCCAGCGAGCATCGTCCATGTTCGAATGTGCGCTGAGGCGCGCGGCGCGCACTCGAACGCGGGTCTCATTCGCGCGGTCACATGGCTCGCCAGCGCGAGGGCGCTCCGATGCGTTCCACGCACATTCTCGGAACCCCACTCCCCCGGACCGGTCAGACGGGAGTGGAAACGCTGCTGTTCTACGCCGGCCAGGTTCCTTCCGTGATCTCGGTCGTCGCCTTGCTCATGCTCGCGCTCGCCTACGACCGAAGCCTGGCGCTCGTCCGCGCGGCAGGCCCGATGCAGCAACTGACCGACGCCCTTCGGCCCATGCTGCGCGCGGGGGACCTCGCCGCCGCGCTGAACACGGCGGCGCAGTCCCGAGGGTCCGCCGCACGGGTCGCGCAGCAGGCGCTCCAGCAGGGGCTCGGCACGCCCGGGCGGCAATCTGCGGTCGCGCGCGCCTCCCTCGAAGCCGAGCTCGCGACCGTTCGACGACGTCTCCCTTGGGCGCGGGACCTCGCCGGATTCGCCACGCTGTTGGGCTTGTTCGGGTCGGTCGTCACCTTCGCCCCGATGGTCTTCGTCTGTTTCCCCGCGCGCGACGACGCGAGCTGGGCCACGATGCACGCGAAGTCCGTCTCCGAGTGTCTCGTCTCCACCGAAGCCGGCCTCCTCCTGGCCGCCCTCTCCCTGTCCCTCGCCGTCGGGCTGAGCGCGCTCGTCAAAGCGTTCGAGGCCGCCCTCCGCCGCGAGATGAAGACGCTGCTGGGCATGCTGCGAACGTACCGACCTCAGCTCCGCTTTCAGGTCGGCGACACGACGCTTCGTGTCCCGAAGTCCGGTCCTGCCACCTACCGAACGACCGTGGGCTGATCCGAAACGCATGGAAACCCTGACCCGCCACGCCGCCCTGGCCCCGTTCGTTCTGTGGGTCGTCGAGCTGCTCATGCTGGCGCTCACTTGGGATCGCACCCTCGCGGTCCTCCGCGCGACCGGGCCCATGAAGCCATTGACCGACGCTCTCCGCCCGTCGCTGCGCGCAGGAGACCTTGCTGCTCCATTGAGCACGGCAGCGTGCAACCGGGGCGCGGCGGCACGGGTGGCCCAACGCGTACTCCAACACGCCCTTTGTTCCCCAGGTCAGCAATCGGCCACTGCCGAAGCCGCTCTCGAGGCGGAGCTCACTCCGATCCGCCGACGGCTCCCTTGGGCGAAGCACCTCGCCGTCGTCGCTTCGCTGCTCGGCCCGCTCGGGTGGCTGTGCGCGCTCGTGGATCCGAGTTCGGCATGCTTCGCACCCCTGAGTCGAGCGGCTCACGCGAGGATGCTCACGGGCATGGCTTCCGACGCGCTCGTGTCCACCGAGGCGGGCCTTCTCCTGGCCGCGCTCTGCCTCATTCTCGCCGCCGTCACGAGCGGCGTCGTGAGGCACTTCGAATACTCGCTGCGTCGTGAGACGAGGGTGGTGCTCGGCCTGCTCGAGACCCATCGGTCCCGCCTTCGCCTCCACGTCGGTACGGTGACTCTGAGCGCCCAGGCGACGGGCCCCGCCAAGTATCGGTGAGACCTCTGAGCCGCGGCGCCTCACCGATGCGGCGCCGCTGGCCAGCTCAGTTCAGCGGGTCGAGGTTTAGTCCGCCGGCGTAGGCGTAGCTCACGAAGGCGTCGAAGCCGTACACCACGATCCCGACCTCTTCGTTCGCGCGCAGCGTGTGGTAGCCGTCACGCTGGACACCGTCCTCGACGCGGCTGTTCACGATTTCACCCTGGCTCGAGTTGACGACGACGTCAGGGAAGGAGAACTGGCAGCGGTAAACCTCCCACTCGGGGGGCGGATCGCCCATGCGGCGCTCGAGGCCGTCCGCGGGGCCGCGGGTGCAGTCTCCATCGCGCAGCCACTCCTCGATGTCGATCTCGTCGAGGAACATCTGGGTGCCGCGCGGCGCGGTGATGGTGATGAAGTCGAACGCGTACAGGCTCGGCGTCAGGAACACGTACTCCGAGCGGTACTGATCGGCCGGCGGGATGGCGACGATGGCGGGATCGCCGCCGGGGTAGCCGCTCGGGATGCCGACGGCGAACTGGCTCGCGATGGTCTGCAGGACCGCGAGGGACTTGTCCGACTCCATCTCGAAGTCGCGCGTCGTCCGGATGATGAGGCTCCCGCACCCGCCCAGGCGCACGTCGTCGTCGGTGATGCAGACCGCGCCGCCGCCTTCGAGCTCGATGATGTCCTCGGGCGGCGGCAGCGTGGTGTTGATGGTCGTGATTCCCGATTCGACAGCGAGCACGCGCACGTACTCCGGCTCGTCGAACCGGCCGATGCTCTGCCCCGTGACGATGGCGTCGTCGACGGCGGTCGAGCGCCACGGCATGCGACCAATGAAGAAGCGGCGGCCGAGCGTCTCGTCGGGGAAGAGCTGCTCCTCGAGATGGTCGGCGCAGCAGCTCCGGTTGGCGAGCGTGCCGAACGCCGGGGCGTCGGCAGCCTCGCTCCCAGTGAACACGGAGACCGGGCTCGTAGCCTCGACGCGCGTGCCGGTGAAGTCACCGTTGAAGCCGTCGGTCTCGAGGTTAAGCACGTCGAAGGGGCCGAGATCGAACTGCCACATGGTGCCGGCGAGGCCGGGCTCGCGGTCGCCGATCGGCACCACCTCCCGCACACGCGGCCCGAGGGTCACGGTGACCTGTGTGCCCGCCGCGGTTCCCACGATGGTGAGGGTCGAGCGGAGGTCTTCGTCGTCACGCCCCGGGTCGAAGTCTTCGGCCGGGATGTCGCTGTCGGCGATGGTCTGGGGCCAGCCGATGACGGTGTACGTGCTCGAAATGGCCGAGGTCGGCAGCAGCAGCGACGCGTCATTTGAGAAGACCCCGACGTTGTCGAGCGGGTTGAACTGGTAGGCGATGATCGGCAGGACCGAGCGCACCCGGAATGCGTGGGACGACAGCGCGGAGTGCGTGCCGTCGTTGAACCCGCTCGCGCCCGCGGCGTTGCGGCATCGACAGTCACGGAAGCCGCCCGTGGGCTCCGGGTCTTCGCGGGTGATGTCCCCCGCGCACCAGCACGACTCTCCGCTCAGGCACTGGTTGCTCGCCTCGCAGGGTGCGAACGAGCTCGACCCGTCGACCTCACGCCGCGGCAGGTCGAGCACCTCGAGATCACCCGGGAGCACCTCGACGGTTTCGAGAATCTCGATGTCCGGCTCCTCGCCCACGGCCGCGCGGTTGATCTCGACGGTCACCTCGGCAGGGGCGTTGCCCGGGTTCGACACGACGATGGAGTACTGCTGCGCGGAGGCGTCCGAGCCCGCCCCGAGCGACGCGTTGTCGAGGTCCGCGCCATAGAACTCACAGCCCACGTAGCTGCGCTCCTCGACGGCGATCTGACAGAGATTCTTGCACTCGCCGAGGTCACAGACGAAGCCGTTCGGGACATCGCACTCCTCGATCGCCTCGAAGTCAGTCCCGTCGTCGTTGCACTCCGCGACGGAGTTCCCACTGCAGAAGATCTCGCCGGGCCGGCAGATGACGCAACCCAGCTCCGCCACGCAGACTTCGTCCTCGTCGTCGCAGTTCTCGAACACCGGCGAGAGGAACTCACCGTCCGGCTCGCACGAGAAGTGCACGTTGTTGATGCAGGCCACGGCGTCTTCACGCACGCAGACGAAGCCCCCGTCTTGGATGGGCGAGATCAGCCCCGCGTCGTCGGGCGGGCCCCCGCCCGTGGTGCAGCCGGCGACCAGCAGGACAGCCCCCATGAGCGGGACAGCCCCCACGAGCAGGCGACGGCCAAGACCGTGGAAAGGGAGAGCGTGAGCGGGTGTTCGGTGCACGGGAAGCCTCATCGAAGCCAGGACGGTCAAGCCGGTACGGCGGGAGGAAAGGGAGTCCACCCGACGACCACAGGGAGCGAGCCTCCCTCGATCGAGCGAACCGGCGAGCAGCGTCGCTCGGCGAGTTGGACACAGAGAGGCGAGGCCGGAGGCACGGCACCTCGCGATGCCCTCCTCAGACGCACAGACGCGCCGCTCGCGTTCAACGCTGGGCCGTGAAGAAGTCGACGGCCCACCGCGACCAGAACTGGTCGGCCAGGTACTGATAACGGAACTCGTCGTAGACGAAGCCCGGCACCGTCACCGAGAACACCGCCCACGTCATGAACCCCGTGGGGATGTCCGTGATCTCCTCGATCGCGTTGAGGTCCGGGATGGCGGCTTCCCGGATGTTCCCCGGGGTGTAGAGCGTCCAAGCGGGGTTCCCGTCGGAGCCGATGACGATGACCACGTGGAACGACGGGTCCGGACCGTCCGCGGTCCACCGCAGGATGCGGTCGTCGGGCAGACGCTCGCCGTAGCTGGGTGCGGTGGGCTCCGGGATGCCCACGAAGTCACCGAACACCAGCGTGTCATCGACGGCGGTCACCCCGTTCTCGACGCCGGCCGAGTACGGCTGTCCGTCGAAGTCACCGGTGTACCAGCCCGACTCCACGCGGTAGCGGCCGTCGGACAGCGTGCCCTCGAGGGCCGGCTGCGCGACGAAACGGAACTCCCGGCTGGCGTCACGCCGACGGAGGATGTCGAGGTTCTGCCCGTTGACATTGCGGACGATGATGCCTTCGCCACCGAGGTCGATGTCGGCGGCGAGTCGGAAACGGTCCGGCCCGGTGCGCACCTCTGCGGGCAGCCCGGTGAGCTCCACCGCGAGGTAGTGGTCGAGCGGGATGCTCATGATGATGTCCACGCCCTCCGCCGTCTCGCCGGGGCCGACCAAGACGTTGCGCGCAACGCCCATGACGTAAGGCACGAAGCGGCCTTCCGCGGCGTTCTCCAGTCCGGCGATCGCGTAGACCGCCAACCCCGAAGGGCGGGCGAAGATCGAGTAGGGATAGCCGAGCGTGCCCGTCAGAGTCTCGGTCACGCGCTGAATCGCGCCACCTGCGGCGGGGTCGGGGTTCGGCCGATCGATGGACGACTGCGTTGTGTAGACGTAGGCGACCCGCTCCCAGCCCGGTCGGGGCTCAGGGACGTTGAGCCAGGGGTTCGGACCCATCTCATTCGGGCCATACCAGATGAGCTCCCCAACGATGAAGGAGCCGTTCCGGCCGCGTCCTCCGCCGGGGGGAGGGCCGTCGCCCATCCCGCACATCGGGTCCATCCACGGGCGCAGGAAGATGGTCGCGTCCCGCGCGTCGATGCTCACGAACGAGGTCTTCTCGTAGCAGTGCTTGGCAACGTGGATGGTCAGGCCGGGCAGGATGTCCGGCCCGGAGAAGGTGATCTGACCAAGGCTGTCGGTCAGGCCCTGGTGCTCGGTGTCGAGGTCTTCGCCGACGATGGCGAACGCGTCCGGCACCGCCGCACCGGTCATGGTGTCGATGACCGTGATGTTGACCGAGCCTTCGATGGGCCCGCCGCCGAGCCCCCCGCTGAACGGGTCGGAGCTGTCGAAATACGTGTAGGCGTCGGGCGCGATGGTCTCGGAGCCGTCCTCCCCGCGCACCACCGTGACGTCCACCAAGTCCGCGGCGCTCGGGGGCGTCCGGCAGGTGATGCGCGTCGGGGAGACGACCTCGACGTCGGTGCAGTTGGTGCGCCCGAACACGACGCTGTCGCCCTCGCGGAAGTTGGTGCCGCTGCCCACGACATTCACGAACGTGCCGCCCGAAACCGCGCCCGACGTCGGCTCCACGTAGATCGCGTCGTAGGTGTAGCCATCCTCCAGCTCGACCGTCTCGTCGGCCACGGTCACCGTCACATCGACGATCCCGACGTCGCCCGCGGGCACCACGACCGCCAAGCGACGCGCGTCGATCAGCTGGTGGTCGGCGGGCTGCACGTCCCGGCCGCCAAAGGTGACCTGCGACTCATCGTCGAAGCCGCTGCCGCGGAGGATGACGGTGTTGCCGCCCGTGAACGGGCCGTGGTCGGGCACGACGCGCGCCAGCGTGAGCCCCGTTCGGGAGATCCCGCTGTCCTCGAATCCGCTGCCCGCGTCGACTTCACCGCTCCCGCCGTCCGGCAGGTTGATCCGCGCGTCTCCGTCGATCCGGGGCGGATCTCCGCAGCCCGTCGCCATCGAGCCGGCCAGCAGCAGCAGAGCGATGCTGTGCAGCGCCCGGGACATGCGGGTGGGGAGAGGGGAATGCGAAAGCTGCATCGAGTCAGTCTCCAAGGGAATGCACTCGCTCGAGCGGACGTCCAACGGCAACACGCCGCCTCGCTCCGCCCTGGGGAAACCCCAGGCCTCGACCGATGCTGTCTGGTCGAACTCTCGCTTCACGCGCCCTCCAAGATGGATGGGCCCGAACATGCCACCGAGCCAGTATCGGGGGCGCCACAGGGAAGTCAAGGCGCACCGAGGGCGGTCCGGCCCCGAAAATCACAGCGTCCGCACCCGATCGTGGCCTTCTCGAGCGACGCGTCCTCCGCGTCGGCACCCAGCGGGCCCGTTTTTCAGTGCTAAGGTCCGCGCCGCCCCGCGCGTTCGGTGGCGTCGCAGGCCCATGAAGCTCACTCGACTCGTCCTCAGCGACCTGCACCTCGGCACCGGCAGCCGGCCGGGGGAGCTGAACGTCTTCGAAGACTTCCACTTCGACGACGAGTTCGCCGACTTGCTGGGGTTTCACGACCGCGAGGTCGGTGAGGATGGCGAGATCGAGCTGATCCTGAACGGGGACATTTTCGATCTGCTCAAGGTGAAGATCGGAGGCGTCTGGCCGATCGAGATCACCGATGAGATCGCGACGGAGAAGCTGCGCAAATGCCTCGATGGGCACCCGCGGTTCGTCAACGCGTTGAAAGCGTTCCTCTCGGACGAGCGGCGCCGTCTCGTGTTTCTTCCCGGCAACCACGATCAGGACATGTGGTTTCCCGGACCGCAGGAGCTGTTCAGACGCTACGTCGCGCCCGGCTCCGCGGGCGAGCGGGTGCACTTCGTCACGTCGAGCGACACGTACTACCTGCCTGAGGGCATCCAGATCCGGCACGGCCATCAGCTCGAGCGCATTCACCGCGTCGACTACAAGCGCATGACGCGGACGCGGCGGGACGGAACCGAGATCCTCGATCTGCCCTGGGGGAGCCTCTGGATCCTCGAGGTCATGAACCCCGCCAAGGCCGCTCGCAGCTACGTCGACCGCATCCAGCCGCTGTCGCGTTTCCTGGTCGGGGCGCTGCTGTTCGACACGCGCTTCGTGCTCGGGTTTCTCTATCACTCGGCGATCTACTGGGTCCGCCGGCGCATCCTCAACCTCGAGGCGTGGCGCGAGCGCCTTCGCTGGTTTCCCGAGGCGCTGCGCGAGGAGATCATCACACTCGGCGGGTTCGACGAGGCGGCGGTGCGGGCCCTCAAGAAGCTCCGCGGCGTGAAGTACCTCATCGTCGGGCACAGCCACGGGCCGCGGTTTCGACAGCTCCCGGACGGGAAGATCCTGGTCAATACGGGGACGTGGATGCGCATGATCAACCTCGACATCCGCCACCTCGGGCAGGACAGCGGGATGACGTACTGCCGCATCGAATACGAGGACGACGGCAAACCGCGCGTGAGCCTGCTGCGCTGGATGGGCTCGCGCCGCCCGTTCCAGGTCATCCCCTGGGCCGACTGAGCGGCGATCGGTCGGCCTCCTGAAGGCGGTGCTCCCGGTCCGAGAGCGCAACGCCAGACAGACGAGGAGTGCGAGGGAGGATGCTCTGCCGCGCCAATCGCAGCCAGCCCGGCGACCGAGGGCCGACGGAAACCGGACGCGGCCGCCGTTCGATCCCCCGAGCGTCCGCACCGCGCCAACCAAGACTTCGACAAGCCCCGGCCTCGGCCCTCAGACACCTTGCATGGCGCGCTTCCTCTGGATCGGTGTCCTTGTCTCTCTGCTCGCGGGGTGCGGCGATCGGGACCGCCCTCCCCCGCCGCCGGTGCGCGACGCAGGGCCTCGGATGGACGCGGGTCCGCTTCCTGACACGGGCCCTCCGCCTCCGCGGCGAGACGCAGGCCCTCCCGGCCCCACGCTCGACGGCGTGCTCGACGACGACGAATGGGACGACGCGCGGGTGGTCACCCAAACCCTCGCCACCGACCGCCCGGGCAGCACGCTGACGCGTCTGCTGGCGTACATCGACGACGACCGCCTCTACATCGGGGTCGAGGCCAGCCTGGCCGACGGTGACTCGCTGATCGCGTACGTCGATGCGGCGGTGGGCCAGGAGGGAGGCATCGCCGACCTCGCCGACCTCACCGACACCGACCAGCCGCTCGACGCGGCGCTCTCCCGCGAACTGGATCTCCCGGACAGGTTCGCCCCGGAGCTCGCTTTCGGCACGACGAGCATGGACCGCACGCTGATGGGCATCGACGCCAACATCGGCTGGCGGCAGCTCGGTGATGGCTCGAGCTTCACCTGGCTGAACAGCGCGGAGGCGGGCTTCGCATGCTCGGAGGACGCCTGTGAAGGCTCGGTCCCGCTCGACCGGTTGCCGGCCGACGACCCCCGCACGATCGGACTCTTCGTGCGCATCGCCGGCGAGGACGGTCTCAGCAACCAGACGCTCCCGTCGGACGCCCCCGGGACGCCGGGCGTCGTGCGGGCCTGGCTCGAGGTCAACGAGGGCGATGGGATCATGGACGCGGGCGTCCCTCTCGACGCGGGCGTGATGGACGCAGGTCCGCCCGGCATCGTCATCGACGGGCGGATGGACGACGGCGAGTGGGACGGGGCGGCGACCACCTCCAACACCACGGTCGCGATCGGCGGTTTCGTCGGCAATGCGCTTCGGCAGATGTGGGTGCAGAGAGACGACGTGTTCGTGTACCTCGCCGTCAACGGCGCGCTGACCGCGGGCAACGCCATCCTCGTGTACGTCGACCACGACTACACAGGCTTCGACGGCCTGGCGAGCCCCACGCCGCTCGACGACACCACGGGCGGGCTCGACCGGGCGCTCGCCAAGTCCCTGTTCACTCCGCCCGAGTTCCGGTTGGACTTCGCGTGGGGCACGCTCGGCTTCTCTCGGAGCGGCACGCTCGACGCGAACTTCGGCTGGCGCGACGTCGGCACCAACCCCACCACCTTCCGCGCCGTCGAGACCCCAACGGCGTGCGGCGCCGACCTTTGCGAGACGCGCATCCGCCTCGACGACTTGGGGCTGGCGCCGGCCGATGACGTCGCGTTGTTCGCGCGGCTCGGGTCGGCCAACAACCTCGCGCTCTCCACTCTCACGCTGCCGCCCGACGACCCCGGGGCGGCGGAGTTCATCAACGTCCCGCTGGTCGTCAGCCCCCCGGCTCCCTGAGACACCGGCAGTCCGCGCTCGCTCGGCGCGCGGATCGATGCTCTAGTCGCGACGCATGGCGGGCGAGCCACAGCGGGAGCGGCGATCGAGTGGGCGCGGCGCGATGATCGTTTCCGCCGGGATGCTCCTGCTCGCGCTGACGCAAGGGCGCGCAGAGGCGCAAGACGTCCCTCCGCTTTCCGTGGAGCTCGTGCTGCCCGGCGCGGTGCACGTGGGCGATCGACTCGAGCTGACGGCGCGCATCACGGGCGCTGGAGAGCACGCCGTCTTGCTCACTCCGCGGAGCGAGGGCACCGCGGTGGAGGTGGTCCGCGGCCGCCTGATGCGCTCGGATGCACGCGATCCGTCGGCCGATGTGCTCGAGATGGGCGTACCGATCGTGGCGCGCGCAGTCGGGGCGGCGGTCGTGCGAGTCGAGGTCGCGGGCTATCGCTGTGCCCCGCGTTGCCGGCTCGTCGAGGCGAGCGCCCAAGTGGTGCTGGAGGTCGACCGGCCCCCGGGCACGGGGGCGGAGAAGCGTGCGGGCCGCAAGCAGGACGCCGGCTCAGCACGCACGTCGTCACTCAGCTGGGTGCGTTTGCCGGGCGCCGAGAGCTGTGTGTCGTCCCAGGCGCTCGCGGCTTCCGTGGAAGCGCAGCTGGAGCGCACCGTCTTCGTCTCGGCGTCGGCGGCGGACATCGCGGTCGAAGGACGTGCGGAGCGCACCGAGGCGGGTTGGCGCGCCGTGCTGAACGTAGCCGACGCAGAAGGCCGGTCGCTCGGAGAGCGGGTGGTGGAGAGCGCCGAGTCGACCTGCGAGGTGCTCGGCCAAACGGTCGCGGTCGCCGTGAGCGTGATGATCGACCCGCTCACCGCGCCCGATCCGGTCGAGGCGGCCCCCCCGCCGAATGAGCCCGACCCCGTCGCGCCCCACGAGCCGGAAGTCATCGTGCGAACCGTGCGTGTTGAGGTCCCCGTGGAGCCCTCTGAAGAGCCCTCTGAAGAGCCCGCGGACGAGCCCGAGCCGCGGTGGCGCCTCGAGATCGACGCGACCCTGGTCGGCGCAGTCGGGCTCACCCCGACCCTTTCGCTCGGCGGGATGACCTCGATCATTCTGGAGCCGCCCGACTTCATCCCCGTGCTGGTCGAAGGCGTGCTCATCCCTTGGTCGCCCGCCAACACCCCCGCCGGACAAGCGGATTTCCTCCACTTTCACGCGGGCCTCCAGCTCTGCCCGCTCGCGCTCCGCGAAGGCGGCCTGGCGCTCCACGGCTGTTTGGGCGCCGACGCGGGCGGCGTCATCGTGGTCGGCGGCGACCTTCAGGTGGACGAGGGCGAGCGCATCATCGGCCAAGCCCACGCGGTGCTCCGCGGCCATTGGGACATCATCGGTCCGCTCACGCTGCGCGCCGGCCTGCATCTGCTGGTGCCGTTCCGACACGACGCCTTCACCGTGGCCGGCAGCGCCATCTACAGCCCGGAGCCCGTGGCTGGCATGCTCGACATCGGCGTCGGGCTGCACGTGCCCTGACCTTTTCCGCGATGCGGCTAAGAAGTTCGCGCCGCCACCTCCACTCACCTGTGACGATGCCCGCCTCCGCCCCGCAGACGCCCCCGTTCGCGACCGTGTTCCAGGAACACGCGCCGCGTGTGTGGCGTGCGTTGCGCCGGCTGGGTGTGCCGGAATCGGACGTCGAAGACGTCTGTCAGGAGGTCTTCGTGGTGGTGCATCGCAAACTGCCCTCGTTCGAAGGACGGAGCGCGCTCTCGACGTGGATCTACGGCATCGCCACCCGCGTCGCGTCCGACTACCGCAAGAAGGCGTACGTCCGGCGGGAGCGACCGACCGACGAGGTCCCCGACGAGCGACGCTCGGCCCCGCAGCTGAAGGAGCTCGAGCGCGAGCAGGCCCGCCAGCTGCTCGACGAAGCCCTCTCCGCGCTCTCGGACGACAAGCGCGCGGTCTTTGTGCTCTACGAGATCGAAGAGCAGTCCATGCCGAGCATCGCCGAGACGCTGAAGCTACCGGTCCAGACGGCCTACTCGCGACTCTACGCGGCGCGTCGTGAAGTGGAGTCCGCGGTGCGCGCGCGCATGGAAGGAGGCACGGCGTGAGCGACGACCCCGGACGCTGGCTCGACCAAGCCGACCTGGACCCCGACGTGCGGCGCGCGCTCACGGCAGGAAGAGAGGAGGCTCCGTCGGACGCGCAGCTGTCGTCGCTGGCGGCGCGGTTGGGGCCGCTGCTCGGTCCGGGCGGAGGCCCGGGCGGCTCGGACGGAGGCGGGGGCGGCGGCGGGACCGCGGCCGCAGGCGGAGGCGCGAGCCTGGCCGCCAAGGCGATGGGCGGGCTGATGGCGGCGGTGGCGGTCACCGGCGTGGGGCTGTTCATGGCGGTGCCCGAGCGGGTGAGCTCCCCCGTCCACGAGACGGCCCCCGCCGTCAGCGAAGCCGAGCCCGAGGCGCCTCGAGAGGTGCCGGAGACGATCCCCGAAGGGCTGGATGCGCCACCGGAGGTGGTCGCCCCGGAGCCACGGCCGGCGCCTCCGCCCGCCCTCGAGACCGACCCCGCGGCCGAGCTCGCGCTCATCCGGCAGGCGCAGTCCGCGCTGGCCTCGTCTCCCCGCGAAGCCCTCGCCCATACGGTCTCTCATCGGCGTCGCTTCGGAGACGGCGCGCTGGCCCAGGAGCGCGAGGTCGTGGCCATCGACGCTCTAACCCGTCTCGACCGCGTCCCGCAGGCGCGCGCCCGCGCGGACCGATTCCGGAGTCGTTGGCCACGCTCGGCGCACGTCCGGCGCGTCGATGTGCTGGTGCCGCCCGAGTGAGGACCGACGCCACGTGTGAAAGGTCCCGGGCGCATGGCAGGCTCCGACACGATGTTCACCGCTCACGACAACGAATCACAGACCCGCTGGGACCGAGGCGACCTCCAGGTTCAGGTTCGCGTACCCGGAAACGACCGTCCCATCGGCTTCTGCGACGGAACCGACGACGACCTCGCCGAGATCCGTCAGATGGCCGAGTCGGAGGGCGCCGGGGGCGTCCGGATCGAGCGCAAGGCGCTCAAGACGGGGCGCGAGATCTGGACCGTGCACTCCGAAGGCGAGTGATCCGCGAACACACCGCCGGCCGTGCCTGTTCCTGCCCGGAAGTGCACGTCGAGTGGTAAGCGCGCCGCCGAGGCTGTCTTCCCCAAAAGAGGGCGTCCGGCACGGCAGCGGGCGAACACGCTGTTCGCGTCGGCTCGTCCGCGATTCAGCAGAAGCACCTCAGACTTACAGGCAGCCGTGGTCCACGCACTCATCCGGGAATGCGCAGACGCCGCACTCCGCGTTGCAGCAGATCTCACCCACCCGGCACTGGTTGGGCCCGCATTCAACTCGGGGCCCGCTGGGAACGAACGCATCCTCGACGGTCACCGATCCGTCAGGGGTGTCCGGCGTCGTCGCGTCCAGGCTGCCGCCCCCATCGCGCAGGTCGTCACGAAGGTGGCTGGCCGCACACCCAGCCGAGAGCGAGATCACGACGAGCAGGAGCGCGGCGCTACAAGCGGCCGGCCATCGGACGCGAAGGCTCACGCTCCGCTCCGCCCGAACCAGAGATAGAGGCGCCCGTTGCTCGGGGCGCCTGGAGCCGCGATGACGAAGTCGTCAAAGCCGTCCGCGTCGAGGTCCGAGCCTCCGTCGATGGACCCACCGATATCGTCGCCTCCACGGGACAAGCCGTCGAAATCGCTCTGCCATTGCTGGCCAAGCAGGGCCGTCGCATCGGAAAGGGGGAGCCCCGCGGACAGGTCGATCGGGCCGCGAAAGAGATACATGACCCCACCGTCTGTGCCCGCGGTGCTCCCCCAGAGGAAGTCCGCGAACCCATCACCATCCACATCCCCTGCGCGCGCGGCATCCGCGCCGCCCCATCGGCCGAGCGGCGTCTCGCCCTCGAGCTCCGTCGGTTCGGCGCTCGCATCGACCACCGCGGACCACTCCGCGCGACCGGCAACCAAGTACACACGCGACGGGCTGGTACCCACTACGACCGAGAGGTCATCGAGCCCATCCCCGTTCACATCTCCGATGCCTTGGATCGCCACCGCATCGATTCGAGTACTCAATGTCTCCACGTCGAGCGCGCCGTCGAAACGCTCGGAGCGTCCTCGTACGAGATAAAATGTGTGCTCGCTGAACGCGCTGACTTCCCCCGTGCGGCCGGCGGGCACCCCGGTGTCGTGCAGCAAGAAGTCGCCGAGCCCATCCCCGTCGACATCGCCGACGGCGACCGGTGCGGCGAAGCGCGGCAGTCGGTCAGCGCTGCCGAACGAAGCGTCGGCATCTGCTTGGCTGCGGCGCGCAGAGGCGCGTTCCGCGCTCCCGTAGTAGAGATGGGCCCGGCCTTCGCCCGGCGCGCCCACGACGAAGTCGACGAGACCGTCGCCGTCCACGTCGCCGACCTCCGATGCATGGCCGAACTCGACACACTCGCCGAGGTCCCGCAGATGCGCGGCGATGTCGCGGACATCATGCGTCCCGGAGAGCCGCTCCCCACCATAGACGACGAACACATCGCCCTGCTCGCACCCTTGGGAGCCGATGCTGAGGAGAATCTCAACCGCCCCGTCACCATCGACATCGCCACCGCGCGCGACGCGGACTCGCAGGTCGTTCACCAGCACGCTCGTGATCCGAGCATCGGCCACGAGGGGACCGGAGCGACCGAAGCCGGGGCCGCCGTAGAAGACCTCCAACACCACCCGGTGAAACGAGGGGCAACCGTCGTCGCAAGGAACCGCGTCCGCGTCCGCGCCGTGCCATCCCCAGACAAGCAGGTCCGCGTAGCCATCGCCGTCCAGGTCCCCGGGAAGAAGCGCTCCATCGACGTAGCCAGCACCGATGTCACGCACCCACTCGGCATCCGCGTCACCGACACTCCTTCTCTGCCCCGGCTCGAAGGGCGCTTCAGGAGAGGTCTCGTCGACGGTGGGGTCCGGGATGGCCGTCGCGGCGTTCAGTTCGTCCAGCGAGGGTCCGCAGGCCGAGGCCGGGACTACGCAGAGCAGGAGAAGAGCGCATCTGAGCCGCATTGAATCTGCCTTTCTCGTGCTCTGGCGGAAGTCGATACGAGCCGACTGCAGCTCCACGGGTGATTCAGTATAGAGGCGCTGAAGGCGAATTCGAGCCCGTCATCGAAACGGGGACCTCATCCAACCGACTCGCAAGCAGCAGTCCGCGCATTCAGAAGAGGATTGAACAGTCCAGGTCGCCGATCGCCCCGGCGTTGTTGTCCTCGTTGCACTCCGTCACCGAACTCGCCGCGCTGCCGTCGTCGTCCACCACCGCGACGAACGAGTACGGCGGGTCGCCTTCGAGATCGATGTCCGCGAGCTCGACGACCGTGGTCGCCCCCGGCAGCAAGTCCACCGTCGTGGACGCCGTGCCGAGGCGTTCGCCCAACGCGTCCGGCGTGCCGACGTAGAAGCTCACCGGCACACCCGCTGCGACGCCCAGGCTACCTTCGTTGACGACACGCGCCCGCAGCGTTGCGCTCGACGGACAGCCGTCCAGCACGACCTCGAGGGCCAGAATGGCGAGGTCGGGGGCATTGAACACGCCCTCGCCCTGCGAGTTCTGGCGGTAGTTGTTCAAGCCCGGCGCCGTCCAGTTGTCCAGCTCGGTGGTCGGCACGGTGCCGTCGGCCCCGACGTTCGTCACGTGGTAGGCGTGCTGGTTCCACACCCGCCGGGTGCGCACCCACTGGTCGAGCCGGTCTCCGTACACGAACACGCCGCTGCGGGCGCCATCCCAGTCCCCTTCCGGATCGTTGGCCGCACACGTCGCGCGGAGCGTCGTGCTGATGTCGTTGGCGACGACGATGATCTCCGAGTTCCCGTCGGAGTCCACGTCGGCCACGAGCGGGTACTCGTGGATCGTCGCGCTGACGGAGTCCTCCTGCAGCAACACGGCCCCGTCCGACCCGCGGTAGACGCGCAAGTAGCACTCGTCCGCGTAGACCACCTCGGCTGCGCCGTCGCCTTCGAAGTCGAACACACTGGAGCCGGTCGCGTTGCTGGTGTTGTCCTGCGTAGGCATCGACCAGAGCACCGAGTCCAGCTCGTCGAAGTCGTAGACCGTGTAGCTCCCCGCCCCAGCCACGCCCACCTCGGGGCGGCCGTCTCCGTCGAAGTCCGCCACCGTCGGCGGGCCGCCGATGCCGCCGCCCGGGATGGCGACCGCCGGTCGCTGCGGGAGGCCCGTGAGGCCATCGAGGAGGTAGACGTTTCCGACCGCGACAAGCACGACCTCCGGCTGGGGGTCGTCGTCGAACTGCGCGATCGCAGGGTAGCCGTCCGGCACTGTCGTCACCGGTGAGCGGGGCCACGCGTCGGTTCCGTCGGCTTCGTACGCGTGGCGCCCGGACACGATCTCCGGCTCGCCGTCCATGTCGATGTCCGCCACGGCGCTGATGCCGCCAAAGTAGGTGCTGTTGGTCCCCTCGCGCGCGCCTTCGTCCCGTGTCCACTGCACCACCCCGGCCGCGTTGAGCACGAGCGCACCGAAGATGATCTCGGGGGACCCATCGCGGTCGAGGTCGGCGATGGTGGGCGCGCCGTTCGACACGCTGGTCGAGAACGGGGTCGTGCCGTCGGTGTCGAACGAGCGCCAGAGCACGGTCCCGTCGTCGTCAAACGCGTAGATGCGCCCCGACTGCCCCACGGCGATGATCTCGGCACGGCCGTCCCCGTCGAGGTCCGCGCCGCCGATGCTCGTCCGCCCATTGAGCACGAGTGCCGGATCGTTCACCACCCAGATCTCGTCGCCGGTCTGCCCGTCGAGCGCGCGCAACACACTGCGGGTGTACGCGTCGTCACAGTGCGTATTGATGATCAGCTCGGGGCGTCCGTCCCCCGTGATGTCGACGACGAGGGGCGCCGTAATGGCCTCCACGCAGTCGGGCGCGGTCATCGACGACTCGAAGCTCCACTCGATCTCGGGCTCGAACGGCCCGAACGTCGGGGTGGTCGTGCACTCGACGGGGTCGAACTGCGGGATGCAGCGCGACAGCGTCGGCTCGCAGAACTGGCCCAGAGGACAGTCAAAGCTGTCGGTGCACGCATCGCCCGGCGATTCACACGCCGCGTCGATGCAGACCTGCCCCATGCCGCAGCACACATCCCGGTCCGCGCCGCAGCGCACGCCGCTGTCGCACGCGGGGAGACAGCCGCCTCCCACGCACTCTTCCCCGACAGCGCAACACTGCGCCGGCGACCCGCACAGCGTCATGCTCTCGCACGCCGGTCCGGAGTCCGGCGGCCCCGCGTCGGGCATTGGGGGCGGTCCGGTGTCCGGCGTAGGAGGGCCTGCGTCCTCCTCCACGCGCGGCACACACATCTGGTCGGTGCAGACTTCGCCGCTCTCGCAGTCCCCATCGACGTCGCACATCGGCATCGGGTCGCCGGCGCAGTCGCACCCCACCGCGAGCAGGACAACCAGGAGCGAAGGAACCAGAGTGAGTCGCAAGGGCATGGAGGCATCCTACCGAATGCAGAGATGCGAACCGAATCAAGTTCGCTTCACTCCGGCGGAGTGAAGTCCACGACGTCGTACGTGAGGACCACGGGCACGCCGTCGCTCATGAACGAGACCGTCACCGTCTCGGCGCTGGCGTCGACATCAACGTCGAACGCATCGTCGTCCACAGCGTAGTTGCCAACGAAGCTCTCGGTGCCGAACGCCCGCCCGGGGTACGCCCCATCGCGCAGCTCAAAGACAGAGTCGCTGTAGTCGGGACAGCTGCCATAGAAGCAGCCGCCCAACCCCATGCCGCCCACCAAGGCGAGCCCGAACACCACGGCCTGCATGCCTCCGCGGACCCACTTCATGGCGTGTAGTCCATGTAGACGCTCGTCCCGGTGAGCGCGTCACCCAACTGCAGCCGGTTCGCATCCAGGAGGGTGCCATCCTCCGGATCGCTCGGTGCCTGGAAGAAGGACGCCTGCGGCGGTGCGGTCTCGAGCACGGCTTGCTGGCCATCGACTGTGACCGAGGTCAACTCGAGGGTCGCGGTCGCCGAGACCGAGGCACAGCTGAGGGCGTGCGCCAACGCAGCACCACCCATCCCCGCACCAGAGAGCAAGCCGACGGCAATCAGAAGGACGTGAGTTCGCATGACCGCATGGTCAGCAAGCCTCGTGCCTACAGAAGGCAGGCGTGTTTGGTGCGACCTACCTGTGCCGCACCATGCCACCGCGGAGGAAGGCCGTGCGATGGTGGCTCGCGGCGTCGAGTTCGGCTTCTCGAAGAAAAAGTCACTGGAGGCTCATAAGTCGAACCGTGCCCTTCCACCCACGAGGACAGGAAGGAACGCTCCATGACTTCATCGACCGCCCGCGCCCTCGCATTTGCCCTCCTCACGTTGGCGCCCGCCGCCGCCGCAGCCCAGGAGGAGGCCCCTGAAGAAGAGGTGCCGTACTCCCAGGTGCACGCCTTCGACCGCGAGTTCGGCGTCGCCGTCTACGGCACGGGCCAGGTGGGCAGCTACCTCGCCGGAGGTGTGGGCGGGCGCCTGCGGTTCGAGCCGTTCGAGTGGCTTGGCGTCGAGGCATACCTCGAGGCCACGCTCGTGGATTGGGAAGGCGGCGGTATGCGCCACGACTACCCGAACGGATTCAACGTGTACATCCCGGCGCGGATCGGCGACGTTCGTGTGCGGCCGTTCCTCGGCTTTTGCGACATCCTGAGCTTTGTCGAACCCGAGCAGGCCGAAGCGCCGCGCGCAGACGACATTCTGTTCGGAGCCCACGCCGGGGTCGGCGTCGAATGGGCCGTCGCGTCCATGGCGAGCCTGTTCGCCGACCTCCAGTTCAACGGATACGCCGGGCACGACCGCAGCGTCGACGGCTGGACGGGCGGAGTGGACGAGGAGCTCGGCTTCTTCTGGAACGTGCAGCTGAACATCGGTGGCCAGTTCCACCTCGGGCGGCGCTGATGCGCTGGCTCCCGTGGCTGGCGATCGCGCTGGTCGGATGCGCCTCGAAGACCGGCGACGCCGCCCTTCCGCTCGGCAACGATGGCGCGTCCTGCGGGAGCTGCCACGAGACGCACTACGACGAATGGGCCGCGTCCTCTCACGCGACGAGCGCGCGCTCCCCGCTGCTCGAGGCCATGCTGCCCGACGTGGAGGCCGCCTGGGGGGCGTTCGCGCGGCAGACCTGCGAGGGCTGCCATGCGCCCGAGCACGGCGACGACGAGGGCATCGGCTGCGTCTCGTGCCACGCGGCCGTCGGCAACCAGTCGCCTCGCGACGGTCAGCTTCGCGTCGACCTCACCGTCCCGTTGGCCGGCCCGCTCGACGACCCGGCAGAGACCCCGGCGCACACCTCACGGCCGAGCGGCTTCCTCGCGAGCCCGCAGCTCTGCGGCACCTGCCACGAGCTGACCGGACCGAACCTCGTCGAGGAGCCCACGCTCACGGAGCATCTGGCCTCGCCCCAGGCCGCGATGGGCATGGGCTGCATGGACTGCCACATGCCCGAGACGGCGCCGCGCGCGCTCACCGACGAGGGCCCCGAGCGCGCGACGCGCAGCCACCGATTCGTCGGGTTCGACCCGCCGTGGGGCGCCGATCGAGAAACGGCGGAGCGGCACGCGGCGCAGACGCGGCAGCTGCTCGACGACGCGCTGGATCTGTCCGTGACCCGGGCTGACGGAGGCGTGGAGATCACCGTGCACAACGTCGGCGCCGGACACGCCGTGCCCACGGGTGCGACGTTTCTGAGGGACCTCTGGGTCGACGTGGAACACGATGGTGAAATCGTCGCGGCACGGGTGCTCCAGCTTGGTGACCAACCTATGCAGGCGGACGCGCCCGTCGCGCTGCTCACCCAGGCCGACCGGGTCGAGGTGCACTCGCTCGCCGCCGGCGCGACCCGGACGGCGGTGGTGGACGTCGACGGCCCCGTGAGGGTCGTGCTCCGTGGGAGGGCCGTGCGTGCCAGCGTGCTCGAAGCGCTGTCTCTCGAAGACCGGTCCGCGGAGGTCCCCGTTCACGTCATCGAGTCGCACCCGCTTCCGTGAGCAAGGGGCGCAGCGAGACGAGCGCCAACCCCGGTCCGGGCGCCAATACCAAGAACGCCCACTGCGGCCCCAGCGTGTCGACCGCCCACGCGAGCAGCTGGATGCTCGGCACCGTCAGCAGGAACCCGACGCTCGTGACGATGGTCAGCGCCGTGCCGACCCGCTCGGGCGGCGCCGTCTTCGCCGTCAACGTCGAGAACTGCGGCGAGTCGCCGACGACCGCGATCCCCCAGACGAACACGAGCCCGAGCGCCACCGGCGCAGGCAGCACGAAAAGGAGCGGCGAGACGACACACATCACGCCTGAGATGAGCACCTGGGCGGCCGCCACGCGCGCGCTCCCGAAGCGCGCCGACACGAGCCCGCCGCCCACGCACCCGAGCGCGCCGGACCCGATGACGAGGAACGACATCAGCGGCCCGTCGCGCACCCCGAGTGCCACGACCAGCGCCGGCACGAGCGCCCAGAAGGCGTAGAGCTCCCACATGTGGCCGAAGTAGCCGAGCGCGGCCGCCCGGAAACGCCGCTCGCCGAACACGCGCAGGATCGCGGCGGGGTCGAACGCGCTCCTCGAACGCAGGTGTGGCCCTTCCGGCACCGCGAAGAAAAGCGCGGCGCCTCCGAGCGTGGCCAGCGCGGAGACCCCCAGGAGGATGTCGCTCCAGGGAAGCGCGCTGCCGCCCGCGCGCAACAGATGCGGAAACGCGGTGCCCATCACCAGCGCGCCCACCAACAGCCCCAGCGCCCTCCCGAGGCCCGCCCGGTACCAGCTCGCCGCGATCTTCATGCCGACCGGGTAGATGCCGGCAAGGAAGAAGCCCACGAGGAAGCGCGCCGCGACGAGCGTGGCGAGCCCGCCTGGCCGCGCGAACGACAGGACGGGCACCGCGTTGGCGACGGCGGCCAACACCGCACAACCGAAGAAGACCACGCGTGGCGACAGCCGGTCCGCGATCCCCAGGATGGCGAACACGAGCGTGCCCATGATGAACCCGAGCTGCACGCTCGAGGTGAGCGTGCCGAGGGCCGCGTCGGTCAGCCCCCATTCCGGCCCCAGATCAGAGAGGACCGCGTTGCCGGCAAACCACAGCGAGGTACCCGCAAACTGGGCGAGCACGATCACGGGGAGCACGCGACGAGGACGGGTCATGGGGGGAGTACGGCGCCGAGCGCGAGCGGCTACGGCAGAGCGGCTAAGGAAGCGCGTCTTCTTCGGGGAGCGCGCGATCCCAGCCGAGGCGCGTGGCGTTCCGAATGCCGCGTCGGACCGGGCCGGGGAACACGCCGCGTGCGGCGACGGCCACGCCCAGGGAGCGCGGCACGATCACGCGGTGGGCGCCCGACTTCAACCCGCGCACGACCGCCTCGGCCACGTCGTCTGGGTCGATGGCCGTCCGCTCGGCGGAGGGCACCACACGGTCGCGCTCGTCCGCCGCCACGAACGCCGTGCGGACCGCGCCGGGGCACACCGTGAGCACGTGTACGCCGTGCGGGGCGAGTTCCACGGACAGCGACTCGGAGAGCCCGACGATCGCATGTTTGCTGGCGCTGTAGACCGCTTCGCCGGGCACCGGGAGCAGCCCCGCGATCGAGGCCATGAACACCATCGCGCCCTCGCCCCGCCGCGCCATCGCGCGGGCGACGGGGTGCGCGACGCGGAGCGTGCCCAAGACGTTCGTCTCGATGAGCTGCGCGACCGAAGCCCAGTCTTGCTCGAGGAAGGTCCGATGCCGGCCGACCCCCGCGTTCAGCACCGCGACGTCCAGCGGACCGCGCTCCATCACCGTGGAGAGCGCCCGGTCCAGCTCTCTGCCATCGCGCACATCGGCGCGCTCTTCTTGGACCTCGGACGCCCCGGCCTCGCGGGCGAGTCGGGCCGTCTCCGCGAGCGCATCCGCCTTTCGGCCCAACAACGCGAGCCGAGCGCCGTCGCGCGCGAACCGGATCGCAACCGCCCGTCCGATGCCGCCCGACGCGCCCGTGATCAGGACCCGCTTTCCCATCACGCGAGCGTGGAACGAGCCGCGCGCACGGCCTCGCGGAGCGAGCCCATGGACGCAAGCACGGAGCTCGGCTCGTACCCGCAGTGCGCCATGCAGTTGGCGCAGCGGGGGTCCTTGCCGCGGCCGTAGGACTCCCAGTCGGTGCTGTCGATCAGCTCTTGGTAGCTCTCGACGTACCCCTCACTCAACAGGTAACAAGGCTTCTGCCAACCGAGCACCGAGTAGCTCGGGATCGCCCACGGCGTGCAGTCCAGGTCCGCACCGCCCTCGAGAAAGTCGAGGAAGAGCGGGCTGTGGTTGAGGCGCCAGCGCTCGCGGCGCCCGTCCTGGAACGCCTCACGGAACAGCGCGCGTGCCTCCGGCACCGTGAGAAAGTCATCCGTTGTGGGCGCCTTCTCGTACGCGAAGCCGGGCGAGATCATCATCCCGTCGACGCCGAGCTCGTCGTTCAAGAAGTCGAGCACCTGACGCACGTCTTCCGGCGTGTCGCTCTTGAAGAACGTCGTGTTCGTCGTGACCTGAAACCCGCGACGCTTGGCCTCTTTGACGGCCGCGACGGCTTTGTCGAACACCCCGTCACGGCACACGCTCGCGTCGTGCCGCTCGCGCAGGCCGTCGATGTGAATGGTCCAGCTGAAGCGCTTGTGCGGCCGGTACTCATCCAGCTTGCGCGCCATCAGGATGGCGTTGGTGCAGAGGAAGACGATCTTGTCTCGCTCGAGCAGCTCGCGGACCATCCGGCTCATGTCCGGATGGATGAGCGGCTCCCCGCCGGCGATCGACACCATCGGCGCGCCACACTCTTCCCTGGCACCGAGCACCTGCTCGACGCTCAGGCGTTGCTGGAGGATCTCCTTCGGGTATTGAATCTTGCCGCAGCCCGCGCACTCGAGGTTGCACTGAAACAGCGGCTCCACCTCGACGAGCAAGGGAAAGAACTTCTCCCGGCGGAGCTTCTTCTTCAGGAGGTAGGTGCCTAGCACCATCTGTTGATCGAGCGAGATCCCCATCGTTTCATCCTGACTGTCGGCGACAAGCGTGCATGCGCGAGAGACCGGCACCCACCCGGCGGAGCGCGGCGTGGGCGCGGACCCCGCCCGTGAGTGTGTGAAGCGGATGGCCCAGTTCGCGCGAGGGGGTGTCGACCACCACGCGAACGACCGAGAAGTCGGCCGCCTCGGCGAGCGGGCGAAGCCAGTACGACTCCATCTCCACCACGCGCGCGCCCTCGGCCGCCACTTCGTTGCGCTCGGCGCCCCGCACGATGTGATCGCGCGTCGCGATGGCGGCGAGCACGGGAGCCAGCCCCGCCTCCGAGAGCGCCGCGTACACGTCTTCGTGCGCGCAGCTGAAACGGCCGTCGGGGCCCTGGACCTCGTTGGCCACCACGACGTCGCCCGGAGCGAGGCCATCGTCCAGTGCCCCGCCGAAGCCGGCCACGACCGTGCGCCGCGAAGGCTCGCGCTTCAATCGCGCCAGCGCCTTTTCCGCCGAACGCCGCCCAACGCCCACACGCACGGGAACCATGCCCGGCTGGCGCAGCGCACGCGCCTCGATGCGGAGAGCCGAGAGCACGCGGAGCACGCTACTCGGCATCGGCGTGCGCCGTCAGTCGCTCGACGCCGACCTCGAACGTGGGGGTGACCGGCCGCTCCACCGGCAACCCGCGGGCGCGCGCCACCCGACCGAGCGCCATGAGGGGAAACACGTCGCGGTAGAGGTGGTAGCGAATGTAGAAGTCGCCGGGGAAGCCCGTCCCCGTGTAGTGCTCCTCGTCCCAACCGCCGTCCGCGCGCTGCGCGTCCATGAGGTAGGCCACCCCGCGCTCAAGCCAGTCGGTGTCAACGCCGACCGCCAACAGGCCGATCAGCGCCCACGCGGTCTGCGACGGAGTGCTCGCGCCGACGCCACGGAAGGCGGGGTCGTCGTACGAGCGCACGTCCTCGCCCCAGCCGCCGTCTTCGTTCTGGTGGTCGCACAGCCAGCGCACCGCACGTGCCACCGCCGGGTCGTCGGCCGAGCGGTGCACATCCCCCAGCGCCGCGAGCGCCGCGCCCGTGCCGTACACGTAGTTGACCCCCCAGCGTCCGAACCATGCGCCGTCGGCTTCTTGCTGGCCGATCAGCCAACGCACCGCGTCGCGGGTGGCTGGGTGCGCCTCGAGCCCCTCTCGCACCAGCATCTCGATGGCGTGCGCCGTGACGTCGGCGCTCGGCGCGTCGATCACCTCGCCAAAGTCACAGAACGGGATCCGCCGGCAGAGCTCCTGCACGTTGTCGGCGTCGAACGCGCCCCAGCCGCCGCCGTTCGACTGCATGCCGAGCACCCAGTGGACGCCACGCGCCATCGCCGACTCCACGCGCGCGGGGTCCGGATGGCACACCGCGCGGAGCGCCAGCATGACCTCGGCCGTGTCGTCGATGTCGGGGTAGTGCTCGTTCTCGAACTCGAACGCCCACCCCCCGCTCCGAAGCTCCGGTCGGCGGACCGCCCAGTCGCCGCGTGTCTCCGTCTGCTCCTCCAGAAGCCAGTCCGCCGCCCGAAGCAGGTCGGGGTGGTCCCGCTCGAGCCCGGCGTCGGCCAGCGCCTGCACGGCGAGCGCGGTGTCCCATACCGGCGACTGGCATGCCTCGAGCCGCCGAACCTCGCCGTCCTCGAGCATGAACGTCTCGAGGCCACGCAGCCCCTTCGCCATGACGGGATGGTCCAACGCGTAGCCTCGCAGCTGCAGCGCGATCAGCGAGTAGACCCATGGCGGCTGGATGCCGCCCCACGACCCGTCGGCCTCTTGCCGGTCCACGATCCACCGCTCCGCCATGGCCAAGGATCGCTCACGAAGCGCGGGCTGGGCGCGTGGGGCGTAGGCCCGAAACAGCCGGTCGAGGCGATCGAACACCTGCTCCGCGACCCCGGCGGCGCCCCTCCGAGGGCGGGGCGGCGCCAGCAGCGGAGCGATGGACAGCGACACGGGACGCACGGGGCGGTAGCTCATCACGACCGTCAGCGCGACGATCGTTTGCCGCGCCCAGCAGGCGAAATCGTAAACGTTCAGCGGCACCCAGCTCGGCAGAAGCATCAACTCGGGCGGCAGCGTCGGGAGCGTGTCCCACGGCACCAGCCCAAACAGCGCGAGCCAGATCCGCGTGAACACCCGCGCGCTCGCGACGCCGCCGTGTTCACGGACGAAGCGGGCCGCCGCCTCCATGTGCGGGGCGTCCGCGGGGTCCCCCGCCATGCGCAGCGCGACCCACGCCTCGATGGTCGTCGAGAGATCGGCGGGCACCTTCGCCGCGTTGGCCCAGCCGCCGGACTCGAGCTGCTGTGAGCGGATCCAGCGCGCGGACTTCGCGGTCGTCTCCGGCTCGGCGATCTCCAACCACGTGCGCAGGAAGATGTCCTCCGCGTCCATCGTCACGTTGGTGTCGAGGTCGCCCTTCCAGAAGCCGTCCGACGACTGCAGCGTGAGCAGGTGCGCACGCGCCCGGCCGAGCGATTCGAGGAGCGAGTCCGAGGCCGGTGAGACGGCGGTGCGTGGCGTGGGCGAGGGATGCGACAAGCGTTCTCCGGGGCGGGGGCGGAAGTGAGAGGCCCCCGGGCTTCGAGCGTGGCAAAAGCGCGATGCGCCGGCAACGTGGCCTCCCTGACGCGAGCGGGGCTGGCTCTCCGTTCGCCTCCCAAGCCGACGCCTCACCCGTCGCTGCGAACCCCGCGGAGCGTCGCCGTCAGGCGCGACTCTCCCACCGTGTGGATCAGGTCGCCCCGACGCGGGCGGGGCTCGCCCACCACCTCCAACTCCGCGGCGTCGGGCGGCCAGGTCAGACGAAGCAGCTCGCCGTAGCGCGCCTCGATCGCGAACGACTGCCAGCGCGCCGTCGTGGGAAGGAGGAACATGGAGACCGCGTCCGGGCGCCGCTCCGCGAGGTCGACGTCCGACAACAGGAACGCGAGCGCGGTCTCCATCCGCCGCCCCGCCGCGTTGAAGTTGTGCCCCTCGCCAGGCGCCTCGTAGTAGCCCAGCTCGTCACCGAACCGCATCCCTCCTTCCACCGCCCGATCACGGAGTTCGCGTGCGTCGCGCACCATGTACGGGAGCGTCTGGTTGCGATCGGGCTCCGCCGTGCCGACATCGATCCAGAGTCGCGACGGAGCGCGCTCGGGGTTCCACTCCCGCGTGAGCCGGCGCTGCTGCCACCAAAGGCTCGGGGACATCGCCGCCGCGCGGCCGAGCTCGTCTCGATGGATCACGGTGCGGAGCGCCGCGAGCCCGCCGTACGAATAGCCCAGCACGGCGCGTGCCTCGGGCTCGACTCGGATCGACACCTGCGACGAAAGCGCAACGAGCACCGTCTCGATGAGAAAGTCCCCCATCGCCTCGGCCTCGATGCCCAGCTCGCGGCGGCGGTCTTGCCCGGAGGGGACGAGCACCACGACCCATGGCGACACGGCATCGCGGTGAAGAAGCCGCCCCATCGCGCGGCGAACGCGCAGGGTGCTCTCCGCGTGCCCATCGAGCACAAACAACACCGGCCATGGGCCCGGGCCCGCAGGCACAAACGCGGTGATCGATCGCTCGCTGTACGTGTCGTCGCCGAGCCGACCCAGGTCGATCTGGCCTTCGGGCGCCGCTGGAATCTCCGGCGCTGGCGGAGGCGCATCGCCCGTCTCCGGCGCATCCGGCTCCGGCGTATCCGGCTCCACCGCCGCCGACGGCCCGCACGCGAGCAGCAGCACCACGCCCAAGGCGAGCTGGAGGTTCATCGGGCGCACACCGACCGGACAGCCCCCGAGCCGGAGAAGTTCCCGTCGATCGATCGCTGACTGAACATCAGATCAGTCATGTCACACTCCGTTCGTGCCCAAACCGCGCCCCGTGCTGAACCCGCCCAACCCGTTCGAGAGCCAGCATCTCGAGTGGGAGGGGCCCGCCCCCGACGTCCGGCTCGAGGTGTTCGAGGAGCGCGCCAAGACCGTCGTCTCCGAGAATCGGAGCCCCGACATCGGGTTTCGGTACAGCGTGAACCCCTACCGCGGCTGCTTTCACGGCTGCACGTACTGCTACGCGCGCTCCACGCACGAGTTCCTGGGCTTCGGCGCCGGGACCGACTTCGACCGGCGCATCGTCGTGAAGACCAACGTCGCGGAACGGCTCACGGCGTGGCTTCGGCGTGGGGTGCGCCCGACCGAGCCCATTGTGTTCAGCGGAAACACGGACTGCTACCAGCCGCTGGAGGCGAGCTACGAGCTGACGCGACGGTGCCTCGAGGCCTGCCTCGCCCATCGGCGCAGCGTCGGCGTGATCACCAAGGGCACCGTGATCCGACGCGACGCGGCCCTGCTCGGCCAGTTGAACCGTGAGAGCTCCGTGCGCGTCACCGTGAGCTGCGCCTTCGCCGACGACACGCTGCGCCGGCACTTCGATCCGTTCGCGCCGCCGGTCCGCGCGCGTCTCGAGACCGTGCGCCGCCTCGCGGACGAGGGTGTCCCCGTGGGCGTCTCGGTGGCTCCGATCGTGCCCGGCGTCAACGACAGCGAGATCCCCGAGATCCTCGAGAGGGCGCGCGAGGCGGGCGCCGTCCACGCGTTCATGACGCTGGTGAGGCTAAACGACAGCGTGCGGCCTTACTTTGAGGCGCGGCTCCGCGAGGTGATGCCGGATCGGGCCGACAAGGTCATGAACACCCTGATGGCGATGCGGCGCGGGCGAACCAACGGCCATTTCGGGCACCGCATGCGGGGCGAGGGCGCGCGCTGGAGCGTGGTGGAGCAGCTCTTCGAGACGCACCGAATGCGTCTCGGGTACCCGCCCGCCAGCCCCGACGGCCTGGCGTTCGACGACCTCGGTCCCCGACCGGTCGCGCGTCCGGAGGAAACGCGAAAAAAGAAGCCCAAGCGCCAACTTGCACTGTTCGAATGATCGCTCTCCAAAGCGGGCCTATAGTCGCGCGGATGTCCCGCACATTTGGCACGTGGTTCGCGCTGGGCTGCCTCTCCTTGGGTTGCCTCGGCTGCGAAGAGCCTGCGCTCGTGCACCAGGACATCCCCAGCGATGGCATCTGCATCGAGGCCGCCCACATGTTCGGCCAGCCGGAGCCGGGTCCCTGCGCCCCGGGGATCGCGCATTGCCGGACCGGACCGGAACGCCGGGTGGCCTATGACGAGCGAGGGATCGCGCGGCTCTCGCGCGAGTGCGCCGACAGCCTGGAGCACACCCCCTGACGCGCCACGGGGGAACGGATACTCTCGGCGCATGTCCACGGACCTCCGCCTCGACGCCGACTCCCTGGCGCTTCTCGTCATCGACATTCAAGAGCGCCTCGCCGCCGCGATGCCCGACGCGGCCCTCGAGCGGTGCCTGCGCGCCAACGAAGTGCTCATCGAGGCCGCGCGCGAGCTGCACATCCCCGTGCTGGTGACCGAGCAGTACCCCAAGGGCCTGGGCCCAACGCACGCGCGACTGACGGCGCGCCTCGACACGTTCGAAGCCCCTGCGCCTCGACTGCCGAAGACCGAGTTCGACGCGCTGGGCAACACCGAAGTCGAGGACGCGCTCGACCACCTCGTCACACACGACGGCGACGGCGCCGTCCGCACGCTCGTCGTGACCGGCATGGAGGCCCACGTCTGTGTCTACCAGACCGTGCGCTCCCTCGTCGGCGGCGGCTTCGCCGTGCACGTGCCCTACGACGCAACGTGCTCACGGGACCTCGATGATCGCCGCGTCGCGATGGATCTCATGCGCGCCGCCGGCGCGACCGTGACCGCGTCGGAGACCGTCCTGTTCGATCTCCTCGGCAACTCCACCCATCCCTCCTTCCGGCCCCTCTCCAAGATGCTGCGCTGACCCCGATTCCGTTCCTGGAGCGCCCCTAGGATCGCCACGCTGTCACCCGGCTTGACAAGCTGTCTCGCCGGGACACAATGTCGAGACGATTGACACGGAGGCACGGATGGCAGGTGAGATCCCAGGAAACGAGAGCACGACGGTGCTCGTGGTCGACGACGAACCCAGCAACCGGGCCTCGCTGGAGCGCATCTTCCTGAAGGAGGACATGCGTGTGCTGACCGCCGGCAGCGGGCGGGAGGCGCTCGACCTGTGCCGCAAGCACCGGATCAACGTGGTCCTGACGGACCTGATGATGCCCGGCATGAGCGGCATCGACCTCATCAAGGCGATGCAGACGGTGGCACCCAACGCGGAGGTCGTCGTGATGACGGCCTACGGGACCATCGAGACCGCCGTCGAGTCCATGCGGGAGGGCGCGTACGACTTCGTGGAGAAGCCGCTCAAACGGATGCAGATCGTGAAGACGGTGAAGAAGGCGGCGGAGCGGCACGCCCTGGTGGCCGAGAACCGGACGCTGAAGCAGGAGCTGTCCGCGCTGAAGAACCGCGCCATCGTGGGCAGCTCCCGCGCGCTTCGCCACTCTCTCGACGTCGCCCGCACCGCGGCGCCGTCGAGCGCAAACGTGCTCGTGCTCGGCGAGAGCGGGACGGGCAAGGAGCTGCTCGCGCGCACGATTCACGAGCACAGCCAGCGGGACGGCAGCTTCGTGGGCGTGAACCTCGCGGCGTTGCCGGAAACGATCGTGGAGTCCGAGCTGTTCGGACACGAGAAGGGCTCGTTCACGGGCGCCACGCACCGGCGCGAGGGGCGCATCACCCAGGCCGAGGGCGGCACGCTGTTCCTCGACGAGATCGGCGAGTTGTCCCCGACCGTGCAGGTGAAGCTGCTCCGGGTGCTCCAGGAGGGCGAGTACGAGCCGATCGGCGGCAAGACCCAGCGCGCGAACTTCCGGCTCATCGCCGCGACCAACGTGAACCTCGAGCAGGCGGTCGAGACGGGGCGCTTCCGCGAGGATCTCTACTACCGGCTCAACGTCATCGCGATCACGTCACCGCGCCTGGCCGACCGCCGGGACGACATCCCGCTGCTCACGGACCATTTCCTCGAGCTCTACTGCCGCAAGAACGGCAAGGCGCGCATGAGCGTCGCGCACGAGGCCCTCGAGGTCATGATGGGCTACGCGTGGCCTGGGAACGTCCGGGAGCTCGAGAACGTCATCGAGCGCGCGGTCGTGCTGAGCAAGGGGGACACGCTCGAGATCGCCGACCTGCCCACGCAGATCAGCCAGTCCGAGCGGCGCGGCGGGGACCTCACGTTCTCCATCGGCACCCCGCTCGAGGACATCGAGCGCCGGGTGATCAAAGCCACGCTCGACCACACCCGGGGAGACAAGCAGCTCGCCGCGCAGCTGCTCGGCATCAGCGCGCGGACCATCTACCGCAAGGTGGGATGAGGCCGACGGAGCGGCTTCCCGATGAAAGCGCGTCGGCGGCGGCCGCGCACGCTTCGCGTCGGGATGTCAGTTCGGAGCAGACCCTCGGGTCTGCAGGTTCACGACTGGCGCGCTGTGCCTGACTGCAAAACGCGTCCTTCGCAGGTTGCGTACGGCTCTCGGTCTCCGACGCCGGCGTCGGGGCACGCTACGGGTTGGGCGAGCGGAGAGTTTCCCGGATCCACGCTCGATATCCCGCCGTGTCGATCCACCCGTAGGGCTCGGTGTCGACCCCGTACCTCCAAGAAGGGTCTTTCGGGATTAAGTCCTCGAACTCACCGAACCAGCCTCCCTTGACCCTGACCATGGCCTCCAGCTCCGCTCGCTCGTGTCGGGGCAAGTACAGCCCGTTCTCGGGCGGGTCGAAGAAAGCGAACAGAGCTCGGTAGGCAGGCACGAAGTCGGCCGTGGACACCGTTCCTGCGACGTAGCGAACCAAGAGGTCTCGCATCTGGGAGAAGGCCCTTTTCTGGTTCCTCCGCAGGTCGCGTTTCCGGTACGACATGTTCCACTTCTCCAGAGGGTGACGCCCGCAGGCCAGGCCCAGGGCTACCCCGGAAGAGACACCATGACCCAGCTCGACCGTCTGTTGAAGCCCTTGGGATGACCCGGTCGCGCGCCATCGCAAAGTGGGAGGAGGTCAGAACTCGGGTAAGGTCGGCGCATGCGCCTTCCATCTTGGTTCAGCATCGCTGTCGTCGGTCTCGCCGCCCTCGTCCTCGGGGCGTGCGGCGGGTCCTCTCGCGCGCTCGTGAACGCGGCCTCCCGCGACCTCGGATGCCCGCGTCGCCACATTCGTGTCGTGGCCCTCGAGCGCAATGTCCGGGGCGTCGTCGCGTGCAACCAACGGGCGACGTATGTCCGCAATTGCGGCCGTGGGCGCTGCAACTGGACGCTCGACATGCGCTACATGACCTACTGGCGCTAGCGTCTTCCAGGCCGACGCGGCAGCCCTGGCCTCCCTTCGGCTGAGGCCCTTCGTTCTGTGAGGCTCACAGCCCCCAACGCGAATCCAGCGCGCGATCCTGATGACAGAATGTCACCAGACTCGGTCTCGCGTTCGATCCGCTGCCAAGCTGTCTCGCGGCCGGGGGTGAAGAAGCACACGTCAATCCCCGGAAACCCTACGTTTTCCCTGGCGAAGAGCAGATCCATCGGCTAGGCACGGCGGTTGCTGAGGGAACAACCCGAGGCTCCCCTCTCCACCCGCCTTCTCCCCCTCCACCCCGGGAAATCACCCAGTGGCCACCAGCAGCAAGCGTCAGCGACGGATCGTCGCAGCCATCGTGCTCGTCACGCTGGGCCTGACCGGCGTGCTGCTCGCGCAGGGCGGCACCCAGATGCTGGCGAACACCTTCCTGCCGCTCGACGCGGGCGAAGGGGACCCGGAGCCGCTCAACGCTCGGGCCGCCCCGCGTGAGGACATCGACGCAACGCCGATCCTTCGGCGGAACATCTTCGACAGCGAGACGGGGGACCTGAGCCGCGAGCCGCAGGCGGAGGTTGTCGAAGAGACGGAGACCGAGACCGAGCCGGAACCCATCGACGGCGTGCCCCCCGCGTGTGACGGCAGCATGCGCCTCGTCGGCGCGTTTGTGCGCTACCGGGATCCGGAAGACTCGTTCGCGGCCATCACCGACTCGTCGGGCAGCGCGCTGCTCTACCAAGTCGGGATGGAGGTCGACAACCGCGAGGTCGCTGACATCCAGCACAACCTGGTCATCCTCCGGCCGCGGAGCGGATCGCCCTGCTCGCTCTCGATGTTCTCCCAGGCCGAGCGCGTCGCCACCGCCGCGCCCGCCGCCCCGGAGCGCCCCGCTCGGCCGGCGCGCGCCGCGGCCACCGGCGGCCTCGACCCCGCTGAGCTGGAGTCCGGCATCACCCGCGTGAACGACGGCGAGTTCTCCATCGAGCGTGGGCTCGTCAACCGGCTGCTGCAGAACCAGGCGGCCGTCATGCGCATGGCGCGGGTCATCCCGCACGAAGAGGGCGGGCGCGTCGTGGGCGTCAAGCTCTACGGCATCCGCCGCAGCAGCCTGCTGGGGCGACTCGGCATCCAGAACGGCGACATGCTGCGCACCATCAACGGCTTCGACATGACCGCGCCCAACAGCGCGCTCGAAGCCTATGCGCGTCTGCAGAGCGCCGACCGCATCACCGTGAACCTGAACCGTCGCGGCCAGGACCAGACCATTGACTACCAGATTCGATAGGACACTGCGGCACAAGCCGCCACGCGCGCCTCGAGGGCGGGGCGCCGCGCCCAACCCGCGAGTCGCTCGCCCGAAATGCTTCAGCATTTCGTCCTCGGCCCGGCGCGCTGGACACGACGCCGCGCTCCACGATCCATCACGCGCGTCTGCGCCGCAGTGCCCTAGACCTCCTCGTCGAACGTCGCGGTCGCCTCGTTTGCCCTCGTCGTCCGGCGCCCGCCCGGCGCTCCTCGACGATGCCCAGACATCGTCTCGTTGCCCTGAACGAGACCCGAACGACGGGTCCTTCGCGATCCGATTGCGACCTTCGACTCGGAGGTCGAGCGCTTCCCCCGGAGTTCCCGCGTGAGGCTACGATTTGCCATCCCGATCCTGCTGACGAGCGCCTCCGTGATGCTGAGTGTGCTCGGCCTCGCCATCGCGCAGGATCGTCCGCGCCCGCCGCAGGTGCGCATCCCGCGCCCCGGTGCGGGCACCCCCGCCACGCCCGCAGGCGGCGAAGCCCCCGCGTCCGCGGGCAAGCTGCGCCCCTTCCGGACCGGCCTCGAGGGCCGCTCCGGCGGCCGTGTGAGCCCCGCCACGCGTGTGGACTTCACCCTCGAGGACGCCGACCTGCCGGACCTCGTCCGCATGATCAGCCGCATCACGGGCAAGCGCTTCATCCTCCCGGGCAAGGCGCGCAGCATCAAGGCGACCGTCGCCTCCGAGGCGCCCGTCACCGCAGCCGAGGCCTACCGCGCGTTCCTCTCGATTCTGCAGCTCAACGGCATGACCATCTCGCCGCGCGGCCGCTACAACGCGATCGTCGAGGCCACGGGCGCCGAGGGCCAGCCGCTGCCGCTCTACACCGACGGACAGGTCTCGCCGAGCGACGACCGGTATGTCACGCGCATGCACCGGGTGCGGAACGTCTCCGCTGAAGACGTCGCGACGCTGCTGGGCCGATTCAAGTCGCAGGCCGGCAACATCACAGCCTACGCGCCGACCAACACGATCATCATCACCGACACGGGCACGAACGTCCGCCGGATGCTGCGCATCTTGAGCGAGATCGACGTCCCTCGAACGGGCGAACAGATCTGGATCGAACCGATCCACTACGCCAACGCGACCGAGATGGCGGCGCGGCTCCAGGAGATCTTCCCGAGCGCGGGCGCCGGCGGCACAGGCGCCACCAAAGCCACACCTGCGGCTCGACGGGCCACGCCCAGACGTCCCGGCAAGGCTCCGGCCACCCCAGCGGCTTCGGCCGGCCCGTCCACCGTCGGCTCGCGGGCAGGCGAGAGCCGCATCACCAACATCATCCCGGACGAGCGGACCAACTCGCTCATCCTGTTGGCTACCGAGCGTGCGTACATGCGCATCCTCGAGGTGATCCGCGCGCTCGACATCGCCGTCGAGGGCGAGGGCTCCATCCACGTGCACTCGCTCCAGTACGCGGACTCGGAGGAGATCGCGACCACACTCCAAGGCCTCATCGGAGGCGGCGGTGGGGCGGCGGCGAGCAAGCGGGCCACCAAGAACACGGGCACCACGGCACGGGCCGGCAGCGGAGGCGGGCTCTCGAGCTTCGAGGGCGCGATCAACGTCCAGGCCCACAAGGCGACCAACTCGCTGCTCATCACCAGCTCGCAGCATGACTACGCCGCCCTCAGACGCGTGATCGAGCAGCTCGACGCGGCGCCCCGACAGGTCTTCATCGAGGCCGTCATCATGGAGCTGAGCGTGCAGCGCTCCAGCAGCCTCGGGCTCGCGTTCCACGGCGGCGTGCCGGACTCCCCAGAGGAGGGCGCACTCAGCGTGTTCGGATTCGAGGCCGGGCGAACGGCGACTCCGACCCTCAGCCCCGACCTGCTCACCGGGCTCGCCGTCGGCGTACGAGGGCCCGAGATCCCACAGGCGGCCCAGCTGATCGGCTTCTCGATTCCGAGCTTCGGCGTGATGCTGAACGCGGTCGCCAACTCCGGCGACGTCAACGTGCTCTCCACCCCACACATCATCGCGATGGACAACGTCCAGGCGGAGATCAGCGTGGGCGCCAACGTGCCGCTTCAGACGTCGGGCCTCGGTGGTCTCGGCGGTGGCGGGGCGAACCCGCTGGCCGGGCTCGCCGGTGCCGCGGGCGGCGCGGCCGGTGGCGCGGCGGGCATCGCGGGCTTGGCGGCGCTCGGCGGACTCGGCGGTGGCGCAGGCGTGCAGCGTCAGAACGTCGGCACGACCATCCGCCTGACGCCGCACATCAACGACGCGGGCGAGATCCGACTCGAGATCGAAGAAGAGATCTCCGAGGCCGGCGAGGCCCAGGGCACGCTCGGGGTCGTCCCGATCAACCAGCGCATCGCCAAGACGCAGGTCGTCGTGCGCGATCAGCAGACGGTGGTCATCGGCGGGCTCATGCGCGACCGCGTGAGCACGTCGGAAGACAAGATTCCGATCCTCGGCGACATCCCGCTGCTCGGCGTGCTGTTCCGGCGCCAGTCGACGACGACGCAGAAGACGAACCTCCTGCTCTTCTTGACGCCCTACGTCATCCGCTCTCCGTCGGACTTGCGCGCCATCTTCGAGCGCAAGATGCGGGAGCGGCAGGAGTTCATCGACCGCTACTTCGTCTTCTCGGACGGCGGCTACACCCCGCCCACCGACTACTCCCGAACACGCGGGCTGGTGAGCGAGATCCTCAACACCATGGAGGAGCTCGACGTCGAGGCGGCGCTGATGGAGGAAATGCGCGCCCGCCCGCCGCCCGTTCACGTCCCGCGGCAGCCGGTCGGTGCGACGCCCTTCGAAGTGGGAGAGGGCGAAGAAGGTGCCCTGATCATCGGGCCTGACGGCGATGAGGCCCCGGGCGACGAGCCACCCCCGCAGCAAGTGTCCGACGCGCCCGCCGTGGTCGAGGTTTCGGAAGAACGAGAATAGGCCCCCTCGGGGGGCCCGTCCCCCTGGGGAGAAAGAACGTCATGGAGCAGCAGCGCTACGTTGGAGAGATTCTGGTTCGTCGAGGCGCCCTCGAGTCGGACCGAATGGAGGAGCTGCTCCGGACCGCGGTCGAGAAGGACCTGGCGCTGCTCGATCTTCTCTACGCGTCCCGTGACACGGAACACCGCCCCATCGTCGAGGCCCTCGCCGACGAGATGGGCATCGTCTTCATCGACGACATCAAGGCCGAAGAGGTCTCCCCCGAGCTCATCGAGCTCGTCCCGATCACGTTCGCGCGGACGCACAAGCTGCTGCCGCTCTACGAAAACGAAGGCCGCGTGGTCGTCGCGGTCTCGAACCCGCTGGACCCGGCCCCGCTCGATGATCTGCGGGCGCTCCTGGGCAAGCACATCGAGCCGCGCGCGGCGACGTCGGAGAAGATCGAAGACGTCATCAACGCGGTCTACCAGCGGAAGGCCGACGCGGAGATCGGCGACGCGCACGCGGAGGAAGAGGACGAGCACCAAGACCTGCTCGACATGGCCGACGAGGCCCCCGTCATCCGCTGGGTCAACAACCTCTTCTACAACGCCGCCCGCTCCAACGCGTCCGACATCCACATCGAGCCGGGCGAGAAAGAGGTGCTCGTCCGCAACCGTATCGACGGCAAGCTCTTCCCCGTGAAGACGGCGCCCAAGAGCGCGCTCGCCTCCATCGTCAGCCGCGTGAAGATCGAGGCCGGGCTGAACATCGCGGAGAAGCGGCTGCCCCAGGACGGGCGCATCACGAAGAAGATCCAGGGCCGCATGATCGACGTGCGCGTCTCGACCGTCCCGACGGCCAAGGGTGAGCGCATCGTCATGCGTCTGCTCGACAAGGAGCGCACGGTCGTGAAGCTCCCCGACCTCGGCTTCGAAGGCGGGCGGCTCGACACGCTCCTGCACCTGGTTTCCCGCCCCAACGGCATCCTGCTCGTCACCGGGCCGACCGGCTCGGGCAAGACGACGACGCTCAGCGCGTGTCTTCGCGAGATCAACTCGCCGGACCTCAACATCCTGACCGCCGAGGACCCGGTCGAGTACGAGATCCCCGGCGTCGGCCAGGTGCAGGTGCACCCGAAGATCGGCCTGACGTTCGCGTCCGCGCTGCGCAGCTTCCTGCGCCAGGACCCGGACGTGATCATGGTCGGCGAGATCCGCGACCACGAGACGGCCGAGATCGCGATTCACGCGTCGCTCACCGGTCACCTCGTGCTGTCCACGCTGCACACCAACGACGCCGCCGGCGCGGTCACCCGCCTGGCCGAGATGGAGGTGCAGCCCTTCCTCATCAGCTCGAGCCTGCTCGGCGTGGTTGCGCAGCGACTCGTCCGCGTGCTCTGCCCGCATTGCCGGCAGCCGTTCCGCCCCACGGAGGGCGACCTCCGCTCGCTCGGCGTCGACGCGGAGCGGTTCGCTGCGCTCAAGGGACCTGGCGTGCAGGCATTCCGCGGCGTCACCCACGACAGTCGGGCGGCCCAGCCGGAGGCTGCGGACGGCATCGAAGAGCTGTCGATGGACGACCTCGGCATGCAGATCGAGCCCGAGCCGACGCAGGTGTTCGACGCCCGCGAGCTGTCCCGCGGCGACAACCTCGCAGACGGTGATGTGCGCCCGTCGCAGGTCCCGCCAGGGTTCCCGACTGAGCTCGAGAACGCCGTCTTCTACCGCCCGGTGGGCTGCGACGAGTGCACGCACACCGGATACAAGGGCCGCATCGCGATCAGCGAGATGCTGATCATCGACGAAGCGGTCCGCGCCGAGATCCTGAACAACGCCGACGCCGCCGCCATCTCGCGCGTCGCCATCGAGCGCGGCATGCGCACGCTCCGCGAGGACGGCGCCCGCCTGGTGCTCAAGGGCACGACCAGCCTCGAAGAGGTCCTCGCGGCCACGCAGGCGAGCGAGGTCGGCTAGATGGCCGAGGCGGAAGCAGTGAGCCGGATGAGCGATCCATCGGCGTGCGAATCAAGGCGCGACGACGAGGAATACCTCGCGTATTTCGAGGAGGAGCAACGCCGAGTCGCGCGCCGAGGGCCGCTCAGGCGGCTCGCTGCTTCGGCGGAGGACATCTGATGGCCGTCTTCGTCTACCGCGGCATCACGACCGCCGGCAAAGAGGTCAAGGGCGTCAAGGACGCGGAGAGCGCGCGCGCGCTGCGGGGTGCCCTTCGCCGCGACGGGGTCCTCGTCACCGAGGTGCTCGAGGAGTCCGAGGCCCGGGACAAGACCTCCCGCGAGGTCGACTTCGGCCGCTTCTTCCGTCGGGTCAAGCCACTCGACATCGCGCTGATGACCCGGCAGCTCGCGACGCTCATCAAGAGCGGTGTCCCGCTCGTCGAGTCGATGAGCGCGCTGATCGACCAGCTGGAGAAGCCGGACCTCAAGCGCGCGATGACGCAGACACGGGACCGCGTGAACGAAGGCTCGAGCCTTGCGGACGCGCTCCGTGAGCACCCGGACGTCTTCGAGAAGCTGTACGTGAACATGGTCGAGGCCGGCGAGGCCTCGGGCACGCTCGAGGTGGTGCTCATGCGCCTCGCGGACTTCCTCGAGAACCAGGCGCGCCTGAAGAACACCGTGCAGAGCGCGCTCGCCTACCCGGCGTTCATGGCCCTGATGGGCTTGGCCACCATCACGATCATGATGGTCGTGGTCGTGCCGAAGGTGACAGCCATCTTCGAGGACTTCGAGCAAGCGCTGCCCTGGTACACGCGGCTGCTCATCTTCTCGAGCGACATCTTCATCAACTACTGGTACTTGCTTCTCGCGCTGGGGCTCGGGGGCTTCTTCGGCTTTCGGTACTGGAAGAAGACGCCCGCTGGCCGCGCTACGCTGGACCGCTGGGTCTTGGACGCTCCCCTCTTCGGCCCGCTCGCGCTGATGGTCTCGGTCGCCCGCTTCTCACGCACGCTCGCCACGCTGCTGTCGAGCGGGGTGCCCTTGCTCAACGCGATGGAGATCACCCGGAACGTGCTCGGGAACACCGAGCTGGAGCGGGTCATCGAGGAAGCGCGGAACTCCATTCGCGAGGGCGAGAGCATCGCCGCTCCGCTCAAGCGGTCCGGCCGGCTGCCTCCCATCGTCACGCACATGATCGCGGTCGGCGAGCGCTCCGGGCAGCTCGAAGAGATGCTCGAGAATGTCGCCGACAGCTACGACGTTCAGGTCTCGGCGAAGGTGCAGATGGTGACCTCGCTGCTCGAGCCGATTCTCATCGTCCTGCTCGGCGGGATGAGTGGCGGCATCGCCTTCGCGATCCTCATGCCGCTGATGCAGATCAACGAGTTCGTGGGCGGATGAGGAAGACCGACGACCATGGCGAAACGTTCCTCGCGCGCACGCTCGATCGCCCTCCCCTGGGAGCGGCGCGGTGCGTGGCTGCGGGAGCTGTTTGCGGGTCGGCGCTGGAAGGTCCTGTTGGCTGTCTCGTTGCTCGGGCTCGCGCTGCTCGTGGTGGCCCGTTCGGCAGAGCGGCGGGAACGCGAGCGGGAGACCCGGGCCGCCATCTCCAAGGTCAAGCGCAGCATCGGCGCGTTTCGCAACGACATGGGGCGCTGCCCGCACAACCTTCACGAGCTCATGCACCCGCCGCGCAGCGGTCGACGCTACCTGCGCCACGTGCCGACCGACGGCTGGGGACGTGCGTTCTTCGTGCGCTGCCCGGCCCGCTACGACCCCGAGGGCGCGGACGTGATCAGCGCCGGCCCGAGCGGCGATTTCCTGGAAGACGACAATGTCCTGTAGCGGCGACCGCCCTGCTGGATTGAGAGAGAGCCGATGACCGACCCGAACGAGGAACCGATGAACAACGACCGCCCCCGACACCTGGCCCCCGCTGGACGCGCCTGTGTTCCCGCTGAACGCGTCCGTGTCCGCCGCGTGCGACGCGAGCACCTCGAAGGCATGACGCTCGTCGAGATCATGATCGTCGTGATCATCATGGCGCTGATCGCGACCGCCGTCGGCGTCGCCGTGCTTCCGCAGCTCGACCGCGCGAAGATTCGCGACACGACCGCTGGTGCAGCCACGGTCGCCAGTGCCGTGGAGATGTACATCGCGGACAACAGCAGCGGCGACTGCCCGCGGATGGAAGAGCTGCTCGATGGGTACATCAACTCGTCGACCCGCACCACGGATGGCTGGGACAACGAGTTCGTGATCGAGTGCCAGGGCAACGACGTCATCGTGACGTCCGCGGGCCCCGACCAGCAGATGGGCACGGAAGACGACATCTCCAACGCCGCTCAGTAGTCGTAGTGATGCCCCTTCCCGCACGACTTCAATCCGCAACGCCCCTTCCCCGTCGGCAAGACGGCGGTTGGGGGGCCTCGGCCTCGAGGGGCCGCGGACGTCGGTACGCGGCGCGCTCGGCGCGGGAAGGCATGACGCTCATCGAGATCATGATCGTGATCATCCTGATCGCACTCGCGGCCACCGGGATGAGCTACAGCCTGGGCGCGCTCACCCGCGCGAACCTCCGGTCGGCGACGATGAGCGTCTCGGCTGCGTCGCGCTTCGCGTACGGGCGCGCCATCTCTCAGGGCACCACCGTGCGGCTCGCGTTCGACCTCGAGAGCCACCAGATGAGCTTCGAAGAAGCGCACGGCCGGGTTGTCTTGGCGCGGACAGACGACCTCACCCGGCAGGGGCTCGAGGACGGCGAAGATCAGGCGGCGGTCGATCCTTGGGCAGCGGCGGAGGCGCGCCTCTCCGACACGCTGAACCCCTCGTTCGGGGCGTCCCCGTTCTCGACCGTGCCCGGTCGTCGCTACGAGGCGCGCGAGCTGGCATCGAACATCCGCATCGACCGGCTCATCGTGCCCCACGCGCCCGAGCCGATCACCGAAGGCACAGGCCACATCTACTTCTTCCCGGGCGGCCAGACCGAGCACGCCGTCGTCTGGCTCGCCGACGACAACGACCGCGTCTACTCGGTGGAGCTTCACCCCCTGACCGGCCGAGGGCGCGTCTACGACTACGCGTACGAGCCGGAGTCCCTGCTCGAAGACGGGCGCGGCGGCAGCCGCTCCGAGGTGGACGACTGATGTCCCGAGCGGAACCGCGGCGCCCGATGCGTGAGCCATCGGCGGGCGAATCAAGGCGCGACGACGACGCGATGCAGAGCATCGTGAAGGAACAGCAACGCAGAGTCGGTCGTCGAGGGCCCCTCACTTCCGTGGGGGACATCTGATGCTTCGTCGTCCCTTCATCGCGGGGTTCACGCTGCTCGAGGTCATGGTGGCCGTCGCCATCCTCGCGCTCGCGATGACCGCCATCTTCAGCAGCGAGGCAGGCGCCATTCGGGTCGGCGCGCGGGCGCGCCACATGACCACGGCGACGCTGCTCGCGCGCTGCAAGATGGCGGAGATCGAAGAACAGGCGATCATCGAGGGCGCCTACACCGGCGTGCAGGAAGACGGCGAGGACGAGTGCTGCGAGGGCGGCGAGTACGACGGCTTCCGGTGCGAGTGGAACGTCGAGCGCGTCGAGCTGCCCGACCCGGGGCTCGGTGAGGACGCCGACCTGCTCGGTGGGCTCGCGGGTGACCACGCGGGCGACACCGCCGGCGCGGGCGACATCGAGTCGGCCCTGACCGGCGCCGCCGGCGGAGACGCGATCGGCGACTTGGCGATGAACGCCGCCATGCCAGTGCTGCAGCCGCTGATCGAGGAGCAGGTGCGGCGCGTCACGGTGACCGTGCTCTGGGGCGAGGGCGAGTCGGAACGCTCGTTCGACGTCTCCCAGTTCATCGTCCTGCCGCAGGGCCAGTCGCTCGACCCAAACCAGGCCACCGCGCCAGGGCAGCCCCCCGGTCAGACCGGCAACCAGCCGCCCGGCACGACGAACCCGAGGCAGCCATGAGGCGCAGTCGCGGCATGACCTTGGTCGAGGTTCTGGTGGCGATCACCATCCTGGGCATCGTCGCCACCGTCGTCTTCGGCGGCTTCTCGCAGACGATGCGCAACAAGCGCCGCATCGAGGCGCAGGCCGACCGCGCGCACGTGATCCGCGTCGCGCTCGAGCGCTTGGTCTCCGAGCTGTCGATGGCCTACGTGTCCATCCACGTGAACCCCAACCCGGCGCTCCAGACGATGAACACCTGTTTCATCGGGGGCCGCAGCGGGCCCGCGCACCGCGTCGACTTCACCAGCTTCTCGCACCGGCGCCTCTACCGGGATGCACACGAGTCGGACCAGAACGAGCTCAGCTACTTCGTCACCGATCACCCCGAGTTCCGCGACATGCGCGTGCTCGCGCGGCGTGAGCAGAACCGCATCGACGACGACCCGCAGAGCGGCGGCACGACGCAGATCCTCGTGGAGGACGTCGTCGACTTCGAGATGGAGTACCTCGACCAGGCGACCGGGCAGTGGACCGACCAATGGGACACCCGCGAAGTCACCGGGCAGCCCAACCGCTTGCCCATCCAGGTGCAGATCCGGCTGACCGTCGTCGACGAGACGGCCGAGCGCGGCGAGCGTGTGTTCGCGACGCGGGCGCAGCCGATGATCACCTGGGGCCTCAACCACGCGCTGTACAACAACTGATGCCCGTGACGAAGACCAGCACGACGTCCGGTATTGGCCCTTTCGGGGGGTCGACGGACTCGCGTGCGCGGGCGCTTCGTCCGCCCGGCGAGCCGGGGGTGGCCCGAGACCCGAGCGCACGCGAGCGTGGGATCGCGCTGATGCTGACGCTGAGCGCCATCGCGATCCTCGCCGTCGTGATCGCCGACATGCATCAAAACACCGGCACGTCGTACGCCCTGGCGGCCACCCAGCGAGACCGCCTGCGCGCCGAGTACATGGCGCGGAGCGGCGTGAACCTCAGCCGGCTGCTCATCGCCAACGAGGAGGGCATCCGCCAGCAGGTGCGGCCCATCTACCAGGCCATGCTGCGCCGCGAGCCGCCTCAGATCCCGGTGTGGTCGTACGCCAACCAGGTGCTGGAGCCGTTCTGCAACTTCGAGGCGGCGCAGGACAGCGGCCTCAACGACTTCAGCATCGCCACCGGCCTGGGCGACACGCACGGCACCTGCGAGATCCTCGCGTTCGCTGAGAACAGCAAGCTCAACCTGAACAACCCCCTGCACATGGCGGGCGACGCGGGACGCCTGAACGTCGGCATGCAGGTCTTCGCGATGACCGGCGGCTACCAGGCGCCGAGCCCGTTCGACACGTTGTTCGAGCGGCGCGACGGCGACGGACAGATCACCACGCGGCTCGACATCGTCAGCGCGCTGGTCGACTGGTGGGACTTCGACGCCCAGCGCACCGTGTTCGATCCGGGCGCGGCGCAGGTCGACAGCAACGCGGGCGCCGAGGACAACATCTACTCGTCCTTCCGCGACCCGTACCAGGTCAAGAACGCGCCGTTCGATTCGCTCGAGGAGCTCCGCTACATCCGCGGCGTCACCGACGACTTCTGGGCCACGTTTGTCGAGCCCGATCCCGAAGATCCGTCGAGCCGCGCGCTGACCATCTACGGCTCCGGGCGGGTGCACCTCAACGAGGCGCGCGCCGAGGTACTGCTCGCGCGCACGTGCTCGATCCTCGTGACGCAGCCGCTCTGCACGGACCCGACCGAAGCAGCGAAGTTCATTCAGATCATCAACACGGCGCGCGCGATGGCCCCGATCCCGTGGTTCTCGAGCCACGAAGACTACGCGCGCTTCCTCGAGGGCGGTGGCTCGGGCACGGAGCTTCGCCCGATGCTCGAGAGCATCCTCGGCGCCGACAACCCTCTGCTTCCCCGCGCGGTGACGGTGAGCGCGCAAGATCGGCAGATGTTCCGGCGTGTGTTCGTCACGAGCGCGGGCATCATTTTTGTGCAGTCCACCGGCCGCGTGGGCAACTGCGGGATGAACCCCGGTGACGAGGACCGTCCTGGTCGCTGCACGCAGCTTCGCATTCGCTCGGTGCTCAACTTCGACCGACCCTGGACCCCTCCTCCTCCCAACGCGGGCACGATGCCGCGCATGGGGATCTTCCACTACTGGCGAGTGGAGTAACGCGCATGGCCACCATCCTCGGACTCGACATCGCACCGGACATGGTCCGCGGTGTCCTCATCAAGACAGCGCTCCGCAACAGCCAAGTGCTGCGGTACGTCTCCGCCCCCGTGGCGCTCCCGGCCTCGGCCGTGCCCGCAAACGCGGCGCCCGCGGGGCCGGTGGGTTCCGGAGCGGCGGACGCTCCGCTCCCCGGTGCCCTTCCCGGCTTGGGCGCGACCGGGTGGGTGCCCGGTGAGGCGCCCGCCGATCCCGCCGTGGGAATCGTGGTGGACGACGCCAGGGCCCCGTCCTCTGCAGACCATGAAGGCTCGTCGGCCACAGCAGCGCCCGATGGCACGCATGACGCCGACGCAGCCGTCCGCGATGCCCTCCGCCAGGTCTTTGCGGCGCTGCCAGCGCCTCCCGACCGGGTGATCACGGAGCTCAGCGGCGACGAGGTGTCGATCCGCACCGTGAGCCTGCCGGCCAAGGCGGCCAAGCGGCTCGACGACCTGCTCCCCTTTGAGCTCGAGGGCAAGGTCCCCTTCGAGCCCGAAGATTCGATCATCGACCACCAGCCGATCTCGCTCGCGAACGGGGAGATGAAGTTGCTCGCCGCGGTCTCGCCGAAGGACCGGGTGGCGGCGCACCTCGAGCAGATGAAGTCACTCGGGGTCGATCCCCGCCAGGTCGCGGTCGGCGCCGTCGCGCTCGACGGGCTCGCCCCGCTGCTTCCGGCGCTCGCCACACCGGGGCCCCACTGCCTCATCGACATCCACGCCGAGGGCACCGACGTGTGCATCTTGCAAAGCGAGGTCTGCTACTTCGCGCGCACGCTCTCGGTGAGCATCCGGGACCTGGACGCGGGGCGGACCAAGCTGCTCGAGCGTGAACTCCGGCAGACGATGGCCGCGTGGCGCATGGAGGGCGGCGCGCCTCCCGGCAGCTACTACCTCTGCGGCACGATGGCGACCCGGGACGGCATCGACGGGTGGCTCGGCGAAGTTGTCAGCGCCCCCGTGGAGATCCTCAACTTGCCGCCGGCGGCGGGTGCCACCGATCACGACCGCGCCGCGTATGGGCGCGCCGCGGCCCTGGCGGGTCGCGCCCTCATCCGCGGCAAGCGACTCAACGCGCGGCAGGGGGAGTTCGCCAACGCGCAGGCGGCCAACGCGCTGAGGCAGCACCTCCCGCTCATGGCGGCGTGCGCGACGGTGGTGCTCGCGGCGTTCGTGTTCGCCACCTACGCTCGCTACAGCGTCGTCGAAGCCCGCCACCAGCAGCTCGAGGACGAGCTCGCCGCGGTGACCGAGGCGTACTTCGGCAGCGAAGCCCGAGAGCCCGCCCAGGCGGCGGTCCTTCTGCGTCGCGGCGCAGGCGGAAACGACCCGATGCCGACCTTCGACGCCTACGACACGCTCGCCGCCATCAGCGAGGCGATCCCCGAGAACGTGACGCACGACGTCCGGCAGCTCCAGATCGACCTGGGCGACGGTGACGAGAACGCGCGTTTCTCCCTGCGCGGCACGGTCGACAGCGTGAGCGACACCGAGGTCATCGTGCGCGCCCTCGAGGGACACCGAATCGTGCGCACCGAGGGCTCGAGCGAGACCCGGCTTCGGTGCTTCCATGACATCGAGCCGGGCAACATCACGACGACGGCCGGCGACCGCCGCTCGTACCGACTCGAAGGCTCCGTGCACTGCGAGGACGAGAACGCGCCCCCCGAACCCGAGGAGAGCAGCGGCCGACGGGGCTCTCGCCGCCGGGGAGGTTCCCGATGAGCGCCGTGCAGAACGCGCTCGACGGACTGTCGGGCTACTGGGACAACCTCACCGACCGTGAGCGCAAGCTGCTCGGAGGGCTCGGCGCAGTGCTCGGCGCGCTGGCCATCCTGCTGCCGGTGTATCTGTTGTCGGCGAGTATCAGCGACCTCGAAGAGGACAACGCCGAGATCTCGACGGCGCTCCGCAACATCGCCGGCTCACGCGGTCGCCTGGCCGCGCAGCAATCGACGCGGCTCGCGGCCGAGCAGCGCTACCGACGGCGCGCGCCCTCGCTCGGCTCGTTCCTCGAGGCCAAGGCGGGAGAGCTCGACGGCATCTCGGTCTCCGACGTCCAGCATGAGCCGGAGCGAGAAGAAGGCAACTTCCGCATCCGGCACACCCGCGCCCGGTTCCAGGGCACGGGGCTCCGAAACGCGATCCTGCTGCTCGAGCACATCAAGAACGCGCAGTACCCCGTCGCGGTGGAACGCATCCACGTCGACCACAACCAGTCGGGCGACCGATACAACTTTCAGATCGGCGTGCTTGCGTACGACCGGCAAGGCGGAGGCCCCGACGGTGGTGTGCCCGCGCCCGCCGCCCCGACAACGCCCAGCGGCCGCAGCGGTCGAGCCGGCCCGCCCGCCCCCTGACCGCTCGTTTTTCCGGAGCCCTCATGTCTTCCCGCGCGAAGAAAATCCTCTTCTACGCTCTTGTGTGCCCGGTGTGGTTCCTCTTCACGCTGACCTGCGGGGCCTACTTCACGTTCCCGTACGACCACGTGCGCGACTTCGTCGTGCAGGAGGCCGAGCGAGACGGAGCCATTCGGCTCGACATCGAGAGCCTCGAGCCGAGCTTCCTGACGGGCGTGTCCGCCGAGGGAGTCCGCGTCACGCCCGTGACCGATCGCGCCCCTGGCGAGACGACCGCGCTGGTGATCGACGAGGCCAACGCGCGCGTGTCGCTGCTGTCGCTGCTCGCGGGCGAGACCGAGGTCGACTTCGACAGCGCGCTGACCGGCGCCGGCATCATCAACGGCACGTACGCGGACACCGAGGAGGCGATGACCCTCCAGGCGCACCTCGAGACGGTGAACATGCGGCAGCTCAGCCCACTGCAGGCGGCGCTCGGCATCCCGCTCGGCGGCATGCTGAGCGGCGACATCGACCTGACCATCGCCAACGAGGCGGCCGGCACCGAAGGCGAGAGCCGGCTTCGGATCAACAACCTCTCCATCGGCGACGGCGTGACCCCGCTGGAGATCGAGGCCTTGGGCGGGGCGGGCGTCACGTTGGAGCAGCTGAACCTCGGCCCACTCACGTTCCGCATGGACGTCGAGGACGGGACGGGCACCATCGAGGAGCTGCACGCCGACGGCGAGCACGCGGAGTTCTGGGGCACGGGCACCATCCGCCTCGCGCGGGACCTCCGCCGGAGCGCCATCGACATGATGGTGCGCATCAACTTCAAAGAGGCCTACCGCACATCGAGCCCGCGCATGGGAGCCCTCTTCATGCTCCTCGACAACAACCCGCAGGTCCGTCCTGCGCGAACGAGCGACGGCGCGCTCCAGTGGCGAATCCAAGGCTCGTTCGGGGGACGCGTACGCATGGTCCCGAGCGGCCGCGTGCCGATGCCGGAAGCCGACTGAGTTTTCGAATGTGCGCGCTTCGCGCATTTTTGCACATTCGAAAACTCACCATTTTCTGGTGGCGCTTCCGCACCACGGACGAGGGGCAAGCCCCTCCAGTTCTCGTCTCCGATGGATCGACAGCCTTTGAGTTTCGGTGCGAGCGGCCGCGCTCCGCGCGACATGATTGCACGAGCGAGAACTCACCATTTGCGCGTGGCGCTTCCGCGCCACGGACGAGGGGGCAAGCCCCTCCAGTTCCCGTCTCCGATGGATCGACAGCCGTTGAGTTTCGGTGCGAGCGGCCGCGGTCCGCGCGACGTGATTGCACGAGCGAGAACTCACCATTTGCGCATGGCGCTTCCGCGCCACGGACGAGGGGGCAAGCCCCTCAAGTTCCCCGTCTCCGGTTTGTCGACAGTCGTTGAGTTTCGGTGCGAGCCCGCGTAGTGAACGGGCGCGAGTACGTTCACGAATGCGAGCACGAGGGTGTGGGGTTCGGACGACCACGCTCGAACGGAGTCCTGGCTCGCTCAATCCGCTGGAGTCTGGGGCGGGGCTACGGGCGCGGGAGCGACGCGGGGCGTCGGGAGGACGCGGATCGTGTCGATGGTCGCGGAGCGGAGCCGACGCCCCTCCTGCGTGAAGGGGCGCAGGCCGCCCCCTCGCTCGTGGATGGCGAACGTGAGGCGCAGGTCGATGGGGGTCTGGGTCTCGGGCGGCACCACCATGGGCATCGGGTCGGCGAGGATCTCACCTGATCGCCAGCGGTGCGTTCGGTAGCGCCCGTGCAGCGGGTAGTGCATCGCGTGGAAATCGCGGGGGATGCGTGTGCCCCGTGGCGGCTCGAGCAGCACCCGGAAGTAGAGGTCGAGGTCGGTCTCGCCGTGGACCTCGTAGTAGCAAGTCAGGTCGATGGTCTCGAGAGGGTGCACTTCCACCTCGGGGAGATCGCAGCCCAGCACCGTGAACAACCCTGGGTAGCGGATGTTGAGTGGGTGGCTCATCTGCTCGGGCGGCGCGCTCAGCCGGTGCGCGGCGATGAAGTCCTCGGTGCGGTTCTCACGTCGGTTCGACTGGGCCACCCACGCCTGGAGCAACCCGAGCATCTCTTCTGCGTCCTCGCGCCGGTCGTCGGAGAGGTCGTGCTGCTCGAGCGGGTCCGCCTCCAGATCGAACAGCTGCACCCTCCCCTCCTGGACCCACCAGAGCAGCTTCGTGTCGCCGAGCCGCAGTGACTTCACGTCGTAGGGAAAGAGCCCGTCCGGCATCAGCTCTGCGAAGACGTGCCGGGACGCGTGCGGCTCGCAGCTCTGCTCGTCGCCCGTGAGCCAGGGGCCCAGGCTCCGCGCCGGAACGGGCGCGGGGAGCACCACTCCGGCCGCGTTGAGGAAGGTCGGGGCCAGATCGAGCAGCGGCACCGCGCAGTCAACCTCACGCGGCTCGAGCCCAGGACCGCGCACCAACAGGGTCGAGACCACCTCCTCCTGGTAGAGCGTCGTGCTGTGGCCCCACTGGCCGTGGTCCAGGAACGACTCCCCGTGGTCGGACGCGAGCACAACCACCGTTTCGTCATCGAGTCCACGCGCGTCCAGCGCGTCCAGCAGGCGCTGAAACTCGCGGTCGGCGTGGTGGATCTCGGTGTCGTAGCCGTCCACGCGCGCAGGGCCGAAACGCGAGGGGGTGGCGGGCACGAGGTAGCGCTCGTGCACATGAAAGAGGTGGACCCAGAGGAAAAACGGCCGCCCGTCATCGTCGAGCTCCGCGAGCTGCGTCAGCGCGTGGTCGACCGCCTCCCGGCGCCCCGGCTTGTAGGCGGAGAGTTCATGCACGTCATCGAAGCCCTGGAAGAAGCCGTTCGTGCGATGGAAGTAGTCGGTCCCCATCGTGACGGCGGTCCGGTAGCCCGCGGCGCGGAGCAGCTCGGGCACGGTATCGTTCTCGGGCAGCAGCGCAGGGTAGAGGTACTCGGGCCCATACGCGATCTGCGACGGGTAGCGCCCGGTCATCATGGCGGGGATGGAGCGAATCGAGCGCGAGGACACCGCCACCGCGTTGGGGAAGCGCACCGCCTCTGCCGCGAACGCGTCGATGTTGGGCGACGTGTCGCGCGGGTAGCCGAAGGCACCAAGGTGGTCGGGGCGCAGCGCGTCGATGGTCACGAACAGGATGTTGGGGCGCTCCGGGAAGTCACTCGGCCACGCGACGTATGCCCCATCGCCCAGCTCCTCGACGTTGGGCGAACCGTCGCCGCGAAAGCAGTCCGCGTCGATTCCGTCGCCCTCCTCGTCCAGAGCGCCCGGGTGCACGTTGGGGTCGAAGTCGTCGCAGTCCCGTCCGCCGAACGCCCAGGCGTGACCGTCGCCATCGAAGTCGGTCGCTCTCGCGTAGCGACGGATCAGCGTGGTTCCCCCGATGGACCGCTGCTCGACGACGCTCCGCACGCGGTTGCTTCGCCCGTAGCTCAGACCGCTGCTGACGAAGCCGCCCGAAACGAGCGTCAGGCACAGGGCGGTCCCCCACCAGGCACGATGGGGCAGCCCCCCGCGCCGCGCCCATAGCCCCCGCACACCGAAGAGCGCAAACGGATAGAGCAGGAGTGCGCCCGGAACGAGGAGCACGTTGGCGGCACCGTAGGCGTGGCTGATGTCCGCCCAGGCGGGTCGCAGGAACACGAACATCACTGTCACGACGGCGGCCAAGAACACGAGCACCAAGGTCCCGATGGACGCCACCTTTCCGAGCCGGCGCGCGGCGGGCAGCGCTGCGAGCCGGACGAGCGAGCCGGCCAGCACCATCACGAACAGCACCGCCGTCGCGAGCCCACCCATCGCCCACGCGGCCAGGTCCATGCGATGCACCCGCGTGACCAGAAGGTCGAAGAGCGTCCGGCTCGCGAACGCGCAGACCGCGAGAGCCACGAGTCCCCCGAGCCCACCGGCGAACCCTTCCGGATCGTGCGCGAACAGACGACGGGCTCGCAGGCGCGCCCCGAACGGACGCAGCAGCGGGGTCGCATCGACGAGCGCCCCGAGCGAGGCCAACAGGAGCGCCGCGCCGAACCCGACGGGCAGGTACGCAGCAAACAGGTGACCCACGCCCAGAAGGAACTCGGAGGTCGAGACCTCGGGCGCCTCGCGGTCGAGGCCCGCACGCACGGCCTCCATGACGACCACGACCGCGGCCGTGAGCAGTCCAGCGGCGATGTGAAGGGGAAGCCGGATGCGCATCTGGAGCGACCGAGCGGTCCTGGAGGTTGGGGTCACGTCAACGCCGTGCCGGTACCGGTCAACGTCCTGCCGGTCAACGTCCTGCCGGTCAACGCCGTGCCCGTCAACGGGTCGCTCAGATCCCGAGGAAGAGCGCCTCGACGTCGTCTTCGAACACGACGCGGTCGAGCGAAGCCGAGCTGAAGACGAATCCCCCCAAGGTGATGATGCCGTAGCCCGGCACACCTGTGGACGTGTGGAACAACCGCTGGGAGAGCAGCGTCGTGGTGCCGCCGCGTTGCTGGGCGGCGCCCGACCCATCGACTGTCCCAAGGAACACGTCGATCGCCACCTGTGCGCCGAACAAGCGGTTGGCCACGCCCCCCGTCACCGCGGATCCGTACACCGGTACGAACTCGGGGTCCTGGTTGGGCAAGACCGCGGCAAACGGCGTGAGCTCCGCCACTGCGCCGAACGCGTGCAGGCGCGCGGTTGTTGGACTGGCGAGGCCCGTGCTCGCCTCCACCGTGAACGAGCGCGTCGCGCCGCTCGGTGGCGAATTGCACACCTCCGTCGGTTCCGCTGCGACGAAGAGCGGCGTGTCGGCCTCGATCTCACAGCGCGGCCCGTACCACCCCACCACCAGGGCGCGCTGGCCGTCGTCGATCGCCGCGACGGAGGGGCGCGTGAGCGCGAACTCCGGCCGGTCTTGGGTGCCGCCGATCATGGACTGCGGGAACTCGTTGAGGTCCGACGCGGGCAGCACGGAGCCGTTGTCCGTCTCGCCGACCTGCCAGACGTCGGCCAGATCGCGCTCCTCGTCGGCGGTGGCGCCGCCGAAGATCCACACCTGGTCGTCGCCCACCGCGATCGCGCTCGGCATCGTGCGCTGCACGCTGAGATTGCCGCCGCCCTGGTAGACCCCGAAGCCGCCGGCACGCGCGTAGTCGAACACCTCGTAGGTGCGGGCGGTGGTGTTGCCGCCGAGGCCCCCGGCCAGCAGCACCGTGTTGGGGCGGTTCTGGACCGCCGCGGCCGCGTGAAGGAAACGGGGTTGGTTGAGCGCGCCCGGGCTGCTCGAACCAGCCACCCCGAAGAAGCCGCCGCGCGCCGGGTCGCCGTCGCGCTCGGGATCGACCGGGTCCCCGTTCAAGAACGCGTCGAAGATCTCGTAGTGGTCGTGCGCGCCCGCGCTGCCGTCGTCCTCGAGCGGGAACATCTCCATGCGGTATCCGCTCACCGCCCCTGCGCCCTGCGGGATCATCGCCAGCACGGCGCGGCTCGCTCCGCCGGCCAGGAGCACCCGCCCGTCGGGCAATCGCGTGGCCGTGTGACCGCCGCGTGCGGCCAACATGCTCGCGCCGAGGTCCGTGAGTGTGCCCGTAGAGACATCGTAGGCGGCGGCGCGGTTGGTCGCGGTCAGATCGAAGCAGTTCGCCTCCGCGCCAAGCGAGAGCGTCGCCGGGCAGCTCGTCGGCTCGAAGCCCGTGAAGCCGCCCGCGACGAGCACACGTCCGTCGGGCAGGAGGGTCGAGGTGTGCAACACGCGGCGCACCGACGCGCCGGGAACGATGGTGGGCATGTCCACCGGGTACATCTGAATCGACACCTGACGCCGCTCACCCTGACCCAAAACGAACGGCCCCGCCTGACCGACGAAGGTCACGCGGTTGGAGTCGTCCGAGCCCCGCAGGAGGTAACGGATCGGCTGGCCGCGAGGCAGGTTGCGGCGGACCAGGACCGGGTCCGACCCGAACATCTCGGTGCCCTCCGCCGGACGGCAGTTGAGTACGGGGTTCGGGCCCGTGAGCGTGAGCGCGGCCAAGGAGCAGCTCGTGCTGTCGCACGTCTCGGTCGTGCCGTCATCGATGCACGTGACGACTTGGATGCCCGTCACCGAGTCCGGCAGCGTGGTGCTCTCTCCGAGTCCCCAGCGCACCTGAACATCGAGCGGCTCGTCCGCCGCAGGCGCGGCACATGACAACATCAGGCTAAGCGGGAGGATGACGAGGCCGAGGCGAAGAGCGGCCAGACGGGGGCTCTTCGCGCGCCCGAAAAGGTAGGTCTGCACGAGCCGAAGGCTATCACGTGGCGCGCGTGAGACCCACCGCGACGGCGTACGCATCACGGACCGAGACGCCCAGTTCCGACGCGACCGTGCGCGCCGCGTCTTTCGTGCGCATTCCCTCCTCGAGGAGCGCGGCGAGGCGGGCCTCGATCTCCTGGGGGTCGGCCTCTGCGACGCGTGGCGGCGCGCCCTTCAGGACGAGTGTGATCTCGCCTCGGGGGGGCTTGTCGAAGGCGCCCGCGAGCTCGGACAGCGTGCCGCGGAGCATCTCCTCGTGGAGCTTGGTGAGCTCGCGGCCCACCACCGCCGGACGTTCGGGGGCGATCTTGGCGAGGTCCGCGAGCGTCGCCTTGAGCCGCTTCGGCGACTCGAACATCACCGTGGCCTCGCGCGCGTCCAGAACATCGGCCAGGGCGAGCCGCCGCGCCTTGCCGCCGCGCGGGAGAAAGCCCACGAAACGGAAGCTCCCTCCTCCGAGGCCGGATGCCGCGAGCGCCGCGAGCACCGCGCTGGCGCCCGGGATGGGCTCGACCCGCACCCCGCGCGCGATGGCCGCTGCACACAGCCGCGCCCCTGGATCACTCACCAGAGGAGTGCCCGCGTCGCTGACGAGCGCGTAATGCGCGCCGTTCAACAGCGCGTCCGCCAGCTGCTCGACCGTGCCCTCCGAGGAGTGCGCGTGGAAAGCCCGGAGCGGGGTCTTGACCCCATGGTGAGCACACAAGATCCGCGAGCGCCGGGTGTCTTCGGCGAGGATCAGATCGCACTCCCCGAGCGTTCGCAGCGCCCGAAGCGTGATGTCGTCGAGGTTGCCGATGGGCGTCGCGACGACCGAGAGCCGACCGCCCGCCCTCGAGCCAGACGCGGTGCTCTCGCCGGCCTCGTTTGCCGGCGCCTCGCTCAACCGAGAACCGACTCGCCGAGCTCGCGCTCGAGGTACTTGCGCAGCTTGCCCTGCAGGCGCTTCTCGATCTGCCGCACCCGCTCCCGGCTGACCCCGAATTCATCACCGAGGTCTTGCAGCGTGCGTGGGTCCTCCGCGACGAGGCGATCCGAGAAGATGACCGCCTCCTTGCCCTCGAGCGTCGCTCCGTACTCGTGGATCTTGTCCGTGAGCATGCGGCTGACTTGCTGGTCAGCGAGCGCGTCGTCAATGCGCATCCCGGGGCTCGGCATGAGTTCCACGCGAGCCGTTGGTCGACCGCCATCCGGCTGGCCCACGGGGGCGTCGAGCGACATGTCGCCCGAGGCGAGCCGCCGCTCCATGCTCGTGACTTCCTTTTTGGGGACGTCGAGCCGCTTGGCGATGAGCTCGGCGGTCGGCTCGATGCCCATCGCGCTCAGCTTGGCCTTCTCCTTCTTCAGGTTGAAGAACAGCTTGCGCTGGGCCTGCGTGGTGCCGAGTTTGACCAGCCGGTGGTTGTTGAGGATGAAGCGCAGAATGTAGGCGCGGATCCACCAGGCGGCGTAGCTCGACAGCTTGACGCCCTTGTAGGGGTCGTACTTCTTCACCGCCTGCATCAGGCCGATGTTGCCCTCCTGAATCAGGTCGAGGAGGTTCTTGTACGCGCGCCGGTAGTCGTAGGCGATCTTCACCACGAGGCGGAGGTTCGCGGTCACGAGCTGCGCGGCGGCTTCGACATCCCCTTCCTCGACGTAGCGGACCGCGAGGGCATGCTCTTCCTCTCGGCTGAGCAGGTCGTATCGCTGGACGTCCGCCATGTAGACCTGGAGCGGGTCTCGATTGGAGACGCCGGCCTTGGTCTTGGACCGTGGGGTCTTGATGGGCAGCGCGGCCGCCACCTCGACTTCGTCGACGACCTCCGGCTCCTCCGCGTCAAGCGCGTCGGGATCACGGGCGTCACGGTCCGGCTCTGCAGCGTCCGGGTCTGCGTCGGGCGGGGGTTGGGAATCGGGGGAATGGGCCATCACAGGGCCCGGTAGGATGCATCGCGCATCGGTCTACGTAAAGCCGCGTGGAGCGGGCCGACGGGCAAGTGTTCTCCCCGACCCCTGTGTGCTAGAACGCTCCGCGTGGAAGAACCCGCGGCAGTGGTGCTGTCGTGTGGGCTGCCGTTGCTGGCTGGGCTCTGCATCGCCGCCTGGGCCTACGCCGACCGGCCGACGGAGCTGGCGCTGGGCAGCGGGACCCTCGCCGTCGCCCTTCCCTTCAGCGTCGTGCACACGCTCGGCTGGACGAACACGCTCACTCCGGGCCGTGTCCTCTGGGGAACGTGGCTCGTCTCGGCCGTCGCCATCGCGCTGACGCTCGCGCTTCCCGCGGGGCGGCGGCATCTGCGGCGCGCCTTGGGCAGCCTTGGACGCTTCGTGGGCGAAGCGCTCGCGGCCCCGGTCCGGCACCGCAGCCTGGTGGCGCTCGCAGGCCTCATCGTGCTCTCGCTCAGCGCGTGGACGGCCTACCTCGCCTACCTCGCGCCTTCGAGCTCGTGGGACGGAGTGATGTACCACGAGCCGATGGTCGGGTTTGCGCTCCAGAACCACGGCTTTCGGGAGATGGATCTCGCGTCCGCGAACCGCATGCTCAGCCCTGTGGACGGATACCCCCGTCTGATGGAGAACCTGATGCTCGTCCTGGTGGCGGCCTGGGACCGGCGGCTGATCGAGCTCGTGCCGAGCCTGCTGTTCCCGCTGACCCTGGTGGCCAGCTACGCGGCGCTCCGTCGTTTCGTCGACAACCGCCTGGCCGCGCTGGGGCTGGCCGCGGGCTACGTCTTGATCCCGGGCATCGCGCTTCAGCTGCGCTCCACCTACGTCGACATCGGCTTCGCGACGTTCGTTCCGGCCGCCATCGCGTTCCTGTGCAGGCGGGATCTGCGTGGCCGCGATCTCTGGATGGGCGGGGTGGCGCTCGGCCTGGTGGGCGCGGCCAAGATCTCGGGGTTCATCATCGCTCCCTTGCTCGGCGCGGTCGGTGTGGGCCTCGTGGTCTGGGCCAGCGTCTCGAAGCGGAACGGCTGGCTCCCGCTGCATCTGCTCGGGGGGCTGGTCCTTGTGCTCTTGCTCGCCGCGCCCACCTACTGGCGCAACTGGACCGTGCACGAGAACCCGCTCTACCCAGGCGTCATTCACCTCGAGGCGTTGGGCATCGAGTGGGACGGGCCGCTCGACATCCGCGACATGAACGCGAGCGGCGACCGCCAGCTCTCGTGGTTGTTCTCGCCCCCGCTGGAGGACCGCCAGTTCCACGACACGCGGGACAACGGCTACGGGAACGTGCCCCCGTTTCTGATTCTGCCGTTTGCGCTGCTCGGGCTTCTGCGTGCGTTTGGGAACCTCGTCACCGGTCGGGAGCGCTGGCGCGCAATTGTCTTGCTCTCGGTGACGCTGCCGCTCATCGCCACGTTTGCCATCACGCCCGCACGGCATTGGGCTCGCTTGAACCTGCACACCGTCTTCGCGCTGTTTCTTCTTACGGGGTGGGCGATGCGCGAGGCCCGCAGCCGACTGCTGGCCGAGGGCGTCGGCGGGGCGCTCCTCGTCGGCGGGCTGCTGACCCTCGGCTGGTCCGAGCCGGGCTGGGAGGTCGACCGGACCCGCCTGACGCGTCTCCGAGCGATGCCCGCGGCAGACCGCGCGCTCGATGTTGGGGTCGCCAGCACGCAGATGCCGACCGATACGGCCCGCATGCGGGAGTCCGAGCTGATCCCCGGCAGCCTGGTGGTGTTCGACCAAGCGGAATTTGCCGGTGTGCTGTGGAACGAGCGATTCGACAACCGCGTGGAGTACCTGAACCGACGCACCTACCGCGGCGAAGCGTGGCTCGAGGAAGCCGAGCGCCGCGGCGCGCTCTGGGCGGTCCTGCACGCCGGCTCGCCGCTGCTGCGCTTCGCCCGGCAACGAGCGCGGTGGCAAGAGGTCGGCCCGGGCGAAGCCACGGGACGCCCCAGTCTCGTGTTCCGATTGGGCGAGCCAAGCGACCAGGCGGAGGATCCGGACGCCGAGATGCCTGACCCCGAGGAGGGTACGGATCCGGCCGTGGACGCTGGACCCTCGGACGCCGAAGACGCCGGGGCGGCCGATGCGGGGACCCCGGGTGCGGACCGTGGAGCCGCGCGCTCGGGAGCCGAGAGCGCACGGATCGGGGGCCAACCCGTGCTCCGCCCGACCCTCCGTCTACCCGCGCGCGGTGCCGCCGCCCACCGGTGAACGCGAGCCGACCCGGTCCGGTTGTGACGGATCCCGCCCGCAATCATCGCCCCTCAAGTTGATCCCGAAGAGGTCGTTCAGGACCGTGTGGCGCCATTCTCTCACGACCTGCTCGCCCGCAGCCGGCCTCGTCGCTTGCGCTGCCGCGGGGGCGACTGGGAGCTCGAGCTGGAGCGGTTCGACCGGATGAGCGGAGCGCTCTATCGGCCGAAACATCTCGCCGTCATCGGCCCCGCCGCGATTCGAGAGGCGCTGACGTCGTTGACCAGCTCCCACGCCTTTTGCGAGGCGGTGGAGCGCGTCATGGCAGAAGCCCACGACTCGGATGTCATCTACGAGGTGGCCGGTGAAGGATTGCGGGTGGTCTCCGCGATGGAGGAGCGTGTGAGCAGCATCGAATCCGCCAAGCGCCTCGTGGCGGCTGAGCTGGAGGTCGCCCAACTGCGGGCCCGCGTCGCGCGGCTCGAGCAAGCGTTCGCCGGGCTGCGCCGAGGTGGCTTCGCTCCGAGCGGAGCGCACGGTTCGGCGCCGCACCCTCAGCCGAGCGCTCCCCCGAGGGGACGGGACGACGGCGCCCACCCGGCCGCGAGCGCACCAGGGCCCAACCCGGGCGCAGCCAACTCAGGCGCAGCCAACTCAGGCGCTGCCAATGAAGCCAGCCCGGCCGCGCCGAGCCCGATGGCATCGAATCCCCCCTCGGATTCTGCGTCGGCCTCCGACGCCTCCCCGCTCGGCGGCGCACCCGCGGAGGAGGAGAACGCCGATCCGCAGCCGGTCGGCTCGGAGGCTGCCGGTGCGTCGCCTCCCGAGTCGGCCGCGAGCGACGAGCCCGAGGTCGAGCCCGCTGCCGCCATCCCCAGCTCCGGCGACCTCTCGCGGATCTTGGAGGGCCTGCTCGGCGCGCCCGTTCCGCTGACCGAGGCGGAGGCACCGCTGTCGATCGACGGCTCCTGCTATGGCTGCATGTTGCTGGACGACGACGACCAGATCGTTGGCGCGTTCGTCGCCGACCTCAAGGCCACGGTGATGCTCGGGGGCACCCTGATGATGATCCCGGACAACGTGCTCGAAGAGTGCCTCGAGGCAGGAGAGCCCACCGAGGACATGCTGGAGGCCATGAGCGAGGTGCTGAACGTCTCGAGCCGCGCGTTCAACGACGTGCCCGGCAACCCCCATGTCCGCACGGAGGTCCTCGCCCTCCTGGACCTCGAAGCACACCCCTGGCTTCCGAACCCCGTGGCCCGTACCGACCACGCCGAGCCGAACGGCGGGACCCTCTCGATGGTCGTGTGCGCCAAGCCGCAGTAGCGAACGAGCGAGAGCGCGCGACTCGCTAGAACATGCCCGTGGCGTTGACCACGATGTCCAGCTGGACTTGCTCATCGACCCGGAACGCCTGGCCCGGGAGATCGATCACCGGGCGGTGGTGCGGGTTGATGATCCCGCGACGGCAGGTTCCGCGCCGAGGATCCCCATCGGCCGCCGTGACGTTGGGGTTGCAGGCGTCGGCGTAGGTGATGATGTACGGCTGGATGTACCAGAGCGCGGCCGCGAGCGAGAACCGCACGTAGCGCGCCGCGCGCATCTCGAGCCCCAAGCGCGCGCCGAGCTGCGCGTGCGGCTGCACGTCCGTGAGCCCAAAGAACGGCACCTGGCGGAGGTTGGGGTCGCCGTTCGGCTCGCCCTCGAGGTTGGGCGTGTTCAGGTAGGGGCTCTGCGACGTGCCAAGCGCATCGAACAGCGGTGAGTACCCGTGGCCCTCGGACACGTACTTGCCCATGAGCCGCATGTCGATCGCGAAGCGCTGGAACGCCGCGCGGTTCTCCCACGGGATAACCGCCATGCCGCCGGTGAACGCGCCGACGATGGGGGGCTGGGAGTTGATGAAGCCGCTGACATCGCCGGCCGGCAGGAAGAAACGCTCCGAGTTTGCCGGCCACTCGATCTGGAATGAGAGACCGGCGAAGGGCTCGACGTAGCGCGTCCGCCAGCTGGCGCGGGTCTCGATGCGGAGCGCGTTGGTCCCACGGGTCTCGCCGGCGTCGGTGCCGGTGTCGCTGAAGTTCCACGCGCCGCCAGACTCGTTCCAGTTGCGGCAAGCGGCCCCGCCTCCCGTCCCGTTGCAGGCCACGAGCGGGTCCCCGAGGTTGAACCGGCCCTCAACCATGAGGATCCACGTGGGCGTCGAGCGGTCACGCGTCTGGTTGAGGATCGACCAGCCGATGCCAGCACCGATGTAGTCGAGGCCCGAGCGCGTCGGCGACTGGAAGGGGAACTGGTAGAGCGGCGGGTCGTTGCTCGGATCCCCGTCGCCGTCGGCGTCCGCCTGGATGAACTCCGCTCCGTCACGCGCACCCGCCACCCGACCGAGCGAGCGGTCGTCACTGAGGATGATGGGCAGGTTCCCGTAGATCATCAGGTCGCGGAAGATGCCGATCTGGAGGCCGACATTGAGGAGGTTCCGCTGGTGCGTGTGGTGTGCGACGTCCTGCCAGTTGCGCGACGCCCGGTCCGGATCCCCCGCACCGGCGTTGCCCTCACGCTGGATGTTGCCGTAGGTATAGTTGCGCTCGAAACCGACCGTGACGTTGAGGTCGAACGGGTCTTCGTCGTCGAACGCGTCCGCGATGTCCACATAGGAGTGGGGCTCGCGCATCAGGCGTAGCTCGCCGTCTTCCCCGTCCTGCGCGCTCGTGACGGCAGGGAGGGAGGACACAATCCCCAGGAGGGCGCCCATAAAAAGGGCGAGGCGGAAGCTACGCATCGCGGTCGGAGGATACGAGCGCGCCGAATCGCCCGTCAAGGAACGTCAGGGAGCCCCCGTGAGCCCCAGGAGCCCATTCACCCGGTCCTGTCGCGTGGAAAGGAGCTCATCGGCAGTCGTGCGCACCGCTCCGTCGACACGAAGCTGGCGAACCTGCAGCCGCTCCCAGCGCGCGCCGGCAAGGCGCCGCATCCGGTAGAGCGCCCGGGAGTGGTCGACGAGTTCGCGCTGGAGGCGGCCCGTCTCCTCTTCGTCGCCGTCCTGCACGGCGGCTCGGTGCTGCGTTGTGAGCTCGCGCCCGCGACGCGCCTCCGTCTCCAGCCAGGACAGGGCCTGGTCGAGCCGGGTGGCCTCGTGGTCGAGGTCGCGCCGCGGGTCGGGCGCGTCGTTCGGCGGCGCACCCGACATCAACATCGACGCGGCCTCCCGCGCCGCGCTGAGCGTACGAGGGCCCTCGGTCGGCTCGGCGATCCGGTTGGGGATGGCAACGGCCTGCCCCGCCGACAGATCGAGCGAGCGAAGCCGACGGCGCACGTCCGCTTCGCCGTTCTCCACTGCGGCGGCTCCCCCCAGGACCGTCAGCCAGCTGGCCCCACTCTCGAAACTCGCGAGGTAGATCTCCCCGGCTGCGCCGATCTCCACCGTGGCGGCCGCGCTCACGATGCGGAGCGGCGGGCGGGGCGCGTTGCCCATGGGCGGCTGCACCGCGTAGAGGCGCCCGCGGATCAAGAGCAGCTGCGCCCCCCCTTGATCGAGCACCACGCCGCGTGCCGGGCCGTCCAGTTCGACGCGCCCACCATCACGCAGCTGGATGACCGCGCGCCCCTCCTCGGGGACATCGATGGTCTGGTCCGACTCGATCGCCGACCCCGGCTCGAGGGCGGCGCCCGCCATGGTGATGGTGCCGGTCGAGCGCACCAGCTCTGCGGGAGACGGCGCCTCACGTTCGGTCGTGTGCCCTTCGGGCGCCTCGACCACGTCATCGACGGGGTCGGACGGCGGCGGCGGCTCCGTAGTTGGATCCGACTCTCCACACGCCGCCAGCACGCCGAGCGAGACGCTCAACACACACAAGAGCCAGGGACGCCGGTGCCACCGCATGGCGACAAGCATACCCCGGGGCGGGCGCACAGCGGTGGTTTGCCGGTGCGCCATACGACGCAGAGGGATCAATCCGCGTCGGTGAGCAGCAACGCGTCGGTCAGGTCTTCGGCCTCGATCTTCACCTTCGCCTCACCGAGCTGCGCGTTGGTGCTGCGCAGCCGCTCGGTCAGCACGCCGAGGAAGCTCCACAGAAGCTTGACGGCGATCGCGTGGTCCTTGCGGATGATGTCGAAGAAGTCACGGCGGCGAATCACCAGCAGCTTGCTGGGCTCGTCTGCGCTGACGCTCGCGCTCCGGGGCGCCTTGTCGACGAGCGCCATCTCCCCGAGGTGCTGCCCAGGCCCGAGATGGGTGAAGATCGCGTCTCCGGAGTGCACGCGCACCTGGCCGGTGAGCACGATGAACAGCTCATCGCCCTCGTCGCCTTCCTCCACCACCTGCTGGTCGGTCTCGCATGCGCGAACCTCGGTGATGTTCAGCACCCGCACCAGCTCCTGGTACGTCAGGTGCCGGAACAACGGCATCTTGTGCAGGACCTCGAGCTTGAGGTTGACCTCCCGCGCGAGCCGGTCGACGCCGCTCTCGGCGTCGGGCACCTTGATGACGACGGCGGTGATGTTGTCTTTGCCGCCGCGCTCGTTCGCCAGATCGATGAGCCGCTGCGAGAGCGCGTCCTCAGGCGTTTCGGCGAACAGCCGCGCCAGCTCCGCTTCGTCCAGGTAGCCGCTGAGCCCATCGGAGCAGAGCAGGAAGCGGTCGCCCTTGAGCACGTCGAAGTCGAGGGTGTCGACCTCGACGCTCTCGTAGACACCCACCGCGCGGGTGACGGCGTTCTTGTACTGGAGCTTGTCGATCTGCTCGCGGCTCAGCCGCCCGCGCCGGAGCAGCTCGTTGATCAGAGAGTGGTCCTCGGTCAGCTGGTGGACCGCGCCCTGCCGGTAGAGGTAGACGCGGGAATCGCCCACGTGCGCGATGAACCCACGCGAGCCGATCAGCAGCAGCGCGTCGAGCGTCGTGCCCATGCCGCGCTTGGACTCGTCGCGCTGGCCCTCGTCGTACACCGCAGAGCACGACTGCTGAACCGCCGACTCCAACAGCCGCAGGAGGTCGTGGCGGCCGATGCCCCCGTGACCGGCCTCGAACTCGTGGATCATGTCGCGGCCCTGAGCGAGCACGTCCCGCACCGTGCGCGCGGCCATCTGGCTCGCGACCTCCCCGGCCGCGTGACCACCCATGCCATCGGCGACGATGAACAGGTTCAGCTTCTTGTCGACGAGGAAGCTGTCCTCGTTGTGGTCGCGCACGCGGCCCACGTCGGTAAGCGGCCAGAACGCGAGGTTCGGCGCGGTGGGCTCGGCGGCCTCGGACATGGCCCGTGAATATCCGGCTCAGCCGACGGCGTCAACGGGATCGGGACGCCGGACCCGGATCAGCCAGCTGCACCAAGCGGCCACGTTGCCGGCTGAGGACGTCCCGCCTAGAGTGGCCCGACGCGTAACCGCGCGGCCCTCGAACGGGTACGCAGCGGCAAGCCGCCCATACAGGATTGTCCATGACCAAGCTCCGTACTCTCTTTCTTCTCCTCTGCCTCGCGATCGCCGCGTCGGCCTGCAACGAGTCGTTCACCGCGGAAGAAGACGCCGGCGGGATCGTGTTCGACGCCAACTTCCTGGATACGGGCCCCGACGCCGCGGTCGAGGACAACACGGGCGACGCCTGCGAGTCCGATGCGGACTGCGAAGGCTCGTCCGACACCTGTGTGACCGATCTCGAGGGCGGCTACTGCTCTTCGGTCTGCAACACCGACGCGGACTGCGGCTCTGGCTCCACCTGCGTGCAGGTCGGCGGTGGCACCTCCCTGTGCCTGGACAGCTGCAACCCCGGTGGCGAAGACGAGTGCCGCCCGGGCTACGGCTGCTCGCAGGGCATGGTGAACGTGTGCCTCGAGGGCTGCGAAGAGGACAGCGACTGCGACGACGGCACCGAGTGCCAGCTCGGCGGCGGGTTCAGCGGCGCGGGGCAGTGCTTCACGCCTGGGAGCGCGATCGGAGACGCCTGCACCGGCACCGACGAGTGCCCGTCGGGCGCCAGCTTCTGCTTCGATGAAGCGGACAGCGGCTTCCCCGGGGGGTACTGCGCGGCCTTCGGCTGCGACCCGAACAACAACACCGGCTGCGACGCGGGCGCGACGTGTCTCCCGTTCCGCCGGGGCGGCATCTGCTACGCCGGGTGCGAAGACAACGACGACTGCCGCGACGGGTATGACTGCCAGACGGACCTGAACTTCCCTGACCGCCAGAGCTGCCAGCCGGCGTTCGACCCGGCCGACCTCGGTCAGGTCTGCTCGGCCGGCCGTGGGAGCTGCAACGGCTTCTGCCTGTCGGAGGGCCAGACCGGCTGGCCGGACTCGTACTGCGTGGCGACGGGCTGCGACCCCGACGGCGACTCGACCGACTGCCCCGGGGATGGCGTCTGCATCGAAGCGGGTGACGCGGGCGTGTGCCTCGACGGCTGCGCGACGGACGGCGACTGCCGGGGCGGCTACGACTGCCGCCCCTCGAACGCGGAAGACCCGGAGAGCGCGCTCGCGTGTGTGCCGGGCTGCGACGCGGACCTCGTCTGTGGCAACGACGAGTTCGAGTGCAACACGGGCACGGGCCTCTGCACGGAGCCGTTCGTGGACACGAGCCTCGGCGAGCCGTGCACGCCGGATGGCGACGGCTGCACCGGCGGCCGCTGCATCGACGAAGAAGACGACGGCTGGCCGGCGGGCATGTGCACGTTCCCCGGCTGCCGCCTTCGGGGAGAAGGCCGCGAGGTCGACTGCCCGACGGACACCGCGTGTGTCGAGGACAACGCGGGTGACCCGGACCTCGGCGTCTGCGCGCCCTCCTGCACGGACGGTACGACCTGCCGCCCCGGCTACGGCTGCCTGCCGCTCGACCCCGAGGTGACCGACGGGCCGATGGCCTGCCAGCCCGCCTGCGAGACGGACAGCTGCGGCGGCGGTCGAAGCTGCAACACGGAGACCGGTCGCTGCGAGTGACCCGGCCCTGACGCCCCGAACGAGCCGGCGTGCATTGCGCGCCGGCTTCGTTCGTTAACTGGCCGTTGGAGAAGCGACGTCAATGGATCGGGCCTGCGACGTGCCGTCCGCGTCACATCACGCGACGACGTGCATCCTTGAGGTTGTTGGAGGAGCGGCAGGCCGAGCGCGGGGCGGCCCGGGTTTGAGGTGCGGCAGAACGGTTCTTCAACGGACAGTTAACCGCCACCTGCGTGGTGAGCACCCACGCTTCGGATTCGGCACACGCGACGAAGTGCGACGCGAGACCGCCTCCTGCGCATGACGTGGCGTCTCGGTCGCGGACGTCTGGAAGTCGGCCGACGGCGAGAAGACCGCACCGAACGGGCGCCCTTCCAACGAGGGTCAGCGGCGGCGGCGAAGCAGCAAGACCGCGGCGAGCGGGAGAAAAAGGGCGCCACCCGCCGGCGAATCGGACCCCGGTCGAACCGCGCAAAGCCCGTAGAAGAAGTTGCCTTGCACCGGGTCGACGCAGTCTCCGCCTTCGTCCGCGTCGTTGAACACCACGTTGCCGACCCCGTCGATCGCCGCGACCCGGACGCAGATCGGACTGGTGGCTTCTTCGGGCGGCAGCACAAACGCCATCGTGATCTCTTCGGTGGCGAAGTTGACCAGCCGGTCGCGCACGATCGGGCCGTCCACGCCGACGCCGCGGGTCTGGTAGAGCACGTACTCGATGGAGCCCTGGGGGCCGTCGAGGTCGTTGGCGGGGTCGAAGAAGACACCGATCCGGTATCCACCCTCCGGCGCGTCGCAGCTCGTCGCGGTCTCGGTGCTGCTCACATCCGACAACGACCCGATGCTCGGCGGGTTCGTGTCGGTGCCCGTGCCGGTGCAGAACTGGAACGCGCGGTCCTCGTCCCGCCCCAACGCGGTGCCCTGGTACACGGCGTCCGACGCCCACCCGCCGTCGGGGAAGAACACCAGCTCGTCACCCAGCTGCTGAACCAGACCCGAGACAGGCGCCCCGGTGTCGCAGGCGTCCGAGGCGCGGCATCGGCCATCGCAGCGCTGGACCGACAGCAGCTCGGTCGGCGCGCCACCGGGGCCACCGGGCTCGAAGTACCCACCTGAGTACCGGACGCGGAGCGGCGCGTTCAGCGTCACGTCGGTCGACCCGTTGATCGGGAACGTCGACTCCGGACGACGCAGGAGCGGCTCGTCACATGTCGGCAGCCCTGCGTCTTCCTGGGCTCTTGCCGTCGACGCCGCCGACACGGAGAGAAGCAGGCAGAGCAACGACGGTCCGACGAGCCGAAGGAGGGAGGTTTGCTGCACCACGGTTGGACTATAGCAACGCGAGGAGCGCGAGCCGCATCCGTCGGCTGCCAATCGGACGGCGGGCTGCTATGCCGGGGGGATGTCGGACGCCTGGCTGGAGGGGATGATGCTCGCGGCGATCATCGCAGAAGACGAGCGCGGCGAGGCGGTCCAGGCTGGCCTGGCGACTTCGCCCCGCCAAGCCCTTCAAGGAGGGCTCACCACGCTGGCCAAGTCCCCCCGCGATGCGCGCCGGGAGCATGTGGCCGCGATGGCCGCTGCGCTTCGCCACGTGGATCCGGCAGCGGAGGTCCCCGTCTCGGCCGCGCGCCTGCTCGCCTCCGAGGTGCCCCGTGAGGTCGGGCGCGCGTGGATGTCCAGCGCGGCTCCGGTGCGTCGGGGGTACCGCGCACCGCCCGCCCTCAAGTCGACCCTCCGTCGCTGCGCCGGGGTGGCCGAGGCGCACGCGGAGCGAGATGAACACCGGGCCGCGGAGGCCATCGACGTCGCGTTCAGCCCCGCTCAGGCGGCCTCGCTCCGTCGATGGGCGGGCCAGCTCGCGGGCGGACGACCGGCCAAACGTGTGCTGGGGGCGCTGGCGTTGGGAGCACAATCGGGTCTGGGCGGAGACGCCCTCACGCGCGATCTACGGCGCATCGGTGCGGCGCTCGACCGTGTTTGGGGCCTCGGGGACGGCGGCGGGACAGCACGATGGCGCGCGTGATCCGCGGCGCCGAGGTGCGCGACGCCGCGGCGATGGACGCAGTCGAGGAAGCCACCCGCATTCTGGAGCGGGCCCGCAACGACGCCGAGGCGCATCGCGAGCGGGAACGCGCAGCCCTCCGCGAAGAGGCCGTGGCCGAGGCCGACACGAGGCTCGCGGCGCGCCACGTGGAACTCGAGGCCCGCTACCAGGAAGAGCGGACCGCCCTCCGCGCGGAGATCACGACGCTCTCGATCGCGGTCGCGGAGAAGATCCTCGCTTCAGAGGCCTCCACCCGGCCCGAACTCATCGCCACGTGGGTCGACGAGGCCCTTTCGCGCGTGTCGCGGGCCACGGCGGTGACCGTTCGGGTTCACCCCGACGACGTTGGGCGTCTCGCTCTCGGGGAACCGAACCGAGCGGTCCCGGACGCGTCGCTCGCGCCCGGGGACTGCGTGGTGGAGAGCGAGCTCGGCGTGATCGACGGACGCCTGCAAGTGAAGCTCGACGCCCTTCGCGAGGCGCTGGGGGCGGGGTCGACGTGAGCGACGCCCCTTCCGATTCCGACCCCGTCGAGCCCCTCTCTGAGGAGGCATCCTGGCTGGAGCGCCACGAGATGCCGGTGGCGGTCGCGCTGTTCCTGGTGACCTGCGCGTCGACCATGTGGGTGGGGCTCGACTGGGCCGCCGGAACCCCGCAAGACACAGGGGCGTGGTGGGACGGCTGGACGTTCGCCGCGCCGCTGATGGCCATCCTGCTCTCGCACGAGATGGGGCACTACATCGCGGCCAAGCGCCACGGGGTGCGCACGTCCCCGCCGCTCTTCATCCCGCTCCCGCTGTTCCTCGGCACGATGGGCGCGGTGATCCAGATTCGGCAGCGCATCGAGCGCCGAAACGCGCTGCTCGACATCGGGGCGTCGGGGCCGCTGGCAGGCATGGTGGTCGCCCTCCCGGTGCTCATCCTCGGGCTCAGCCTCTCGCCGATCGAAGACCTCGCTGACTACGCCGGCCAGGAGATGCTCGTGGAAGGACGTGGGCTGCTCTACCTCGGCGCGCTCTACGCGGTGAAGGGCCCCATCGCGAGCGGCCACGACGTCTTCCTGGGTCCCACGGCGATGGCCGGCTGGGCCGGGTTGCTGGTCACGATGATCAACCTCGTCCCGGTCGGCCAGCTCGATGGTGGACACGTCGCGTACGCACTCTTCGGCCCGAAGCAGAACCTCTACTCTCGTCGCGTGCACCGGCTGCTGCCGTTCGTGGGGATCGCCGTCTCCCTCGCCTACCTCGTCCCGGCCTACCTCGCGGGGGAGCGCGGCGAGGAGCTCACCGGCGAGGCGCTCGCGGGCATGCACTGGATCACCTGGTCGGTCGTGCTGACCGTGCTGATGCGCTTCTCTACGGTGGACCACCCGCCCACCGGCGGCGAGTCGTTGACCGCCATCCGCCGCGCCATCGCGGTTGGAACGCTCGCGCTGTTTGCGCTTCTGTTCATGCCGAGCTGGATCTACCAGCCCTAGGACACTGCGGCACAAGCCGCCAACGCGTTCCGCTTTTCAGGGCGTACTGCCGCAGACTACAGCACCGGCCGCATTCTGGAACTCCGCTCCAACGCAGCTCGAGTAGGTAGTCGCGGCACGCCTGCTCATCGCCGAATCGCGCCTCGAACTCGGGCCGCGTCCGGGGAAAGCCATGCCAAAGCTCCGTCGGCTTGCTCATGCAGCACAGACGAATCAGCGGGAGTTCGACTGACGCTTCGGACTCAACTGGATAGGTATGGCTTCAGCATTTCGTCCTCGGCCCGGCGCGCTGGACACGACGCCGCGCTCCACGATCCATCGCGCGCGTCTGCGCCGCAGTGTGCTAGCGTCTTCGCTGGACTACAGCCCGACGGCTTTGGGCGGTGGGAGCTCGTGCACCGTCTCCTGCGTCGCCGGAGCGCCACGGTTGGACTCGGCAGACGGGGGGCACTGGGCAAACGCGTCGACGATGCGCGGCAACGCCGCGAGCGACCGTCGCGTCGTCACCGGAACGAGTCGCAGGATTCGACGACCTCCGCGCGAGGGCGCCGGCTCGACCTCCGGAAGGGCCTCCTGGAGCGCGAGTTCGGTCGCGCTGCCCTTGCGGGTCACCACGGCGAGACATGGCTCGCGCGTCCAACCTCCCGCGTGCCGAAGCTGCGCGAGGCTGAGATCGCATCGGAGCAACCCGTCCGGACGATGGGCGAGCGCGGTTCGCACCCGCGCGTCCTGGACTCGACCGCGCACATCGACGTGCATCACGGGCCGGAGCGCCACGCCATCCGGAAGCGTGCGAAGGCGCCCCACGCAGGCGAGCAGGAGGTCCAACGTCTCCGCGGGGCCGGCCGGAAACGCCCTCCGCGTGCCGGAGGCGAGCAGCACGAGCGGCAGCAGCGAGAACAGCACGCGCAACGCAGGCGGCTCGGTCCACGGCACCCACGCGAGGGCCAACCAACCCGTAGCGTGAAGCAGCCCGAGTGGCGTCGTCGCATCAAAGACCGTCGCCGGATGCATCCACCGACGCCAGCTCGCCCGGCGGCTCACGGCCAACCACCGCGCGTCAACCGGGCGCCAGGCTCCCAGCTGTGACGAGGGGCTCGCCGGTCCGGGCCGCTGCGCCCCGAGGGCCACCAGCGCAACACCGAGCCCCAACGCGACCCAAGGGCGTTCCTCCCCCAGGGTGGCCATGCCGCCCGCCGCCAGCGCACAAAGCGAGAGACGCAGCACCATCGGGCCTGGAATCCAACCGCGGGCCCGGCTGCGCGCGCCCCGCCCAAGCCAATTGGCCGCGGCCAGCTTGCCCACCACCATCAGGAACAAGAGCACGGAAAGCCCGAGAAACCACTCCCCTGAGTGGTCGGTCGAAGCCGCCACAGCCTCGGGCACCGGTGGGAGCGCCATCATCGCAGGGCCACGGAGCACCGTCGCCATCTCGGACGCCGGCACGTCCACGGCGACGCTCCACGGAAGCGTGCGAGGCAGATGCGCGCGGCGCCATCGCAGGGCCGGGCCACGCTCGCTGTCAATGGTGCTGAGATTGACCGCCGCGCCCGTGTCTGCGCGGTCCCGCGGGCCACGGACCGCGCCGTCGGGTGCCCACACATCGATCTGCACGCCGTCGAGTCCGGACCGCCACCCCGGCAAGGTCCACCGCACCCGCACTCGCTCTCCGTCGACAGGTTCGGTCGCGCGGTGGGCGAGCGACGTCCAGTACGCGAGATCCAGCGTCAAGACACCACGCCGGGGCGAGGTGCCGGGGAACGTGAACTGAACTCGACCGTTCGCGAGCACGCGCGTGGTCGGCGTGTATGTCTGGCCGTCCTGGTCCGTGGCGACGGGAGGGCGCTGCTCATCCAACACGAGATCGGGGTCGAGCCCGGCCAGCTCGAGCCCTTCGAGCCACCCGCCGTGCACCCGAACCGTCGCATGCAGGGTCACGTGGGCGCGGGCCTCGCGGTCGATCACCACCTCCGCCTGAACACTGCGGACGGCGGCTTCCGTCCAGGCCTGCGCGGGCGTCGGCGCCAGCCACGCCAGCATCGCCAGCGCGGTCCACACCGCGGCGATGACGAGATGACTGAGGCGAGAGGCCGCCGTGGGAGGACGAGGCATTCCCTCCGACGCTATGCACGAGCCGGCGTCGGACCCCAAGTTTTTGGACGCCCTACTCTTCGCGGGGCAACGCCTGCAAGCGCTCCCTCAGCCGCACAAGCCGGAGTTGATCGAGCGGGCGCTCCGCCGCCTCGTCGATGGCCTCCTCCACCGCCGGCAGCGCCTCGCGACCGTAGATCGTCACGACCGCCTCGGACGCATCCCCCTCGACCGAGGACCGGCCCGAGAGACGCGTGAGGTCCGCCAGCATCGGGCGGTGACCGCGTGATGCGGGGTCGCGCTGATGCGCCAGGCGGTAGCGCGCGATGCCCTCCGTGTACCAGCCCTTCAGCACGAACAAGCGCCCGATGAGCAGCATGGGGCGTGGGTCGAACTCCATCTCGCGCGCCAGTGCGTAGAGCGCGCCGAGCTCCGCCCTCTCGTCGAAGACATGGCCCTCCTCGGCGAGCTGCAGGAACGGGCGGAGCGGCTCGGGCGGCGGCTCGACGAACGGATCCGGCGGCAGGGTCGCAGCCGCGGTGACGGGATCGGGGAGCTCGATCCGAACCGGCGGCGGGGTGGGCGCCGGCCGGCTCGACCACCACCATGCGCCCGCGATCCCCGCGACGAGGGCCAGCGTCGCCAGCCCGGCTGCCCAGCCTCCGCGCCGGCGCTCCGGGCGCTCCACCGACGCGGCGGGAAGCGTCGGGGCGTCGGAGCGCGACAGGCTCGCATCGCGCCACGCCACCGGCGAGGGGATGGCGTCGAGCGCAGCCAACATGGCCTCGGCGTGCGCGAAGCGGCGGTCCGGGTCCTTGTCCATCGCCGTGTCGAGCACCCCACGCAAATCGTCGTGCACGCCGAGATCCTCGCGCACCGACCGCACGTCGGGCGGCGTTTCGCCCAGGTGAGCGCGAAGCAGATCCGCGCGCGTCGCCCCGACAAACGGCCGCCGGCCGGCGAGCAGCTCGAACATCAGCACCCCCGCCGAATACACGTCGCTGCGCTCGTCAGCGGGCGATCCCGCGGCTTGTTCGGGCGACATGTACGCGGGCGTGCCGAAGACCACGCCGCGCGCGGTCAGCGTGGGTTCCTCTTCCACAGCGTCCGGCGTCACCATGCGAGCAAGCCCGAAGTCGAGCAGCTTCAGGTGCTCAGCCCCACCTGGCAGCTCCGTCAGGAACACGTTTGCCGGCTTGAGATCCCGGTGGGCGATCCCCTTCTGGTGCGCGAACGCGAGTCCTCTCAGCAGCTGCTTGGCGAAGTCCAACGCGCGCGCGGGATCCAGTCGTCCCCTCTTCAGGACGACGTCGAGCGTCTCCCCCTCGAGCAGCTCCATCGCGAGAAATGGGCGTTCTTCCGCGACCCCGTAGTCGGAAATGCCGACCACATGAGGGTGGGTCAGCGCGCTGAGCGCCCGCGCCTCACGCTCGAAGCGTGTTCGCTGGTCGGGCAGCGACGCCAGGTCGTCGTGCAGCACTTTGACGGCCACCGGTCGCTCGAGCGGAAGCTGGACGGCGCGGTACACCACCCCGATTCCGCCGCTGCCCAGATGTCCCTCGATGCGGTAGCGCCCATCGAGCACCGTGCCGGGGCGGAGCTCACCGTCTTCATCGCCACGTTCCGGTGTCGGAGGCCACTCCGAGTCGGCATCGGCGCTCACATCTGCGTCCGAGCTCACGTCCTTGGCTTCGTGTCGGGGGTGGGCTCGCTACCCGCAGACGACGTCGTCGACGGGCGCCTCCACAGTCCCGATCTCGGTGGTCGCGGTGTCCAGCCATCGGAGGAGCACCGTGACGTCCCCTGCGCACACGTCGCCCGTCACGTCTCCGGTGCCGCGCAGGGTGCCGCTCGCCGACTCTCCGGGAGACAGCCGCCCGCGGATCTCGCCCACGGCCTCCGGCACCAGCTGCGCCGCAAGCTCGCCACCCACATAGAGCTCGATGGCCTGCGGCTGGAAGCCGCGGTCCCCCTCGGCGAACTCGCCCACTCGATAGTCGATGTCGAGTGTCACCGCGGCGCTGGCGCCCGTGACGTTGACGGCGGAAGAACGGATCTCCGTGTCGAGCCCGAGCTCGGTGTCCACGCAGCCCACGAGCAGACACGCGGCCAGCGCGACCGTCAGCGCGACCGAGCCGACCGCGGACTCACACGTCCGAGCCGACGGACTCACGTGGCCATTCGAAGCTCGAGCGGCCGGCGGATCGTGTCGATCGCCCGCAGCTCGCGGATCACTTCGTCTTCGTCGAAGTCGAGCGTATCCACCAGCGCCTCGTGCACCGCGTCGTAGAGCCACGTGCCCGCGTCGTCGTCCTTGCCGCAGTCGACTGCGGAGTAGCCCTCGTGCTTCAGCTTCGGGAGCTGGTCGCATGCCTTGTCGAGCACCGCCATTAGCTCGCCGAGATATCCTCGGGTCGCCTCCATCTGCTCGTCGAGGGGCCCGAACAGCTCCGGGGAATCTTCCCGGTGCTGACCGATGACCTCGGGCGCAGCGACTTCGAGTCGCTCCAGCACCAGGCGGAGCACGATCACGTCATCGACATAAGCGAGGAGACCTCGCATGCCGGGGATCGCGTTCTGCCCCGAGAGAAGATGCAACACCGCCCCCGCAGCCAAGATCCGGTGCTCGTCTTCGAGATCCGGGTCTTCCACCACGCGCAACATTGCCTTCAAGTCCTGCGGGAGCGACAGAATCGCGTCCCGCATCGCTGCCTCGAATTGTTCCTTGGCCATCCGTCCGAGTTGTCCTCGACGCGAGGATGCGTCATCTGCCGCGCCCGGATCAATGGGCGCGACACTTGGGGGCTGAATCAGCTGGGCTGGAGCTCCCGCCCTGCGGGGCAAGAGACCTCGACGCCGGTGGGTCCATCCTCGGTGCGGATGATCTTGAACTCCACGCGACGGTTGCGCTCCCAGGCTTCTTGGTTGTGCCGCGGGTCAACCGGGCAACGCTCGCCGTAGCCGCCGCTGCGAAGCCGGTCACGGGCTACCCCGCGCTGCACGAGCGCCTCGACCACCGCCGCAGCGCGGTCGCGCGTCAGGCGGATGTTGTACTCGTCACTCGACCGCTCATCGGCGTGACCCTGGACCTCGACCATCGTGATGTGCGGGTTGCCCACCAGGGTGGCGGCGACCGCCTCGATGATCTCGTAGGACCGCTGCTGAATCTCAGCGCTGTCCGTCTCGAAGTAGATCTTCTCGAGGATGATGATCGAGTTCTCTTCGATGATCACGGTCCCGGTGTCGGGGCAGCCGTCCTCGTCCTCGGTCCCGTTGTAGGTCTCGGGCTCGAAGTTGCCGTCCGTCGAGGGGCAGGCGTCGTCCACATCGAGGATGCGGTCCCCGTCGTTGTCGGGGTCAGGACAGCCGTCCTGGTCCTGGAAGTTGTCCCGGTCCTCCGGGTCGTTCGGGCACAGGTCGTCGGTGTCGAGAATGCCGTCCGAGTCGTTGTCGGGGTCGGGGCAGCCGTCCTCGTCCTGGAAGCCGTCACGGTCCTCTGGGTCGTCGGGGCACTCGTCGTCGCTGTCGAGGATGCCGTCACCGTCGCGGTCGCCTTCGTTGCCCTCGGGGCAGCCGTCTTCGTCCGCGTCACCGTCGCGGTCCTCGGGCACCATCGGGCACTCGTCGTCGACATCGAGGATGCCGTCGCGATCGTTGTCGGGATCCGGACAGCCGTCTTCGTCGGCAAACCCGTCGAAGTCCTCGGGCTCATCCGGGCACTGGTCGACGTCGTCGAGCAGGCCGTCGCCGTCGCGGTCCCCGATGGAGGGCTCGAAGATGAAGCCGACCATGCCGCGAACGTCCGCAGCGGTGGCGCCGCTCGTGGGGATCGCGCCGCCGCCGCCCAGCACGAGGTAGCTGTTGCGCTCGACGAAGATCTTGAGGCCGAGGAGGCCTTCGAGGTTCATGGAGCCGTCGGCGCCGAACTCGCCGCCATCGATGCCGCTCATGATGTAGTTGCCGTAGACCTCGGCGACGAGGTCGAGGGGCGCATCCCCGAGGCGGAAGCTCGCACCGAGACCAAACGTGATCTGGTCGTCGTACTGGAAGTTCGCGCCGCCCATCACCAGGCCCGGCGCGGTCGCGTTGAGTCCGCTCGGCATGGTGCTGCCGCCAACCGGGAACGCGGCGCCGTCACCCACGACGAGCCGGTAGCCGACGTCAAGGTTGAAGCGGATCTGCCGGACCGGGCGCCACTCGCCGATGAGGTGCGGCCAGAGAACGAAGGTCGGGTCACCGGCGAACGTCTGGGGCTGGCCGGTGGGCAACTCGAGCTGCAGGATGGCGCCGAAGCCGAAGCCGTCGTTGCGCTCCTGACGGAGGATCCGAATCTTGCCGTGGATGGCGATGTTGCCAAGGCTCTGGTTGTCCAGGCCCGTCGTGCTGTTCGGCGTGCCGGTGACGTCGTTGTAGCTCCCGGGCACGGTCACATTCGCGCCGGACGCGATGGACACCGGGATCTGCACACCCACGATCATCAGGTTGGCGAGACCGAGGTTGAAGTGCAGGAGGCCGGTCAGCTGGGTGTCGACGAGGCGTCCGCAGAGCAGTCCGTCGCGCCCGCCGCAGTAGTTGGCGTCCGCCGCGAGGACGTCGTTCTCGTTGACGAACCCATCGAACGGCAAGATGCCGAAGCCGCCGTCGAGCAGCAGACCGAAGCTGATGCCGAGGTGAGGCAGCACGTCGGTGCCGTTGACGGAGAGGTGACCCTTGCTGTCCACCGCGGGGCGGAAGAGGTGCAGATCCATCCCGCCGTTGCCGACGTTCAGGCGCCCCGCGCTCGATTCCTGCGCCTGCGCAGGCTGCGCGAAGGACAGGGCGATCAAAGCGAGGGCCGTGCCCATGAGGGCACCGTGCGACAGCGCACCAGGGAAGCGTCCGGACAGGTGTCGGAGCATCGAGTCGTTCTCCTAAGGGTGTTCGCCCCGGCGCCCCAAACGCCGATCGGGCAGGCCCCACGATCCCCGACCCGAAGGCACGGATTCCGCGAGGCGCCCGATTATCGCTCAGGGCCGCGACCTGTCAAACAAGGACGCGAAACCGACGCCTACAGCGACGACCGATTTGAGCAATCTCACTGTTCGAGAAGTGCACGCCGATGACGCGGCGCACCGCTTCCGACACCGCGTGGGTCAGCGGGCTGAGGACCCGACTCAGCGCTGGCGCGCGAGGATCTGCCGGTAGTTGTTGGTGCGCGACGTGCCGGGGTAGCGCTGCACATAGGTGCGCATGTGGCGAATCGCCTGCGTCTGCTGGCTGCGCGCGCGGTACGCCTCGATGAGGTAGGCGAGCTCCTGCGCGTTGCGGGCGTGGCCTTCGAGCAGGCGCACCACGCAGGCGTTGTCGCCACGCATCACACACGCGCGCACCTCGTCGGAGTTGTCCGTCGGGGGCGGACGCGGTGTGCGCACGGACGTCTCCGGCGGGTCCGGCTCGGGCGTCGGCGGGGTCGGGTTGGTACGCGGCTGACCGCGCCGGCCGCGTCGACCGCCCTGCGGGGAGCGGGGCGCGACCGGGGTGGGAGCCGCAACTTCGGGCGGTGCCTCGGTCGCCCCACGCGCCTGCGCGTCGCGCTGGAGCACACCCGCCTGCGCCTGCTGCTCGGGCGTCAGGCCATGCATCGCGAGCACGAACTCCGCCAATCGCAGCGCTTCGGCGGGGTCGTCGTCGAGCGCCGCGTTGCCTGCCTGGAGCTTGAAGCTTCCGTAGCTGCGGACCGCCTGGCGAACCTCACCGCGCTGGCGCAGTGGACTGTCGGCCGGAAGGTTGTCGAACTCGAAGTAAGCCTCTTCCAGCTCACCCCGGTCGAGGTGCGCCACACCGCGGCGGAACGTCGCCTCTTGGGTCTGTGCGGCCTGAGCGCGCGCCTGACACTGGAGCGCGGCCTGATCGTTGGGCCGCACTTCCAGCGCGGTGAGCGCGTGGGTGAGGGCGGTCGCCACGTCGCCGCCGTCGAGGGCCGTCTCGCACGCGGTCAGCGCGGCGCGGTAGCGATCGTCGGGGCGGTTGTCGCCTGGGTTGTCGACCGCGAGCGGAGTCGCGGTGGTCTCGTCGTCGTCACCTACGAACGCCACGACCAGAGCGCCGATCACCGCCATGAGGACGATGGCGATGGCCACGAGCATGAACTTCTTGTTCGACTGGGGCGGGTCGATGGACACCGCGTCCATCTGCACGGTGCGATCCGCGTCGAACGCGTAGTGCTCGCCGGCGGCCACGAATCGGAAGCGAACCTGGCCCAGCTCGACGACGTCGCCGGCTTCGAGGAGCGCGTTCTGCACGTCCGAGTTGTTCACCCGGACGCCGTTGGCGCTGCCGAGATCGATGAGGCGCAGCCCGCCGTCGGGCTCCTTCTGGATCTCGGCGTGCTCACGCGAAATGGAGCGGTGGTTGACCCAGATGTCCAGGTCTTCGGCGCGGCCGATGCGCGTGCGGTCCCCGTTGAGGGCGTACTCGGCGCCCGGCGCAGGCGGGGTGACCATGACCAGACGGGCCGGCGGGCCCGGAGCCTGAATCATCGCCGTGTCGGCGTTGGCGACCGCGGCGGCCTTCGCCTTGGCGGCCGATTCGACGGCCTCCATCTGGAGCGCGAGCTGGTAGTCGCCGATCGTGATCGCGTCGCCGGCGTCGAGCTTCGTCTCCGCCCCGATCCGCTGCCCGTTGACCCGCACGCCGTTGTACGACTGCAAATCTTCGATGACGAACGCCCCGTTGGACTTCACCAGACGTGCGTGACGGCGCGACACGTTGCGCTCCGTCAGACGGATGGTGTTGCCCTCCTTCCGCCCGATCGTGACTTCGTCACGGACGAGGGGAACGACGGTCTGCTTCCCTTCATCGTCAGCTATGACGAGCTTGAACATTCAACCTCTCGAGAGGGGTGAACAGGAGGTACCGGGCGAAAGAACAGGGTTACGCCCCTCTTCTCGGGTGTCAATCGCCACGCCGAGCATGAACCTATCTGCATGGTCACGCGAGCTTGCCTATGTCGACCCGGGCGGGTCTGGGAGCCTTGGGTCTGCATAGTACGGGGGTTCGACGCGTAGGTATACCCATGACATCGTGTGGATGTGAAGCGACAGCTGCACGGCGGTTCGATTCAGCGCTCCTTCGGGACGCTCGCCGCGGCGCTCCTCACCCTTTGTTTTTCGGCCGCAGGCTGCGACGAGCGCCCCCCTCCGGTGCCCCTGCGCGATTCGTCCGCTCCCGGGTTCGATGCGCGCGTCCCGCCACCTGAAGACGCTGGAGGGACCCCGTTTGGACGGCGGGACGGCGGCGCGCTCCTGCCCTCGGTCGACGAGACCATCGTGCTGCCGTATCGGGGAGACGAGGTCGAACGGGACCTCGATGTCACGGGCGAGGTCGGCACGATGGACGTCTTTTTCTCCATCGACACGACAGGCAGCTTCGGCGGGGAGATCGACAACCTGCAGAGCCAGCTGCGCACCTCTCTGCTCCCGGGACTCCGTGACCGGGTGGCCGATCTTTCCGTGGGGGTCGGCCGCTTCGAGGACTTCCCGCTGATCCCGTTCGGAGACGGCAACGACCGTCCGTTCCGGTTGCTCACGGCGATCACCAGCAACGACGCGCGGGTCGAGAGCGCGGTGGCGTCGTTGGACGCGCCGCTCGGGAACGGGGCCGACAGCAACGAATCGGGAGCCGAAGCCCTCTACCAGATCGCCACGGGAGAGGGCGTCGGCGGCGGGGTCGTGCCCCCGTTCGAGGGGGTCCCACTGACCGGGGGAGGCACCGTCGGTGGGGTCGGGTTCCGCGAAGAGGCCCTCCGCGTGGTCGTGCACGTCACCGACGCGCCCACCCACGACGCCGCGGCCTACGCAGGGCAGTTCGACGACGCGCACTCGCTGGCGGAGGCGATCACGGCGCTCTCGGAGCGCGGGATCATCACCATCGGAATCGCCAGCGGCGCCCCGGGCCGGGGCTACTTGGAGCAAGTCGCGATCGGCACAGGGGCGGTGGTTCCGCCGAGCGGCGGCCAGTGCCCGACAGGGATCGACGGGGCGAGCCGGGCCGCGAGCGGCGGCGTGTGCCCTCTCGTGTTCGACGTCCGGGAGAACGGCTCAGGGCTGTCCGAGACGATCGTGGACGCGATCGCCGACCTGCTCGCCACCGTTCGCTACCGTGAGGTGTGGGGCGAGTCCGACGATCGCCTCGAGTTTGTGCGGAGCATCGAGGCGTTCGAAGCGACCCCGCCCCCCGGAGCGCCCATGCCGGAGCGCGCGGACCGGCGGCCTCCCGACGGCATCGACGACACCTTTCTCCAGGTCACCCCCGGCACCCAGCTCGGCTTTCGGGTCCGGCTTCGGAACGAGGGGGTCCCCCCGGCCGACTACGACCAGGTCTTCCGGATCGTCGTTCGCATCGTCGGCGATGGCATCACGCTCACCTCCCGGTCCTTCCGGATCGTGGTTCCCGCCGGGAGGGTCGACGCGGGGGTGCCGGACGCCGGGCAGCTGGACAGCGGCAGATTCGACGCAGGCGCGCGTGACGCAGGGCCGCTCGACGCGGGAGCCTCGGACGCGGGACCGCCCGATGCGAGCCCGGATGACGCGGGGTCCACAGACGCGGGATCCACGGACGCGGGCGACGCCAGCACCGACGCCGGCTGAGGCCCGGTAGCGGATCCCCTGCGCAGCGGCTATGCCGCCTCGATGGATCCCCACGCGATGGCGCCCTGGGTCGAGAACGTCTGGCTCTACGTCGCCGCCCCCCTCGTGGGGTTGGCGGCCGCGGTGCTCACGATACGGCTTCGCGCGCCGCAGCTCGTGCAGGTCGGCGCCGCGTTCCGCGCGCTCCGGAGCCACGACAGCAAGGCCGAGGGCACGGTCCACCCGGCCACCGCGATCGTGCTGAACTCCGCCGCCGCGTACGGAGGTGCCGCCGCGGTGGGCGCCGCGACCGCGGTCTCGCTCGGCGGGGCGGGCGCGATCGCCTGGGTCTGGCTGTTCGGGATCGTGCTGGCACCTTTCCGGGTCGCCGAGCTGGTGCTCTCCCGAACCGCCCCCGCCGGAGAAGCCGGCGCGGCAAAGGGCACGCTGACCCACCGCCTGCTCGCGGATGCGTCTCCGGCCATCCGTGGCCTCGGCTTCGCGTTGCTCGTGCTCGTGCCGCTCGCCGGCTTCGCGTTCGTCGGAGGCGTACATGGCGAAGCGGTGTCGGACGCAGCGGGCCAGCTGCTCGAGGGCGCCGCGCTGCCGCTCGGTCTGGGTGTCGCCGGCGTCGCAATCGCGGCCGCGGTGATGCCCGTGGAGAAGGTGGGCACGACCCTCGGCTGGGTGGCCGCGGTCGCCCTCATCGCGCTGTTCGGCGCGGGGCTGTTTGGCTTCTTCGGCGCGCCGGGCCGCGGCTTCGCGGCGTTTGGGCGCGCGCTGACCGACGCGATGGACGGCGCCTCGACCTCGGGCGCGTTCAGCGGCGCGCTGGCCGGGGAGATCGCGCTGGCCGCTCTCCTCCACATCTTCCCTCCGCTCGCCGCCCCCGGGGGAGTCGAGGGCGCGTGGCACTCCGAGGCGCAGGCGCCGACGACCAAGGGGTACGCAGGGGCCGGACTGATCGGGCCGTTCCTCTACGTGGTGATGACGACCGTCATCGGATTCAGCCTGGTCGCCACCAACGCCTTCAACACCCCGGTCGAGACCACGCGGCCGATGGACGACGTCCGCTTCTACCGCGTCGGATTCGAGTCGGTGAGCCAACGTCGGGAGCCCGACCGCCTCTACACGGGCGTGATCCGCATCAACGATGGCGAGACGGGGGTCGTGGAGATCCACGCCGGGACCGAGCGCGGAATGGTGCGTGCCCCTCACTTCCTCGATGGCGGCGAGCCGGCGGACATCGCGATCCACGTCACGGACGGCGTGGTCGACAACCTCCAGCGCCCGGGTGAACTCGACGCGCTCGTGAACCAGCCCCTCTCCGACACCGCACAGATCGCGGTCTCCGGCCGCATGTTGCCGGTCGGTGGCGCCCTCCTCGGCGCCTCGATGCAGGCCGCCGGGGGCACGCTCATCTCTCGCGTGGCGCTGGCCGCCCTGCTCTTGCTCGCAGCACTCGGAGCCGCGGCCTGGGGATTCGGGGTGCGCAAGACGCTCGAAGCCAAGGTCGATCCGGCCGTCGCGCGGTGGGCGGGCGCCCTCCCCGGCCTCGGCATGGCGCTCGCCGCCACCGGCTCGCTCGCGGGGTTCTCCGCTCTCGGATCGTTGGTCGCAGGTGTGCTCGTGGCGGTCGTCTCGTTGGCGCTCATGGCCAAGTCCGGCGACGCGTCCCGCTAAGCGGCTCTGTTCGCCTTCAAGGCCAGTTAGGCGGTGAGCGTCATCGTGGACGGCGCGATGCGACGCACGATCGGTGGCAGCTCGTCGAACCACTCTTCGCCGCCCACCACGGTCACCCGCAGGTTGCGAAACGGCCCCGTCGGCCCGCGCTCGTAGCGCAGCAGCACGACCCAGGGAGAGTGCTCGATCAGGGCGTCGAGCCTCCGTAGAAACGCGCTCGACTCCTGCGATTCGACGATCTGGTCCAGCACCACGACCCGGGGATGCACCGTCAGAACCATGCGGAGGGCTTCCGCGTAGTCGGCGGTGTGCAGCGCGCGGTGACCGTGAAGCGTCAGCTCGTAGGCGATGTGCTCGCCGAGCGTCGGCTCGTCGTCCACCACCAACACGAGGTCAGGTTGCCCGCCCCCCGCGCCGTCTGTCCTGCTCATGGTCTCCACTCACCTGGCATCAACGTCGCTCCCAGTATGCGCCTGAACCCCCCGGCGGTCGACGCCAACCGGGGAGGCTGCTAGAGCCAGGCGCCGTTCACCGGGCTCGGGCAACGCCTGCCCCCGGCGAGGAAAGACGAGATCGGAACATGGCGAAGCGGGTATTGGGAGTGCTGGGCGGAAGCGGCCTCTATGACATGGAGGGCCTCGAAGACGTGTCGGAGCACCGTGTCGAGACGGCCTTCGGCGTGCCCTCCGACACCATCGTGCGGGGGCGCCTCGGCGAGACCGAGCTCCTGTTTCTCCCGCGTCACGGGCGCGGCCACACCATTCCGCCGCACCAGATCAACTACCGCGCGAACCTGCTCGCCCTGAAGATGCTCGGCGCCGAGCAGGTGGTCAGCGTCTCCGCCGTCGGCTCGATGAAGGAGCACCTCGCGCCCGGCGACATCGTGCTGCCCGACCAGTTCCTCGACCGGACCCGCCACCGCAGCGACACCTACTTCGAGGACATCGGCGTGGTCGCGCACGTGGAGCTCGCTGACCCCGTCGACGCGGCCCTCGGCGCGGCGCTGTACAAAGCCGCTGTCGACACGGGCGTGCGCACGCACCGGGGCGGCACCTACGTCTGCATCGAGGGCCCCCAGTTCTCGACGCGCGCCGAATCCAACCTCTACCGGTCGTGGGGGGTGGACGTCATCGGCATGACGAACCTTCCGGAGGCCCGGCTCGCGCGGGAGGCGGAGCTGCCCTACGCCACGGTTGCGATGGTCACCGACTACGATTGCTGGCACCAGAGCGAAGCCGACGTGAGCGTCGCCGCCGTCCTCGCCGTCCTGAAGAAGAACGTCGCCACCGCGCGCGACTTGCTCAAACGCGTGGCCGCCGCCCTCCCCGATGCCAGCCAGAGCCCGGCCAGCGCCGCGCTCACCCACGCCCTCATCACCTCGCCGGAGCGCATCTCCGACGAAGCCAAGGCCAAGCTCGCACCGCTGTGTGGGCGCCTGTTCGAGTGAACGATCTAGGAAGGTAGCCCCATGTCGTCCATGCTCGTGGTGGGTTCTGTCGCCCGCGACACCATCCACAACAACCAGGGCACGCACCCGTACGTGCTCGGCGGTTCCGCCGTGTTCGCGTCGCTCGCCGCGGCCCATTTTGTGGCCCCCCGCCTCGTCGGCGTCGTCGGAAACGACTTCCCGGACAGCGAGGTCAGCTTGCTGCGCGACAAGGGCGTCGATGTCACCGGCCTCGAGGTCGTCGCGGGCAAGACGTTCCACTGGGAGGGCCGCTACAGCGACGACCTGACCAGCCGGGACACGATCGCGACGGAGCTCAACGTCTTCGCCGAGTTCCACCCGAAGATCCCCGAGGCCTTCCGCGACACGCCGTACGTCATGCTCGGCAACATCCACCCGAGCCTTCAGGTCGAGGTGCTCGACCAGATGCGCGAGCCGAAGCTCGTCATCGCCGACACGATGAACTTCTGGATCGAGGGCACGCCAGACGAGCTCGCGGCCATGATGAAGCGCATCGACGTGCTCGTGATCAACGAGGAAGAGGCGCGGCAGCTCTCCGGCCAGCACAACATCATCAAGGTCGCCCAGGATCTGCTCACGCGCGGCCCTCGCATCGTGGTCATCAAGCGCGGCGAATACGGCGCGCTCCTGTTCGAAGGGGACTCCGTGTTCAGCGCCCCCGCGTACCCCGTGGACATGGTGCTCGACCCGACGGGCGCGGGCGACACGTTCGCCGGCGGCATGCTCGGCTACATCGCCAAGGAAGACGCCATCGACACGGCGACCCTCCGGCGCGCGGTGGTCTACGGCTCGGCGCTCGCGTCGTACTGCGTCGAGGGCGTGTCGGTGAAGAAGCTCGCCGGGGTGACGACCGACCAGGTCGACGAGCGCTACTTGGATTTCGCCCGGCTGGCGCACTTCGCGACCGAGAGCGAGATCGCGAAGATCTGATGTGCGGAGCCGGGATGGCTCGAGGATGGAGATGAGGATGGCAATGGCTCGATTTCGGAAGCTCACGTCGTTGATCGCGTGCATCGCGGCGCTCGCGCTCGGCGCCTGCGACAGCGAAGACCCCATGGACGCCGGCGGCGGCACCGACGCGGGCGCGATGGACGCCGGCTGCCCCACGATCCCGCCTTCGCTGCCGACCGGGGATCGCCCGGCCACCGTCAGCTGCCCCGATGACCCGGAGACCGCACCGGCACCCGAGGAGTTCATGGGCACCTGCTGCTACCGCAACAGCAACGCCGCGACCCTCGGCAGCCCGGAGCTTCGGATCGCCTACATCGACATCGTCAGCCCGGTCGGCTCGCCGCTGTCGAGCACGATCGTGCGCGGTGTGCTGAACCGAGCCGTGCAGCTCGAGACGTTCAACTGGCTCTTCCGCATCGAGGACGCCGACGCGGACGGCGCCATCAACATCGTCACCGGCTTCGGCCGGCGCATGACGGACGGCACGTACGAGTTCTCCCAGGGCAGCGCGGGGACCGAAGCCGACCCCGACAACTGGTGCCCGGTCGAAATCCCCGGCAGCATCGCCGGCGAGACGATCAGTACCCCGTCGATCGACGGCTCCATCACGGTGCCGATCTTCGACGAGCCGGGCGAGAACGTGCAGGCCGAGCTGACCCTCGTGGACATCGCCATCGAGTCGGCCGAGCTTGGCGAGGATCGCAGCTGCATCGGCTGGAAGGCCGGCCGCCCGTTCACGTACGTCCCGCAGGCGCTCTTGACCGGCTACGTCGAGCTCGAGCCGAGCCGCACGCAGACCATCGCGACCCCCGGCGTCGAGACGACGGTCTGCTCCGCGCTCGCCGGCGCGCTCAGCATGACCTACTGCGATGAGACCCCGCGCGCAGACTGGACCATCCCCCCGGACGCGCTCTGCGACGAGACCGGCTGCCGGCACAACGCGCCGTGCTCCACCGACGTCTGCGACCCTCTGACCACCTGCAACGCGTGGCGCTTCGCGGCCCACTTCGCCGGCTCCGGCGTCGACATCACGAACGACGTCTGCGGCGGCTGAGTTCCCCCTGGCGCCTTCGCGCGCCCACTCCCCTTGGCGCCGCCCTGACTTCGGTCTCGGCGGCGCTTCTTCGGTGCCCCTGTTCTGCTCCGAACGGATGTTCTCAAGCTGAACGGCGACCGCTATCCCGCTCCCTTTTCCAAAAGCGCTGGGGACGGCATGATGCCGCATGCGCTTGATATTGGTGGCCGCGCTGGCCGCGTGCTTCGTACCCTCGCTCGCCTTCGCTCAAGACCAAGAAGCGGGGGCCACGGCGGGGGATGATCAGGAGGCGCGGATGCGTTTCGAGCTCGGCCAGCGGTACTACGACCAGGGCCGGTTCCCGGAGGCGGCGACGGAGTTCCAGGCGGCGTACGACGCATCGGGCCGAGACGCATTGCTCTACAACGTCTACATCGCGCACCGCGACGCCGGGAACGCGACCGAGGCGGCCACCGCGCTGCGCAGCTACCTCGCAACCGACCACCCCGAGTCCGAGCGACGGGTCAACCTCGAGGCACGCCTCGAGACCATGGAGCGGCAGGCCGCCAGCGGCGCCGAGACCACGCCGGAGGGGCCGGTCATGGAGTCGGCTTCGAGCGGTGGAGACACGCTGGTTCTCGTCGGTGCCATCGTCGCGGGGGCCGGAGCCGCGACCGCGCTCAGCGCGTTGGGCCCGGGGATCGTCGCGCTGGACGGGGAGAGTCAACTGACCGAGCGCTGCCCTGGTGGTCGCTGTAGCTCGGAAGACGCTGGCCTGATCGACGACACTCGCACGCTCGGGATCGTCACGGATGTGCTCTGGGTGAGCGGGGCCGTTCTGGTCGCCGCAGGCGCCACGTTGCTCGCGCTGGGTGTGGTCAGCGGTGATTCGGCGGAGGACCAGGCGATGTTGCCCACCGGAGGATGCTCACCGGACGGCTGCTTCGGCGGCGTGGAGGGTTCGTTCTAATGCGACGTTCACATCACAGAGTCGGCGCGCTGCTGTCTGGGCTGCTTCTCCTCGCCGGCTGCAACGAGCTGCTCGACGTGGACCGGTTTTCGGTCGGCGACGCGGCCATGGACGCGGGGCGCTCAGACGGCGGCATGGACGCAGGTTCGGACGGCGGTTCGGACGCCGGCTCCGACGCAGGCGCCGACGCGGGCCCTCCGGACGCAGGGCCCTGCAACGAAGACGACCCCGACGGCGACAACGACGGCTTCGACTCGGTCGCATGCGGCGGAGAGGATTGCGACGACACCAACCGCGACCGGAACCCTGGTGCGACCGAGGTATGCAACGACGTCGACGAAGATTGTGACCCGACGACGCTCGGGCCGGACGGCGACGGAGACGGCGCCTACGGGCTCGCCTGTTGCAACGGGTCGTTGTGCGGCACGGACTGCAACCCAGCAGACATGAGCATCCGTCCCGGCGCGACGGAGACTTGCGACGACGTCGACCAGGACTGCGACGGCGCCATCGACGAGACCCTGCTCGGGGTCCTCGGAACGCCCATCTTGGTGGACGCCGACTACGGACTCGGGCCCGGTCAGGGCGCGCAAGGGGTCGCCTTCTCCGACGGGTTCGTGGTGGTGTGGAAATCGGACGACGGCGACGACCTGCTCGCTCGGTTCTTCAACCGCGACGGCACCGTGAAGGGCGCCGACATCGTGGTGGAGGACGGCGTCATCACACCGGATCGAGACCCGAGGAACCCACGCGTCACGCTCTACGACAACGGGGGCCTGGAGCAGGTCTACATCACGTGGACCGAACAGGGCACCGGCCCTGCCTCGCGCGGGGTGCACGCTGTACGATGTGAGATCGACGGTTCGGGCTGCGGTTTCTCCCGCCGAATCGTGGACGTCGACCCCACCACCATGGGCGCAGGCGGCGTGATCCAGACGGGCGAGCGCATCATCTTCTACTATGTGGTCAACGATCGCGCGCTACACGTGCACTCGATCGACCCGACAGGGTTGACCCCCAGCTCGAGCGTCGTGGTTCCGGCGTTCGACGGCGGTGAGACCGGTTGGGGCCCACCCGCGTACATTGAGGGGGCGACGCCGCATCTGCTCTTCACCCGCGCGCCCGATCGCGACCTCGACATGGTCCCCGACGGCGGAACCGTGCTCGACGGCGGAACGAGCACCACCTACGCGTTCGGACAGGTGGACGTCGTGCGCGTGCGGACCGCGGGTGACCTGACCCACACCCCCGCCGAGGACGTGTTCCCGTGGGACTTCAGCGACTCGTGTCGCGCCACCGGCGGCACCAACTGCGGGATCTTCAGCGTCCTGCTCACGGGCGTCGGTCAGCCGAACCAGGCGAGCTTCTTCGGCGTCGAGGCCGTCGCCGGCTTCGAGACGCTCGACGGCGGCACCCCGACCTTCCGCTTCTGCGGCTACCCGCTCACGCCCCGGGCGGATCGCGCGCCGGACCGCGGCGACTGCACCACCGTCGCCAGCCTCGGCTTCTTCGCGGACGACCGCGGGTCAGTCGTGACCACGGCCGTCTTCACGGGCACGCGCTACGCCATACGAGACCAGCCGCTGACCCCGGACACGGACGGCTCCTCTCTCGTGCCCGTCCCAGGCATGGACCTCTTGCTCCCTGGCACTTCCCGCCCGCTGTCGATGTACGAAGGGCACGGCGTGCTCGTCGGCAACGGAGAGGCCATGAGCGGCTTCGATGTGGTCGTGCAGCGCATCGGGTGCGAACCGTAGTCACACACAACCCCCGCTTGGGCCGGTACGATGAGCGTTCATGCGGAACTCGATTCTTCCTCTCCTCGCCGTCCTGGTGCTCCCCACCGCGGGCTCCGGCTGCGACGAAACGCCTCCGCCGGAGGACACCGGGATCCCCGACGCCGGACCCGACGCGGCCATCGACGCCAGTGCCGTCTGCGCCCGCAACACGGACTGCGAAGACAGCGTGTTCTGCACGGAGCACGCCTGCATGCCGGGGGCGCCCGCCGCCGACGCGCGCGGTTGTGTGCTCGTCGCTGGGCCGTGCACCACGGCCGAGACGTGCGTGGAGTCCAGCTCGATGTGCATGGCCGCGACATGCGGGCCCGTGGCAGACGTGGACGTCGACGGCGAGGACTCGATCGCCTGCGGCGGAGACGACTGCGACGACGACGACGGCCGGCGCTTCCCGGGCGCCAACGAGATCTGCGACGACGGCGGGTTAGACGAAGACTGCAACCCCGACACATTCGCTTCGGACGACGACGGGGACATGGACGACGACGGCTTCACGTCCGCGCTGTGTTGCAACGGAGCGAACTGCGGCGACGACTGCAACGACGACGACCGAGGCGTGTTCCCCGGGGCGCGCGAAGTCTGCAACGGCATCGACGACGACTGCGACGGAACGACCGACGAAGAAGGCGGGGACGTTCCGCTGTGTCCCGGCGGGACCTGCACGGCGGGGCGGTGTGATCTCCCGGCCTGGGATCGGACGTTTGGAGGGACGGGCACCGATCTCGCGTTCACCGTCGACATGGATCTCGAAGGGAACAGCTATGTGATCGGCACCTTCGAGACAGCCATCAACTTTGGGCTGGCGACAGGCCCTGTAGAAAGCGCAGGCGGCGGCGACGTGTTCATCGCGCGCTTCACCGCCGATGGCGCGGTGGACTGGGTGAGGGGCTTGGGGAATGCCGCCGCACAACTCGGCTTCGATATCCGCTACGACGCGCCGAGTGGGCTCGTCTACGCAACCGTACTCAGCTTTGGTGAGGCCTTCGACTGGGGAGACGGGACCGCTGTCGTCGGCACGGTGTTGCTCGCTCTGTCTCCTGACGACGGCACGTTTCGTTGGTCACTTCCGCTTCCAGAGGCCCGAATCGAATCCCCGCCCTTCGTCGCCGTCAATGACGGCGCGCTGGTCGTGGCGCCACTACCCGAGACGTTCGACTTCGGTGTTCCGAGTCGCCCTGCAACTGGTGACCAGAGTGCGTACTTTCTTCGTGTCTCGTCGGATGGAAGCCCAGCTTGGGTCCAGGTCGTACAGGCCATCGGCGCAGCGGATCAGGTACGCTGCGGTCGCCCCACGGCCAGCGGCTCTGGTTTTTTGGTGAGTGGAAGCTTCGGCGGCAGCGCTCGAATCGCTGACGACGTGGTCTCTTCGACTGGCGACACGGACGGGTTCGTCGTGAAGCTCAGTGATGCTGGGAGTGTCGCGTGGCATCGCGAGTTCGGTGGAGTCGGCGAGGACTTCGCGAGCGCCGCAACGTCCAACGATGACACCGGAGAACTCTACGTCTCTGGCAGGACGACGCTGCCCGCCTCGTTCGGAGGAACACCCCGCGCCGGCTCCGGGCCCGCGATCTTCGTGTTACGTCTGAGCTCTTCAGGTACCCACTTGGCGGACACTGTCGTTGAGGCGACAGACCCAGATGTGGCGGCAGCCACTCTGACACAGGCAGGGGACGTACTCATCGCCGGCGCCCTCACCAATCCGGGCTCGGACGCCGGTTCCGTCAACTTCGGCGGCGGCACTCGTCCCACGCCGAGCGGTGGAGCGGGGTTCCTGGCTACATTCTCACCATTCCTCGATTGGCGCTCCGATGAACTCCTCGTGTTCGATGGGTTCTCCGTGACCACACCGACTTGCGCCAGTACTCAGTGCACCGTGTACGTCACCGGAGCGGTGGTCGGCCCGGCCGACAGCACGGCCATCGTTGGCCATTTCGAAGACACGGTCGACCTCGGAAGCGGGGCACGGACCACCACCGGCAGCTTCGACGGCTTTATTGCTCGCCTCGCACGCTGACCGGTTCCGACGTTGAAACGAAGTCAACAGCGGGGGTAGGCTGACCTCGACCGGGCTGCGGGCATTGGCACGCCCTCCACAGGCGCGGTCGGGAGACTGGGATGAAGCGCTTCGATTTCGGTGACTTGGCTCGACCGTTCTACTGCCTGATGTTCGCCTTGACGGTGTTCGCCTGCGACGGCGGAGGCTGCTCGGGGTGCGACGGGTGCGGGATCGAACCCATCCCGGGCGCATACCCGATCGACCAAAGGATCGACAACGCAGCGCAGATTCGCCTCACATCGAGCGGCATCGACTTCGTCGAGGACAACATCGACGGCATCGTCACCAGCTTTCTGCCGGATGGGCTCGACTTCCCCGTCCCCGAGGTGAACCAGGATGTGGCGGTGCTCGGCACAATCCGCCTGTGCTCGGGTGATGATTGCTCTGCTCACCTGGAGATCGAAGACCTCGAGCTAACCCCCACTGCGCCCAACCAGATTCAGGCTCGCATCCGCCTCGTCTTGGATAGCCGCAACGCGGCCGGCGACCGCGAGGAGTGGGTGCTGCGCACGTCGATTGCCCAATGCCGAATCGACATCGACAGTCGACGCGGCGACAACCCTGCCATTGCCGCGGTGGCAACCATCACATTCGCCAACACGACCCAAGCGGCGCGGGAGAACTACACACAGATTCAAGTAACGGACGTCGCGCTCGCCGAGGACGAGGGGATCGAGAACGATGACCTCGACATCAGTGGAAATCGCCCCATCATCGATGCCGCGCAGTGCGCCATTCTGAACCTCGGTGCCGTCAAGAACCTGATTATTGACCAGATCGAGGGCCAGCTTGGCGGCCTCGTCGACGGGGCGCTCGGCGACCAACTGTGCACCACCCACGGCGAGTTCGGCTGCCCGACCGGTACCTTCAGCGTGCCGGATGAAGACCCCGAGTCCATCTGCCGCTTCGAAAACAGCGAAGACTCCGCGTGCGTGCCGATCCTTCTGGGCACCGACGGCCGGGGTGACCTCGGCGGCACGCTGATCGGCGGCTTCTCGCCCGGAACCCACGCGTACGCGCAGTTCCTCCTGGCCTCCGGACAAGAAGGCGAAGCCGTCAACGACGGGATGAGCCTGTTCTTCTATGGCGGGTTCATGGGGACCGACTCCACGTTCACCACGACGCCGGCACACAACCCCTGTGTGCCGATGGTCGAGCCGCCGCCGCTGCCTGAGGTGGCGCGCACCGAGGCGTTCCGCGGGAACACGATCCCGGGGACGTCGACGGAGACGCACGTTGGGATCGGGCTCTCGGAGGACTACCTCAACTACGCGGGCTACGGCCTGTTCGACTCCGGAGCACTGTGCATCGGGGCGGGAACTCGGCTGAGCCAGATGCTGTCGAGTGGTCTCGTCTCGGCCCTGGTCGGGTCGCTGCCGGACCTGACGTTCCCGCTGGACAACGCGCCGCTCACCATCGCGCTGCGACCGCAGCAGGCGCCGGTGTTCGACGTGGGCGCGGACGGCGCGCTGCTCGACATCACGCTGCCGCAGGTGGAGATCGACTTCTACGTCTGGTTCTCCGAGCGGTACGTGCGCTTCATGACGTTCCGCACCGACCTCGGGCTGGGGATCGATCTGACGGTCGAGGGTGGACAGATCGTGCCGGCGCTCTCGTCGGTGACGTCCACCAACTCCACCGTGACCAACTCGGAGCTGCTCGAGGAGGACCCGACGTTCCTCGCCGGCACGCTCGAGACGCTGGTCGGCGGGCTCGCGAGCCAGCTCGGCGGGGCCATCTCGCCGTTCGATCTCCCGGAGATCATGGGCTTCGTGCTCAACGTGCCCGAGGGCGGCATCACCCCGGTCTCCGAGGCCGGTGAAGACTTCCTCGGCATCTTCGCGAACCTGGAGCTCGCCGCGACTGAAGAAGCGTTCGTCTCCGAGGTGGACACGCAGCTCTCGCTCACCGACATCCGCTTGGACGAGGCGTCGATGGCGGCCGAGACCTGGAACGAAGGCACGGGCAACACCGTCTGGCTGCACTTCGCCGCCGAGGGCCCGATGGGCGTCGACTACGAGTACAGCTACGCGATCGACGGGGGGCACTGGTCGGCCTGGACGACCGACCCCCGCATCCAGATCGACGACGACATCTTGCTGCTGCAGGCGCGTCACGAGATCCACGCCCGCGCCCGCGTTGTTGGGGAGCCCGCGAGCATGGACACAACCCCCGCGACGGCGGAGCTCCTGGTGGACGTCCTCCCGCCGACGGTCCGCATCGAGCGGCTCGTCAACGGCATCGAGGTGGACGCCAACGACATCATCACGCCCACCGAGGACCTCGAGTACCGCTACCTGCTCGACGGCACCTGGACGGCCTGGGGCACGCTCGCCAGCCTTGCGCTGCCGGTCGACGCCGAGGGCGTCGTCATCGAGGTCCGGGACGAGGCCGGCAATGTTGGACGTGCGCAGGCGCCGCTCATCCGGGGGCTGCCGAACAGCGCGGCCGACGGCGGCTGCGGGTGCCGGGTGCCGGGCGGAGACGGCGGAAGCGTGCCGCTGTCAGTGCTGCTTCTGCTCGCGACGGTGGGCGGATTCTCGCTGCGCCGCCGGCGCCGGGCGTCCGGGTCCACCTCGCGCGGGGCCAGGAGGACCCGCGCGCGCCGCACCTTTCCGTTCTTCCTCGGCGCGCTGACGCTCATCGCGATGCTGGCCAGCGGGTGCGAGTGCTCGAGCGCCGCGCCCTGCAACAACCAGTGCGTGCACGCCGCCGCCCCGTCGACGACGGGCTCGGTCTGCTGCGAAGCCACCGACATGTGCGCGTCCTACGACATCGACGCGCTGTGTGATCCCGGCTTCACCTGCGCCTCGGAGAACCTCGTCGCCGACGGCACGTGCACCGTGTCGTGCCTGATGTGCGAGGCCAAGCCTGACCTCGACCCGGGCTACCTCGCGACGCACCTCGACGCCGTGGTGGACAGCGCGGGCAACGTCGCCGTCGCTGGCTACGCGCCCGGCTCGCCTCAGGAGGACATCCTCTACGGCGACCTCGTGTTCGGGACCTGGGACGGCACCGAGATGCAGTGGGAGATGGTCGACGGCGTGCCGGCGAGCCCCATCACCAACAACCCCGACGGATTCCGCGGCGGCATCAGCGCCCCCGGCGATGACGTCGGCCAGTTCGCCAGCATGGTGAACCAGGACGGCACCTACTTGATCGCCTACTACGACGCGACCAACAACGCGCTCAAGATGGCCGCCGGCGGCCCGGGCGCCTGGCAGGTGCACACCATTGACGAAGCCGGAGACAGCGGCCGCTACACGTCGTTGACCCTCGACAGTGCGGGCATCCCGGTCGTCTCCTATCTCCGAATCGAAGAGTCGCCCGACACGCCGGGCGAAATCCGCGGCGCCGTCATGGTCGCCACGGCGAACACGGCCAACCCAAGCATGCCGACCGATTGGACGCTCACCCTCGTCGCCGCCCAAGCCAACCCGTGCCGCGCGGAGTTCTGTCCGAGCGGAACCCAGTGCGTCGAGAGCGGTGCGTGCGTGACCGCCACGAGCGACTGCACGGAAGAGTGCGCGACCGGCGACGTCTGTCAGGCGGGCAGCTGCGTGGCGACGGTCGCGGACAACTTCGTCGAGGACCTGCCGCCCTTCCACGGGCTGCACACCTCGCTCGCGGTGTCCGACACCGGCCTCGGGCTGGTTTGGTATGACCGCTCAACCGGGAACATCTTCGGCGCGCGTTTCGACGGAAGCGCGTGGAGCGAGCCCTTCCTCATCGACGGTTACGCGGTGGGCGACCCCAACATCGGGGACAGTGGGCTGAGCGCGGACCTTCAGATCGACGACGCGGGCGTCTGGCACGTCGTCTACGTCGACGGCGCGGAGGAGACGCTCCGCTACGCCTCGGTGCTGCCCGACGGCACCGTCGAGACCGAGGTGGTCGACGACGGGAGCACCGACGGGACCACCCGCCACATGGACGGCCGCCACATCGTGGGCGACGACGCGTCGCTGGTCGTCCTCGACTCGGGCGCGCTCCGGGTCATCTACCAGGACGCGACCTCGCAGAACGCGGTGGTCGCCGTCCGCGCGGCGGGCGGTGGAGAGTGGGCCATCTCGCCCTTCGATACGGAGAACTCCACGGGCTACTGGGTCGACCAGGCGCTCTTGGGCACCACCAGCTACGCGGCGACGTGGTGGGTCGAGCGGGCGCGTCGCGGCCTCGACAACGGGGTGCGCGTCTTCACCCTCGAGTGAGGGAGGCCCGTCTCCACGCGGGTTGTTCACGGCACGAGCCGCGGGATTCATCCTGCGGCTCGTCGTCGTTGTGCTTCACGACGATGGGAACGATCAGCCCGGAGGATCGCGCCCGACGCGAGGTCGGTCTCACGTCCATGTACTCGTGAACGTGCACGTACTCGTGAAGCATCCCCCCATCTCAGCGCGCCGCGGGACCCGCGCGCTGAGCAAAGACGCACACAGGCACGCCCGCACGGGCCCGGGCGTTCGCGATCAATCCATCGGCATCCCCGTGATGACCGACTGCACGCAATGCGGCTTTTTTGACGGCCGGGGGCGCTCTCAGGCATTGAACCTTCAACACGTCGCGCGGCACCGAGGACTCGGCCCGCGCAAGCCTGAGGGAGGCATCGATGTCGAAAGTGAATCTCGTTGAGCGCGTTTGTGACCTCGTTCGTCAGGTGACGGAGGCCCGCTTCACCGGGGGTCCCTACGCCAAGCTCGCCCGCGCCCACGGCTACGCCGACGGCTACATGCGGGCGCTCCTGGACGCCGGACTCGTCGACCGCGAAGAGCTGCTCTCCGCCGTCGCGGAAGCTCGACGCAACGTCACGGACCCCGACGCCAAGTCCGGGCGCCGTTCCGTCGCAGCCTGATCGACCCCGCCTCACCGCGACGTGTCCGACCGAGCCGCTTCTCGCATCCGCGAGGGCGGCTTTCTGCGTTCGTCCGCTCTTGGTATGCTGCACCCATGGTCAAGCGCGACACCGAACACATCTGAGGCAACTCGATGAAGACGCGCTGGGGCACGCAGCTCGCGCGACTGACCCTCCTCCTCTTGGGAGTAGAGCTGCTGGACGAGCTCTACTCAGGGGTTCCGTCCGTCGCCGCGGAGGACATTCGGAGCAGCCTCGGCGTCGACTACGAAGGCGCACTGCTCACGCTGTGGTTCGTGCCTGGCGTGGTCGCGCTCCTCGTGGAGCCGGTGCTGTTTGTCCTCGCCGACCGGCACCCTCGGAGGTGGTTCGTCTCGGGCGGACTCTTCGCGATGGGTGTCGCCGGCCTGCTGGCCGCGTGGGCTCCGAGCGCGACCTGGTTGGCGGTCGCAGTCGCCCTCGCGTGGGTCGGCAGCGGCTCCGGCGTGACGCTCTCCGAAGCCACGCTGGCGGACGCTCACCCCGAGCGTCGGCCGCAGATGCTCGCGCGGTGGGCACTGCTCGGGGAGGTCGGTGATCTCGGCGCGCCGCTCCTCGTGGCGGGCATGGCGTGGCTCGGGCTCGGCTGGCGAGAGGCGTTCACGGTCGTTGGCGTGCTCGTCATCCTGTGGAGCGGGATGCTGCTGTTCCCGCGCTTCCCGGTACCGGGCGACGACGACGACGAGGACGAAGACGAGCCGCTGCTCGTGGGCGTGCGAGCCGCATTCAAGAACCGGGTGCTCTTGGGATGGTTGGGCGCAACGGCCCTGTGCGAGTTCCTGGACGAGCTCGTCGTGGTGTTCGCCGCGCTGCGCATGCGCGGCGTGCTCGGCTACAGCCCCCAGGAGAACGCGTGGGTCATCGGGGCGGGCGTGGTGGGCGCCATCGTCGGGGCAGCCGGAGCCGAACGTGTGCTTCGCACGGCGCCGCCGATGCGCGTGTTGCTCGTCGCCTCGGTCGGCGCAGGCCTGAGTCTGGTGGGCTGGCTGCTCGCGGCGGAAGTTTCGCTGTCGGCCGTGACGTTCTTCTGCCTCGGCCTGTGTGTCGCGCCCATGTACCCCATCGCCAACGCCGAAGCGTACGCCGCCCTGCCCGATCGGTCGGGTACGGTCAACGCCGCACGCCACGTGTTTACCCCGGTCACGCTCGCGCTGCCCTGGGCGTTGGGTGCGCTCGCCGACGAGGTCGGGATCGTGTGGGCCATGAGTGCACTGCTCGTTCAGCCTCTGGGACTCGGCGTACTGGCCGCCCTCCGCTTAGCGCGCCAGCCCCCAAGGGCGGCCCCGTAGCGAGTCGTCTGCGAAACGGGAACACTCAGAACAGGAGCTGCAGCTGCACGCGCGCGCCCATCGGCGCTGGTGCGACCGCGACGCGGAGCTGGGTCGGGGTGGCCGCCGTGGGGTGCGAGACGCCCACCGCGAACCCCGTGCCCGCCAGGGAGAGACCCGCCGTCAACAAGACGGCGCCCGTCCCGATGCATCCCGCCCACGTCAGCGGGTCGGTCCCCGCCAGACCACTTCCCATCTCGTCGGCCTCCAGCGCGTAGGCGATGCCGCAGCCGAGGCCCGTGGCGAGCCCGACGAGGGCGACGGTGACGCCCACGACGAGCAGCGGAATGCCGCTCGGCGCCGCCTCCACCCGCACTGCCTGAGGCCGAGCCGGAGTGCGCGAGCCCACCGGTGCGACCAACCGAAGCCGCGCCGGTTCATGAGTCGGGTCGCGCTCCAACGCCGCGAGGTACGCAGCGGCGGCCCCGTTGCGGTCTCCGAGCTGGGCCAGGCAGTCCCCGTAGGCCACCGACAGCGCAGCCGGCGGCGAGGTGCTCAGCAGGATGGCGCGTCGGTACGCGGGCTCCGCGGAGGGGAAGGCACCGAGCGCGACGTACGCGCGGGCGAGACCGGCGAAGGCGCGCGCGTCATCGGGCGCCGCCCGGGTGGCGCGACGGTAGGCCGCCGCGGACGCGGTGTAGCGACCGGCGCGCCAGTGCGATCGGCCCTCTTCGAGGTGGGCGTCCGGCGCCGTGCTCGGTTGGGCCACGGCCCCGACAGGAGTCACCACCCAGAGGGCGGCCACCAGCCAAGGCACAGCCGCGTGCGTCATCGTGCAGTTCACGGTCGCTCAGAGATGGGTCAGCGTGACGCGCAGGGCCGCGCCGCCGTCGAGTTGCGCCGCGTCGAGCCCGATTCGGAGCATGCTGGGGTCGTGTTCGCTGCCCTGGTAGATGGGGATGCTCGTGGTCTGCTCATCGAGCACCCCGAGGATGAACGTCACGAGCCCGCCGATCTGCATCAGGCCCGTCGCGATGGGGATGGCCGGATGGGGCGCGCCGACGCCCAGCTGGATGATCGGCCCCGCGACCGGGATCAGCGCCCAGGCCCAGGCGTCCTCCTCGTCGCCGCCGTCGCGGTCGTTGCTGATGGCGTTGGCGATCGGCGTCAGGACCGCGAAGTCGAGCACGTAGCCCGCCAAGAACAGGCCCAAGCCCGTCCCCCAAATCTCAGGCGGGCTCCGACGGATGTCGCGGTAGCCGATGACCACGCGCTGCCGCCCCCGCCCTTCGACGAAGGTGTATCCGCCTCCACTGTCGTGGACCGCCCGCGCCGGCGGAGCGGTCTCGACCGGCGAATCGACCACCGTGGGGTTGAGCTCGTCGGCCCGCTCAGCATCTTGCGCGGAGGCCAGACCGGGCGCGAATGCGGCGACGGCCAGAGAAGCAAACAGGAGGGAGCGTGCGTTCGGAGTCATGACGCGGCCTTTCGTAGACAAGAGACGAAAGGACAGACAGCAAGGGCCGCACCAAGCTCTCGGGCGCAGGGACGCGACACGAGACCGCGTTCTCTTGCGCAGCGGCGCGCACACCCGCGCGAGCGAGTGCACACCCGGAGCGCAGTCCTCAGGGGGGCCAGTCGCACACGTCCCCTCGGGAACCATCCGAGAAGGCACGACAGGGCGGTCGACGAGGCGAGCCGGCTGGCGTAAATCTGCCCCATCACGCCACAGCCGGGCTGGTGGAATCGGCATACACAGGCGACTTAAAATCGCTCGGACTTACGTCCTTGAGGGTTCGAATCCCTCGCCCGGCATGCACGTCGACCCAAGGGCCGACAGAAATCTACGGTCGAAGTAGATCGTCGGGGCACGCCGCGCGTCCACCCGGAGATGAACAAGCTCATCGCCCTCGCTGCCCTCTCCGTCTCGCTCCTCCCCGTCGGGCTCGCTTCTGCGCAAGACGCCCACGTCGACGTGCCCGCGCCGGACGTGAACTACGTCTTCGATGACCACGAACTCGACGGCACGTATCAGCGGCCGAACGGGACCCGCATCGATCTCCGAACACGCGGCGCACGTCAGTCGCTGATTCGAACGCGTGCGCACTTCGTCCCCGAGCTGACGCTGTCGATCGAGCGACTCTGATCGCGGGCGCGCGCCCCAGTTCGAGGACGTCACCGACAAGTCACGTCTCCCGATCCGCGCGGACGGGCGCGTTTCCGGCCTCTTCTCGGCTCTCCGCTGCCGTTTGCCCCGAAAAGCCCGGGCCCAGCGCTTGACCCGAGGCGAGCGTTCACGGAGGGTTTGGGTTCCCCCCCGGAGAATTCATGCTTCGTCGTTTCTTGCCTATCGCGTTGATCGCGCTCGCCTTCCCCCTCGCCGCCGGTTGTGACGAAGATCCCGACCCGGACGGCGGCCTGACCGACGCCGGCCCGATGCCCGACGGGGCGATGCCCGACGGGGGGCCCGACACGCGCGTCACGATTTGCCCGGGAGATTCGCTTCCCCCGCTGGCGACCGGCGTGTGCGAAGCGACGTCCGGAGACGCGAACACGCTCATCACCGGCGACATCCTGTTGCCGGGCGAGGTCCTTCGCGGCGGCCAGGTGCTCATCGGCGCCGACGGCCGCATCACGTGCGCGGCGTGCGACTGCGGCGACCAGGCGGGCGCGGCGGCGGCGACCACGGTGGTGTGTCCCGACGGTGTGGTGTCCCCCGGTCTGATCAACGGCCACGAGCACCTGCGGTTCGTCGCCGGGCCGCCCAGCATGACGGCCGAGCGTTACCAGCACCGTCAGGAGTGGCGCGAGGGCCTCGGCCCGCACACGGAGATCCGTTCGGGCGGCACCAGCTCGACGGCCGCGGTGCTCTACGAAGAGCTCCGGATGGCCATGGCGGGCGTCACGTCCGGCAACACCAACGGGGGCCGCGACGGCTTCGTGCGGAACCTCGACGAGGGCAACACCGAGGGCCTCGGTGCGCCGCGCATCAACTACTCCACCTTCCTGTACGGCGAGACCGGCGGCGACCCGCAGATGGCCGTCGACTGCAACTACCCCGACCAACCGAGTAGCTCTGACGCGACGCGCGCCGACAGCTACACGCCGCACATGGCCGAGGGAATCGGCGCCGGCGCCCGGAACGAGTTCCTCTGCGGCCGCGAGGGCGAGACCGATGTCATCGGGCCGACCACCGCGCTCGTGCACGGCGTGGGGCTGTTGGCCAACGACGTTGCCGAGCTCGCCGCAGAGAGCAGCAGTCTGATCTGGTCTCCGCGCACGAACATCTCGCTGTACGGGGACACCGCCCGCGTCACGCTCTACGACAACCTCGGCGTGCTCATCGCCCTCGGCACGGACTGGATGCGCAGCGGCTCGATGAACATGCTGCGTGAACTCCGTTGCGCCGACGAGTTCAACGAGACCTACCTCAACGGCCACTTCACCGACGAAGAGCTCTGGCTGATGGCGACCCGCAACGTCGCGGTCGTGCTCGCCTACCAGGACGTCATCGGCACCCTCGCCCCCGGGCTGGTCGCGGACATCGCCATCTACGACGGCAGCGATCGCGCGGACCACCGCGCGGTCATTCGCGCCGAGCCCGAAGACGTGGCGCTCGTCCTGCGTGGCGGTGAGGTTCTCTTCGGTGAGGCCGCGGTCGTGAACACGCTCGACTCCGGCTGCGACGCGATCGACGTCTGCGGAGCCAGCCGCGCGGCCTGCGTGCAGCGCGAGTTCGAGATGAGCCTGTCCGAGCTCCAGGGCATGAACAGCTCGGAGTACGATCTGTTCTTCTGCGACAGCACGCCCACCGACGAGCCGACGTGTGTGCCCGCGCGTGCTGCCAGCGCGCCCTTCCCGTCCCCCGAAGTCAACGGCTCGAACCGCTACACCGGCGCGATCACGGGCGACGACATGGACGGCGACGGCATCGCCAACGCGACCGACCTCTGCCCCAACATCTTCAACCCCATCCGACCGCTCGACAACGGCGCCCAGGCTGACTTCGACGCCGACGGTCAGGGTGACGCGTGCGACCCATGCCCGCTCGACGCCAACACGACGTCATGCACCGCGGCCAACCCCGACGACCGTGACCGAGACATGATTCTCGACACCGTCGACAACTGCCCGAACGTGGCGAACATGGACCAGGCCGACTCCGACGAAGACGGCGTGGGCAACGTCTGCGATGCCTGCCCGGACGATCCGAACCCGGCCGGCGCGGCTTGCCCCGGCTCCATCTATGGCGTCAAGGACGGTACGTTCGCCGAGGGCGAGACCGTCGCCATCGCGGGCTCGGTCGTGACGGCGGTGGGCGAGCGTGGGTTCACCATGCAGGTGCCCGAAGACCACGCCGACTACGACGGCGCAGACAACTCCGGCGTCTTCCTCTTCACCAACACCGCGCCTGAGCTCGACGACGGGACCGCGATCGCCCGAGGCGACACCGTGGACGTGCAGGGCACCGTCAACGTGTTCATGGAGCAGATTCAGCTGTTGCCCGACTCGATCGTCGCCTCGAGCGCGAGCAGCGCCATTCCCGCGCCCGTCGTGGCGATGCCCGCCGTGCTCACCGGCACACGTGCGCCTGCGCTCGACTCGGTCCTCGTCCGCGTGGAGAACGCGACCGTGACCAATGCAGCGCCCGCGCCGACGCGCGAGGGTGGCAGCGCCGAGGGCGAGTTTGAGGTCGACGCGACCCTCCGGGTGGACGACTTTTTCTACGCGCTCGAGCCCTTCGCCACGAACGGCGAGAACTTCAGCTCGATCACCGGCGTGATGCAGCTCTCGCAGGACGCGTACAAGCTCCAGCCGCGGGACGTCGATGACTACCTCGCCGGCGCGCCGCAGATCGCCGCACTCGAGCCGGCGCTGGTCTTCACGCGGGTCGACATCGACACCGCGCTGACCGATACGCTGCCCGAGCCCCTGACCGTACGTCTGACTCGCGCGGGGGGCTCTGACACCATCGTCAGTCTCACGTCGAGCAACGCCACCGCGCTGACCGTCATGGACGTCACGGTGCCGGCGGGCGCCGCGAGCGTCACCGTGCCCGTCGACGGAGCCACGAACGGCACCTACACCGTCACGGCCACCGTCGGCACGGACTCACAGACGGCCGAGGTTCGTGTACTCAACACCGACGAGGTGCCGGCCGGCGTGACGCTCCAACCCGACACGTCCAGCGTCGCCTCCGAGGGCATGCAGGAGTTCACGGTCCGGCTCGACATCCTTGCGCCGACGGGTGGCACGATGGTCGACCTCAGCGACGACATCGGTGGGGTGTTCTCGGCGACGACGGTCACCGTCGCCGCGGACGCGCAAGAGGCCACGTTCATGTACACCGCGCCGGTCGGGCCCATGACCGGCACGCTGACCGCGACGATCAACGGCACCTCCATCATGGGTACCGCCGCGCTCGACATCCTGCCCCCGCGCCCCGGCACGCTCGTCATCAACGAGGTCGACTACGACCAGCCGGCCGACGACACCACCGAGTACATCGAGCTCTACAACCCGGGCACGACGCCGGTCGCGCTCGCCGGCAAGCAGCTCATCCTGGTGAACCAGACGGGCAGCCAGTACGAGACGATCGACCTTTCCACCGCGGGCGCGGAGCTTCCCGCGGGCGGGTTCCTCGTCATCCACGCGCCCGGCCTGACGGTTGACGCGGGCGCGCTGACCATCGAGTTCGGCTCGATGTCGGACAACGTGCAGAACGGCGACGACGACGGCATGTTCGTCTACGACAGCACTGCGATGACCGTGCTCGACGCGCTCGGCTACGAGGGCGCGACGATGACGACGATCGACGGCATGATGGTCATGCTGGCCTCGGCTCTCGCCGACCCTGGCGCCGGTGGTCTCAGCCGGATTCCGGACGGCATGGACACCGATTCCGAGTCGGACTTCGTCGCAACGACGTGTCTGACCCCCGGCGCGTCGAACATCGACGCCTCCATGATGACCTGCATGTGACGCGAGAGCCTCCCGCCAGAGGGCGGGGGGCGTGTCACCCGACGGAGGCCAGCGTCATCCGACGAAGGCCAGCCCCATCAGCCAGCCGTCCGGCTGGGCGCGTGACCAGACCACGCGCGCACGCTCCCGCAGCACGTCCCCGGTGGGGAATCGAAGGTCGACCTCGAGTTCAGCGTCGCAGGGATAGCGTCGGTCGAGCGCCACGCGCAGCCCACCCTCGCTCGCGTTGATGCTGAAGCCGTGCGCGTCCCCTCGGAGCCCCCGGACCGCAACGCTCGCGTGGATGGCCATTCGCTCGCTGCGGCGACGCGCGCCACGATGCCTGAATACGTCTTGGGAGGTACCGAGTGTCGCTTGACCGATCATGAAGGCTTTCCGCACGCTCCTCGGGGACACGGGGGGAGCGGCAACGGGAAGGCAATACGGCGGTCCTCACCAGAGCTTTACGCTTCACCCCTTGAAGCTCCACGAGAGCGTCACGCCTCGGGTTGAAGGAGACGCCTGAGCCGCTGGATCGCCTCACCGGTCCGCACCCCTGGCCAGAAGAGGTCCTTGCCGGACACGAAGCAGCATTCGGCCTGCACCCCCCCTGCGCGAAGCGCGTCTGCGTGCTCGGGTTGAAACGCGTACGGCTCGTCCGGAAGGAGCACGACGTCGGGGGCGCGCGCGATGACCTCGGCCAGCGAGGTCCGGGGATAGCGCGTGTCGGCGTCCGGGCGGCTCACCGACGGCGCGGTGCCCACGTCGGCCGCCAGCGGGAAGCGCCGGGGGCGGTCTGCGAACACGTTGTCCCCCCCGGCCTGGCGAAGAACGTCGCTCGCATACGTGCGGTGGTCGAACGTCATGAAAGGCTCCCGCCAGATGGGAACAAACACCCGGCGGGGCGTCGTCACCGGCTGCGACGAGCGCACCGCCAGCCTCACCTCCTGTGCAAGAGACTCACCTGCGCCGAGCAGCCGGGCGAGCGCATCGAGGTGGTCGAGCGCCCCGTCGACCGTCTGCGGGAAGCCCACGTACACCGTGATTCCCGCCTCGATGAGTCGCTCGACGTCACGCCGCCCGTTTTCCTCTTGGTTGGCGAGTACCAGGTCCGGCGCCAGCTCCACCACAGCGTCCACATGGAACTTCTTGGTACCTCCCACAGAGGGAACCGAGCGCCCGTCGGGCTCGGGACAGTAGTCCGTCCGACCGACGAGGCGCTCCGGGCCCGCGAGCTGGACGACGTTCTCGGTCTCGCTTGGCAAGAGCGAGACGACCCGCTGAGGAACCGCCTCGAGCGACACCTCCCGTCCGAGCGCATCACGCATGGTCGTCATGAACACCTCTCCTCGACCTCTTCGTGACCCGTCAGGGGACACGCTGTCCACATTTGGGGGTGCTTGCGATCGCAGTGGAACGTAGAAAGAGCCCCGACATTTCCGTGACGGCGGAAGGATGCAATCGCACCGCGTGTTCTGGCCCTCCGGATGCACTCGTGAGACGACCGATCATTGTGCCGCGCTTCCAGCTGGTGATATCGTGGTCGCGATTTCGGCATGCAGGGAAACCCCGAGTGAGCAGCAGCAGTACGGATCTGAACCGAGTCAAAGAAGGACTGGTCGCCGCCGGCGTCGAGATCTACCGGACGCAGCCGGAAGAGATCCAGGTGGCTGAACGCGTGCGGCTGCACATCATGGACAGCGGCATCCGCGTCCGCATCGAGGACGCACTCGGTGTGGTGTTCACCGCTCGGTCCCAGCAATCCGATTTTCCGAACATCGAAGCGGACCAGCTGTTCGAAAAAGTCCGGACCACCGTCGGAGAGCACGCGACCGGGCGTGGCTACACCGAGCTCGCCTCGCAGACGGTGGAGGTCAAGGATCCGATGGACGATTCCAAGATCCTCGATACATGGCACGAAATCACCTACTCGAAAGCCATGGACGACCTCGAAGGGCTCATCAGCGAAGTTCAGTGGGCGTTGTCCGTAGACAAGTACGTCAGCCCCTGAGCCGCCGCCCCGTCTATCAAGCGAGCCCGCTCGTGCAGCTGTGCGCGCGAGGGAGGTCTGGCAACACGAAGCGCTCCCTCGGCAAGCACGTGCGTGTCACCGAGAGCAGGGAGCGCGTCGAGACGTCGTCGCGGATGGCCACGGGATATCCCCCAAGATTCGCGGCGGCAGCGATGAGCCGCGTCTCCTCGGCGGACCGCGGGGGAATCGGACGGCGCTCAAGCTCCGCCGCGTCGTCCTCGTCAGAGACACGCAGCTGGTCGGAGACCCAAGACGTGCCCCACGCGGCCCTCCCGCTCCGGGCCGCTCCGCCCCCCCTCTGACCGGGGACGCCGTCCGCCTCAGGGTTCGGCCACGGCCCGTGCACCTCCGTGAACACGGGGTCCGGTACCGCGAGGCCGCCGTCGGCTCGGACGTTCGCTCGAGGCGCAGCTCCTGCGCGACGAGTCCGCGGCCGTTCACCAGCTCGGACCAGAGGCACACGTCGCGCTCCGTTCTCCAAGCCTCGCCGTTGGGGAGCGGGCTAGACGCGGACGTCCACATGGAATCGACCGACGCAGACCGACTGCCGCAGACCGACTGCCGCAGACCGACCGCCGCAGACCGACTGCCCGCCGCAGGAGCCCGCTCAGACCTGGGCGATCTCACCCAGCTCGCTCACCTCTTCGGCGAGCGGACCCTTGGGGCCGTCACGGAGTTCGAAGCTCACCTCGGTGCCCTCACGCAGCGTGCGGAAGCCATCACCGGCGATCTGGGAGTAGTGAACGAAGACGTCGGGCCCTTCATCTTGCTTGATGAAGCCCCACCCCTTGGCGTTGTTGAACCACTTGACCGTCCCCTGTGCCATGTCCCCTCCGGATCTGGCTCGGGCGGTGTCCGTGCGTTCACACACCCCCCGAACGCTTGCGAAGCGTAGCGAGTCCAAGGGGAGCGTCAAGGCTGGATCGGCCGCATTTTACCCTAGAAATACAGGGCAAGCGCGGACTTACACGCCATGTGTCAGGCATTTCCCTAGCCCTCTTTGAGTGCGTCCAGGCGAACCCCTACAGACGCCAAAGCGCGCACGAGTTGAGTCCGTGAAACCCCGACACGAATCAACAAGCCGTCCGGGGGACCGTTGGCCAAGACCAACTCGCGCATCGGAGGGCTGTCGAGCAAGCGAGCGCGGAGCTCTGGATCGTCGACGGGGAGAAACGCGCTGGCCGGGACAAGGGTGAGGCGAGCCCGTCCGTCGGCCTGGCGAAGCGCGCGCTCCGCCATGGGGTCCAGGGGGCCGGCGAGCTCGGTCCAGCGTCGCTCGATCTCCTCCGCCTCCTCCTTGAGCAGGCCGCGCTCGGCGCTCTCCGGATCGACCCGAAGCAGCAGGCCGTCGACCACGAGAGGGGTCGTTCCCACAGCCGCGGCGATCACCGTTCCGACCGCCGTCCGACTGCCGACGCGAAGCCGCCCGCCGCCTTCCCAGTGCGCCTCAGTCGCGCGGGACGCCGACGGACCACCCGCGGCCCATCTCCGCGCTCCGCGGGAGAGGCGGACGACCTCGCGACCGTCCACACGCCCGCGGTCGACGGCGCCGATTCGCGGCAAGGTCTCGTTCAGGATCCGCAGGACGATGGCCATCGCGTCGGCCGCGCACCCGTTCTTGTCCTTCACACGCGCGGCGGAGAGCAGCCGGGGCGCCGTCGTGTTGCGGAGGTCTCCGACGGCGGTACGGCATAGCTCGGCCACCGGCGCGAACCGGGACTCCGGCATCGCTTCCAGCAGTTCGATCACGGCGTCCCGAAGCCCCCGCGTTGGGGTCGGCATGCGGCGCCGCGGGTCCAGCCGGTGGGCATCTGCGTCGAGCCGGGCCTCGTCCCAGGCGGCTCCCGCACGCCACGATCGAAACAGCCGCGCGCCGACTTCCCCGACCGTGCCCTCGCGAAGCGGCGCCCCGGCCGCTCGGGCAAGGCAGACGAGCAGCTCCGCGCGCGAGGGATCCACGCCGACGTCACGCGCCGCGCGTTTCACGGCGCTGCGGCGCACCGGCGCGCCCGCCGGAGCCAGCTCCCCTGCTGATGCGAGCGCGGCCAGCAACGCGACGGCCGCCGCGCTCGGGTCCTCGGCAAGCTCGGCGCGCGCGGGCTCGAGGTCGACGTTCTCCGCCACCTCCGCCAAGAGCCGCTTCTTCGCTTCGCGCTCGACACGACGGCGCGGCTCCCCCACTCGCTCCGCGACTTCGGTCGGGAGCGCCCAGATGCCGTTGGCGCGCGGCAGGATGAGCCCACGAACAAACAGGTGATGGGACGCGGAGCGGGGTGGCAGAGCCCCACTCGCCAGCCGGATGCGCACCGCAAAGCGCTCGAGCGCCAGCAGCTCGTCTGTCTCGAGCTGACCTCCCCGCGCCTCGACCGCGTCGATGAGCCGGCGCTGCTTGGGCGAGAGCGCTCCGAGCAGACGGTCGAGTCCCCGGCCGGTCTCCAGCGCCTCGAGCACGGGCTCGAGGTAGAGCGGCGGCGGGCCGACCGGCTGTCGCCCCAGGGCGTGTTTGCCAAGCACCGCCCAGACCGCTTCGTCAGACGCGCTGAGCATCGCCCGCACCCCTCGACGGTCCTCCGTGCGCCAAGGCGGGAGGCTGACGCGGAACGCGCTGGGCATCGCGCAGTGCTCACGCCGCTCCGGGTGTGCAAACACCAAGTCCTCGTCGATCAGCACCATTCCCCCTCCGCCCAGCGAGGCCCGCGGCTCGCCTTCGGGGAGGTGCGCCAAGCGATGGGCAGCCTCCCGCGCAGGGGGAGGAAGCGCCTCGAGCGGCACCCGACGCGCGCGCTCGGCGAGCTGCCGGGCGGCCTGCTGCGCGGGGGTCATCCGCTTGCGGTCGTCGATGACCACGCCGCGCCGGCGGCAGAGCCGTTCGAACGCCCGATGGTCGAGCGCGGCGAGGGCGTCGTGAAGGCGCATGAGGCCCGTGATGGCGTGTGCGCCCGAGGTCTGCAAATCTTGGCGCGACCGGAGGACACATGCTCGACCGACTCACCGCGCTGCTCGCCGAAAAGAAGAACCGAGACCTGGCCATGCTTGCGGGCGGCATGCTCGGCGTGATGACGGGCGCCAAGCTCACCCCGCTGGCGATGGTGGCGAGCGGCATGCGAGGTCTCGAGCAGGAGTGGCGGAAGGCGCATCCCGACTTCGAAGGCGGCATGGCGGAGCGCTGGAACGCGGCCATCACCTTCTACGACCAAACCCACCAGGACCCCACCAACCGGCTGCTGCACACGGTCGGCATCCCGATGATCGTGGGCGGCGCCGTCGGCATGCTGGCCGCGCCCCGATACAGCCCACCCTGGTGGCTGGCCAACGGCAGCTGGACGGCGGGCTGGGTGCTCAACTTCGTCGGCCATGGCGTCTTCGAGAAGGGCGCACCTGCGTTTGCGGACGACCCCTTGTCCTTCGTCGCCGGGCCCGTGTGGGACGTGCTGCAACTCCGGGACACCCTCACCGAGAAGATCGCGGGGCGTAACGACGCCTCGACCGAGCCGGAGAGCGCCGCCTCCGTTCCCGCCGCCGCGTGAGTTTGCGCGTCAACATGCTCCCGGACCCCTCTGCGTCTGCCCCCCCTCCCGCCTCGGGTGGCGTGTGGGATCGTGCGTTCGACGACGCGGCGTTTGTCTGGCTCGACCTCGAGATGACGGGACTCGACCCTGTGTCGGACCGCATCTGCGAGCTGGCGGCCCTTCGCGTCGAGGGCGGTGTCACGGTCGCCAAGCTCACGTCGCTCGTGCGGCCGGGCGTGCCGGTGGGTGCGTCGGAGGCCGTTCACACGCTCTCCGACGCGATGCTCGCCGAAGCGCCCCCGCTCACCTCCCTGCGCGCGGCGCTGCGCGACTTGCTCGACGGCGCGGTGCTGGTGGGGCACGCGATTCGCTACGACCTGGCGTTCCTTTCGGCCGCGGCCGGGCGCGGAGAGATCGACGCGCCTCCCGTACACGCCCTCGACACCCGGATGCTCGCGCGACGCTGCTGGCACCGAGGCAGCTATGCCCTGTCCAAGCTCACGGCCGAGCTCGGGCTCGCCATCCCCACCCACCGGGCCGAGGCGGACGCGGTCGCCGCCGGCCAACTCCTCGAGGTCGTGCGCCACACCCTGAAGGTGGGGACCGCACGCCACTTGCTTCAGGCACAGACGCGAGACGCCCCGCCGCGCTTCCGCGATGACGTGCACGCGGTCCTGTCGGCTGCGCACCCCGCGAAAACTCCGGTTCGGTTCGCCTACCGCGTTCCAGGCCGCGACCCCATCGAGGACGTGCTGCACATCACCGCGCTGACGGCCTCCCACGTAGACGGGCACCTCGTGGAGCGCGGGCTGAAGAAGACGCTGCGCGGAGACCGAATGTTATGGGCGGAGCCGGTGTGCGACGCCTGACGCTGTTCTTCCTCTCGCTCGCCTTCGGCTGCGGCGCGGCCCCCCCTGTGACGGGCAGTCCCCGCGCATCCGTCCGCGAGGCGCTTCAGGCGTGGTCGCAGCTCGACGCCGAGCGCGCGGCCCGGTTGGGCGAAGACGCCTTCATCGCGACGGGCGATCGGGACGCCGCCGAGGTGAGCGCGCGGGCCCACTTGGCGCTCGGTCGATGGGACGCGGCGGAAACGGCGACGCGTGGCGCGGAGGACGAGACGCTCCTGCGCTTGCGGGCGCGCGCCCAGATCGCGCGAGGCGACCACGCCATGGCGGCCGAGACCCTAAGCCCTTTGGTGGAGCGTCCAGAACCTGACCCCTGGGCCGCGTCCGTGCGCCCGGCCCTCCTGGCGAGCCCCGGGTACGAGGTCCGTGGCACTGGGAGCCAGCTTCCGCTCCGGCCTCTGGCGCTGCCGGTCGTCGAGGTGGAGGTCGACGCCGTTCAGACGCTCGCGCTGGTCGGCACCGGCGTGCACCTCTCTGTGCTCGACCCGGCCGTGCGTCGTCAGCCAGGCGCCATCGACGAGCTCCAGATCGGCGAACTCCGCGTCGCTCATGTCCCACACACGGTCCGCGACCTCGGCGCCGTGAGTGAAGCGTTGGGCGTCCGAATCGGGATGGTCTTGGGCGCGGACCTCCTCATGCGTCTCGGCGCCATCCTCGATGGCCCCGCCGGGACCCTCACGCTGAGCGACGCCCCGCCCGCCCCCACGCCCGCCTCCGCCCCGCTCCTGTCCCTGACGGGCTCGTTCCTCGCGGTCGCGGCGACCCGAGGCGAGTCACGCGCCTGGTTCACGCTCGACACCTCAGGCCTCTTCCCCATTGCCGTCAGCCCCTCCGGCGGGGAGGCGCTCGGTCTGGTGGAGAGCGATTGGAGCAATGCGACCGACGGGCCGGAGATGGCGCTCGTCGACCTCACCCTGGGCACGCTTCCCGCCGAGGGGATCCCCGTGGTTCGAGGCCTGCTCGCGCCCCGCTACGCCGAGGCGATCGGCGCCCCCGTCTCCGGTTCCATCGGCTGGCTCCTGCTCTCCCAGCTCCAGCTCCGCTTCGACCGGTCCTCCCGCACCCTGTTCTTCGGGGACGCCGCGCCGTCCTCGGCGGACTGATTTTCGAGAATCGGGAACTTTTTCGGAACATGCACCGTAGGTAGGGTGTCGGAGTTAGCCATGTCGGACGTCGCCTTTGAAACGCTCGGAGTCCCCACCACCGCGACCGAAGCGGAGGTGAGGCGGGCCTTCCGGCGCGAGGCGCTACGGCATCACCCTGACCACAACCCCGATGATCCGCGGGCGCCGGCGCGTTTCAAGCGCGTCCTCCGGGCGTACCGAATCGCTCTCCGGCTCGCGGTTCACGGGGCCGAAGCGGGAGCGCCACCGCCGGTTGGGCCTCGCCCCGATCGGTTCGAGTGTGCGGGTTGTGGCGACTGCTTTCCTTTCCGCGAGCCGTGTTCACGGTGCGGGCTCGAGCTGTGGGACCGGAGCGCCGGGCCCGCCGTGCACCGAGACTCACCCGAGGTCGCGGCGATGATCGAGCACCTCGAGTCGCTCCCCGAGCCGGGGCCCTCCCTGGCTGAGCGGTGGCCGCTGACCGGCATGATCGTATCGGGGTCGCTGGCCGCCGCGTTCTTCGCTTACCAGGTCGGCCCGATCGGCATCGCGATGCTGTTGGCCGGCTTCGCCGCCTACGTATCGGCGCTGGAAGCCCACCGGCGCGCCAGCGCGTCCTTCTTCAGCTGACGCTGACCTTGATGGGGGTTGCCAGGCCCGCCACGCGAGTTATCTCAAAGAGGTGTCGCGGACGTTCACGCTCGAGGAAGCGAACGCCCTGATTCCTCGGGTGACGGCGGCGCTCGCGTGCAGCACGCAGCTGCTCGGGCGCGCCAGGGCAGGGGCGCGTCGTCTGATGGAGGTCGGCGTACGTCCGTCCAACCCCGGCGGGCTGCCGCATCCGGACGACGTGACCGATCCCGCGCTCGCGCGCGACGTGATCGAGGTCCAGCTCATGGTGGAGGTGGCGCAGCAGGAGGCGCGTCGGCTCGAGGCGCTCGGCGTGACCGTGACCGACCTCGAGCGCGGGCGCGTGGATTTTCGCTCGGTGCTCGATGGGCAGCGCGAGGTAGCACTCTGCTGGGAGCTCGGGGAGACACGGATCCAGACGTTTCACGAGCTCGCCGGAGGGTGTGTAGACCGCAAGCCGATCGGCGCTCACCGCTTCTTTGGGAGTCGGCAGCTGGTTCCCCCACAATCGAATTGAGCGCCATCTGTCGACAACGATCACGTCGACGTAGAGAACCGCCGCAGGCCGCGGTAAGCTCTCGGCGCCTTCGCCCAGGTGTCGCTGGGCCGGGTCTCTCGTAGATGGACGCCACCGCGCAAGAGCTCGTCGCTCGTCTGCGGCGCAACCCGAACGATCAGGATGCGTTCGCCGCCCTTCGTGCGCACTACCAGCGCATCGGAGACTACGCGTCGCTGGCCAACCTGCTCGAGGGCTGGGCCAGCCGCTCACCCGACCGACGGGCCGGGGCGAGGGCGATGTTCGACGCGGGCGAGCTGGTGCTCGGCGCCCTCGCGGACCGGGAGCGCGCGATCACGATGTATCACCGCGCGCTCGAGCTCGACCCGAAGTGTGAAGACGCTTTTCTCCGGCTGCGCGGCCTGTTCGAGGACGGGGCCGAGATGCGCCGGCTGGCAGACCTGCTGGAGAAGCAGGCCAAGGCCCTCGCCCGCGCAAACGGAGACGACCGCGACATCGCCCTGCTCTACCACCAGCTGGGCGAGATTTGGGAGCATCGCTTCACCCGCGTCGACAAGGCCGTCGGCTACTACAAGAAGGCGTTCGAAGCGGACGGGCAGCTCGTCGCCGCCATCTACGCAGCGCGCGAGATCTACCGCGCGGCCGGCAACCTGAAGGCGGCAGCAACGCTCCTCGAGCGTGAAGCCAAGGTCGAGAGCGACCCGGCGCGCGGCGTCGCCCTGTGGCGCGAACTCGCCCACATGCGCTCGGAGGACCTCGACGACCCGGAGGGCGCAACGATGGCACTCAAGCGGGCCCTCGCGGCGGCGCCCGGCGACATGGAGGTCATGAGCGACTTGGCGCGGGTGTATCTGGCGCGCGCGCGGCGCTCCGACGACGCTCACGTCTCCGCGTCGGACCGTCATCGCGCGGCGGACCTGCTCTACCAGATGGCGCAGCACGTCCCGAGCGAGCACGCCCTCGCCTACCTGGAGCAAGCTCTGGACGCGCGCCCCGACCACGACGGCGCGATGGCGCTGTTCGAGCGGATCGCCGAGGAGATGGGCGAAGGCAAGCGCTTGCCGGCGCGGTGGGTCGCGTATCTGGGCCACGCCCCCGACCGGCCTGAAGCCGCCGTGCGACGCAAGCGGCTCGCCCACGCGTACCTCGACGCTGGGCAACTCGACTACGCGATCACCTGCCTCGAGTGGCTGCTCGAGTCCGAGGACGCCGAGGCAGCTGAGACGTTGGTGGACCTCTACCGACGCGCCGGGCGCGAGGACGACGCGATCCGCGCGCTGGGGATCGCCGCCCGAGGGCTCCCGCCACGCGAGCGCATTCCTCGTCTGAGGGAGCTGATCACCGCACTTCGAGACCAGGGCGACCTGAGTCAGGCCGGCACATTCGCCACCGAGATCCTCAAGCAGGAGCCGGGCGACCCGGAGGCGCTGCACACCCTGGAAGAGAGCTGCCGAAGCACCGGAGAATGGGCGCCGCTCCGGGAGGCCTTGCTTGCCGCGTCCCGCATCGGGGGGCTCGACCCCGGCGTGCGCATGTCACGGCTCAAGCAGGTCGCGCTCCTGAGCGAGCGTGAGCTGGACGACCTCGATGGAGCCATCAGCGCGTGGCGCGGTGTCGCGGCGCTCGACCCATCCGAGCCCGAGGCCCGGCGTGCGCTGGAGAGGCTGCTCACGACCACCGAACGCTGGGACGACCTTGCGGCGCACCTGGAGCGCGAGGGCCTCGGCATCACCGATCCGCAGCGCAAGGCAGACCTCTACCGCCGCTTGGCCATCCTGCATCGGGAGAGCCGCGGTGATCTGCAGTCGGCCATCGGCGTGCTCCGGGACCTGCGGGATCTCTTACCCGACGACGTCCAG
>JBGCFC010000100.1:0-24927 GCA_045106715.1 Sandaracinaceae bacterium
ACTGCGCGGTGGGCGGCTGCGACTGCGCGGCGGGAGGCTGCGACTGCGCGGCGGGCGGCTGCGACTGCACAGCGGGCGACTGCACAGCGGGCGATTGCACAGCGGGCGATTGCACAGCGGGAGGCTGGGGCTGCGCCGGAGGCTGCGATTCGGTGGAGGGCGCGGTCCCATCGGACGGGCGTGAGACGATCGGCTCCCCACGCCAGTCTTTCCACTGCAGTGTGATGCGCGGTGGGCGCTCTGGGCGTCCCGTCCACTTGTGGTCGAACAGAGCCATGTTGACCAGCTTGCCTTTGGGGAAGGCGGAGAGCTCGGCGTGTAGCTCCTCGAAGCGCGCCATGAGGATTGCCTCGAGCTCCGGCTCAGAGGCATCGCTCGGCACGACATAGACCCGCTCCCGGTACCGAAGCGGGGAGGCGTCGCTCGGCTCCTCGTCGCGCTCGTGCAGCAGCTCCCACGTGCGGAGCGCATCCTCGCCTGGTTTGGCGGCCTCAGCGGCGGGCGTGGCATGGCTCGCCTTGGCGGCGGCGACGTCGCCCAGCTGAGAGGCCTCGAAGGCCACCGTCTGGGTCGGCGGCTTCTTCCTCTTCTTCTTTTTGGTCTTCTTCTTGGGCGACACGACAGTTTCGGTGCTGGGGTCGGATTCGGACTGACCGTCGGCTGCGGATCGCGCGCCAGCGTCGGCTCGCGATGCCGGAGGGCGAAGGTCGAGCTCGGACGCGTCGAACGCCACGGTGCGCTTGGCAGCGCTCTTCTCCTTCCTGGGCTTGGGCTCCGTCGTCGTCGGCTCGGCGGCACTCGCCGCCAACCCCAGCTCTCGCGCATCGTACGCGATGGTCTGGTTCGCAGGGGCGTCCTGGGCCTCCGAGGGCGACGTGAGTCCAAGCTCCCGCGCGTCGTAGGCGATGGTCTGATTTGGAGGGGCGCTCTTGGGTGAGGCCGCCTCCGTCGCGCTCGAGGCCATGAGACCCAGCTCGCGTGCATCGTAGGCGATCGTCTTGCTCGGCGGCGCGCTCTTGGCCGGCGTGCTCTTGGCCGTCTCGGGCTGCTGGGGCGCAGCTTCGCTCGCACCCTCGGATGGCGTGGCCTGAGCGGGGGCTTCACTCGCGCTCTCGGGCGCCGCGAAACCCATCTGCCGCGCGTCGTACGCGATGGTCTGGTTCTTCTTCGGCTCGCTCGCCGCCGCCGCGCCGGTGACGCCCTTGTTGTACACGCCCAGCTCGCGCGCATCGTACGCAACGGTGTGGTTCTTCTTCTTCGGCTTGGCGGGGGGCCGCGTCGACGGCTTGGGAACACGAATCGAATTCGCGGCAGGGGCCACCGATGCCGCCGAACTGGACTCCGCCGACGCCGGTGCGGGCACGGAGGGAGCCGGTGCGGGCACGGAGGGGGTCCGCGGCACTTCTTCGGCCGGGATGGTCGGACGGCGGGGGGCAGGCTTCTCCCGCAGGGAGGTCTCGGCATCCGGAGCGAGCTTGAACGTGCGCCGACCCACCGCGTCTTGGATGGTGACGTTGCCTTCGGGGGAGACCGAGACGCTCGCGCCTGGGGGGATGCCGCCCGCGTCGCCAACTTCGGTTCGAGCCAGCGTGAGCGCGGTCATCCAATTGCCCGCTTCAACGCGCGCCTCGTGGAGGGGGGCGGAACCGCCCAGCTCCGTTACCACCAGTCTCCAGCTCTTCGAGGCCAACGTGTGCGCCGATGCTTCCGCGTCGGGGGGAGCCCGACGCACCGGCATCAAGCCACGCCACCCCGATCGGGTCAAGCCCGCTTGTCCTGTTGGTGCAGGCGGCGGGTCGGTGGAAGCCGACGTCAACGGCGAGGCGCACGGCGTTGCTTCGACGCCACCTCGCCGATAAGGTCCGCGCCGTGTGGATTCTGGTGGTCGGATCGCCCCAGGTGGTGCGACGCGAGGAGGGCGGGGCCCAGACCCTGATCGCGCTGGGCTGTTCGGTGCGCACCGCCGATCTCTGGGACAGGTTCGATGTGGAGACGCTCGCGGCGAACCCCCCGAACGCCGTGCTGGTCGAAGCGCTCGACGAGGTGGACGCCGGCCGCGCTGCGCTCCTGCGTCTTCGGGCGATCCCCCCGCTCGCTGAGGTGCCGGTGCTGCTCGGGGTGACGGTCAACGCCCTCACTCGCGTGCAACCCACCGACGGATTCGACGACCTCGTGCTGGCGCCGTACGTGCCGGCCGAGCTCTACGTGCGCATCCGTCGGGCCGAGTGGAGCCGCAGCGAGTTCGAGAACCCGGAGCGCATCAAGGTCGGCCGGATCGTGATCGACACCGCGGCGCACGAGGTCCAGCAGGACGGTCGCTCGATCACGCTCACCGCGCAGGAGTTTGCGCTGCTGCGCTTCCTGGCCAGTCACCGCGGTCGGGTGTTCACCCGGCAGCAGCTCCTCGAGCGGGTCTGGGGCGTCGACTACTACGGGGGAAGCCGCACCGTCGACATTCACGTGCGTCGTCTCCGCATGAAGCTCGGCAAGGACGCGGTCCCGATCGAGACCGTGCGCGGCGTCGGATACAAGATGAGGACACCATGAAGCCGCTGCTCGTCCCGGTCGGGGATCCTTGCGGCGTCGGGCCCGCCATCGCGGTTGAAGCGGCCCTCGAGATGGCGCGCACCGAGCGCGTGGTGCTGTTCGGTGACGCGGCCCACCTCCGGGAACGTGCCGGTGACGGGGACTGGCTGGATGCGCAGGAGTGTGCGCCCGCCGGTCTCTCGTTTGTGGACTGCGGCCCCGTGGCGGCTGCGATCCGGACGGCGCACCGGGCCACACCGGAGGGAGGCGCGGCGCAGCTGGCGGCGCTGGACGCGGCCATCGAATGGGCGAACCGGGGCGATGGCCGCGCGATCGTCACGGGTCCGACCAGCAAGGAGGCCATCGCGCTCGCCGGCACGCCGTTCACCGGGCAGACCGAGCACCTCGCGCGCGCGGCGGGGCTGCCGAGCGACGCGGTGACGATGATGTTCCTCGGCCCGCGCCTCCGCGTCGCGCTCGCCACCACGCACGTCGGGATCCGCCGGCTGCCGGAAGTGCTCGAGTCGAAACATGTGTCTCGCGCGATCCGGCATCTCGTCGAGGCGCTCGCCAGGCTCGGGCACAAATCCCCTCGTGTGGTCGTGGGCGCGCTGAACCCGCATGCGGGAGAGGCACGGGCCTTCGGCGACGAAGACGAGGATGTGGTGCGGCCGGGAGTGGACGCGTGCCGCCCGCTCGACGCCGAACTGATCGGTCCCATCGGTGCGGAGACCGCGTTCCGCCGCGCGGCCAGTGCGGAGGTCGACGGCGTGGTGGCGATGTTCCACGACCAGGCGACCATCGCGTCGAAGCTGCTCGACTGGGGCGAAGCGGTGAACGTGACCTGGGGGCTGCCTTTCCTCCGGACCAGCGTCGACCACGGGGTGGCCTACGATGCGGCGGCCAAGGACGCGGCGTCGCCGGACGGGATGCGGGCGGCCCTACGGCTGGCGGTGCGGCTCACCCAGCCCGAGGATGGCCGCGACCATGACTAAGGAGCTCGTCATCCGCGGGGCGCGGCAGCACAACCTGAAGGACCTGGACGTCGACATCCCGCGGGATCGCATGACGGTCATCACGGGGCCGAGCGGTTCGGGCAAATCCTCGCTCGCCTTCGACACGATCTACGCCGAAGGGCAACGGCGCTACGTCGAGTCGCTGAGCGTCTACGCGCGGCGCTTCTTGGACCAGATGCCAAAGCCAGACGTCGACCTCATCGATGGGCTCAGCCCGGCCATCGCCATCGAGCAGAAGACGACCAGCCGAAACCCGCGCTCCACCGTGGGCACGGTCACCGAGATCCACGACTACCTGCGCCTCTTGTTTGCCAAGGTCGGCGAGGTGCATTGCCCGCGTTGTGCGCGGGTCGTGCGGGCGCTGACCGTGCCCGAGATGGTCGAGCGCGTGCTCGCGTGGCCGGCTGGCACCCGGGTGGTGGTGCAGGCGCCGCTGCCCCTGGCCGAGGACGCGGACGTCGCCGCCATCCTCTCCGATCTCCGCAAGGACGGGTGGGTTCGTGTGGCGGTCGATGGCGTGGTGCACGACCTCGGCGAGGATCTCGACGTCGAGGAGGCGGCGTCCGTGGAGGTCCAAGTCGACCGCCTCGCGCTCAAGCCCGAGGCGCGGCGGCGGCTCGCCGAGTCCCTCGAGTTGGCGCTTCGGCTTGCGGAGGGCCGGGTTCACGTCGTTCCGCGCACGCGCCCGTCGGAGCCGGCACTGGAGACGCTCGTGTTGAGCGAACGGTTCGTGTGCCTGGAGCACGGCCCGGTCATCGACGAACTCACGCCGCAGACGTTCTCGTTCAACAGCCCGTCGGGCGCGTGCCCAACGTGTTCTGGGCTGGGTGAGCAGCGCACGTTCGATGCCGCGCGCATCGTCACCGATCCCACGCTGAGCATTGAGAAGGGCGCGATCGTGCCGTGGGGCAAGCCGGGCGCGGCGTATCACCGCGCGATGACCCGGGCGCTGATTGAGCACGTTCGGGTCGACCTCGACAAGCCGTGGAAGAAGCTCACCAAGGCGACGCGCGAGAAGGTGCTCCATGGTGCGCCCCCCAAGAAGGGCAGTACGCGCGCGGAGTGGCCGGGGGTCATCGGTACGCTGGAGCAGCGGCTGCGGGACTACGAGGCTCGAAAGCGCGACCAAGGCGAGACCGAGGCGGCCGTCGAGTACCTCGAGGAAGAGCTCGGCCGGTTTGCGAGCCGGGCCCCGTGCCGGGAGTGCGGCGGCGCGCGACTGCGGCAGGAGGCGCTTGGCGTGCGCGTGGGGGATCACGACATCGCCACCCTCACGAGCATGCCGCTCCGGCGGCTGAAGTCGGCGCTCGACGCGCTGGAGCTCGACGCCACGCGCTCGACCATCGCGGACCGTCTGCTCCGTGAGCTGCGCGCGCGCTCGGGGTTCCTCGTCGGGGTGGGGCTGGGCTACCTATCGCTCGGTCGACCGACCAAGACGCTGAGTGGGGGCGAGTCGCAGCGGATCCGCTTGGCTACGCAGATCGGCTCCGCGCTGGTGGGTGTGCTCTACGTCCTGGACGAACCGTCCATCGGGCTCCACCCGCGGGACCACAGCCGGCTGCTCGAGACGCTGCACGGCCTCCGGGACGCGGGCAACACCGTGCTCGTGGTCGAGCACGACCCGCTCGCCATCCGCGCCGCCGATCACGTCATCGACATGGGGCCGGGCGCGGGACTGGCCGGCGGGCAGATCATCGCCAGCGGCACACCCGACGAGATCGAAGCGCATCCCGAGTCTCTGACGGGGCGGTACTTGTCGGGCGCCGCGGGGATCGAGACGCCGGAATCGAGGCGCCGCTCGGAGCGTGCGCTACGCATTCTCGACGCGGAGACCCACAACCTGCGCAAGGTTTCCGCGGACATTCCGCTCGGCTGCCTGACCTGCGTCACCGGGGTGAGCGGAAGCGGAAAGTCGAGTCTCATTGTGGATACGATGCTCCCGCTCGCCCGACACGCGCTGCACAACGCGCAGGTCGGCTCGGTGGCAGGTCGGCTTGAGGGGTTGGAGCTGATCGACAAGGTCATCGCCATCGATCAAGCGCCGATCGGGCGCACCCCCCGCAGCAACCCGGCCACCTACTCGGGGGTCTTCGCCGCCCTTCGTGAGTTGTTTGCGGCGCTTCCCGACGCCCGCGCGCGCGGCTGGGGCCCCGGGCGGTTCAGCTTCAATACGAAGGGCGGGCGCTGCGAAGCATGCAAGGGCGACGGCGTCATCCGGGTGCAGATGCACTTCCTGCCTGACGTCTTCGTGACGTGCGCGCACTGCCACGGCCGGCGCTACGAGGCGGAGACGTTGTCGGTGAAGTACCGCGGGTTGAGCATCGCCGACGTGCTCGATCTCAGCGTCGAGGCGGCGCTCGAGCAGCTGGAGGTCGTGCCGAAGATCCGTGACCGCCTGGCGGCGCTTCGGTCGGTGGGGCTCGGATACGTGTCGCTCGGACAGTCTGCGACGACGCTGAGCGGGGGCGAAGCCCAACGGCTCAAGCTCGCGAAGGAACTCGCACGGCGCGCCACGGGCGACACCCTCTATGTGCTCGACGAGCCGACGACCGGTCTGCACGCCAGTGACGTCGAAGTGCTCATGGCGGCCCTCGAGGACCTCGTCGAGCTCGGCAACACGGTGCTGGTCATCGAGCATGACCTCGACGTTGTGCGGTGCGCAGACCACGTGATCGATCTGGGGCCCGATGGAGGGGACGGCGGCGGCGAGGTGTTGATTGCCGGAACGCCAGAGCAGGTTGCGGGGTGCGAGGCTTCCGTGACGGGGCGCTACCTGCGGGAGGTGCTCTGAGGGTCCCGGCCTTGCCGGAGCACTCGTGACACTGCGTCTTCCAGGGCGTCGTCGTCCGCGCTCCGCCCCAGGTCGAGCGCCTCGCTCGCCACGAGCGTGCCGTCGTCTCGGTAGACCTCGAGGCGCACACTCGGGCTCCGCATCATGCGATGTCCCCGGACGGCGCCGTGGGCGTTGCGAATCGGAGAACAACCGCCTCGACGCCAGACGACGCGGGCGATGAGCAGGCGGTCGGCCCGCGTGCCTACGAGGAGCCGCTGCACACACGGGGCGCCCTCGGAGGGATCGCAGTCGACGCGCGCCGCGGAGGCGAGATGCAGACGGCGCAGGACCCGACGTACTTGGCGCGTCTGCCTGCGGAGGGAGGCGTCATGCACGACGCTGACAGCGGTGGTGTCGGCGGCCGCGGTCGAGACGGGACCGAGGAGCGCAACCAGGAGGAGAGCGACGACGCGAGGCATGCTCCGCTCTGACTCGGACCGTGCTCGAGAGCTTGGCCGCGTCTACGGCAGCGCGCGGAGCTGCCGTTTGAGGACCTTTCCGGTGGGGTTCTTTGGCAAAGACGCGAGTTCGCGGACCTCCCTCGGCGCCTTCGGGCCGGCGAGGTGGTGCTTGCTCCAGGCCAGGAACGCGGCCGCCTCGAAGCCCGCGCGAGGCACGACGCAGGCGCGGACCCGCTCTCCCCACTCTTCGTCCACGACGCCGACGACCGCCACTTCGGCCACGTCCGGGTGGCGCGCGAGCACCTCCTCGACCTCGGCGGGGTACACGTTGACGCCACCCGAGATGACCATGTCGCGCTTGCGACCGCCGAGATGATAGAGGCCGTGGTGGTCCTTGAAGCCGAGGTCTCCGACGCTGAAGAACGCGCCTCGCATCGACGCCCGGGTGGCCGCCTCGTCGTCGTGATAGCCGGCGATCCGCATCGCGCTGCGGACCCACAGCTCGCCAACCTCTCCGTCCGGGACCTCCTGGCCAGCCTCGTCCAACAGCCGAATCTCGGTCCCGACGAGCGGCCGGCCGATGGTTCCGGGGGCCGTGAGCAGGTCGCTCGGTGTCGCCAGGGTGTTCAGTCCGGTCTCGGTGGCGCCGTAGAAGTTGTGCAGCACGTGCCCGAACTCTTCGATCACCCGCGCCGCCAGCGTCCCCGAGAGCGGGGCCCCGCCCGAGAAGATGGCGGAGAGGCTGCGCGTGTCGTAGCGGCGACGCACGGAGGCGGGCAGTTCGAGCACGCGGTGCAGCATCGTGGGGACGACGGCCGTGGTGGTGATGCGGTGCCGCTCGATGTCGGCCAGAAACTGCGTGGGATCGAAACGCGGCGAAATGACCCCGGTGCCGCCGAGCGTCAGCGTGAACGACAGGAAGCCGAACGCCGTCGAGTGGTAGAGCGGGCACACGGTCAGGTGACGGTCGTCCGCGCGGATCGGCAGGGCGTCGACCGCATGCAGGGCCGACCACACCAGCTCCTTCGGGAACTTGCGCACCGCGCCCTTGGGCTTGCCGGTTGTGCCGCTAGTGTAGATGACCACCGCAGGGTCCCCTCCATCGCGGCGCGACGAAGCGGCCTCGGCGAGCAGGCGCTCGTAGGGCGCGTATCCGGGGCGTTCCGCTCCCACGACGATGAAGTGGTCCTCAGGGACGTCGAGCCGTGGGCGGGCCGCGTCGAGCGTGGCGCTGAGCGATGCGTCCACGATGACGGCGCGCGCACCCGAGTGGGTCACCAGATAGACGAGCTCGTCCGCCGTCGACCGAGGGCTCAGGCTCACGGCGGCCGCACCCAGGCGGCCCAAAGCGATCTGCGCCTCCAGGACCTCCGCGCAGTTGGGCAACAGAATCACGACCGCGTCGTCCTGGCCGATACCCAATCGGTCGCTCAGCCCGTTGGCGAGGCGGTCCGCGCGCCGGTCGACCTGAGCGAAGCTACGTTGGCCATTCGAATCGACCAGGGCGTCCCGGTGGGGCTGCGAGATCGCATGCAGGCGCATCACCGACGGGAGCCCTACCGGGCCCGCGAAGCGTTGGCGGGCGGCCTCCATCAGCACACCTGGCTTGGCATGGCGGAGAATTCCGGTGCGGCTGGCGACGCGAAACGCGGCCTGGGCGTGCGCGCGCCACGAGGAAAGGCTCGGGTTCATGACACTTTCTCGTGGGTGTTTCCCCGGCGAAAGCCGGAGTTTTAGTTGACCATCATTGACCGGTTTCCGTAACCTCGGGGCCGATTTCGCAGCAAGCAAGCAAGGAGGCGGCGGCATGTCGTTCTGGGAAGATTCCAGCCCGGCCGTAAAGGGCATCGTGATCGTGGGTGTTCTCGCGATCGTGTATTTGATCGTCGCACGAGTCGGGGAGTTCTTTCCGTTCGGGTGCGAGAACGAAGGTTCGTGCACGGGTGTGCTCTGCCTCGAGTGCGAGGCGCCTCCGGACGCGCAGCAGCGTGGCTTCCGTGCGGGGGAGGGGGAGCTGGCCGAACCGGCTGCCGAAGAATAGACGCGGCGTGAGCTGGGCGTCTGGCGGCGGGGTGACCGGCGGCTGGATGTCCGGCGGCTGGATGTCCGGCGGCTGGAAGTCCGGCGTCGGAGCCATCCGCATCTCGCGAAGAGCGGCGAGGGACATGTTCCCTTGCCGCTCGCTTGCGTTGAGGGGGCGTTCAGGTGCCCGTCTCGCGGGGGGCTTCGAGGCTGCGGAGGTAGGCGTCGCCCACCGTGACGCAGGCCTCGCGCACCTCCGTCGAGCCGCCGACCAACAGCGCCAGGGGGTGGAGCTCGACGCGCTCGACTTCGTCCCTGAGGTCGTCGACAAACGCGGCCAGGCGCAACAGCACGTCCGAGAGCGCCTGCACGGATGCCCGTCGGTGCGCAGGAGGACCGGCGAGCAGCAGGTCCGCGCCGGCGAGTCGTCCGACGACCCGCTCGATGGACTCGGGTCCTGCGGGGAGCACGGTTTCGGTTTGATCGCGGGCGGCACGACCGTGGGGGTCGGCGAAGCCGAGCGTGGCGTGCACGAAGCCGCCCGGAAGCGGGCGGGCCTCCACGCGGAGCATCGCTGCGGCGCGGGTGGTGGCGGTGACGTGCACCCCGAGCAGACGCGCGTCCGGCTGTCGCTCGCTCGCCATGGCCATGATCTGCCGGTAGACGTCGCGAACGCGGGCTGCGTTGTCCACGCCGTCCACCGCCAGATCCGGGTGGTCCCAGAGCCGCAGGTCAGGGCTCGCCAGCGAGATCCGTACGGGGAAGCCGATCCGAGCCGCCTCCGACGCGGCGCGAGAAGGGCTCGAGCACAGCTCCTCCAGCGGGAGCGGCAGGCCGTAGGGCTCGAGCGCCGTTTTGCTCGCCGGATCCGAAAGTGCGCGAGGGGGCCCAAAGAGGACTTCGCTGACGGCGCGCCGGTCGACTCCCTCGATGACGGCGCGTGCGGGCGGCGCCGCGAGCGTCCTCAGACGAAGAGCACGCAGGGCATGACCCACGTCGCGCGGGCGCCCGAGAACGTCGCTCGGCTCCGATCCCTTGGCGGCCCATCCGATCAGGCCGTCATCCGCACGCAGGAGCTGCCCGCCCCCGCGACCGCTCACCGTCGCGTCGTCGCCGAGGCGGATGCGGTCGAGGGCCTGGAGCCGCCGGGTCGAAGCCGTCCAAGGGTGCGCCGCGGGCAAGGTGAGGAGCGCCATGGCGGCGATCAGCGGGCCGACCTCGTCCACCACCACCAGGCCGAGGTCCGCCGCGAGGTGTCGCTGGTCCCGGGCGGCGCGATCGTCGCCCACCATGCACAGCAAGATGGGCTTGCCCGAGGCCCGACTGGCGTGGGCGAGGCCGACCAGCGCGCCCGCGGAGGGGGTCGCGGCCAGCGCGACCGCGACGGAGTCGCCTCGCTGCGCGCGCATCCCCGCCTGCGCGCACGGGTCCTCGGCCAGCTCCGGTCGTGCGTCGGCGTGCGCGCTACGCGCCAGCTCCACGGCGAGCTCGGCGTCGTCGCAGAAGATTCGAAACGCGGTCACCGCCGCTGCCGCCTCCACCAGCACACAACGGGGGGAGCATAGCGCGTCGCGGTGGACCGTGCGCTCCGTGCTCCGCTATCCTTTGCACCGCGTGCTCTTCTTCTCTTCGCAACCTCGACGCTCGGGCTCCACGCCTTTGCGCGGCAGGCTGTCCGCATCGCCCTCCGTCAGGCTCTGTGCCGTCAGGCTCTGTGCCGTCGGCCTCTGTGTCGCCTGCTTCGGTTTGGCCTCCGTGGCGGGACCGGCGGTCGCTCGGGCGCAGGAGCAAGAGGAGAACGAGCCCGCGCCGGCCCCCGACACGCACCCCGAGGACATGGAGCGCGCCCAGACCGCGCGTCGGCAGTTCATGTCGGGCCTCGAGGCGTTCCAGGAGCACCGATACCGGGATGCGATCCAGGCGTTTACGCTGGCGGCGCAGCTCGTCCCGAGCGCGGACCTTTGGTACAACATCGCGCGCGCACACGAGGAACTCAGCGAGTACGAGGAGTCGATCGACTTCTATCAGCGCTACCTCCGCGACCGCGTCGACCCCCCGGACCGGGCCCGGCTCGAGCAGCACATCGAGGCTCTGCGTGAGCGCGCCGCGGCGCGCGGTGGACCCGATCAGCCGACCGAAGGGGTGCTGCGCCTCACGGCGAACCGTGCCGATTCGACGGTCACGCTCGACGGCGCGAGCGCGGGCACGGCGCCTTGGGATGCGCCGCGTTCGATCGAAGCGGGACGTCACCGGCTCGCGCTGGACCGCGACGGCTACATCCCGTTCCGTTCCGAGGTCAACGTGGAGGCTGGGATGACCACGGCCGCCTACGCCGACCTCGTGCCGGAGACCCGATACCGGGCCATCCGAAGCGACCGCATCTTCACCTGGGTCGCGTTCGGATTTGGCGTCGCGTCGCTCGGCGTGAGCATCGGCCTCGGGGTCGAGGCCCTCTCACGACAGGACAACCTCGACGACGCGCGCACCTGGGCGGCGTTCTCGGACGGGATGCTGGGCGCCTCCATCGGCTTCGGGGTGCTGGGCGCGATCCTCTACTTCGTCGAAGGGCGTTCGATCGGTACGGAACGCATCACGGTCGAGGACGAAGGGCCGGCCGGCGTGCGCGGCATCGAAGAGTAAGGAGAACGCGCACTACCCGAGCGCGCGCAGCGTCGCCTGAATCGCGTCTTCGGCGGTCCGTGGGATTCGACCCTCCGGCAGATCCATCGCCTCGCCCAACACCGCTCGCGTCGTCGCGGCGACGCTGGCCTCGAGCGCCGCCAAATCGTAGCCGCCCTCCAGGAAGAAGCCCACGCGTTCGTGGCTGGCCAACAGCGCGCTGGCCATCGCCTGATAGGCATCCGTGCTCAGGACCATCCCTGCGAGGGGGTCGGCCGCATGCGCGTCGTAGCCCGCGCTGACCAGCACGACGTCGGGCGCGAAGGCCGCGAGGCGGGGCAGCACGACGTCCCGAAAAGCGGCCCCGTAGACTGCGTCGTCGCTGCCGGAGGGGAGGGCGAGGTTGATCGTCGTGCCCGCGCCCGCGCCGTGACCGACCTCGTTGGGGGACCCGGTGCCGGGGTAGAGCGGCCACTGATGCAGCGACACGAACATCACGTCGCCCCGCGCCTCGAAGCTGTGCTGCGTCCCGTTGCCGTGGTGCACGTCCCAGTCGACGATGGCCACACGATCCGCGCCCGCCGCCCGCGCTGCCTCGGCCGCGATGGCGACGTTGTTGAGCAGGCAGAAGCCCATCGAGCGGTCGTCCTCCGCGTGATGCCCTGGGGGCCGAAGGAGCGCGATCCCGCGCTGCACCTCGTCGCTCGCCAGGGCCGTCCCCAACACGGCCGCTGCGCCCGCGGCACACCAAGCCGCATCACGGGTCCCCGCACAGGCGTAGGTGTCCGCGTCCAGCTGGGTGGCGCCGTCGCCGAGCCGCTCGAGCAGCCCGTCGACATAGCCCGGTTGGTGAACTCGGGTGATCTCCGCCAGCGTCGCCGGCCGAACCTTCAAGGCCACCGTCTCGGCGTCCCCAAGGGCGCTATAGAGGCCGCTGCGGGCCGCCGGTAGGCGGGCGGGCTGCTCGGGGTGCGGACCGGACGGGGCGTGCCCATCGAAGCGCGGGTCATCGACGATCGCCAGCGTCATCAGCAACGCGCCATCAGAACCGGACGAGCGGCAGCCGCACGGGAGCCCATGTGCCCATCAGCGGCTCTTGCGTGCTGCCGCTCGTGAGCACCAGCGCGGGAATGAGCACGCCCGCGGCCACGGCGAGTCCGACCACCACCAGCACCGCCGCCAGGACGCCACCGTCGATCCCCCCGTCTCCCGAGCCGGTGTCTTCGCGGGGCGCGCCCTCGTCCTCTGGAACCGTGAGCGCCACGCTCTCGTGTCCGCCCTCGGCGACGCGGAAGGGGGTGAGGCCCACTTCTTCACCGCGCCGCAGGACCCGGAGGACGTGAGCGCCGGGGTCGACCGGGATGGGGGCGCTGAGCATCGCGCGGTTGAGCGCCACGTCGTCGAGTTCGACGACGTCCGACGCGCCGAGACCCGCGACCTCGACGCGGGCGCGTGCGATGCGCGGCTCAAGCTGGCCGAGCAGCTCGGTGGCGTCCGCGCGGGTGTCGGGGGACTCCGCGGTGGAGCAACGGCGGAGAAAGCGCCGGTAGTTCTCGGCGGCCGCGACCAGGCGCCCGGTCTCGGCCTGCGCGGTGGCGAGATTGTAGACGATGGGGGCAAACGGCGCGACGTCGTAGCCGCGCTGGAACGCCTCTCTGGCGCCCTCCCAATCCTGCTGTTGGCTGGCCCGAACGCCGTCGGTGTAGTGAGCTCGGGCGACTGACCGCACCGAGTCGGGCGGCTCGGGTTCCGGCTCGCACTGGGCCGCGGCACGCGAGGCGACGGAGATCGCCGCCACCAGGAGGGCGGACATCAACAGATGAGCAGCGAAACGGCGCACCCTGCTTGAGTGCCTGTCTCCTTCTCGCACGTCAAGCCTCATCGGGGCCCCGCTCGCCCACGCCGCGGCTCGCCCAGGTGGCCAGCGCGACCCATCCGAAGCTGGCGGCGAACAGAAGGAAGAACGCCGCCTCGACCCACAGCCCGCGCGAAGCCGCGACCACCGTGAAGTACGCATGCCCACCGGCGATGAGGAACTCGAGCACGACCCACCAGGAGCCGCGTGTTCGGTAGCGCGGGCCTTCGGCGTCTTCGTTCCCGGCCTTCGGTGTCCGGACGAAGCGTCCGCCGCGCCGGAGAAGCCCTGTCGCGAACGCGATCGAGTAGGTCAGCGACATCCCGATGGCGAGCGGAATGACGAGCGGGATCAGCATCCAATGGGTGCGCGGCGCGCCGACGTAGCGGAGGGCGGCCCCATAGAAGAGCATGCAGCCGAGCCCGACCAGACCGAGCAGGCCGCCGTTCACCGTGACGGTGTAGTCCAGCAGGAACGGCAGCTCGTAGAGGGTCGTGAGCGGGGAGGTGATCGCCACCATCACGATGAGAGGATCGATGCCGTGGCGGCCGAGATGCATGAACATCATGGCCTTTTCTCGGAGTGCCAGCGGGCTGATCGCGGCCTGCCAGCCGAGGGAGCGCAGAAGCTGTGCGCTGCCGAGCGACCAGCGGTGCTGCTGGGCGCGGAACGCCGCCATGTCTTCGGGCAGCTCGGTCGGCACCGCGTAGCGGCGCAGGTGCACCAGTCGCCACCCTCGAAGATGGGCGCGGAAGCTCAGGTCGGCGTCTTCGGCCAGGATCTCGCCACGCCATCCGCCGACGTCATCCAGCGTCTCGCGGCGCCACATCCCGTTGGTGCCATTGAACTGAAGCGGCAGGCGGCGCGCCGCGCGGGCGAACTGGTCGATGGCGAAGAGCCCGTCGAGCACCATCGCTTGAAGCCGGGTCAGCAGCGAGTGGCCGCGGTTCAGGAAGCCCCAGCGGACCTGCACGCAGCCGACGCGCGTCTCCTGGAAGTACGGGACGACGCGCTTGAGGAAGTCCGGTCCGGGCACGCAGTCGGCGTCGAACATCGCGACCAACTCCGAGTCGGTGGCTTGAAGGCCGGCGTTCAGCGCGCCCGCCTTGTATCCGGTGGGGGCGTCGCGGTGCAGCACCTGGACGTCGAACCCCTGCTCCCGAAGCTCGGCGGCGGCGCCCTCGACGCGCGCGGTGGTCTCGTCGTCGGAGTCGTCGAGTACCTGAAGGCGCAGCTTGTTCTTCGGGTAGTCGAGCGCCGCGGCCCGACGAAGCACGCGCTCGGCCACGTAGAACTCGTTGCGCACCGGGAGCTGCACCGTGACGGACGGCCACGCCTCGGGTTCCGGAGGGCGCTTCGGGTCGGACTCGCGCAGGCCCGTCCACGCCGCCCTCACAAAATGCACGCCGAGGACCAGCAGCATGAAGCGGAGGGCCAGGCGAGCGGCCTCGAACGTGCACAACCAAACGAGGGACATCGCGGCGGCGCATCCTACCGCTGCTCGCGCTCGGCTTGCGAGAGGCGCGCCCACCAGACCGCGGCGGGACGGGAATCGGGGCGCTGAATCCGCTCCTGCTGCACCGCCCGCCGCAGTCTGTTCCGATCGCCTCTCTGGTGAAGCAGCCGGGCCCAGGCGAAGAACGCGCGGTCGTGGAGCCCCGACTCCCCGACGCTTGTGGGCGCCGTGGCCGCACGCTCCATGGATTCGGTGGCGCGAGAAAGGTCGCCCCGACGCTCCCAGAGCTGGCCGAGCGTATAGTTCGCCGCCACGGACTCCGGCTCCAGCGCCGCTGCGCGCTGCAGGGCCGGGGCGGCGGCCGCGAGCTCTCCCCGTCGCAGGTGGGCCGCGCCCAGGTTGAGGTGAACGCGCGAGGCGTCCGGAGCCCGGGCCGCCGCGTGCTCGAACAGCCGCACGTCGTCCCTCCAGATGGCCGCATGCGCCGCCGTCGAGACGGCGCCGACCGTGATCGCGAGGGCGAGCGAGAGCGGGACCCAACGGTTCCGGCTCGTCGCCGCGCAGGCGCCGAGCAGGCCGAGGCCGAGCGCCGGGAGGTACAGATAGCGGTCGGCGATTGGGTTGAGAAGCCATGGGCTCGGGACGACGGGCAGCGTGCCGATGGCAATCCACGCGAGCGGCGCGAGCGAACGCCGATGGCGTCGGTGAAGCTGAACGGCCAAGCCGAGCAAGAGGAGCAACACGACCGCGCCGAGCCCGACCCATCCCGGGTGCGCCCATGGCCGCGGGTCGTGTTCCGCGCTCAGCGGCGCGCCCAGCACCACCCGAACGAGGCGAAAGGCCTCGATGGGGACGGCCGTCATCCAGTCGGTGCGGAAGGGGATGCTCAGCTGAGGAGCCAGCGGCGCCCCGCCCGAGAAGAGCGCGAGGCCGGGGGCGCCGAGCCGCCACTGGAGCGCGCCGAAGATGGCGAAACACGCCGCGACGCCCGCGCCGAGAGAGAACAGACGGTTACGACGGGACGGGCCGAAGCGGTCTTCGAACAGATGCGTGAGCGCCAGAAGAAGGAGCGGGGCGACGATTGCCGACTCTTTGCTCCCCAGCGCGAGCAGCAGACCCACGAGGCCCAGTCCGAGCATGCCGCGCCGCCCGTCACGCCAGTACCGAAGCGTCGCGAGCAAGAACACGAGCGTGAAGAGCGCGGCGAGCGGATCCTCCCGGTTGCTGACCCCGGCGACCGCCTCCACGGCAGCGGGGTGCACGCCGAAGAGCGCCGCGCCGAACCACGACGGCCCAGCGCGGGCTCCGAGCGCGACCAGCAGGAGGAAGAGCAGCGCGGTCGTCGCCCCATGGACCAGCACGCTGCCGAGGTGGTGCGCCGCGTAGCGCGAGCCGAGTTGCGGCTCGAGGACGAGCCGGTCGAGCAGGAGCGAGAGCAGATGCACGGGGCGCGCCCGATCGGGCTGCTCGACCGCCAGGTAGTCTCCTGTCACCAAGTCGCGCAGGCCGTTCTCGGGCGTCTCCAAGAGCGGGTGGCGGCTCACGTGGTGATGGTCGTCGTAGGTCGGCCCAAATGTCGGCGTCGCCGCATACGGGAGCATTGCGACGAGCCCGGCGAAGAGGGCGAGGGTCGCGCGGGACGGCGTCATCGGGGGCGGCTCAGCGGCAAGAGGCCGTCGGCCTGGTAGGCGCGCACCGTCTCCTCGACCCCCTCTTCGAAGCCGACTGGCGGGACCCAGCCGGAGCGGCTGAGGCGGGAGACGTCGAGCGCGCAGTCTGCGGTCACGGTGCCGACGCGCGCTGGGCTCAGCGGCGCGGTGCGACCCAGGCGCTCGAACACCGTCTCGATGCCTGAAGCCGCGGCGAGCGTCCAGGAGAGCGGCACCGGGAGCGCGAACGAAGGCCGTCCGGCCGCGTCAGCGAGTGTGCGGAGCGCGTGCGCGAGCGTCACGGGACGTTCGTCGGCGACGTGTACGATTCCCTCGAGCCGGACCGAGAGCACGTGCATCACCGCCTCGACGAGGTTCTCGGCGTGGCAGAAGGACATGCGGTTGTGACCGCCGCCCGGGAGCGGATGCAGGCCGAGCGCGGCGCCCTTCGCCAGCAAGAGGAAGTTTCGTCGCTCCTCCGCGGCGTAGACCGTCGGAGGGCGGAGGGCCGTCCAGCGGCACGTCCCGAGGTTCGCCGCCTCGAGTGCGACCTCGGCGGCTCGCTTGGACGCTCCGTACACCGTCGACGGAGCGCAGGTGGTGGACTCGTCCACGAGCCCGGCGTCCGCCCGCCAGCCGATCGCCGCCTGGCTGCTGAGGAACACGAAGTGCGACGCGCCGGCCCGCGCCGCGTCTTCCGCCAACGCCACCGTGGCGAGGTGGTTGATCGCGTGCACGGCTGTCGGGTCGGCGTCCGGTTCCAGCTCCGCCGCGCAGTGCACGACCGCGGAGGCTCCCTTCACCAGGGTGGCGCGCGCCGCGGGGTCCCGAAGGTCGGGCGTTCGGTGGTCCCATCGGCGCACCGCGTGGCCGCGGTCCGAGAGCCCGGCGGCGACCCGCGCCCCGATGAAGCCGCCTGCGCCGGTCACCAAGATGGGCCCGCTCACCGGTGCCTCCACGCGTGGCGGATCACGGTCGACATCGCGCGCGCGCTGAACAATGTGTTGAGGTAGCTGAGGTTGGAGGACTGGCATCGGCAGGGCGCGGCGCGCACGCGACTCCGCACCTGAGTCGCGTTGGGGCTGCGCCACAGGGCTGGGAAGTCGAGGCCGAAGTCGCGTACCTGCCCCATCACCTCACCGGACTCGGTCGAGGCCCAGACGTCGCCCTTGGCCATCACGGCGCAGGTCCCGAATCCGCGGAAACAGCGGTGCTCTCGAGGGCCGTCGAGGCGGGCCGCCGCTTGGTCGTAGTAGCGCAGGCGAAACGCTTTGCTCAGCGCCCCGAAGCCGCGGCGCGGGGTGGCTTCGATGCGGGACCGTGCGTGGGCGAGCGCGCCCTCCAGAGCCTGTCGGCCGGCGAGCAGCGACACGGATCGGTTGTGGTACTCGGGCCGCACTTGGGCGACCTCGACCACGTAGTGGTCCGGCCGGAGGCGGTCGAGCACGTGGTCGATGGTGGCTGGCGCGGTGGTCGCGTTGAAGGCGGAGAGCACGGTGTTGCAGCCGACCACGAGCCGAGGGTCGTCGATGGTGCGGAGGCCCTCGAACAGCGCCTCGATGCGCGCGAAGTTCCCCTTGAACCCACGCACCCGATCGTGGTCCTCGCCGATGCCGTCGACGCTGACGTTGAGCACGAGCTGGGTGTCGCCGAGACGGGGAAGGGCAGCCCGGACTCCGTCGAGTGTCGCGCGCACGAGCGTGCCGTTGGTCGGCACGTTGATCACCCGCGGGCGGTTCGACGCCGCGCACGCCACCACCAGGTCCGGCAGATCGGCCCGCATGAAGGGCTCGCCGCCGCTGAACGTCACCCACTCGAGCGGCCCGATGCTCTGGAAGAGCTGCCGCAGCTCGTCGGTGGACAACTCGCCCTTGGCGACGCTCGGGTCGTCCAGGTAGCGGGACCCGATGAGGCATGTCTCGCATCGCGAGTTGCACTTGTCGGTGAGCACGAAGCTCATCGTCATGGGCATCATGTGAGGTGTCCCGAACCGCTGGAAGCTCCGGTACAGCGGCCAGCGCGCGGCGAGGCGCAGCGATCGGGCAAGCCGGCTCATCGGCCCCCTCCCGGCACGCTCTCGAGGCGGCGCTGCAGCCAGCGTCCGGTGTCGCGAACCGCGGCGGACCAGCCGGCTTCGGTGGCGCGCGCGCGGAACTGCGCGAGCAAGCTCAGCCGGCGGGGCAGGGGCATGGCGGGCGCGAGACGGACGGGGTCGCGTACGAATCGGCAGAGCGGTGCCATCAGCGTGGCCACGTTGCGCCGCTCCGCCGATGCACGCGCGAGAGAGCGCATGTCGCGCGTCTGATCCGGGGAGGATATGAGACGCCGCACATGCTCCGCCAACGCGGCGTCGTCTCCCGGTGACGCGGTGAGAGCGGCCCCCTCGCACTCCAGTTCTACGCTGATGGCGCTCAACCGCGTCATCACGACCGGGAGCCCGGCGGCAAGCCAATCGAGCACGCGTGTGCGGGCGCCCAGCTCGCCCTCGTAGCCGGGTCGGTCGCAGAGGAGCGCCGCGTCGGCCCCCGCGTAGTGATCGGGGAGCGCGGACGCGGGCACCCAGCCGAGGAACTCGACGCGGTCGGCGTGTGCGCCCGTCCGGACCTTCTCGTCGAACCGGCGAAACCCGGCGGTGTAGTGCCCCTCGATGCCGCCGCCCAGCACCCGGACGCGCAGCCCCGGGTGGGCTCCCAGCGCGCGTGTGATCACGCGGTGCGCCATGTCTTCGTCGAACCACGTGTTGAAGCCCCCGCTCAGCAGCAGCACGAAGCCGTCGTGCGCGCGCGCCGGAACCGAGAGCGCGTCGAGCTCCTCGGCACAGAGGCCGTTGGGCATGACATGCACCAGCTCCTCGCCCGTCTCCGCGGCGCCCAGGCGGCCGACGAGTCCGAGCTGCCCGATCAGCGCCCCGCGGTGAAGCGGCGAGCAGGCGCCGAATCGGTCCGCGCGCTCGAGCACGGAGACGAACCGGGCGTGGACCCCCGCGGTCCAGCGCGCGTGGCCGACCGCCGCTGCCTTGACCTGCGCCTCCGCGAACGGAGCCCCGTTGAGATCCGCGAACACCGGCGTCTCACCGCAGAGCGCCGTGGCCGCCGCGCACCCATCGAGGCCGACGCCCACGTACGCATCGGGGCGCGGAAGCGCGTCCCGCAGCCACGCGCCACGCTCGCGCGGGAGGTGTTCGGAGACGTCCATCACGTCGATGCCGTGCTCCACGGACCGCGTTACACGCGCGGCCGGCCAGTCCTCCGTGTGCGCGCTGCGGAGGGCAACCAACGTGACCGCATGCCCATCCTGTTCGAGGGTGCGCGCAACGTGCCAGCTGCGCAGCCCGTGCGCGCTGAGGCTGGAGGCTCCCGAGTGCCGAAAGGGCCCGTGTCCCACGACGACGACGTGGCTCATGGCGCCTCCGGCGGGCGCTCGAGGCGGATGTCGCCGGGGCCGAGCTGACCACGGCGCTCGTCCCACGCGCTCAACAGCCCATGCCGGTAGGCCCGCCTCACGAGCCTTCGCTCCCGTCTCCGCATCCGCGCGACCAGCCAGGCCTCCGCGGGGGCCGCGCGCAGCCAGCCGAACGGCGACATGTTGCGCGCCATGAAGCGCACCCGCCCGGTGTGGTAGCGCCCGAGGTAGGCGTCGCTCTCGACCCCTCCGCTCGACGCGGCTTCGACGTGACGGACCCGCGCGTCGGAGGCGACCACCACCCGCCAGCCATGCCGTCGGGCGCGCACGCACAGCTCCGCGTCCTCGTAGTAGGCGGGGTGGTAGACGGGGGAGAAGAACCCGTGCGACTCGACCAAGGCACGCCGGGTCGCGAGCGCGGCGCCGCACACGTACTGCACGTCTCGGAGACCGTCGTATTGGCCGCGGTCCCGCTCGCCGCGGCCGAGGTGCTCGCTTCGCCCGTTCGGCCGGAGTGCCCCGCCCGCATGCTGTAGGGTGACTCCGTCCAGGGCGAGCAGCTTGCTCCCGACGACCCCGACGGACGGGTCCTGGAACGCTCTCTCGACGGCGGTAAGCCACCCGGATTCCACCTGGGCGTCGGGGTTCACCGTCGCGATCAGCGGGGCCCGGGCGCGAGAGGCCCCCACTTGGCAGCCGCCCGCGAAGCCGAGATTGCGCCGCAGATGCACGAACCGAACGCGTGAGAAGCGTGCATGAAGCGCGTCGCACGACGTCGGAGACGCGTTGTCCACCACGATGATTTCGACGCGTTCCCCGCCGTCTCGCTCCAGCGCCTTCAGGCACGCCGGAAGGTGCGCGGCGCTCGCGTGTTCAACCACGATCACGGACAGCGTCGGGCCGGCCAGACCGGTCGACCTCGCGCTGCCCGGGGAGTCGCCCATGGACCGCATCCTCTCGTCCACGGGTTTTCTGCGCAAGGCGGCGAGCGTGCTACCGTCGACGTCTCTTCGTCATGCCCGACCGGACCCCCTCCGATACGCTCGAGGCCCTCGTCCCCGATGAAGACGAGACGATGGCCGACCTGTCTCCGATCGTCGACACGCGGGGCCCGGCGACCATCGAGGAGCGCATCTCGCCGTTCCACGAGTCGGGGGCCACGCCGGTCGCGACCCTCCAGGGCATGCCGTCGATGAAGAGCCAGGGCTTCGGTGCTCCCAATCTGGGCGCGAACGCCTTGCCTGCGGTCTCGAGCGAGGCCTTTTCATTCGACGAAGCCCCGACCGATCACCAGGGCATCCCGCTCATGGGGCTCGAGCCGCACCTGCCCCCGGAAGGGCCGGCGTCCTGGGGAGAGACGAAGAAGAGCCCTGCGCTGCCCGCCGCCCCGACCCCCGAGGTGCCGTCCCCGGGGGATCCGAACGTGCTGGTGTCGAAGAGCATGCAGTTCGACCTCCGCAAGGTCGACGCGCTCGGCGAGCCCCGCGAGGAGACCGTCACGGCGCCGACCGAGGCTCCGAAGGTGCGCGCGGCCAGCCCCCGGGCGCGTGCCGCTGCTGCCCCCACCCAGGTTCACCTCCCGGCGCTGAAGCGCAAGCGAGAGAGCGAGAAAGAGGGCTCCGACCTCCCGCTCATCTTCGGCCTTCTCGCGCTCGGGCTGGTCATCGCCGGCATCGTCGTGCTCGTGGCGCTCGGGATCACCGGGCACCTCGGGTAGTTCCCGCCCGAGACCTACTCGACGCTCGGCTCGGCCGCTTCGGGCTCCGGAACCTCATGGCGAATGCACGTCAGGGTCAGGGTCGCGTCCCGATGCAGCCACTCCCAAACGCGCACGCCGTACGTGCCGGGCTCGGCCTCAAAGTCGATCCGCGCGTCGAATCCCTCGCCCGCGTCGGAGTTCGCGGCGATGCGCTCGTCGTCCCGGTAGAGCGCCATTTGTGCGTCGCGCCCCTCGCCCTCGTGCTCAGCGTGGGCGTCGCACCGCACGCCGTGCCCAGCGGCGATGGCGAGCGAGTATTGGCGCTGGCCTTCGGCTCCGGGAACCGGGGGGACGGTGATGTCGACCGACTCGCCGAGCACGAGCGGCCCCACGAGGCGGACGCCGTCGGCGGTTTCCGTGGGAGCGTCGGGCGTCTCCGCCTCCGCCTCCGCCTCCTCGACGGTCGCGGTCTCGTCTGGCTCGGCCGGCACCCGATCCGCGGTGGGCTCCTCGGAGTTCGAGCCGCAGCCCACACTGCTGATGAAGACAGCCAAGCCGAGCCAGAGCGCATGTCGGGTCATTGTTGTTCCTCCGTCCGGAGCTCGGGCACGCCGCCTTGAGGGCGCGGCAGCCGACCGCTTCGGTAGGCCTCGATGAGCAGCTGCACGACCTCGACCGGCGCGCCGAGGTTCGGCTCGGGGTAGCGGATGACGGGGGCGTTGGTCCGCGTCAAGACCAGCTCGCGCGCGGAGTGCGCGCCCTCCAGCACAGACCACTTCCGCTTCTGATCTGCGCGAACGGTGGCCAGCTCGCCGTAGCGCGTGCGCAGCATGCCCTTGTGCATGCGGATGAGGATCTCGGCGGGGGTCAGCAGCATCGAGACACCTTGGCTCGGCTTGATCTCCTTGCGGTACATCTGGAACCACCGGGCGGGGATCAACAAGACCGCCAGGGCGAGTCCGCCGCCGACCATCGGGCCGAGCGCGTCGAGCGTGCCGGGCCCCGCGCGGAGCAGGCCCTCGATGGCGATGGCGGCGACCAACACGCCCCCGTACGGCGCGGTCTTGAGCCACTCCCAGCCCAGCCGGAGCACGGCCGTGCCCGGGGCTTCCTTGCCCTTGGCGGCGTCCTCCCAGAGCTTGCTCGCCACCTCGGCCGGCTCGGCGTCCGGCGGGCTCGCCTCGGGGGGCGCGCCCCGCCAGCGCATGAGCCTCTCCGCGAGCTGACCGGGGGTGGAGTCGAACACCGGTGGCAGCGCGAGGTGGGTTCGGCCCGACGCCGGGTTGGTGACGAGGAAGACCTCGCTCCAGCGGCGGCCGCCGCTTCCACGCGTCTGCCACTGGCCGCGCTCCATCACGCCGATGACGTCCGCCTTCGGCACGACGACGTCCATCTCCGGCGATCGGTAGAACAGGCCCTCGCTGGTCAAGACCAGCGCATACTGGGCGGACCGCACCCACACCCGAGAGCGCAAGAGCAGCGTCCAGCCCAGCAGGAGAACCCGGATCGTCAGCCCCAGCGCCAACAGCCGAAACAGGAGCGCCATGGGGTCGAGGCTCGAGCCGGATGTCATCTCGCGCAGAACCGCGGCGGCCCACACCAGCGCGGCCATGAACGGAGACAGCAGCGCTTTGACGCCCTCCGGATCCAGGACACGCGGTCGCCTGCCTCGGAGCACCCGGATGGAGTCGTCCTTCGCGCCCTTCAAGAGCGCGGCTTCGGCCGCGTCGACCCAGGACGTCTTCACGGGCTCGGCTCCGGCTGCGCCTCTGCCGGCTGCGTGTTCTCGGGGTCGGGCGTCTCGTCATCCGAGGAGGGCATCGCAGGAGCGGACTCCACCAGCGGGGCAGAAGTTCCCTGTTCGTGCGGGTCGTCGCCTTCTTCGGGCGTCGGCCCGCCCGCTCGGCACTGTCGGTGGGCGAGCGCGCAGCGGGCCGCCGCGTCGGGGTCTTCGGTCTCCCTCGCGAGATCGCAGATGGCGTCCGCCGCCGCGCAGACCTCGCTCATCGCCTCGCATCCGGCCGGCTCGTCGCAGTCCTCGGCGTCGGCGGAGCGGTGCGCGATCGTCGCCTCGTGCTCCTGGATCTCCGCGAACACCGTATCCAGGGGCCGTGCGGCGCTCGGCCCAGCGCACCCCAACGCCGTCGCGAGAGCGAACCAGAGCAGAAGCAAGCGTGAGGGTCGACAATCCATGGCGGGTCGGAGACGATGGCGTGAAGTCGGACGTTTCCGAAAACGAGAAGTGCAGGCTAGCCAAAAAGTGGCACCCTGAGCGGAACGCGCGTTCGTGTCCCACCCTCGTGGCGGGGAGCTACCCCCTCCTCGTCGAAGCGGCAACCCCTCATGCCTCTCGTCAATCACGGTCGACAAGAGATCCACATCAAGGTCGTGTACTACGGCCCTGGTCTGGGCGGGAAGACCACGAATCTCGAGTACATCCACGGCCGGACGCGTCCGGAGCTGCGCGGCAAGCTCATCTCGCTCGCAACGGAGTCCGAGCGCACGCTCTTCTTCGATCTGCTCCCTGTCGAGCTGGGCACGTTCAAGGGCTACCAAGTGCGTCTGCACCTCTGCACCGTCCCAGGGCAGATCGCGCACGACAAGACACGTCGGCTGATCTTGCGCCACGTCGATGGCATCGTCTTTGTCGTCGATTCGCAGGCCGGCCGCATCCCGGACAACCGGGAGAGCATCGAGAACCTGGCAGAGAACCTGCGGCTTCAGGGCGACGACCCGGACCGTCTCCCGCTGCTCGTGCAGTACAACAAGCGCGATCTGCCCGGCGTGTTGAGCATCGCGCAGCTGCGTGAGGAGCTCGGCGTGCCCGAGGGCACCGATGAGATCGAGGCTGTCGCGCTCCGCGGCGTGGGCGTCTTCCCGACGCTCAAGCGCATCCTGAAGGCGTGCCTCAAGATCGTCGGTGACCCCAAGAAGGCCCGAGAAGGGCGCTCTCCGTCGATCCTCCCGGGCAAGCGCGCGTCCATGTTTCCGAGCGCGCCGGGGCTCGCCGAGCCGATCGAGGCGCCGGTGGTGGACGAGCGCCTGTTGGGAGGTGCGCGTCTGCCGACTCCGGGTGCGTTGCCGACGCCGGGCGCGTTGCCCCCTTCCGGAGCGTTGCCGACCCCGGGCGCGCTGCCGTTGAGCACCGAGGGGCTGCCCGAGTGGTCGGACGATGCCGACTGACACGCCCCAGAGGGGGGCGTCCGTCGTGCCGATCTGCCGCGACCCGCTTCGGCTGCTCTGGGTCCAGCGGAACGGCGACGCGCCCGCGCTCGGTGGCTTTCATGTGGGTCCTGGGGGCGTGCTGGACGACGGCGAGGCGCCCGAGCCTGCGTCACTGCGCGAGCTCTTCGAAGAGGTCGGCATCCTGCATGCGGAGGGGGCCGAGCGGATCGACGACGACACCGTGGAGGCGCTCCGTGCGGCGTTCTTGTCCGATGCCGAGGAGG
>JBGCFC010000101.1:0-4993 GCA_045106715.1 Sandaracinaceae bacterium
GGGGGTTGAAGACGGCGGGGCCGATGCCGGCGGGGCGGGGGATGCCGGGACGGGCGCGGGAGACGGCGGGACCGACGCGGGCGGGACTGACGCGGGGGGGGAGTTCGATCCCGGCCCAGTGCAATGCCGAAGGAACTCCGACTGTGGTGGCTCGCTCACCTGCACTCGGACTGCGCCTGGTGGCGTTTGCATCGGGTGTGGTGGATCGGAGGTTTGTCCCGGCGACTACGAGTGCATCGCTGGCACACCCGCCTGCGCGCTCACCGGCTGTTCAGATAGCTCCGAGTGCAACGCCGGCTCACGGTGCTCCCCGGTCATGGGGGGACGCTGCTTGATCCGGAGCTGCTCGAGCCCCTCGGACTGCGGTCCGTACAACTGCAGCAGCGACGGCCGCTGCGAGCGCTGGACCTGCGCGGGCGCGGCCGGGTGCCCGGCGCCGTTCGTGTGCGAGAGCGGGATCTGCATCGAGCCCGAGGGGGCATAGGCAGTGTCTTCAAGGGGTCGGGCCGCAGGCCCGGCTTCGTGCACGTCCTCGTACCCGTGGGTCCTCGTGCACGTGCGCGTCCTCGTCACGGGTACGTGCACGTCTACGAGTTCGTGCACGTTCACGATCTACGGGAGCGAGGTCAGCTCCAGATCGCGGCCTGCATCCGGTCGACGAGAGCCACCGCCTCAGTCGGGGTGGGCAGCCCGACGGTCCGGGCGATGCTCGGCAGCCCGCTCTGTCCCATCTCGGCGCGGAGCGTCTCGACCGCCTCACGTCGCGCGGCCTCCACCTCGCTGCGTTCCGCATCGGTGAGCTGAGGCTCGATCCACTCCGCGATGCGCCAGGAGAGCGTCGCGTGTCGGGTCTCGTCCTCCGCGATGGTGGCCATCGCCGCGCGCAACTGAGGGTCGCTCGCGGCCAGCGCCTGGTGGTGCCCGAGCAGCGCCCCGAACGTCTCACGCACACACCCTTCGGTGGCGTTGTCCATCGCCATCGCGAACCGGCTGCGGGGGGCGCGCGCCTCGACCTCCGGCGCGGGCGTCTCGGCGCCGTACCGCGCGGCGACCGCCTTCATCGTGTCGGCGTGCCGCACCTCGTCTTGCGCCGCCGCGCGCGCATCTCGGACCAACTCGGAGGGAGCGCCGAGACCCATCAGCTCGTCGGCCAGCACCTCGAAGGCGTGCACGGCCGAGGCCTCGAGGAACGCCGTCTCCGCGAGCCAGGCCCCGACGCTGATGTCCGTGGGCAGCGGCGCGTCGCGGAGGCCTTCGGGACGGCGGCCGACACAGACGCCGGGCGTGCGCTCGATCTCCACCGAAGACAGCTCGGTCACCGTGCCGTCCGGGTCGACCTGAAGCTCGTACAGGTTGACCACGATGGGGTCGCAGTCGGCCACCATGCGTGTGGCGCGCACCTCGTAGTGGTCGTCGACCCAGCGAACCGCGCCGCGCTCGAGGTTGTCGCACTGGATGGTGTAGCCCTGCTGCCAGACCCGCAGCACGGCCTCCTCGGCGGTGTCGATGGTGCCCAGCACCGCGAGGACTTCGGCCTCGGTCTGGTGGCTCTCGACGGTGTCTCCCGTCGTGGTGCGGAGGTAGCGGCCAAACGGGGTGGTGCCTGCCAATGCAGCCGCGCACGTGTCCATGTCGGTGGCCGTCTCGCAGGCTGTGCCGATGGAGTCGACGACGTAAGGCGCGCCGAAGCTGTTGTCGACGGCGTCGAGATAGTCGGGGCTGATGTCGAGGGCGAGGCCCTGCACGGCCTGCCATCCATCGTCGCTGCAGTTCAGCTCGCCCCAGGAGACCGTGCCTCCGTCCGGACCCGCATCGCTGGGGCCACCGTCTCCCGGTCCGGCGTCGCCCGGTCCGGAGTCTCCCGGCCCCGAGTCCAATCGCCCCGCGTCGGGGTCGGGGCCCGAGTCGCTGCCGCCCGCGTCCACGTTCACGTTGGCGTCGTTGACCGCGCTGGCGTCGGTGCCGCCATCGCCGTCGATGTGCGAGCCGGAGCAGGCCGCGAGGCTGATGGCGCCGGCGGCGACTGAAGCGCGCGCCAGGCGGCGGAGAAACGGCCCCAGCGACTCCGCGCGGTGGGCCTGGATCAGCGAAACGAGTTGAAAGCCAGCGTCAGACATACCCGCGCGAACATGCAATCGTCACGCCGGGGGCGATGGGCGCCGTTCTTGGCGACGATGACACGTCCTGGCACGAGCCCACGTGGGTTCGGTGCGACAGCCGGCGGTTGCAGGCTCTCTGGCTGGCTACTCAGTTGGCCGCTCGCAGGCGGCCTTCAGCTGGGCATATACGGCGGGGTGGTTCTGGAGTTGATGGTGCATGACGCCGCCCTCGTGGCGCACCTCGATGGGGAAGTGCGTCTCGCGCGCCGGCACATCGGGCCCGGAGGCGCTCGGCACCCGCACCAGGAGATCACCGATGAGCGCGCCCACCGGATGCGCCGCGTCCCGCGTGACCGTGGCCGAGACGAAGTAGTGCTCGGCGCCGTCGAGCAGCGGGGTGCCGTTCGACGCCTCGGGGAGCGGCGCGAGCCAGTCCTCGTCCACCACCGCGCCGTGCCTCAGGTCTGCGATCCCATGGCTTCGTTGATGCAAGATGCGCGAGGTGATGCGCGTGCCTGGCAGGTCGATCTGAGAGAGCGTCTGGTCGAGCGTGTGCGCCAGCTTCGCGAGCGGCGCGCCGCGGTGGGGGGACCCGAGGTAGAAGACGCGTCGGACGTGCTCGGCGAACGGCCTCGGTGCATGTGCGCACGCGCTTCGCACCACCAGACCTCCCATGCTGTGCCCGACCAGGGTGAGGTCCTCGATCGGGACGGGGGAGGCCTCGACCAGCGCGTCCAGGAGGTCGGCCAAGGCGCGCCCGTTCTCGGAGATGTGCCGCCCCGTGTTGTAGCGGACGAACAGCGACGTGAAGCCGAGGTCGCGCGCGAGCAGGGTGCCGAAGCTGGCCGCCGGGTCGCCGTGATAGGCCTCAGCCTCCAGGCACCAGGACCACTCCGTCGTGCCGAGCCCATGCACGAAGACGGCGAGCTTCGGGCTCGCGTCGGTGTCTGCGAGCGCGTTGCGGATCGACTCGACATCCGGTGCGGCGTAGCGGTCCCCGACCCGAAGCTGCATCTCGATGCCGAGGCCGTTGCCGCGCGCCTCGAGGTGGTCACCCACGGCGGCGTTGACGAGCGCCATGGCCGCGTCGGAAACCCACGTCGCGCTCCGCGTCACGTCCTCGCGCATCGGCACGACGGCGGGCGCCTCGAGGTCTGCCAGCACCGTCGCCTCGGCCAGATCCAGCCCCGCGTCGGTGACCGCTTCCACGGTTCGGTTCACGAGCTTGATCGAGCCCAGCACCCCCCGCGTGGCCACCCGCCGGAGCGAATCGACCGCGCTCGCCGGGCCTCGTAGCTCCTCCACCTGGTCGGTCACCCGCCGCACGTTGCGCGCCGTCGACTCGTGCCCCTCTCCGACGAGCTCGGTCGTCGCGTCGACCGCGTCGTGCACGAGTGACTTCAGCCCGCGCCACCGTTTGACCATGCCCATGGCTTCGTGCTGCCGGTCAACGGAGGCCGCGTCAAGGCTGGAGCCGGACGACGACTCCCTCGGGCACGCTCGGCGGGTCGTCCGGGCTGCCGACGATCTGGACGGCGTCGTCTTCGGGCACCTGGTCGGCGTCGAGGCGGATGTCGAGCTCACGGACGGCCGGCGCGTCGTGGCGCCAGGCGAAGACCCAGTCTCGGTCTCGGACCTTCATGCGGACCGCGTAGCACGCCCGGTCGACCCATCCGCCGCGGCGATCCCAGAGCGGCACTCCATCCCCGCGGGCCAGGCGCCACTCCTGTTCGTCGCCGAAGTCGTCCCCCTCGAGCGCGCCGACGGGATCGTTCATGACCGCATCGCAATCGACCTCCCGATCGTCCCGCAGCGGGCGCACAGCGATGACCAGATCTTGCGAACCCATGTGCCGGACGAACACGTCGGCATTCAACACCCCCGCGGGCGGGAACGGGTAGCGCGGGGCCGGCTCGCTTCCGGGCGCGGAGGTGGCGCTGCACACGACCAGCGCCGCGAGGCCAAGGAGCACCGCGCCGCCGTGGGCGCGCTTCGAGGACGCGGCGCCGAAGACGCGGAACGACACGGCCAGGGCCGGCAGGGCGAGCAGGTCGCTGGGGTCGGCCCAGAGCCGCAAGCCCAGCCCGAGCACGCGCGCCACGTCCTCGATCGCCATGGCGACCAGCGGGACCTGCAGGAGCGAGAACCCGAGCGCCACTGCGAGGTGGACGGCCAGCCACGCGCGGCGGGTTCGCACCCGAAGCAGCCACGCGAGCACGAGGGGGGCCGCCACGAGGCCGGCGACGTCGCTGAGCTTGCCGGTGAGCGCGCCGGCCAAGAGGCCGCTCCCCTTCAAGACGTGGTCGTTGATCGCCAAGAGCGCCACGGCTCCGACGAACAGCGGGTGATTCAACTTGGTCTCGGGTCGCGGTCCGGACATCGGCGGACCTTACCGCGAACATGTCAGTCCGACGACGGCCCTCCCATCTTCTTGTAGGTGCTGAGCATGGCGACCGCGATCGCGACGCGGATGACCAAACCGCCGATGCTCGGCGACCCACCGGCCGCCAACGCGAGCACGAGGCCCAGCATGAGGTCGGCGGCGTACGCCACGATGGCGACGAGCAGGGCCGTCCTCGAGCCGCGCATGGTGAAAAAGCCCAGGACGCCGAAGAGGAGCCCCACGATCAAGCTGCCGATCCCGGCCCCCGCACCGATGAGGATCTCGTTGTCGGTTGCAAGCGCGGTGGCTCCGCAGAGCCCGTTGGCGGCCGCGAGAAAGTACAGGAAGTAGGCGGCCTGCTTCCCGGCCTCCTTCGGATCGTCGTCCGTCCCGGGCAGCGGCGTCCCGTCTTCGAAGGCGACCTTCAAAAGGAACCCTCCCAGGGTTCGCTTCTCCAAGTAGATGGAGATCGGAGGGGCGTCTTCCGGGGTGACCTCGGCTCCGCCCAGCA
>JBGCFC010000102.1:0-138578 GCA_045106715.1 Sandaracinaceae bacterium
CGGAGTGGACGGCAACGCTAGGAGGCGTGGACATCCGTCCGCTCTTCGCGGAGGGAACGCCGCACCGCGCCGAGCTGACCCTCGAGGCGGACGTCGCCAGCGAGTTGGCGATCGTACGGGGCGGGGATGCGCCGTTCGAGTGCCGGGTCTCCCTCACCTACCGACCCACCGCCGTCACCGCCGCGGATGCGCTCGACCAAGCGAGCTCGGGCGGCGCGATCTACACGTATTCCACGGAGACGGGCGCCATCAACGGCGCGGTCATCCAGGTGCCGACGACCGGCAGCACGCCGTCCGAGCGAGGCACCGACTTCCTCACCGCGCACGCGGAGGCGTTTGGCGTCGACCCGAGCACTCTGCGAGAGAGCGACCAGTGGGAGAGCCCTGACGGCTGGGTGACGCTGGTCTACGAGCAGTACTTCGGTGAGGTGTTCGGGCTCGACGCGCTGTTCGAGCTGGAACTCGACGCCGAAGGGGTCGTGCGCACCGTCAACGCGAGGGCCTACGCCGGGCTCAGCGAGGCTCCCGCCTTTGTGCTCGACGCCAGCCAGGCGCTCACCCTCGCGGCTCCCGAAGTCGGTGAGGCGGATACGTTCCAGCGCGTGGTGTACGACCTGTCGGCGCCCAGGCCGGGGTGGTATGTGGTGGGGCTCGAGGGGGCGGCGCTCATCGACGACGCCAGCGCTACCGTCGAGCGCGTGGACTCGGGCTACTACGAGATGCCGCTCGAGCTTCAGACCACGACGCCGGCCCCGGCCCCGTTGACCTACCCGGGGAGCTGGTCTCGCTCGGCGGTGGTTCGCGGCGACACGACGACGGGTCTGCCAGCCGGACTCGACAGCCCGAATCGAGAGGTCTTCACCGTCATCTCGGCCATCGCCAACGAGCTCCAGACGCGCACCGGCAGTCCGGGCTGGGCGGGCGGCCGGGGGCAGGTGGTGACGCAGTCTGCCATCCGGGAGGGAGTCGACCCGGAGGGCAACCGGGTCGCGGGCGCCTTCTACCTCTCGGGGAGTCGGAACCGGTTCATGTTCCTCGACGGGGACGCGCGCGGACGCCGCGATACGCTCTGCCACGAGTACGGGCATGTGTACGACGACGCGCGCGCCGGTCTCGGTGCACCCGTGTTCTCCGAGATGTACGGAGACGTGTTCTATCTCTTCTGCGAGGGGTGGGTCTCCAACGGGCCGTACGTCTACAACGGCTCCGGCCGGGTTCACACCGGCGCGACCCCGCGAGAGGACCAGCGCGACTACGACCGGTTCCTCGAGCGTGGCATCTCGGAGACGGACATCGCACGGAGCGGTCCCGGCGAGAGCATCGTGCCGCACGACTACGCCTTCCTCGTCACCATCCCGTTCTACGAGATGATGGAGAACCGCGGTCTCGACCGGGAGAAGGCCTCGGCCCTGGGGCTCTCGGCGGCGGCGGGTTCGTACTCGTCCTTCCCTGAGGTCCGGGACCGCATCCTCCGCGAGGCCGTGAGCTGGGCGCGGTCTGGAAGACACGGCTTCACGGAGGCCGACGTCTGCGCGGTCGCGCAGGGCTTCCGCGTCACCAAGCTGGACGGCGAATACGGACGCGGCGCGGGGTGCGAGGAGACCGAGCGCGCCGAACTGACCTGCACGGCCAACTTCTGCCCGCTCTGCGGGGACGACGCCCCCGCCACGGTCTGCCGCCCGGAGACACTGGCTGAAGGCCAGCCAGTCTGCATGACGTCGGACGGCCGCCGCACCTGCGTCGGATCGATCGCCACGAGCGCAGAGGGCTGCGGCGAAGGCGCGTCGCACCTCTGCTGGTGTGTGGGCGACGGACAATGGGATTGCTCGACGTCGGGGCCATGCGTCGATGACCCGGACGCGCGGCAGTACTGCCCCGAAGACCCCGGGTCCGGCCCGTCCCCTGCGATGCCGCCCGCTTGCTCCGCGAGCCCGACTCGCTCCAGCTCGTTCACCGGGCTTTTGGTGGGTCTCGTGGGGTTGATGATCGTGCGGCGTCGCCGCTAGCGGTGCGGGCCCAGCACGGCGACGCGAAAGCGGGAGCGCGCTCCTTCTTGGAGGGTTCCATGGACACGGGTCACCCGAAATACGTGAAGCCGGTAGGTGTAGCCCAGCTCCTCGGGGGTCTGCACGACCTCTCCGGTGAAGTGCCCGTCGACCCGCAGCACGGTCCCAAGGCTCTGCTCCACGCCCTCGAGTTGCTCGGTGGGCGGCGTCGGGAGCGTGACACCCGCTGCGAGTTCCACCCGCAGCCACGTCGACGCCCCAGCGTGCGTATCGGGGTCATTGCCCACGTAGTGATCGGGGCATGGACAGCCCCAGCCGTCGGAGACCAAGACCAGCGGGAGGCGAACCAGCTCTGACCGCCCCGACTCCGCACGTCGGACGCGCTCTGCGATCCACGTCGCCACGGCCTCCTGGTCGAGGGCCCGCGGCCCAAACCCGCGCTGTGCAGCGACGGTGGTGGCCAGCCCGGCGATCGCCACGACCGCCAAGACAGTGATGGCTCGAGCAGTCGGTCTTCTCCGCACGCCACATAGACTACTCCAGGGCTCTGGGATTATCCCCTAGGCCGGGGCTGGCGCGACGGCAGCGGTCGATCGCGATACGATCCGAGGTATGCGCTGGATGCGAGCCATGACTGTCATCGTTGCCCTCGGGGGCTGTGCGACGGGCGGTGGCGCGACGGACGCGACGGTTCCCGCGCCTGACGCCGGGCCGCGAGACGCAGGTACGCCCGACAGCGGAGCCCCGGACGCCGGGCCCCCGGACGCGGGCCCCCCAGACACGGGTCCCGACACCGGGCCGCCAGACGCGGGCCCGGCCGACGGATGCTTGGGCTTCACCGACGACTTCGACGGGGCGTCGGCGATGATGTGGACTCCGGTGAACTTGCCCGCGGGCGGCATGTGGGGGCAGTTCGGCCACCACTGGGGGCTGGGAACGCCGGACCACGGGCCGGCTGCAGATCACACTGGCGACGGTGAGCTGTGGGCAGTGTCGGTCGATCGCGGCTACCGCGCCTTCGAGCACTCGGCGCTGGAGAGTCCGGTCATCGATCTGTCGCGCGCGACGTCGGCGACGTTCCGGTTCTGGCATTGGCTCGAGACCGAGTGGTGCCCGCTCTCCTGCGGTGAACTCAACCCCGTCCCCGTCGCGCTCGACGGAGCTCAGGTGCAGTGTTGGGACGGCGACAGCTGGGACCTGCTCGAGCCGACCGATGGTTACCCGAGCTTCGTGCGCATCTGGGATTCGGCCGTCATCCCGGATCACCCCATGAAAGACGAACGCGGTTTCGCCTACGACCCCTCGGTGGGTTCGAGCTGGGTGGAGGTCGAGATGGAGCTGCCCAACCAGTGTCGCCGCTTCGATGCCCAGGTGCGCTTCCGGTTCGGTTCGGACTCCGGCTCGGCACGCGACGGTGCGGGCTGGTTCGTCGACGATGTGTCGATGGACGTCACCTGTCCGTGAGTCGCGGTCACCCTGAACTCGGACGCCGAGACGAACCCGTCTCGGCGTTTTGTGACCCTGTCGGAATCGCTCCGATCACTCCGCGATCCCTCCCCAGCCTACTCGAGCAGACACAGCCCCGCGATGTTGCGTCGGGCTTCGTCGCCCTCGTCGTTGACGAGGATGGCCTGGTTCCGCCCGTCGAGGGTGCCCACGATTCGGTCGAGACGGCCTTCGAACGGCAGAGGCCCGACGCTCCGAACACGCCGTCCGACGAGCGTCTCTGGGTCGAACCAGGTGTACGCAGCAGGGTCGATGTCCGGCTCCGCCGCCCAATACCCAGACTCGGCGCGCCCGCCGAACCAGAGGCGTCGGTCTCCGCCCGCGAGCTGACCGAGGCAACGCGCTCCATCGCGCTCGACGATCGTCGCGTCTTCGCCCTGGTTTGGCTCCAGCTCCGGCTGCGGTGCAAGGACCAGGCAGCCCGTGGTGACGCACATCACCAGCGGCCCCGTGAACAGTCCTCCGACGAGCAACAAGGACAACCGCCTCCACGTAGCAGCCACTGCGTCGGCGCGGTCTCGGACGGCCTGGCTGAGGTCCGCCGTTGCTTCGTCGTGCAGGGCTTCGACCCGGTCGGTGGCGTCTGCGCCCAGGAGGTTGTCACTCCTGCAAAACCCACAGCGCACGACGCCCTCGCTGGCGGCCAGCGACGCTCCGCAGACGTGACACTTCGCCGCTTCGCCCGGCGCGCTTGGGGGCCGGGCCGCGCACGCGCGCGCCAGCTTGGCGAAGCTGCGCCGGAGCGCAAGGAACCCGATGACCGAGAGGACCAACAGGAAGAGCACGGGGATCGAGGCGAGAAGCGCGAGTAGCCATGACGCCTCTAGGATGAAGAAGCCGGCGAACAGCAGGAGCGGCAGCCCCAGCACCGCGGCGAGCGTTAGATAGAGGAGTGTTCGAATCGTGCCGCTGCCGAGCGCACGTCCCGCCAGCGTGCCGAGCTGACGGCGGTTGGCGCTCATCTCACCGAGCAGCGAGGCCGCGGCCTGGATGCGCTCGCGGGCCTCGGGGTCGGGCTCGCCGAGGTAGTGGCAGGCGTCGCATCGGAGCGATCCCGGCGCGCTCAGGTCGACCGGCGCCGGCTTCCCGCACTGGGGACACCGCACACTCAGCATCGCCGATCCCAACCCGCTCACCCCGCGTCCAGCTGCTTGATGGCGCGCTTGGGGGCGACCAGCCGGTAGCCGTCGACGAGCAGCGTGCGTACGAAGTCCCAGTCCACGTCACCCTCGAGGCGCACGCCCACCCAGCCGCTCGGACCCAGGTACTTCGGCCGGTAGAAGCGGTCGGGGTCGGCGGCGATGAGCTCCGCCTGGGCGCCGTCTTCGGCCTTGATCCATACCGCGCGGCGACCCTCGTCGTAGCTGCCGTTGTGGAAGCAGGCGAAGGTCTTCTTGCCCCCCCAGAACATCGGTGCGCCGTGCGAGAGCTTCTCCGAGGTCTCTGGCAGCGCTTCGATGAGGCCACGGAGCGTCACGAGCAGAGGGTCTTCCATGCGCCCGATCCTGCCCTCTCTTTTGGGCCCGCCACAAGCCCCGTCACGGTTCCGGCGCCCGGTCGGCGGACACCGCCAAGGCTCCGACGGAACCGGCATCCAAACGGCTGACACGGGGCGGATCGCACGTGGCACGTCGCTCGCATTGCCCTCCGGCGTGACCGCCCTCTTCGCCAACGTGACCCAGACCCATCGGGCGATGGACTACCACCTCGAGCGCCACAACGTGCTCGCGTCCAACGTCGCCAACGTCGACACCCCCGGGTTTGTCCCGCTCGAGCTCGTGCGCCAGGACCGGGCCCGCTCCCGCGGGATGCGGCTCGCCGCGACCCAGCCGGGGCACCTCGGCCGGCGCGGAGAAGAGACGCCCTTCCGGCTCGCGTCCGCCTCCGAGCAGGTGGTGAACCCCGGCAACGACGGCAACGCGGTGAGCCTCGAGCGCGAGATGAGCAAGGTCGCCGCCAACCAGCTTCGGTACGAGGGGGCGGTCCGCATCGTGCGCCGCCAGCTCGGCCTCCTGCGATACGCAGCCAACGACGGAAACGGGTGAGGCGATGAACTTCTTCTCAGCGATGGAGATCACAGCGAGCGGGCTCGGCGCGCAGCGCACCCGCATGAACACCCTGGCCAGCAACCTCGCCAACGCCCGCACGACGCAGCGCGCCGACGGCCAGGGCCCGTACCGGCGGCTCGATCCGGTATTTCGTGCCGTCCCGATCGGCACCCGGTTCGAGGACCTTCGCGGCGAGGCGTCCGCGCAGCGCGCGTTTGTCGTCGAGGTCCCCGAGATCCGCGAGGACGAGGGTCCTCCGCAGCAGATCTACGAACCCAGCCATCCCGACGCGGACGAGAACGGCTACGTCCAGCTCCCCAACGTCAACGTCGTCGAAGAGATGGTGAACATGATCACCGCCTCCCGGGCCTACGAGTCTGGCGCCTCGGTGATGCAGACCATCAAGAGCATGGCGCGGAGCGCCATCGACATCGCGGGCTGAGACGATGACCCTCCCCATTCAGCCCGACAGCTTCGCGGCCGGCCTCGCGCGCATCGATGCGCCGAGCCCGTCGGTGGTGTCCGAGGGCAACGGCCCCGCGCCCGCGACGGGGGAGTTTGCCGAGCGCCTCGGCGAGCTGCTCGAGGACGTCAACGGGATGCAGACGCGCGCCCAGGAAGCGTCCGACGCATACGCCAGCGGCTCCCGAAACGACATGCACGGCACGATGATCGCGCTCGAGCAGGCTGACATCTCCTTTCGTCTGGTTACCAACATTCGCGGCCGCCTCGTCGAGGCCTACCGCGAAGTCATGCGCATGGGGGCCTAAGCCTTGGACGCCCTCCGCACGCAGCTCGAGGCTCTCAAGGCGCGCTACGCCGCGCTGAGCCCGCGCGCCCGCGTCGGGGGGCTGGTCGGGATCAGCGTCGCGGTCGCGATCGCGGTGTTGCTCTACGCACAGAGCAGCACCCCGACGCAGGCCGTGTTGTTCTCGAACCTGTCTGCCAGCGACGCCGGCCGCATCGTGGAGCGGCTTCGCGCCATGAACGTCGAGTACGAGCTCGTCGAGGGCGGCAACACGATTCGTGTGCCTGACGACGCCGTGCACGAGACACGCCTCACGCTCGCCAACGAGGGCTTGCCGAGCGGCGGGGGTGTGGGCTTCGAGATCTTCGACACCGCGCGCTTCGGCGAGAGCGACTTCTCGGAGCAAGTGCAGTACCGCCGCGCCCTCGAGGGCGAGCTCGCCCGGACCATCTCGCACCTGGCGGGCGTGGAGAGCGCGCGTGTTCACTTGGTCCTGCCGGAGCGCACGCTCTTCGCGGCGGAGGAGAGCCAGGCCAGCGCGTCGGTCGCGCTCCACCTCACACCGGGTTGGCAGCTGCGCGACGATCAGGTCGAAGGCGTCGGGCACCTCGTCGCGTCCAGCGTGCGAGGGCTCTCCCCCGACAGGGTCACCGTCGTCGACCAGGAGGGTCACCCGCTCAGCTCGCCCGACGGCGACGACGAGACGGTCGACGCTTCGGACGCGGAGTCGCTCCGCGCCCAGATCGAGCGGAGCCGGCAGCGCGCGGTTCAGCAGCTGCTCGACGCTTCGCTCGGCGCCGGTGTCGCGGTGGTGCGGGTCAGCGCCGACGTGAACATGTCTCGGGAAGAGCAGCTCTTCGAGACGTACGATCCGGAGCGCACGGCGACGCGCTCCCTCGAGCTCGAAGAGGAGCGTGACCCGTCGGCCGAAGGCGCGGGACAAGGCGTCCCGGGCGCGGCTTCGAACCTCCCCGGAGGGCAGGGCGCCGAGGCCGGGCCGGACACCACGGGGCTCTCCCGCCGCACCGAGCGGCGGAACTTCGAGATCACCAAGACGGTGCGCCGCGCGGTTACGCCGGTGGGACGGATCGCGCGCCTGACCGTGGCGGTTGTCGTGGACGGCAACTGGACGGGTGAGGGCGACGAGCGCACGTTCGCGCCGCGGGAAGAAGAAGAGGTGACCCGGATCCGCTCTCTCGTGAGCACGGCGGCGGGGATCAACGCCGATCGCGGTGATGTGGTGACCGTGGAGTGTGTCCCGTTCGCCTCGTCGGCCGACCCGCCGGCCGCGTTCGTCGAGGACCCGTTCGCCCCGTATCTGCCGTACGTGCCGTACGCCGCGGGCGTGATCGTGTTCCTTGTCCTGTTCGTCTACTTCCTGCTCTGGCGGAGACGAAGGAAGAAGGAAGAGGAGGCCGCCCAAGAGGAGCGCATGCGCGCCATCGAGGCCGGTGAGATCGACGAACTCGACACGCCCGTGCCGGTCGGCGCGCTGCCCGACAAGCCCGAGCCGAGCGCCCAGAAGACGCTCGGCGACTACGAGTCGCTGCGCGCGCTCTCCCTCGAAGTGGCGCGGCGTGACCCCGAGCTGGCGGCCCGCGTCGTTCGGGGCTGGCTCGCGGAGTCACCCGCATCGAAGCCCGAAGAAGAACCCCAGGAGGCCGCCGCGTGAGTGATCCGATCGTGCCCACCGTCGAAGAGACGGCCGAAGAGATGTTCGGCCGCGGCGGTCTCGCGCGGGTGAAGGTCGACCGCGCCGCGCTCGAAACGATGAACGGCGCCGACAAGGCGCTTCTGTTCCTCGTGAGCCTCGACGAGTCCGTGGCGACCCGGATCTTGTCGAACCTGAGCGACGACGAGGTGCGCTGTCTGAGGGACTCGAGCTCCGGGATGGAGGAGGCGCCACCAACCGCGCTGAAGGCCGTGCACCACGACTTCCTCGAGCGTGTCCGTGTGGGGTTGCCGGCGAGCCTGCGCGGCAGCAACGCCTACCTGCGACGTCTCGCCGGGAACGCGCTCGGTGAGGGGCGCGCGGCCGAGCTGTGGAACGACCGTCCGAAGTCCGAAGGGGCTGCGGCCCTCGCGCGCCTCGAGACCAGCGTGCTCGAGGCGCTGCTCGACACCGAGCAGGCGCAGACGGTCGCCGTGGTCCTGTCGCAGCTTCCCGCTGCGAAGGCGTCGGAGCTCGTCGAGCGCATGCCCGAAGACCGCCGGCAAGACGTGATGCTCCGGCTCGCGCAGCTCGAGTCGATCCCGGAGGGCGTGCTGCGCGACATCGAGGCGGCCTTCCAGATCCAGGTCGACACGCTCTCCGAGGTGCGACGCACGGAGATCCCCGGAAAGAAGGCGGCGGCGGACATCGTCAAGCGGCTGCCCAACGAGATCGGCGAGATGCTGCTCGAGGCGCTCCGAGGCGCGAGCGAGGAGGCCGCCGACGCCATCGAGAAGGCCCTGTTCACGTTCGAGGACCTCGGTCGCATCGACAGCAAGGGCATGCAGCAGCTCCTCAAGGAGGTGGCGACGGACCAGCTGGTGCTCGCGCTCAAGACGGCGAGCGAAGAGCTCAAGGAGAAGGTCTTTGGCAACGTGTCGAGCCGCGCGGCCGACCTCCTGCACGAGGAGCTCGAGCTGCTCGGTCCGGTGAAGCTGGCCGACGTCGAGGGCGCACAGCAGGCGATCATCCAGACCGCGCTGGAGCTGGAGCGAGACGGCCGCATCGCGATCGCCCGCGAGGGCGGAGGCGACTATGTCTGAGGGACTGTGGCCCGAGACGCTGGCGTTTCCCCGGCTGGAGCAAACGACCACGACGCCGCACTGGATGCGCCCGACGGAGACCGAGGTCCGCACGGTGAACTTCGGTGAGGTGCAGGAGCCGCGCATCTCGGCGCCGCCCGAGCCGGAACCGGAGCCGGAACCGGAGCCGGATCTCGATGCCATCCGGCAGCTCTTGGACGCCGAGCGCGAGGCCCTCGTGGCGGAGCGCGCGGCTCTGGATGCCGAGCGCGAGCTGGCGTCTTCGGAGGAGCAGCGGGCCAAAGAGCGGTTCGTCGCGGCCGCGGCGAAGCTGGGCGCGACGCGCACCGAGGTCCCCGAGGAGCTGGAAGAGCCGCTGCTCCAGCTGGCCGTCGGTATCGCGGAGGTGCTGGTCGAGCAGGCTGTCCAGGACGACCCCGAGCTTCACAAAACGCTCGCGTCGGCGGCGCTCGCGGCCATCGAGCGCACCGAGGAGACGACCCTGCTCGCGTCACGCGAGGCGTACGCCGCCATCGTCGAGGTGGCCGGTGCGCCGATCCTTCGAGCCGCCGACGGTGGCGAGGTGCGGGTCGAGCTGGACGCTGGCCTCAGCGGCCTGGGCGTGGTGGCCAAGGTGGGGCCGGGCCGGGTGGATGCGCGGCTCCGCGAGCGACTGACGCGAGTGCGCGAGGCCTTGATTCACGAGCGACGGCTGCAGCGGGGAGAGATGTCCTGATGCTCTCTTTGAGTCGCAGCCTGGAGGTCGCGCGCGCGGCCGCGGCGCCGTCGCTGGACGGATGGCTCGCTGAGGCCGTGGGCTTGGTCCTCGAGGCGCGTGGCCTTCGCGCTTCCATCGGCGATCTCTGCCAGCTCCGACCCGAGGGACACCGTCCCATCGAGGCCGAGGTGGTCGGCGTGCGCGGCGAGCGGACTCAGCTGATGCCGCTCGGCGCGACGGAAGGCCTGGAGGTGGGCACTGCGGTCCGGCGTCTCGGTCGCTCCGCGCAAGCGCCGGTGGGAGACGGTCTCCTCGGGCGGGTCGTCGATGGGCTCGGCCGACCGATCGACGCTGGGCCGCGGCTCGTGCTCGACGCGGAGCGCGCGCTGCGCGGACGTCCGCCGAACCCACTGAGTCGTCGCCCCGTCGATGTCGAGCTGTCGACGGGGGTGCGCGCGATTGACGGCCTGCTCACGCTCGCCGAAGGCCAGCGCATCGGGATCTTCGCGGGCGGAGGCGTAGGCAAGAGCACGCTGCTCGGCATGCTCGTCAAGCGCATGCGCGCCGACGTCGCGGTCATCGCGCTCATCGGCGAGCGCGGCCGGGAGGTCGGCGAATTCGTGCACCAGACCCTCGGGGAGGAAGGCATGAAACGCTCGGTGGTCGTGGCGGCGACCAGCTCCGAGCCGCCGCTCGTGCGGGCTCGTGGGGCGCTCTACGCGACGACCATCGCGGAGCACTTCCGGGCGCAGGGCAAGCGCGTCCTCTTGATGATGGACAGCGTCACGCGGTACGCGATGGCGCTCCGTGAGATCGGGCTCGCGGTGGGCGAGCCTCCGACGACCAAGGGCTACACGCCGAGCGTCTTCGCGGCGCTGCCTCGGCTGCTGGAGCGCGCGGGCACGGCCGTGGGCCCGGGGTCGATCACGGGGATCTACACGGTCCTCGTGGAGGGAGACGAGCTGTCCGACCCGATCGCCGACGCAGCCCGCGCCATCCTGGACGGACACGTGGTGCTCACGCGTCGGCTCGCCGAGCGCGGGCACTTTCCGGCGATCGACGTCCCGCAGAGCATCTCACGCTGCATGGGGGCGGTCGCCTCGGACGAGCGACGTCAGCTCGCGCAGCGGGCGCGTGGCCTGCTCGCCGCGCACGCGGAGGCAGAGGACCTGGTGGCCATCGGGGCCTACCAGAGCGGCTCGGTTCCGCGCCTCGATGAGGCGCTCGAGCGCATGCCGCAGCTCGAGGCGTTCCTTCGTCAGCCGACCGACGAAGACATGGATCCGGCGACCGTAGACCAGGCGCTCCGCGCCATCTGGGAGGACCGATGACCGACCGAGCGAGGCTGGCCCGCATCATGCGCGTCAAGGAGCGGGTGCGCGACGCGCGCGCGGGGGCGCTGATGGAAGCGGAGCGGGACGAGAAGGCCGCGGCGGAGAGCGTCGAGGCGGCCGACCGTCAGCTGATCCGCGTCGCCGCGGCATACACCGCGCCCGGCGAGATGACGGCCGGTGAGCTCGTCCACCGCGCGCAGCTGGTGTCCCTCGCCAAGGAACGCCGTGAGGTCGCTCGGCTCCGCCACGAAGCCGCCGACGAGGTGAAGGCCGAGCGCGCCGTCGCGCTCGGCGACGCGCAGCGCGACGTGCGCAGTCTGGAGGTCGTGGGCGACCGTCTCGCGAGTCAGGAGCGGCGTGACCGCGATCGTCGAGAGCAAGCCGCGAGCGACGAGCATGGCTCTCGGAGGACCGGGTGAGAGTGGCTTCCACGCGGTCTGGAAGGGCCGAGGCCGAGGCGCCCGTCGCGAACGCCGACAGCGAAGCCTTTGGGCGCGCGCTCACCCGGGCGCACGCACCGGCTTCGCCCGGCCCGAGCGCGACCCCCACGGCGAGGCCGACCCTCCCTCCCGCGCCGGCGCTGCGTCCAGAGGCCGATGGCGCGGTGCCCGCCGGAGTCGCGGGCATGCCTTCGGACGAGGCGTTCTCCGAACAGGTGCCTCTCGTAGAGGAATCTCCCGAGGCGCGGCCCTTGCGAGCGGTGACGAAGGTGTCTTCTGGGGAGCCGCTGCCCCCAACGGGCATAGGGCATCTGGTGACCGCAGAGATCGTCTCGCCAGAGGGCAAGGACGCCGGCCCGGAAGAATATCAGGACGTGGACGCGCCGGCCCTGCTCGCGAAAGACGGCCATCCCGATGTGAACGAGACACCTGACCTCGAGCCACGCGCGCTGGAGTCGGACGCCGATCCGAGCGGCATTTTGCCGCGGGCTGCGCCCCCCTCCGAGGACGCGGCGCCACCCCAGCCGGAGCGCGTGCCGCCCAGTGAGCACGACGCCGCTCCAATGCGCGCCTCCGTGAAGGTCGAGACCGAGCGCGTCGAAGCGGAGCGGAGCCCGCCCGCGCCGCGAACGGAAGCCACGAAGGCCAACGTCGATTCGAACGAGACCGTCGACCTCACCGATGGCCCTACGGCCGACGCCGTCGAGTCCGCGTCTCCCGACCCCACCTCGGAGCTCACGCCCGTGCGCGGCGCGACGCCGCTCGCCGCTCCCACGTCCTCGCGATCCGCAGCCCCGCCGGAGACGGTCGACGGGGCGAGCCCCCCGCTCCCGGATGCGGAGGAGGTTTCCGACCCCGCGCTCGCCATGCGGCTGATGCGTGAGGCCAACGGGGTGCAGCGCGCAGAGGTGGCGCTCGAGCACCCGATGTTCGGCGCGTTGCGCATGGAGCTGGCGCTCGACGACGGGGCGGTAGACCTCCGCATGCTGGTGCCGAGCCTCGCCGGCGCACTCCGTCTCGAGCGCGACGAGGGGGAGATGCGCGCTTTGTTGCGCGAGCGCGGCCTGCGGGTCGCCTCCCTCGAGATCGACCGCCCTGATCCCGCTCGGGAGCGCCACGAGGATGTTCCCGCCTCTCGGATGACCGAACCCGAGACCTTTGTTCACCACCGCTACCACTGGAAGGCCTGACCCATGGAGATCGACACCCGCACCGGCGCCAACGCCGTTGGAGGCAACGGCGTGACCGGGCCCGAGCCGGAGCTCGACCGCGACGCCTTCATGCAGCTGCTTGTCACGCAGATCCGAAACCAGGACCCGCTCGACCCCATGGAGACGCGGGACATGATGGCCCAGCTCACCGAGCTCTCGAGCGTGGAGCACCTGATCGGGATCGAGGAGCGAATCGCCACGCTCCAGGTCGGCACCGCGTCGATCGCGAACGCCCAGGTCGCCGATTTCGTCGGCAAGACGGTGACCGCCGACGCCAGCTCACTCCGACTCGGCGAGACCGGCGACGCGAGCGGTGCGTTCACCCTCGAAGGTCGCGCCAGTCAGGTCACGGCCACCATTCGGAACGCCGAGGGCGAAGTCGTGCGCGAGATCGAGCTCGGCGAAGGGTTCCCCGGCGGGCATTCGTTCCAGTGGGACGGCCGCGACGCCGACGGCATCCGGATGCCCCAAGGACGGTATCAGGTCGAGCTCAACGCGGTGGGACCCGACGGCGGCACGGTCCCCGTGACGGCCGAGGTGCAGGGCGTCGTCCGCGGCATCTCGTACGAGCACGGGTACCCCGAGCTGCTCGTGGGCGACTCCCGCGTGCTGCTGGGTGACGTACGCGAAGTTCAAGAGGGCCGCGGCGCTCCGCCGAGCGCGCCCGCCGACCCGGGCACCCCGCTGGAGACGGCGCGGGAGTCCGACCCGCCCGACCTCCTCTCCGACGTGCGCGCCGACTCCTCCCTGACCCTGACCAACCCCGAGGCGGCGATCGCCTCCTACACCCGCTGACCGAGACCCGAGACAGGAGCTTTTCATGAGCATCATGCGATCCCTCAACACCGCCGCCTCCGGCATCCGCACCCACTCGGAGGCACTCTCGGTGGTCGGCGACAACTTAACAAACGACAACACCGTGGGCTTCAAGCGGAGCCGCGCGAACTTCTCCGACGTGCTCGGCCGCTCGATCGCGGGGAGCTCGGCCGCGCCCCAGGCGGGAGCCGGCTCCAAGATGGGCAGCATCCAGCAGATGTGGTCGCAGGGCGCGTTGATGACGACGGACGCGCCCACGGACCTGGCGCTCAACGGCAACGGCTTCTTTGTCGTCGACGGACAGGTCGGCGGGATCGAAGGCCAGTACTACACGCGCGCAGGTCAGTTCGGGATCGACCAAGAGGGCTTCCTCGTGAGCCAGGAGGGACTGCGCTTGCAGGGCTATCCGGCGGACGACGCGGGCGCGGTCTCGGGCAGCCTCGGTGATCTGGAGGTCGAGGCCGGCACGCTCCCGGCGACCCCCACCACGGCGGTCGACCTCGCCGCGCAGCTCGACTCCGACGAGGTGGTCGGTCCGGCGTTCGACCCGGCCGACCCGGGCAACACCAGCAACTTCTCTTCGACGGTCACCACCTACGATTCCCTCGGCAACGCGCACGAGGTCACGGTCTACTACCGCAAGAGCGGCAGCAACTCGTGGGAGTGGCACGCCATGGCGGACGGCGCCGAGATCACCGGCGGCACGCCCGGCACGCCCTTTGAGGGCGCGAGCGGCACGCTGACGTTCACGACCAACGGAGAGCTCGACACGGAGACGACCACGGCGTCGAGCTGGGACTTCGTGGACGCCACCCCTGGTCAGGCGATCGCGTTCGACTTTGGTGACGCGATCACCACGGACGGCGGCACCGGCTTGGTGGGGAGTTCGCAGCACGCGTCGCCTTCGGACACGGTCGGCATCAGCCAGGACGGCTTCGGCGCGGGTTCGGTCGCCGGCATCTCCATTGCGCAGGACGGGACCATCACCGGCGTGTTCACCAACGGCCAGCGCCGCACGCTGGGCCAGGTCGCCATCGCGGACTTCTCCAGCGTCGACGGGCTCGAGCGGGCCGGCCAAGGCCTGTGGACCGAGACCCAGGCCAGCGGCGAGGCACTCGTGGGCGCCGCGGGCAGCGGCGGCCGGGGCTCGGTCACATCGGGTGCGCTCGAGGGCAGCAACGTCGACCTCGCCCGCGAGTTTGTCGACCTCATCGCCTACCAGCGTGGCTTCTCCGCGAACAGCCGGATCGTCACGACGGCCGACGAGATGTACAGCGAGCTGGTGAACCTGAAGCGCTGAAGGTACGGCAAGAATTGCCGGACCCCCACGCGACGGCGAACCCGGCGCCATGGACATCGTCGGACTGAGCCGGGGCCCCTACCTCACGCGGATCAGGTGGCGTTCGGCCCCGAAGCGGAGGAGCGCCGTCCTCCGTGGTCGTTGGGGGATGGCCAACACGACGAGGCCGATGTCCTCACCGTCCAGATATCGGATCTGGGGCCGGACGGTGGTGCCATCGGCACTCAGCAGGTCGGCACGTCCGAGCGCCGCATCTCCCTCGAGCCGTACGACGATCGCGCAGGCGTTCGTCGTGCGGTCCTCGGGAAGCATGCGTGCGTGGGCGCGTCGACCGCACCGAAGCGACTCGACCCGAACCGTGCCTCCCGGTACCTCGAGCGCTTCGCCGGGCGCCGGGCTCGTTCGCCGTGCCTCCCGCATCGCTCGCGCGACCGCGTGTTCGAACCGTTCCTCGGCGGTGAGGTGAAGACGGCGCGCCGCCGCGACCTCGGGGTGCGCCCAGCCGGCCCAGGCGGCGGCCTCCACGAGCGGCGCGGTGGACGCGGCGACGCGACCGAGATCGTCCATGGCGAGGTCCGGCTCGGCGGCATCGAGCCGTTCGAGTTCCTGGGCCGCCCGGACGAGCGCGTCGGCCCGCCCCGCGCTCACGACCGGCTCCGGCACGTGGCGGCACTCGACACGAGCGGGGCCGGAGGTGAGCACGATGGGGCCCCCTTCGTAGCGTCCTGGGACGCTCCGGATGAAGTCATCGAACGTCACATCACGGTCGACGATGCGGAACGCGAGCCTGTCCCCCGGTCGCAGAGACACGCCGGCGACGGAGAACATCTCGGTGCGCGAGTTCTCGCTTCCCCACCACTCGACCGAGCGGCGGCCGAGGGTGGCGCGCACCTGCAGATCGGGGTCGGCGAAGAGGTCCCATTGCCCGTCGACGTGCACCCGGCAGAGCAACAGCGCGTCCTGCAAGCGGCCGTCCGGGGCCTGGGCGCGAGAGAAGCGCGCCACCCGTCCGGGCAGCTGCGGCTGTCCCGTCCACGCGCGGGAACTGCGGGAGGCCCACTCCGGGAACATGGTCTGTGCGTGCGCGGCGGATGCCGCGAGGGTTACCAGGACGAGCACGGCGCTGCGCTGGGCGATTCGTGTGGTTCGTTTGGACATGACCGAAGACAGAGCAACCCGCGTTCCCATGTGAAAGCGCCTCCCCGTGCGCTGGCACGCGTGCCTCAGCGGCACACTCGGACAGGTGCGCCGCGGTCCCCAAACCCACGGCTGATCTTCGGGAACAAGAGCCGGCGGCGAGGCGTTCGACGGCGCCTCAGCGCCACCCGAAACGCGCCAAATTCACGCGACCGCGTGCGTCGAACTCAATGCCCTCGGCCGTGAGCAAGTCGCGCTGATATTCCGCGTCCCGGTGGGAGATCTCGCCCTTCGCGTTGATGATTCGCTGCCACGGGACCGCGTCGTCCTTCAGGGCGGCGAGCGCGTAGCCAACCTGGCGCGCTCCGCAGCGTTCGACCCGGGCGGCGATGCGCCCGTAGGTGCTCACACGTCCGATGGGCACCTGTCGGACCACCTCGTAGATGCGTGCGTAGAGGTCCGAGCCGGCCATGCGGGACTATACGCCGTCCGCGCGGGGTCGTGGGGCCGCCGGCGGGGGCGCGGTAGAGTCGCCGCTGAGATGACCGACGCGGACTTCGAGGAGGTCGACTGGGACGCTCAGATCGACCTGCAGGAGATGATCCGAGCGGTGCCCGAGCAGGCGTCGGTGCGCGGCTTTCCCGCGCGTCGCGACGCGGGCTTCGTGTCGGCCGGGCGGGCTACCTCGACTTCCGAAGCTAACCGCTCCGGGAGCACGTGGAGATCATGGCGGAGGTCGCGCCGGGGCTGCATCCGAACGTGTCGGTCCGCCGCGCCTTGCGACGGCTCGGATCGCGCGCGCTCCCCGCCTTCCGCGACACCTCCGCGGGGCGCGTCCTCCTGAGCCTCAGCGGCGAGTCGCGCGGAGAGCGCGCGTTTGCGCTCCTCACCCGTGGCTACGCGATGACCCGTTCGATGGGCACCGCGACGCTCCGGTCCATCGACGCCGAGCGTGCCGTGGTCGCGCTGCGTGAGATCCACGACTTCCCGGACGCGGTGCACGTCGGCATCTTCGAGGATCTCCTCCGCAGCTACGGTCACAGCGGCGCGTGCGGGTGCGTCGGGTCGGCCACTCGAGGCGCGGCGAGTGGTCTCACAACGGCCTGCTGACGCGGTCTTCGGCGGCCCACCCCAACAGGCCGCAGGTGACGACGCCGTGTGCGTTCGCGTAGCCGTGCAGGCGCACCATCCACTCGAGTCCGAGCGGGTCGTGGTCGATGAGCTGGCCGACCGCGTAGATCACCGCGAGCGGCATCGACAGGAAGACCGAGAGCGCACTGACGCTGAGCAGCACGATGGCGAGGCGGCTCTCGAGGCGGCCGCGGACGGCGAGGAGCACCACGCCCGACAGCGCGAGAAGAGAGGCCGCGAGCAAGGCCGCGCCGAGCAGGCCCAGCCACGCCGAGAGGGTGATCCCAAGGGCGACGACCGGCTGTGCGACGACGATGCCCACACCGGCTCCAACAGCGACCCGCCGCGCGCGGCCCGGCTCGAGACTCGCTGCGGTCCTCGCGCTCAGCATCGTGGCGCCGACGGCCGCGAAGTGAAAGTGGATCGCCGTCAGCGTGACGATCATCGGATCGAAGCCCAACGGACGTATCCCCATTCGTGCGGCCACCAGCCAGGCGGCGCCCACGGGCAGGTAGATCAGGGCTGCCGCGGACAGCGCGTGTGGCGCCGAGCGGAGTCGCCCTCGCGCGAGCTGGGCAACACCGAGCAGCGCCGCCAGGATCGAGAATCCCATCCATCCCGACGCCCAGAGGCCGCCGGGGCCGGTGGGCACGAAGAGGGAGACCGCGCCGAGGGCCGCGGCAACCGGGAGGACGAAGCGGGTCAGGCGACGGATCCGAGCCTCGTCCGGGCCCGCCTGTGGCAAGACGGCGAGGCAGAAGGGCACCACCCCGGCCACGCCGAGAAGCAGCACGCGAGACAGGGGCGCAGCCCCAGCCCATCGCTCCTCGGCCACCCGCAGCAGCGCGGCCACGATCACACCGCACAGACCAAACACGACGAGCCCGCGGCGCATGGGCAGAGGGTCCCACGAAGGGGCAGCGGCTGTCGCGGCTCGGACTATTCGCCGCTGAACCAGCTTCGAAGCCGCGACCCGGCGCTCTTGAATGCGCTCGGGTGGTGGCTCGCGACCACCTTGCCGGTGGTGCCGCTGACCGCCGCGAAGAAAATGCCAGACCCATCGACCGCCTCGCCGGCGTACCGGTAGCGGAGCACATAGACAGGGTAGAAACAGAGCAGTGCGCCGCGGAGTCGCACGTCGACGGTGGAGAACAGGTTGTCCTTCCCCGGCCGGCCGCGCCGCTCGAGCGTGTGCGTCGCGATGGCTTCCGCGGCCTCGCGCGGGACGTCGGGCATCACGGTGCGCTCGAGGTCCACCGCCTCGTCGGTGAACGGGACCAACTCGGTCAGGGGCAGCTTGGCTTTCGCCGCAGGGTCGATGCTGTGTCCGCTTCGCGCGAGCACACGCACCACGCCGTCGTGGTGGCGAACCTGTCCGGACGGCAGCAGCGGACCGCGTCGGCGACCGCCATGGGGGGAACGAGGCGGCCGCTTGCCGCCACCGCCGAGAACACCGACGTCCGGACCTCGTCGACCGGGTCGCGAGACGAGCCCGATGCCGAAACCGTCCGCGCTTCCCTCGATCCGCCACAGAGGGATCCAAAGCGCTTCGACTTCTCCCTCCTCCTCGGGATCGAGGTCCGCAGGCCGCAGCAACCGCGCCCGCACCGCGTCGCGGACCCGGCCTTCGCCGACCATCCGGCCGAGCGAGCGAGGCAAGACCCGCACGTCCAGCCCCTCGAGCGCGAGCGGGTTGGCGGGGGCGGTGACCAGCGGAGGGAACACGTGACCAGGGTACGCCGTCCGCGTGGCGTTCTCCCCCCGGATGCATCGGCGCGCAGAAAAAGAGGCACGCAGGGGGGAAGGAACGTGCGCGTGCAGACGTAGTCGAACCATGGCCTACCGCGACGACCTCGAAGCCGCCCTGCAACGTGCTGAAGCACTGGAGGCCGATCGAACCCGCCAGCGAGCGCAGCCTGCGGACGAGCTCGTCTGCTTGCGCAAGCAGCTGGCCGCGGCCCGGATGCAGGTCGCGGCCCTTCGCTCGGAGCGCTTCAAGGTCGAGCGGGAACTCCGCGGCGCTCAGGCCGAGCTCGGCGAAGAGCTCCACGCGCGGGCGGTCCTCGAGGGGCAGAAGGCCGTGCTCGCGGTTCGGAACGAGGAGTTGACGCTGGAGTTGAAGCTCCAAGCGGAAGAGTTCGCTCGTGAGCGGGAGGCGCGACGGTGGGCGGTGCAGGCCGCGAAGGAAGCTGCCGATGCCCTGCGTGAGGTGCTTCTCGTGGATCCACGCTTTCGCGATGCAGGCGCGCCCCGGCCGACGACGACCGCCAATCGGCGTCGCCTGCTCTCCTGGGTCTCGGCCGAGGGGCTGACGAGCGTCGAGCTGCCCCGTCCCTACGAGGGGCGCGGTGCGGTGTTCCATCAGCTTGTCGAACGTTTTGGTCCGAACGTCCTGCGGAGCCTCCCGCCGGAGCATCGGGCCGGGCGCCTGCGTGAGCTCGGCGGTCGGATCGCCCGAAGCACGTGGCTCGAGGGCGAGAGGCGAGCCGACCTCGGCCCGGCGATCCGCCTGCTCACCGAAGTGGGGCACGTGCTCGCCCCGCGCCATGGAGCCACGCTTCGTGTGGACATTCGCGTCGATGGCTTGGCGCTCGAGTGGCTCGACGAGGACCAACCCATCCACGTCGACCTGAGCGCGGCGGAAGGCTTCGCGGTACGCGGGGTGCGCGACGTGTACCGCACCCCCGTTCATTGAGACGCCCGCGTCCCCTGCTATGCCGAGGGCGTGCACCTGTGCGAGATGGGGCCCGAGGAGCGAGCGCTGGCGCTGTCGGCCATGGCCACCGTGGTGCTCGCCGACGAGCGCACCGAGCCCGAGGAGAGCGAGCTGCTTCGCGCCGCGGCGATCCACCTCGAGCTCGATGACGCAGTCCCACAGCCCCTCGCGCCCGGGGCGTTGTCGGGGTGTGCAACCCGTGTCGGGGAGCGGGTGGTTCAGGCCGCGATTCTGGCGGCGATGATCGACGGCCGAGTCGACCCCGTGGAGGTGGAGGCGGTGCGGCGGCTCGCCGAGGAGGCCGGTGTGCACGAGCCGCGCATCCACAACCTCGCCCAGCTCTCACGCGGGCACCTCCGCCGGCTCTGGCTGGACCTGGCGCGGCGCTCGTTCGCGCGCGAAGTGTTCGTGAAGGCCGCCCAGCGCGACGGGCTCCGCGGGGTGTGGCAAATCGTCGGCCCGATGCTGGGACGCGCGGGCGACCCGGTGTTGGCGAGCCGGTACATCGCGTTGGGCGAGCTCGAGCTGGGCACACTCGGGCGCGCCTACTTCGACTTCATTCTCGCGCACGATCTCGGATTCCCCGGCGAGGGCGTCGTGGCCGAGGCGGGGGTCTGGCACGACGTCGCGCACGTGCTCGGGGGCTACGGCACGCGCTCCGAGGAGGAGGTCGAGGTCGTCTCGTTCATCGCGGGGTTCTCGCGCCAGGACCCCTTCTTTTGGCTGTTCACCATCGCCCTCCAGTTTCACATGGGCGTACGCGTCTCGCCGTACTCGCCGCGTGAGCGCGGGTTCTTCGTCCCCTCCCGCGTATTTGCGGCGTTCGCACGTGGAGCGGCCATGAAGGTGGACCTGTCAGCGCCCTCCTTTGAGCCGTGGGACCACTTCAGCCGACCTCTGGCCGAGGTGAGGGACGCGTTTGGGGTCTCGCGCCATCCGACTGACGGGGCCCCGCCGGTCGACTGACGCCCCGGGACGAATCGGCGGCGATCCCGCCCGTACACGCGGCTGGCATGGCCGATGCGATGTGCCGGGTGCGATGGCAGACGAAGAAGCAGAGCCAGCTCCCGAGGGGGGCAAGAGCAAGCTGATGATCGTGCTGGTGGTGACCAACCTGTTGGTGGTCGCCGGCGCGGGGGCGGCGGTGTTCTTTGCGATGAGCCAGCCCACCCAGGAGGCGGAGGCGGCCGACGAGGGGGACGCCCCGGAGACGCTGGGCCCGCTGGTCGAGGTGACGACGCTGGTCGTGAACCTGAGCGACACCGAGGGCTCGCGCTACCTGCGCACATCGCTGCAGATCGAGTCGCCGGACGAGGAGTCGAAGGCCACCGTGGAATCGCGGATGGTGCCGATTCGATCGGCGCTCCTCCTTTACCTCTCCGGTCTCACCGCGGAGGACTTCGTCGGCACGGAGGCGCGGGAGGCGATCCTCGAGGAATGCAAGGCGCGCATCGAAGAGCAGGCCGGCGAGGGGCTCGTCCGCAACGTCTACATCGGCGACATGGTGGTCCAGTAGGTCGCCATGAGCATGGACCTCGAACAAGACGAGCCGCTCCTCAGCGACGAGGAGACCAGCGCGCTCCTCGACGCGATGCGCGAGGAGGAGCGCCGGGGTGAACCCGAGGCCAAGGCCACGGACCTCGGGTCCCCCGAGGGGCCGCTTCGGGACGCGCTCGGACGTGCCGACGCGGCGGGCGCGGAGCTCGCGTCCACGGCCCGCTCGCAGCTGCTCCGGCAGATCGCCCGGGGTGTCGAGGTCGAGGTCCTCCCCGCCGAGATCGTGCCGCGAGACGTGTTGGTGGGCAGCATCGATCCCCGCGCGGTGCGGTACTCGCTAACCGCAAAGGGGGATGTCCTGGGGCAGCTGGTGGTCGACTCGTCGCTCACGCGGTTTGTGCTCGAGCGCTGCATGGGCGCCCCCGAGCAGGACGACAATGGCGTCTTCCCCAGCTCCTTCAGCGGACTGGACCGCCGCATCCTGGCGCCTTTCCCGGCGGCCATCGTGCGTGCGCTGTCGAGCAGCTTCCTGGCTGGACGGGCGCTCACCCTGAGCCCGCACGCCGACACCGACGATGTGGGCAGCGTGCGGTTCGAGCCCATGCTCCGCATGGGGATCCGCATCACCTCGGGCGGTTCGCGCGCGGGTGAGCTGGTCGTGGCGCTCGGCGCGGCCGCGGTGGGGAGCAGCTCGCCGCAGTCCCAAAGCGACGAGGCGCGCCTCCGGAACAGCGCCCCCGACCCCCGCACGGTCCTCGCGCAGCGCCTCACGGCGGCGGAGGTCGACCTGACCGCGGTGCTCGGCCGGGCCGCGTCGAGCGTGCGCCAGCTGATCTCCCTCGGTGAAGGAGATGTCCTTCGCCTGGACGGAGCGCCCGGTGAACCCGTCCAGCTCTGCGTCGAAGACGTCGTCGTGGCGCAAGGAAGTCCGGTCGTCGCGCACGGCGACCTCGCAGTGGAAGTTCTGCATCGTGTCTGACCCGCTGAAGCCCAGAACCCAAAGGACCGAGAATCGATGAGCGAGCTCGAATCAGCCCCTCTCGCCGGTGACGAGATGCCCTTCGGGGCCGCCGACCTTCCCGACCTCGACCGGATCCTCGAGATCCCGCTCGACATTCACGTGGAGCTCGGCCGCAAGAAGATGCGCATCCACGAGCTGTTGTCGCTCGACGTGGGGTCCGTGGTGGAGCTCGGTACCCCCGCGGGCACGCCGCTCAGCATCTACGCGAACCGCGTCCTGGTTGCCCAGGGCGAGGCCGTCATCGTCGGCGAACGCTACGGCGTCCGCATCACCGACATCGTCCCCGCCTCGGAGCGGGTCCGCCGACTCGGCGGAAAGGAGAGCCTCGGATGAAGTACCCCGTGACACTGGCCCTTGGGCTGCTCGCGCTCGCGCTGCCGGCGACGGCGATGGCCGACAATCACCTGACCGACGCAGACATCCGCCTCGGCGACGACGTCTGGGAGCTTCGCATCGAGGCAGAACAGAACCTGGGCGAGCCCCGGATTCGGACCATGCCGGGCTATGCGCGGGTCTGGTTTCCGCACATGGGCACCTCCCACATTGACCGCGACGGCGACGGCCGCGCCGTTCGTTTCGTTCGCGTTCGCGCGGGCTACGAGGACACGGCGGTCGCGATCATCCGATTCGGCGACATGCGGCGGCTGCCCGAAGGGGCGCTGAGCGTGGTCCGCTCCGGCACGGTGGCCCGCATCCGCATCGCGCGGTCGGCCCTGCCCGCCCCCGTGGCGGCACCCGCGATCGCGCCTCCCGAAGACATCGCCGAAGACCTCTCCGCAGCGGAGGAGCTGCCCACGGAGGACACGGCCGCGACGTCCGAAGCGCCGGGTGAAGTGACCGAGACCGCGCCGGCCGAGGCGACCTCGCCCGAGCCGGCCGAGGCAGCGCCGATCGCGCTGACCCGCTCCACTCAGGCGGCGCCGCTCCCGTCCGGAGATGGCCCCTCGACCATCCTTGTCCTGCTCGGCCTGACGCTGCTGCTCGGCGGCCTCTACCTTGGGATTCGCGCCTTCGGAAAGCACCGGAATCAGAGGAAGTCCCACATCGAGGTCGTCGCGCAGAAGCGCATCGGCGCCCGCCAGCAGCTTCTGGTCGTGCGGGCCCTCGGCGAGGACCACCTGATCGCCGTTCAAGGAGGGCGCACCGAGCGATTGGCCTCCATGCCGGCCCCCGAGGACGCGTTCGCGGGGCAGGGCGGCGGCGACGGAGAGGAGCTGCTCCCCTTCCTGAAGCTCGGTCGCAAGGACACCGGTGAGAACAAGGTCCCCACGGTCCACCGTCAGACCACCGAGCGCACGCTCCGCACCCGTGAGGAGCGCCCGCGTTTCGGCGCCGAGCTCATGCGCCTCGTGGCCGAGCGCGGGACGGCCGACCGCGTGACGCTCGGTGCCAACACCGTCGGTCTCGGGTCTCCCGCCACCGCGGGCGGGCCGTCCGAAGCGGTCGCCGGGCTGCTGCGTCTCCGCGAGAAGCTGGGGCGCTGAGATCGTGTTCAAGACGCCCCTCGCAGGAGTCACGGGAACGCGGTGGATCGCCGCGATTCTTTCGTCGGCTCTGCTGCTCGGAGCGAGCGGCGTCGCCGACGTGTCGATCGCGGCGGCCCAGGATGTCGCCGAGGAGGCCGAGCCCGCCCCGGTGACGCCTCCCGGCTCCGTCACCATCGGGCTTCCCAGCGTGGATGAGCCTTCCGAGATGGTCCCCGCCATCAAGATCCTGCTCTTGATGACGGTGCTGTCGTTGGCGCCGGCCATCCTCATTTCGATGACCAGCTTCACCCGCATCGTCATCGTGCTGAGCTTCGTCCGCCAGGCGGTCGGTACCCAGAACGTCCCCCCGATGCAGGTCATCCTGTCCCTCTCGCTGTTGCTGACCGCGGTCGTCATGGCCCCGATCGCACATCGGATTCAAACGCAGGCGCTCGACCCCTACGAGGCCGAGCAGATCGACGGCGACGAGGCGATGAGTCGCGGCAGCGCGATCATGCGGGACTTCCTGATTCGCCAGACTCGCGAAGATGACCTCGTTCTCTTCTACGAACTCAGTCAGACGGACCGCCCCGCGGACCTCGATGCCGTTTCGCTCCACCTGCTCGTGCCGGCGTTCATGATCTCGGAGCTGCGCACCGGGTTCGAGATGGGCTTCCTGCTGTTCCTGCCCTTTGTGCTGGTCGACCTCATCACGGGCAGCGTGCTCACCTCGATGGGCATGGTGATGCTGCCGCCCACGATGGTGTCGACGCCTCTCAAGTTGCTCCTGTTTGTCCTGGTGGACGGTTGGGCGCTCATCACACGAAGCCTCGTGGCCTCGTTTGCGACGTAGGAAATGCCATGAACATCGCGGTCGGACTCGAGTGGATCAAGCAGATGATGTGGACAGCGGTGGTCGCCGGTGCGCCGGTCATCGGCACGGTCGCGGTCATCGGACTGGTGCTCGCGGTGCTTCAGGCGGCGACGCAGGTCAACGACGCGGCGGTGCCCTTCGCCGCGAAGGGCCTCGGCGTGTTCGTCGCTCTGACGGTGGGAGGGGCGTGGATGCTCGGTCAGATGCGCGACTTCGCGCACGCGGCCATCTCGGCCATGGCGAACGTCACAGGCTGACGCGAGGACTGTGCCGTCGCTTGCACACGTGTCACAGGGACAAGCCGAGACGTGGCACAGAGTTGGCAATCCAATGCGTGTTATCTCCGCAGTCTTGTTCGGGTACGAGATGTGCTTTAGTGCAGGTCCGCGCACATCGCGCGGTTTGCATGGAAGCGGGGGATCGATGAAGAAGACGATTGTCGTGGCGATGGCGCTCGCCTTCGGTGGGTGTTTCGTGAGCACTCCGCCCGCGCCTCCGCCGCCTGCGCCGCGTCCCGGTCCCGGTCCGTTGCCGGGCCCGGGACCGAGGCCCGACCCCGACGCCCCGCTTCCGGAGGCGCTCGTCACCGATGCACCGCTGTTGGGCGGAACGATGGCCGAGCTCGCCGATGGGACGCTCGCGATCGTGGATGTGTCGACCGGCCTCGTGGCGCGGGTTGACCCGACCACCGGAGTCATCGTCGCCAGCACGAACGTACCGCGCCTCGACGGTCCGGGGCGCCTTGCGGAAGACGCCGACGGCCGCCTTCACCTCGTGCTGCGTGCGTCTGGAGAGCTGCTCACCTTGGACGCCGATCTCGAGGAGGTCACCCGTCGAGCCGTGTGCCAGGCGCCGCGCGGTGTGGTGTACGACAGCGAAGCGGACGTGGTGCGGGTCGCCTGTGCATCGGGCGAGCTCGTGAGCTTCGCGCCCGGCGAAGGGGAGGCGCTCGCGTCCGTGCTCGTCGAGCCGGACCTGCGCGACCTGGTGATCGCGGACGGAGTGCTCTACGCCAGCGTGTTCCACCGCGCGGAGCTGCTCACCCTCCAGTCGGACGGCACGGTGCTCGATCGCCGCGCCGTGCCCGCGGCGGAGTTCGAAGCGCGGGATCGTGAAGGCGCGGCGAGCACCATCCGACTCGACGCGAACACGGCCTACCGCATCCGTGCGCTCTCCGACGGGCGTGTGCTCATGGTGCACCAACGCTCGGTCACCTCACCCCTCGACGTCGAGAATGACGGCTACGCCGGCGGAATGTGTCGCGGGGGCGTCGTCGAGTCGGTCGTCAGCGTGTTCACATCCGGTGTTGCCGAGCCGAGCACGCACGCGGTCGGCCTGACGGTGGTGCCGCTCGACGGTGCCTACCTGCCGGAGACGGACTCGGTGTTGGTGGTCAGTGGGGCCAACGACTCCCAGGGCTTCTTCCCCTCGTACTCCCCGCGCAGCGTCCCGCTCGCGGCGACGGAGGAGGACTGCCACTTCCCGGAAATGACCTTCGAGGGCTTTGGGTCACCCAGCGCGTCGACTACCTCCGTCGAGGTGCTCCGGGATGGCCGCGTCGCCATCCAGCGTCGCGGCGGCCCGACGCTCGTCGACGTCTGGGAGGGAGGCGTGCAATCCGTGACCGTGGCCCACCCGAACCCGGTGAGACCCAACGCGGGCTCCGAGCTGTTCCACGCGCTGACCCCAACGTTCGTAGCGTGCGCCTCGTGCCATCCCGAGGCTGGGGAGGACGGGCTCACCTGGAACTTCCTGGACACGGGACCCCGGCGCACCCAGTCCCTTCTTGGGGGCCTCTTGGACACAGCACCGTTCCACTGGTCCGGTGACCAGCCGACCCTCAGCGACATCATGGCGGCCAGTTTCGCCGAGCGTATGGGGGGCAGACACACCGCGGAAGGGACGGCGGCGGTCGGTCTTTGGCTCGATGCGCAGCCGATGCCCGAGGGCCCCGTGCATGACGAAGCCGCGTGGGCGCGCGGCGACGCGGTGTTCCAGTCGTCCTGCGCGAGCTGCCACGCGGGTGACGCCCTCACCGACAACCAGACGGTCGACGTCGGCACGGGCGGCTCCTTCCAGGTGCCTTCCTTGCGCGGCGTGGCCTACCGCGCGCCGTTCCTGCATCACGGCTGCGCCGACTCGCTCTCCGCCCTGCTCGACGGCGACTGCGGCGATGGGTCCGCCCACCGCGTTGAGTCGGCCGACCGAGACGACCTGTTGGTGTACCTGCGTTCCCTGTGAGCCGCGATTCACTCGCATCGTGGCTTCGCGACCCGGCGGCGTTTCATCGCCGGTTCGCGACGCTCTCCCTCGAGTGCACGACGGTGTTCGTGCCGGACTCGTTTGTCCCCGAGGGGCGCGTGCCCGCCGACTTCGTGTGCCTTCTTCGCGAGGACCACCTGCTGGTACTCGATGGCCTCCCGCGCGTTCGTCAAACTCGACCTTCGGCTCCGCAGCGCTCTCATCGATGCTTCGGACGCCGTCCTCGCGCACGGAGACCTCGGCCCGCAGGTCGACACGGCCATCGGCCGTGATCTGACCACGTTGACGCTCCGGCGCGCGAACCCACGAGACCGAGCCGAGCCCACCGTCCGCCTCCGCATCAACCACGCCGCCTACGAGCGCCCGGCGCGCGACCCGTGGGGGGCACTGTTGGGCGCGCTGTTCGATCGACTCGCGCCACGCCTGCATGAGGAAGACCGCGCCCTTCTCAGCTGGTTGGGGGCCGATCCGAGCGTTGCTCCCTATCGATGAACCGGCACGAAGCGGGCGCCTACGGCACCCGACACCCGGAAGGACTCGAGCGAGGGGCCGCCCTCGGCGTTGAACCAGCGGGCTCCTCCTCGCCCCAAGGGAACGGTGAGCCAGACCGTGCGCGCGCTCGAGCAGAGAGGCTTGATCGACAAGCCGCCCGACCCGAAGGACGGCCGCGTGTCGCACTGTCATCTGACGCACGCGGGCGCGCGCATCGCCGAGGCGGCACACCAGACCGCGTTTGTCACGGAACTGCCGGCACCCGCCTCTACGCAAGCGAGCGACGCGGCGCGCGGCCTCCTGCACGTGCTCCAGGCGGGGCGCGGCTTCGCTTCGTTCGGCCAATGCAGCACGTGTCGGCTGTTCGAGAGCCGGGCCGGGACCCACCGCTGCGGGCTCACGGGCGAAGCCCTGAGTGACATCGATGCCACCCTGCTCTGCCGGGAACACGACGCATCGGTCGGTTCATTCTGAGGGCCCGTTCGACCCGTCAGGGCACGCTTATCAGCTCTGGGCTCGAAGCCAGCGCTTCCGGCGTCACGAGGGGGCCGTCGGCGGGGGGAAGTCGTCCGATCCGTCGCCGCGCGAGCGCGCGCCCGCGGGCGCCGAGGTCCAGCTCTCGCCAGCGTTGCGGCTCCGCCAAACGCAGCCCGAGGGCGCGCTCGAACACGAGGAACACGAGCTCGGAGCAGTAGAGGCGCGCGTCCCCCCATTCGAAGCGCGCGTCGTACGGCCGCCCGACCCACGCCGCGCCCACCTCGACCATCCTCGCCACTTGGTCTTCGCTCGGAGAGGTCGGCAGCCGTCGCACCAACACCTCGCCGCGGGCCCGGTCGAGCCAGGTCGCGAGCGGCGTCCAGGACACGGGGGAGATGGCTTCCAGGACGTGCAGCGAGCCCCGGTGCGGCAACACCAGACCCACGTGTGACCAGGCCGACCCCGTCACCTCACGAATGACCCGCCCCTGCGCCGAGCCGGAGTCCTGAAACACCACATCGCCGGCGCGTATCGCAGGTCGCTCCTGTGCATGCGCAGTCGCGCCGACCCCCACGAGGAGGAGCGAGAACACCGCCATGTGCGCACCGGTCACGGACGCGTGTGTATCGCCAAACGGACGCCTCAGCTCGCGCTGAATCCCATGTGGGTCGTGGGCCCGATCCTGCTTCGGCACCGTCCGTGCACAGGCGCGGGGTACCGACGTGCAAACCTGGCTCGAAGAGATCGTCCCGTTCCTCCCGTACGCGCTGCTCGTGCTGCTGCGGATCAGCGTGATGATGGCGTCCCTCCCCGCGCCGCTCGGGGCCGGCGCCCCTACCCAAATACGGGTCGCACTGTCGGTCTTGCTGACGCTCGCGGTGTGCACCCCACACTGGGGGACCGCCCCGATGATCGCCCTCGAGGTGGTCCCGCTGGCCCGCGGCGCGCTCGGGGAGTTGCTGGTCGGCGCCGTCATCGGTCTGACGGTACGCGTCACCCTGGCGGCGGCCGAGGTCGCGGGGAACCTCCTCGGGCTGAGCATGGGCCAGGGCTTCGCGTCGTCGGTGGACCCGACGTTCGGTGAGTCGTCGATGCCGGCGGGCCGTGCGCTGGGCGGCCTCGCGGTGCTGATCTGGTTCGTTTTGAACGGGCATCACGCGATGTTGGCCGCGCTCGCATGGTCGGTGGAGCACGCGCCGCCCCCCGATGCGCTCATGGGCATCGCGCACCGGGGCACCGTGGAAATCGGCGCGGGGCTCTTGGCACAGGGGTTGCGGATTGCCTCTCCCGTGGTCGGCACCATGTTCATTGTCCAGCTCGGAATGGGCCTCATCGCGCGCTCGGCGCCGCGGGTTCAGATCTTCGCGCTGACGTTCGCCATCACGAGCGCGGTGGGGGCGGTGGTCCTCTATGTCTCGCTGCCGAGCCTGACCGCCGCCATCGTCGCGCACATCCGCGAGCTGCCCACGGCCCTTCGCATCGCGCTGGGCGGCTGACGCGATGTCTGACGTCGATCCCGACGAGAAAACCGAGGAGGCGACCCCAAAGAAGCGCGAGCAAATGCGCGAGAAGGGGGAGGTCGCCAAGAGTCCGGATGTGGCCGGCGCGGCCACCGTGGTCGCGGCGGTCGGCGCACTCGGCGCGATGAGCACCAGCATCACGACGGACGTCACCCGGTTCGCGGAGCGCGCGTTCCTGCTCCGAGACGCGCACCGTCCGCTCGAGATGCTGGGCCTCGGGGGCAACCTGATGTTCTCGGTGATCTTGCCGGTGGGGGCGGTGGCTGCGGGGGCGGCGGTGGCGGCGACGGTCATTCAGACGAGGGGCCTGTTCGCGCTCGCGTCGCTCATGCCGAAGCCCGAGCGCATGGATCCGATCAGCGGGATCAAGAAGGTGCTCCCCGGGCCGCAGATGTTTGTCGAGACCAGCAAGAGCCTGCTCAAGGTCGGCGTGGTGGGTGTGTTGGTGTGGCAGGTCATCGAAGGGGCCCTGCCGCGCTTCGCCGTGCTCCCTTCCGCCGAGCCGGCGAGCGCCGCGGCCGAGGTCGGAGAGATCGCAGCGCGCTTGGTCTCGTGGGGCGTCGGCGCTCTCGCGGCGCTGGCGGCGGTCGACTACGGAATCGCGTGGCGACGCTTCGAGAAGCAGTCGCGCATGGCGAAGCACGAGATCAAGGAAGAGCACAAGCAGGCGGAGGGTGACCCTCACCTCAAGGCCAAGCGCCGCGCCCGGCAGCGCGAGCTCGCCAACGCCCGCGCCGTCGGGGACGTGAAGACGGCCACGGTCATCGTCACCAACCCGACGCACATCTCCGCGGCGCTTCGCTACAACCCTGAGATGGGCGACGCGGCGCCCATGCTGATCGCCATCGGTGTCGATGAAGTTGCGCTCAAGATGCGGGCAGAGGCGCGCAAGCACGGCGTGCCGATCCTCGAGAACAAGCCGCTCGCGCGCGCGCTCAAGGCCAACGGTACCCTCGGCCAGCCCATCCCGCTCGAACTCTACGAAGCGGCGGCCCGCGTCATCGCCCACGTGATGGGCCTGCGCGCATGAGCGCCGCACCTGCGCCCGGACCGTTCGCCGCTCTCAAAGGCGTGAAGATGGCGGGCGTCGTCCCCGTGCTGCTCGTCGGCATCGTGATGCTGATGGTGGTGCCGCTGCCGGCGCTTCTCCTCGACTTCCTGCTGGCGACCTCGATCGCGCTCTCCGTCGCTCTTCTGCTCATCGCCATCCACCTCGAGAAGCCGCTCGACCTGTCGAGCTTCCCCACGATCCTGCTCTTCGGCACGCTCATGCGGCTGGCGCTCAACGTCGCCTCGACCCGGCTGATCCTGCTCAACGGGTCCACGGGTTCGATGGCCGCGGGCGACGTCATTCGCTCGTTCGGCGAGTTCATCGTCGGCGGCAACTACGTGGTCGGTGCGACCGTGTTCATCCTGCTCGTGATCATCAACTTCGTGGTGATCACCAAGGGCGCGGGGCGCGTCGCGGAGGTCAGCGCGCGCTTCATGCTGGACGCGTTGCCCGGCAAGCAGATGTCCATCGACGCCGACTTGGCGTCCGGCGCGCTCACCCAGGAAGAGGCGCGCATCAAGCGTCAGGAGACGACGCAGGAGAGCGACTTCTTCGGCGCGATGGACGGCGCCAGCAAGTTCGTGCGCGGCGACGCCATCGCGGGGCTCCTCATGACGGGGATCAACATCCTCGTGGGGTTCATCGTCGGCGTGATGCAGAACGACATGGACCCGGCCGAGGCGGCGTCCACGTACACCATCCTCACCGTCGGCGACGGGCTCGCTTCGCAGATCCCGGCGCTGCTCGTCTCGACCGCGGCGGGCGTCGTGGTCACCCGCGCCTCGGCGGGCGGCGCGCTCCCGGCGGCCCTCGTCAAACAGCTCGGCACGAGCCAGAAGGCGCTTTACGCAACCGCCGCGGTGCTCGCGACGATCGGCTTGCTTCCCGGCATGCCGGCGCTGCCCTTCCTCGCGCTCGCCGGGGCCGTTGGCTATGCGGCGCGGAGCGCGGGGATCGCGGCGAGGGCGCCAGACGTGACGCCCGTGGCCGAGGGCGGCGACGAACTCACCGAACGCGAGAAGCTCGAACAGATGCTGCCGCTCGAGCTGCTCGAGCTCGAGGTGGGATACGACCTCGTGGCGCTCGTCGACGCCTCGCAGGGCGGTGAGCTGGTCGAGCGCATCGGCGCCATCCGAAAGAACCTCGCGGCCGAGCTCGGCGTGATCGTCCCGAGCGTGCACATCCGCGACAACCTCCGGCTGGGCGGCGGCGGCTACGTGCTTCGGCTGAGCGGCAACGAGGTCGGGCGCGGCGACATCCGCGTCTCTCGCTTGCTCGCCATGGACCCGACCGGGGGCCTGCCGAAAATCGAGGGGGAGGACACCCGCGAGCCCGCGTTTGGGCTGCCCGCCATCTGGGTGCGCAAGGCGCAGCGCGAGCAGGCCGAGGGGCTGGGCTACACGGTCGTGGACCCGCCGACGGTCATCGCGACCCACCTGACCGAGCTGCTCCGCAGCGTGGCGCCCGAGCTCCTCGGCCGGAGCGAAGCCCAGGAGCTGGTGGACGTCTTCGCACGTCGTGAGCCTCGGATCGTCGACGAGCTCATCCCCAATGTGCTGTCGCTGGGCGAGGTCGTGGCGGTGCTCCGGCAGCTGCTCTCGGAGGGCATCGCCGTCCGTGACCTGCGCTCCATCTTCGAGTGCCTCGCCGACCACGGCCGCGACATCAAGGACGCCAACCAGCTGACCGAGCGCGTCCGCGAGCGACTCGCCCGCCACATCACCACGCGCTTCCGCGACGACGCGGGTCGCGTGTCGGCGCGCGTGCTCGACCCGTCCGCAGCGTCGGCCTTCCGGGACGGCGGCCTCGACGCCACCCGCGCCCAGGCGGTGCTCGCTTCGCTCGACGGAGCCAGCCGCGCGTTCGCGGGGGTCACCACGCCACCCGCCGTCTTGTGTGCACCCGACGTTCGACGCGCGGTGCACGAGTTCTTGTCTCGCCGCGTCCCGGGTCTCTCGGTCCTCTCGTACCGAGAGATCGACAGCTCCGCGACCATCCGCTCGCTCGGGGTGGTCAGCGGATGAGCGGCCTGTCGTTCAGATCTCCTGCGCCCCTGGCGGCGCGCCCCGGAGGGTTCCATGGAACATGCACACACCTACACCTCTCCACGCTTGGAGTCCGCCCTCGCGCGGGTGAAGCGAGAGCTCGGCAAGGACGCGATCATCGTGTCGTCCCGCCGCGTCGACGCCCGCGGGTTCGAGGTCCGCGCCGTGGCGGCTGAGCACGCGGGCGGCTGGACCGAACCTGGCGGCACCCCTCCGTCGGCGCCGCCGCCTCTTCTGGAGCGCCTGCTCGTCCAGAGCGGGTTGGAGCCGGGGCTGTCTCAGCTGCTCGCCGGCAGCGCACCGGGGCGGGCTCGCACACTCGGGGAGTGCACCCGCGCCCTCGCGGCGTCTCTCGAGTCTCACATCGCGTTCGAGCGCCCCTCGTTCGAGCCCAACGAACATGGACCTCGTGCCATCGCGTGGGTGGGTCCGCCCGGGGTCGGAAAGACGACGACGCTGGCCAAGATCGCGGCCGAGGCGGCCTTGATTGAGCGTCGCGCCGTGGGGCTCATCACCCTGGACGCGTACCGCGTCGGTGCGGTCGCCCAGATCGAACAGCTCGCGGACCTCATGGGCGTGCCGCTCGAGGTCGCGGAGGATGCGTCGAGCTTCCGTCGGGCGATGCGTCGGCTCGCTGACGCTGAGGTGGTCTTCATCGACACCGCGGGCCGTGCGAGGCGCGACGAGGCCGCGATCGGACAGTTGGCCGAGACCTTGCACTCCACGGAGAACAACGTGGATGTGACCCTGCTACTCGGCGCCACCGCGCGCCCCCTCGAGATCGCCGATGCGGTCGAGCGTCATCAGGTGCTGATGCCCAAGTGGCTCACGATGACGAAGCTCGACGAGGCGCTCTCCCACGATGCCGTGGTCACGGCACACGTTGCGAGCGGACTGCCGCTCGCTTGGTTCACCACGGGGCAGCGCGTCCCCGAGGACGTTGAGGTCGCCAGCGCTGAGCGCTTGGCCGCCGCCTTGTGCGGCGAGGAGGTCTACGGATGATTCGAGAGCAAGACCAGGCAGCCGGCCTCCGACGTGGAAACTCCTCCGCGCCCCGGCTCGTTCGCCTTCGCCCCGCCACCGACGGCACGACCCGCATCTACGCCGTGACCAGCGGCAAGGGCGGGGTCGGCAAGACGCAGGTGGCCGCCAACGTGGCGGTGGGCTTCGCCGCGGAGGGCAAGAAGGTGCTCCTCTTGGACGCCGACCTCGGCCTCGCGAGCCTCGACCTCGCGCTGGGCATCAAGCCTCGCTACGACCTGCTCGATGTCCTGACGGGACGTCGCTCGGTGGACGAGATCATCGTGCCGGGACCGGGTGGGGTGTGCCTCATCCCGGCGTGCCCCGGGCGCTACGACGTCGCCAACCTCGACGCCTCCCAGCGGGCGCGGCTGTGGGACATCGTCGAGAAGGCGGCACGCGACTTCGACGTGCTCGTCATCGACACGGGCGCGGGCATCGGCAGCAATGCGGTGGGCTTCGCGAGCTACGCGGACGAGGTCCTCCTCGTGACGACGCCCGACCCGACGGCGCTCCGTGATGCCTATGCGATGGCGAAGGTGCTGCATCGGCGCTCCGGCGTGGACCGCATCCACCTCGTCGCCAACCAGGTCGCGTCGGAGCGCGAGGGGGCGGAGATTCACGCCCGCATTGACGGAATCGTGCGCCGCTTTCTGACGCTGCGGCTCGAGTACCTCGGTGGTGTGCCCCGTGACGAAGCGGTGCGTGAGGCCGTGACCCGAGGAGAGCCGCTGGTGCTCACCGCGAAGTCGTCGGCCGCCGCGCGCGCCATCTCGGGATTGGTGCGCCGGCTTCGACTCCTGGACGCGACGGAGGTCCACCCGTGCTGAACGCTCTCGCCAAGAACCTACCGGAAACACGCGAGCAGGAGCGCGAAGCGCTCATCGCGTCCGGGCTCCCCATCGTCCGCCGCATCGCGTTCCGCATGGCGCGTCGCCTGCCGCCGAGTGTTGACGTGGGGGACCTGATCGGCGCCGGAAGCGAGGGGCTCATCAAAGCGGCCGAAGCCTACGACCCGACCGCGTACCCTCGCTTCGAACCCTACGCGGAGCGCCGCATCCGGGGCGCCATCCTGGACGAGCTGCGCAGCTGGGATCCGGTCACCCGACACGGGCGGCGGCGGATGGTCGAGGTCAGCAAGGCGGTGAAGCGGCTCTCTCTCAAGCTGGGCCGCGCGCCCGAAGAGGACGAAGTCGCGGCCGAGCTCAACATGAAGCTCGAGGACTACCAGCGGCTCTCGATGGAGCTGGCACGTGGACCGATGCTCGGGCGACTTGGGCAGGTGGAGCCGGATCACGTCGACTCTGGCTTCGATGACCCGGCCTCGATCTACGACGAGAAGGAGCTCAAGCAGCGGCTCGCCCTCGCCATCAAGAAGCTCCCCGAGCGCACCCAGACGGTGCTCGCGCTCTACTACCAGGAGGAGTGCACGCAGGCCGAGATCGGCCAGGTGCTCGGTGTGACCGAGAGTCGCGTCTGCCAGATCCTCGGCGAGGCCTCAGCGCGTCTGCGCGCGCTGCTCAGCCGAGACGAGCGCGTCTCGCGTCGGCCCACGGCGCGCGTTCGTGGGGGCCGGAGCTAGATGTCCGACGGGATCTACAGCGCGCTGAGTGGAGCCGTCGCCCAGCAACAGGCGATGGACGTGGTCGCCAACAACGTCGCCAACGTGGGAACCGTCGGCTACCGCGGCGACCAGCTCGCGTTCCGGGAAGCGTTGAGCCGTGGCGAGTCCGGGCCCAACCCCGATGGCCTCCGCTATGTCTCGGTCGCGCAGCTCTCGACCGATTCGACCGACGGCCCGCTCAACCAGACCGGCAACCCGCTCGATGTCGCGCTCAGCGGAGACGGCATGTTCGCGGTCCGGACCGAAGACGGCGTACGGTACACCCGCGCCGGCTCGTTCCGGATGGATGCCCAGGGCATCGTGCGCACCCCGAGCGGCCACGCGGTCCTACCGGAGGGGGACGATCCCGACGCGACGATTCAGATCCCCGTCGAAGCGGATGCGATCACCATCGGCACGGACGGAACGATTACCGTCGACGACCAACCGGTCGGACGCATTCGCGTGGTGCGGTTCGACGAGGGCCAGCTCGAGAAGCAAGGCGCCACGTTGTACGTGCCCGTCAACAACGCACGGGGGGAGCCCGCCACCAACGCTCAGGTGTCGCAGGGGTACCTCGAGGGCGCCAACGTGAACCCGGTCGGAGGGATGAACGAACTCATTCAGACGAGCCGCGCGTTCGAGGCCTTCCAGCGCGTGATTCAAGCCTTCCGCCAGATCGACGAGCGCGCCGCGCGCGACATCGGCGGACGCTGACCCTTTTGGAGATGGAGACCCGCCGATGATGAGAGCCCTGAGAAGCGCAGCGAGCGGCATGGCCGCACAGCAGACGCACATCGACACCATCGCCAACAACATGGCGAACGTCGGGACCACCGGCTTCCGTCGTGCGCGGGCCGAGTTCCAGGACCTCGTGTACCAGCAGGTGCGCACGCCCGGGGGCCGCACGGCGGACGGTGGCACGCTCCCCACGGGGGTGCAGATCGGACAGGGCGCACGCACGGTGTCCACCGAGATGATGCACTCCCAGGGCGCGATGAGCCAGACGGGAAACCCGCTCGACATTGCCATTGAAGGAGAGGGCTTCTTTCAGGTGTTGCGACCCGGTGGCGAGGTCGGATATACGCGCGCTGGCAACTTCAAGCTCGACCCCGAGGGGCGACTCGTCACCGTCGACGGCCTGTCTGTCGAGCCCGCGATCACCGTCCCGCAGGACGCCACGAGCGTCACCATCAGCCAGGACGGAACCGTCAGCGTGACCCAGCCCGGCTCCAGCCAGACGATGGAGCTCGGCCAGCTGCAGCTCGCCCGGTTTTCGAACGCGGGCGGCCTCCAAGCCCTAGGCCGGAGCATGTTCGCGCCGACCAGCGCGAGCGGACAGCCGCTCGTCGTTCAACCCGGTCAGGAAGGCGCCGGCACCCTCTCTCAGGGCTCCCTCGAGGGCTCCAACGTCGAGGTCGTCAACGAGATGATCGACCTCATCAGCAGTCAGCGCGCCTACGAGCTGAACCACCGCGTCATCCAAGCGTCCGATGAGATGCTGAGAAAGACCACCGAAGTCTAGTAGGACTGCTAGCGCTTCCCCCATGACCTTCGCGGCGCCTCGGTGTCGCAGAGACTCTTACCTTGCTTCTCCAATGATCTGTCAATCCACATACGAAAACGGTGCCTGCGTTTTCGTGTGATCGTCCAAATGTTCTTATTACTCATCCGTGAGTCGTGCCCGAGTAGTGCCAGCTGCTCGGGCACGCTGTTGTTAAAGTTTCGGTCCTACTCGTGGTCCTACTCGCGATCGCGCGAGCCTGACGGGCCGCCTCCGCGATGTGGCCCGGCTCCCGCACCACGGTTCTGAGGTACGCTGCGGGGCGATGGTGCGTGGCGGATGGCTATGGCTCGCGGGGCTCGCGCTCCTCGGCTGCGGGGTGGCGTCTCCGGCCCTCGTGGCCATGCATCCACCGCCGGTGGCGCCGACCCCCGCGCCCGCCGCGGTTCCCGGCGACGCGCCGGTCGCCATCGCAGCGCCGGTCGCCATCGCAGCGCCGGTCGCCATCGCAGCGCCGGTCGCCATCGCAGCGCCGGTCGCCGTCGCAGCGCCGGTCGCCATCGCAGCGCCGGTCGCCATCGCAGCGCCGGTCGCCATCGCATCGCCCGTCGCCATCGCAGCGCCCGTACCTGACGACTCGCCCGCGGCGGAGTGCCTGGCTTCGGTGGCCGAGGGGTGGGCGCTCGCGGCGGAGCGCGACCGGACGACCGACGCGGGCGTTCCACTCGCCCGCTTCTCCGCGGATCACAACGGCCGACGGCTCCGGCTGTTGGAGCACGAGGGCGGGAGGGCGCGCTGGGTGATGTCGTGGGTGACGCGGCAGAACCACAACTGGGGGGTGTCCGTGCAGTGGTCGAGGTCGCCCGGAGAGCGCAGCCGAGGCCAGCTGCGCATGCACCCCCGCCAGACCGTGTTCGCCGGAGGTGGGGGCGTCAGCCTCCCGGTGAGTAGAGAGGACCTGAACTCGTATCGAACGGACCCGCGTACGCTCTTTCGCGCCCTCTCGCGCGAGCGGCGCCGAGCGGTCCGAGAGCTGCGTGAGGCAAGGCGGGCGAACGCGCGCTGGTTCGCGGAGCGGCGAGCGCGCCACGAGGCCTATGTGGCCGCGCACGGTCGGCCCCGACCCCTTGGCTGCATTCGTTACCGTCCTCCGGCGTACCCGCCTCGGATCGAAGATCATATCGAGCGGATCGATCTGGTCTTGTCGCACCGCGCCGACGTCGAGCGCGCGCTCGCGTCCCTGGAGCCGGCACTCTCCTGTCTGCCGGAAGGCACGGCGGCCGATGCGGCTGTCGCGGCGCGCTGATCGGACCTGTCGTCGGAACTCGCGCGATGGACCGTTCTTCGAGCATCGCCCTCGCGCTTCTGTTCGCGTGCGCTGCATCGACGGGCTGTGCGGAGACGTCGCCGGAGCGCGCACCGACGGAACCCGATCCCGAGGTCGACGTGCGGCTCGAGGCCGACGCCTGGCCGCGCTGGTCGTCCGCGATGCAGGTGGAGGGCTGCCGCGCCGCGGCGGAGGAGGTGCGTCGCCTCGTGGCGGCCGCCCGCTCCGAGCCGCGCCACGGGCCGTCTGCGCGACGGCGTCTCGCCGAGCTCGACGTGTGCCTCGACCGCCACCGTCCCCGGATCGACGTGCACGATGACCGGATCTGGCGCATCGAGATGGAGGTCGAAGGGCCGGACGGTGTAGAGCGCGCGGTGCCTGAGATGCGGGCGTGTGCGGCGGCTTCCGAGCGGCGCCCTGAAGGAGCCCTCATCGTCGATGTGCACCCGGGTCGGGCAACCGTGCGGTCGGGTGACCTGGATGCGCCGACGACGCGGTGCCTTCTTCAGGCCATCGAAACCCATGCGAGCGGCAGCGGGGAGGCGCGTGTCGTGCTCCGTGCCGGACTCGCCTACACCCGACCTTGCCTGAACGAGCCGTCCGGGCGTCGCGTGGCGGTCACGTCGGTTGAGGCGCAGCGGGAGACGGAGGTTTTTCTTCTCCATCGCGGCCTCCGGATGAGCTCGCTCGTCGTGGAGCCGGGTGCGGACGCGTCCCGCGACCCGCGCGCCGCGCTGCGGTGTCCGATCGAGGTGGACGCCGCCCATCCGCTCGGGGTGCTCGCGGTGTCCGGCGAGCGTGTCGTCGGGTGGGCGGAGACGCCTCTCGACGCGCCGCGCGAGGTGCTTCAGGTCGGAGAGGTCCGCGTGACCGTAACGAGCGGTGCGACCGCGAGGTCAGAGGACGGGGACGCGCCCTGACCCCGACCGGGCCCGCGCATCAGAAAGGCAGACGCGACAGCAGGCCGCGCCCCACGCCGGTGCCGCCCGCCACGAACGCCGCGACGGGGTTGGCGATGTAGCAGAACATGATGTCGAACAGGGTCAGGTGGTACGAGAGCCAGCTTGAGCCCTCGGGCGAGCCGACGATGAGCTTGGCCGCGAGCACCATGACGAGCGACGCGACCGCGGCGATGATGCCCACCACCGGGGTGGCCTTTCCGCCGAGGCGGACGGCGGCGAGGCCGCTGGCGCTGCCGATGAGCACCGCGAGGTAGCTGAACTCGGCGACGAAGCGACCGACCACGCCGTAGACGAGACCCACCGCGAGAGCCGCGCCCAGCGCTCCGACGATGGCCTTGGGCATGTTCAGGGGCGTGGTGGACTCGTCGGCGGGCAGGTTGGCGGCGCTGGCGATCTGATTGATGTCGAAGTTCATGACCGAGGTCTCCTGGAATCGGGGGATGCGCGGAGGGCCGCCGCGCCGGCACCCTCTCCCTACGCAAACGCGGATCCAACTTCGACCAGTGGTCGTAAGTTACTGTTTTGACTTTGTTAAAAGCCTCGCCCGCGTGCGTTCGCGCTCCGCGCAACTCTTGCTCGATCAGGCAACACGCTTCGGCGCGGCCGCCCGATCACTCCTGGAAGCGCTTCTTGATCCCAAACGACGTCAGCTTGTGGACGAGCGTGCGGAGCGGCATGCGCAGCAGCTTTGCCGCCTGGGTCTGGTTGCCGTTGGTGCGCACCAGGGCGTCGAGGATGAGCTGCTTCTCGTAGGCCTTGACCCGCTCTTTGAACGCGACGTCGGGGCCGAGTGAGGGCAGCGGCGCGAGCCCAGGCTCGGCTTCGGGCTCCGGCACGACCCGGAGCGCCTCGGGGAGGTCGTCGAGGCCGATCGTCTCACCCAGGCAGACGACGACAGCGCGCTCGATCACATTGCGCAGCTCCCGCACGTTGCCCGGCCACCGATGCGCGCGGAGCGCCGCACGAGCGGAGGCCTCGATGCCTCGAAGGTGGCCCCCCGAGGCGCGGTTGGCCTCGTCGAAGAAGCGTTCCACCAGCGCTTCCAGGTCCTCGGGCCGGTCGCGCAGCGGCGGCACGGACAGCTGCATCGTGTTGAGGCGGAACCAGAGGTCTTGCCGGAACGAGCCGGCCTCGACCATCTGCTCCAGGTCCCGGTGGGTCGCGGTGAGCAGCCGAACGTCCACCTCGAGTTCGTTGGTCGCCCCGACACGCGTCACACGCCCGGTCTCCAGCACCCTCAGGAGTGCAGCCTGCGCGGCCTGCGACAGCTCCCCGACCTCGTCGAGGAACAGCGTGCCGCCGCTGGCCTGCTCGAACAGCCCCGCGGTTGTGCGCTCAGCGCCCGTGAACGCGCCGCGCTCGTAGCCGAAGAGCTGACTCTCGAGCAGGGTCGGCGCGATGGCGCCGCAGTTGAGGCTGCGCATCGGTCCGCCCGCACGGTCACTCGCCAGGTGAAGGCTGCGTGCGATGACCTCCTTGCCGCTCCCCGTCTCGCCCTGCACGAGGACCGGCATGGTCGAGCGCGCTACCCGCTCGACGAGCGCGCGCAGCGCCACCATCGCGGGGCTCTGGAAGACGGGGCGATCGGTCGCGGTGGGCGCCTTGTCGTCGTCGAGCACCACCGGGGTCGAGCGGGAGGCGCGGCGACACAGCGCGCGCGCGCGATCGACGAGCTCACCCGTGCGTCGACCGGTCAGCGCGGCGCCGACGACGGGCGTCGGCTCGCCCAAGCGCTCCCCCGAGACGAGCCCTTGCGAAACACCGAGTGCGCGTGCGGCGTCGGTCTCGGGCAGCAAGATCAGCGCGGCCGCCTCACCGTAGAGTGCGATGCGGTCGACCGCGCGCAGCCCCTCTCGGACCCGCGGGACCCAGTGGCTGACCATGGTCTCCTCGCGTCGCACACCGGGGCCGCGCAGCCCCTGCACCATGAGCAGCGCGAGCGGCCGGCCAAACGTCAGGCTGCGCAGCAGCTCATCCTCGACGAGCGAGAAGAAGCGCTCGTAACTCTCGATCCCTTGGAGGAGCGGGGCGTTGGCCGTGGCCAGGCTCACCGACACCGTCACACCGCCGAGCGTCACCGCCTCGCCCGGCGCGAGAAGCGCCTCCCGGATCGCCTCACCGCCGCGGTACGTCCCGTTGGTCGAACGGAGGTCGACCACGCGCACGCCCTCGGGCACGCGCTGAAAGCTCGCGTGCTGGCGTGACAACCCCGGGTCGTCGATCACCACGTCCGACGGAGCGCTGCGTCCGAACACGACCTCGCGCGCGTCGCGCAGCGGGATTACCTCCACCTCGTCTTCGCGATGCACGATCAGCGCGGCGCTCGGGCCGCCGGCTTGGCGCGCGACCTCGAAGGTGTTGATGGACGCGGTGGTCTGGTCGTCGTCGGTGCCCACGGGGCTCGATGGTGGGCCGGCCGGCCCCTCAGGGCAATCGCCTACATGGCCGAGGACATCTACATGCGCCGAGCACATCTACTCGGGTGGACTGGCCGACTCGGGTGGCCTCGCCTTCCGGGTGAGGAACGCGCGGATGCCAAACAGCGCGTAGTGCACACCGATCACGCCGAGGCACGTGGTGGCGAGGGTCCGGTAGAACGCGGTCATGCCCGACTCGGTCCAGTCGTAGTCGTCGATGAGGCGCTCCACGTCTCCCGACCCGTCGCCCGGCGCGCCGAGGATCGACCCGAACGGCAGGGACTGCGTGCCCCGGTCGATGCGCATCCACATCACAAACGCGGCGGCAAACGCGCAGGCGGCGGGGACCAACACGAAGAAACGCCAGAAGTCCCAGCGGAGCCGGTCGGGGAGCGGGTAGTAGAAGGCGACGATGAGCGCCGTGCTGATGAGCAGCTCACCGGCGAGACCGCCGGCCACGATCCAGCCCAGCATCGCCTGGTCGGAGACGACGAGCGTGCAGATGGCTTGCAGAACGAGCAGCACCGCGGCGAGCGCAATGCCGAAGACCTTCTTCTCCCGGAGGCTGGCGACCCCGAAGACGGCGATCAGGAAGAACAAGCAGGCGGCGGTGAACCAGCTCGACTCTTCGCGCCAGAACGTGAAGCCGATCGGCAACGGGAGCGCGGCGCGGCCGCTGAGCCAGGCGGGCACGGCATGGCCGAGTTCGTGCACCCAGAGGCGCATGAAGTAGACGGGGGCCTCGGCAAGGCGGAACACGGCGAGCACCACACCCAGCAGCCCCACGACCGGGAAGGCGAGGAGGCGGACCAGAGGGTGGCCGAAGCCGATCCGGTCGGCGATGGGCTCGAGCGGCGCGCTGGAGAGGGGCTTAGGTGCGGTGGGAGCGGGCCGGGTCGAAGGCGAGGGCGTCGGAGCCGGGGCGGCAGGGGGGGCGGTCGAGCGCACGACACCACGCTTGAGTGCCGGGAGCGCCGCGGCCTCGAGCCATGCGCCGCCGCACACGCCGCACGCGAGCCACTCGACCGACCCGACGCTGACTGAATCGAGGGCCGCCTCGCAGCCCGGGCATGCGACCGGGGGTTCGGTCGGGAACGGAAGGATATCGACCCGACGCCCGAGGATGCGCTCCAGCTGCCCGTCCTCGAAGAACAACCCATGGCAGCCGCCGCACGCGTCGAGCGTCTCCCCGTCGACCTCGAAGGGGGTCAGCTCCGTGTGGCACCGCGGGCAGAACTTCATCGTCGGGCGCTCAGGTGAGCTCCGCAGCGATGGCCTCGCTCACGTCCCAGAGGCGGTCGGCCAGCGCTTCGTCCCGCGAGTGCGCGCTCGAGCGCGCGACGTTGCAGTCGGCGAAGTACTCGCCGCTCACGTCGCAGGCATCCGGGTGCACGGCCACGTAGCATTGGGTCGCCGCGCCTTGCGGAATGGACTTCATCGCGATGGCCGTGGCCACGGGCTGCAGCAGCTGAAGCACGCCTGGCAAGTGGCGGCCGAGGTTGGTGGCGATGACCCCCGGGTGCACGGCGTTGGCCGTCTTCCACGTGCCCTCGAAACGCTTGGCCAGCCCCTTGGCGAACAAGAGGTTCGCGAGCTTGGACTGACCGTACGCGAGCGTCCCGGTGTAGTTCTGCTTCATCGACAGGTCGTCGAACTGGATGCCGCCGGGGGGCGCCCAGGCGTGTGCTGCGCTGGAGAGCACCACCACCCGCGCGTTCGGGGTGAGCGCGTCGAGCAGACGCGTGGTGAGCACGAAGTGGCCGATGTGGTTGGTGAGGAACTGGAGCTCATGGCCGTGCTTCAGTTCGCGCTTCGGGAGCGCCATGATGCCGGCGTTGAGGATCAGCGCGTCGATGGGACCGGATGCGCTCGCTTGCTCCGCGCAAGCGGCCGCGGAGGTCGGCTCGGACAGCTCGCACACGACCGGGATGGCCGCCGCGCCCGAGGCGAGTGACTCGCCGAGCTTCTTGCAGGTCGCCTCCGCCTTCTCTTCGCTGCGTGCCGCGACGAGCACGGTGGCGCCGCGCGAAGTGAGAGCACGCGCCGTCTCGAAACCCAGGCCGGAGTTGGCGCCCGTGACCAGGACGCGCTTGCCCGTGAGGGTGAGCCCACGCGTGACTTCGTCGGCCGAAGAGGCGTAGCCGAAACCGTTCGCGCCGTGACGGCCTCGCACCCATGACAACAATGACATCGCGCCATCCTGACCGGCTCGTACGGCGTGAGCAACGCGTCTTCGGCGGCCGGCCCCCCCTCAAGTCGTCGGGGCGTCCTGTCGATGGGAAAGGGTGATGCGAACCGCTGTATTCCTGTTCACGCTCGTCTGCGTCTGGACCCCCCGATCTGCGCACGCCGAGGTCATTCACGTTGATGCCGACGCGACCGGCGCCCAGGACGGGAGGTCGTGGGCGACCGCCTACACCACCTTGGGAGCCGCGCTCGCGCGCGCGGAAGAAGGCGACACTGTGTGGGTGGCCGAGGGCCTGTATCATCCTGATGCAGTCGACCCGGATCGCTCCTTCGACGTGAGCTCCGGAGTGGCGATCTTGGGTGGCTTTCAGGGCGACGAGTTGTCCGAGGCGGAGGCGGACCCGGACACGCACGTGGTGGTCCTCAGCGGTGACCTGGCGGGGGACGACGAAGCCTTCCCGGACGGGATCACATACCACCCGTCGGACATCGTGGGCGTGAACACGCGGCACGTCGTGCGTGTCGTGGACGCGGATGACGTTCGCATCGCCGGCGTGGTCGTGACGGGCGGAGACGCCGTAGAAGAGGGCGGCGCGGGAACGCACGGCGCGGGTGTGCTCATCGACAACGCGGACGTCTTGCTCGAGCGCGTGCGCCTGGTGGGGAACCGCGCCGGCGCGGACGGATTTGGTGACGGCGCCGGCGTGTACTGCGAGAGCCCGGGGACGCGCGAGGTGCGGATCGTGGACACCCGCTTCGTAGCGAACATGGCCGTGCGGCGAGGGGGTGGGGTTGCGGTGTACGGCTGCGACGTGGACCTCGACAACACCGAGTTCGTCGGCAACGTCGCAGGCACCGTCGACGACCTCACCTCGTGCGCGGCGCCGCTCCGCGGAGGCGGCGCACTCCACATGGCGGGCGCCGCCGCGCTGCAGGCCACCGTTCGCGACAGTCGTTTCGAGGACAACGAAGCGGCGTGCAACGGGGGGGCGCTGGCGGCCGTCGGTGTGACGCTCGAGATCGATCGAACGTGGTTCCGCCGCAACCGGGCGTTCACGACCGATGCGCCCGATGCAGCCGGCCTCGGCGGCGCGGTGTATCTGCTCGACACCACCGCGGCGCTCCGCGAGACCGTTGCGCTCGCCAACGTGGCCGAGCGTTCCGGAGGCGTGGCGTACGCCGAAGAGTCCCGTGTGGATTTCGTGAACGGAACGTTCCTCGAGAACCAAGCGGTGTTCGGCCCGTTGGTCCGTGTGGACGGCGACGCGGCCTCCGTCGAGATCGCCAACTCCATCGTGCAAGGCCACGGCCCGACGCCCGCTTCGGTGCCCGTGCGGGTGGGGGCCAGCCTGAGCGCCGGGGTGCGCACATCGTTGATCGATCGCGCGTTCGCAGGCGCGGACATGAGCACCTGCCAGGTCGGTACGCCGACCTTCCTCGAGACGACCGCTCGCGCCGACGAGATGGGCAGCGTGCGACTGAGTCCGGCATCCGCGGGGATCGGCTCCGGGGACATCACGCTGGTCAGCTCGGCGACGGACGTCTCCGGGCGCCCACGTGTTCGCGGCACGCAGGTGGATGTCGGCGCGACCCAGTCCGCCGTGCGGTGTGCGCCGATGGGAACGACGCGCCTGTTTGCTGCGATGCGGCCGCGCGGCGAGGCGATGGGAGACCGGTGGGAAGACGCCGTTGGACTGGCCGATGCGTTGGCGTTCGTGGAGAGCTGCCCCGGTGTCTCGGTGTCCTCCATCTGGATCGAGGGAGGCACGCATCACCCCGATCAGGGGGAGTGGGTCGAACCGGGCGACGTGGACGCCACGTTCGTGCTCCCGGCCTACGTCGTCGTCCGCGGCGGGTTCGCCGGACACGAGGACTCGCTCGCCGAGCGAGAAGAGTTCGGACGCGCGACGACCCTGTCGGGTGACCTGGCCGAGGACGATCCGACCGATGCGCACGGGTTGGTGCGCACTGTCGTCGGCGACAACAGCCGGCACGTGGTGTACGTCCGCGGGACCGACGGGTTGCTCGAGCGGGTGGCCATCACCGGGGGCGACGCCGTGGGCTCGCGCGGTGGCGGGCTCTGGATCGACGGCTCCAACAGCGTGTTCCAGGAGGTCGTGGTGGCCGGGAACTTTGCCGAGGTTGGTGGAGGCGTCGCCATTCAGGGTGATCTGGGCCCGCGGGTGCGCCGCACGATGATCGTGGGAAACACGGCGCGCATGCACGGCGGAGGGATCGCCGTCGACGCGTCTCCGGCGCGCTTCGACAACGTGCTCATCGCCGGAAACGTGGCTCCCACCGGGGCGGGCGGCTGGCTGGCGCGCACCCAAGCGACGCTCGACTTCATCGACGTGACGGGCAACCGCGCCGACGACCGGGCTGGCGGGCTCTACCTCACCGCCGGTTCCCAGCCGCGTGTGACCGGCAGCATCCTGTTTGGCAACGAGGACGGCGGTGACGACGTCGAGGAAGCCAACCTGCGCATCGCCGGGTCCGCGACCGCGATCTGGCTCGGCACCTCGATCGTCGAGGGCACCGGTGGCGTCTGGAACGGCGGCATGCAGGACATGGGACAGAACCTCGACGTCGACCCCGAGTTCGTCGAGCGGCTGGACGCCGCAGACGCGCCTTCGATGGCGGGCAACTTCCAACTCCGCGTCGGCTCGCCCGCTCGTGACCGAGGACCGCGGGTGGCCGACATCGGGATGACCGACATGAGTCGCGCCCCCCGGGCGGTCGACGGTGACGGCGATGGCTTCGCGCAGCCCGACATCGGCGCCTTCGAAGCCTCCGCGGTCGCGCCTCCGGGCGATGTTGTCGCCGACGTCGCGGTCGATGTCCTGCTCGGTCCGCCTGCTTCGCCGAACCGCGTCGGTCCGATGGACGGAGGCAACTGTTCGGTCTCCAGGACGGCGTCCGGCGTCCTCCCGGCGCTGCTGCCGCTGCTCGCGGCGGTGCTCTTCGTGCGGCGGCGCCGAAGCTACTGATCCGCCTCCACGCGACGGGCCCGGCGAATCGCGTGGGCGACGGTCAGGCTCGTCATGTGCACGATGGTCGACACGCTCGCGTTCTGCTGAAGCACGTTCACGGGCTTGTTCATGCCGAGCACGATGGGCCCGATGGCCGCCGAGCCGAGGCTGCTGAGCAGCTTGTAGGCGATGTTCCCCGCGTCGAGGTTGGGGAACACGAGGACATTGGCCGGGCCCTCGAGCGCAGCGAAGGGGTAGGGCCGCCGCGCCTCTTCGATCAACGCGACGTCCGCCTGCATCTCCCCTTCGACCATCATCTCTGGACGCCGCTCACGCACGCGCTCCACGGCCTTGGCCACCCGACGGGACCGCGGGTGCGCGGCGTCACCGAAGTTGGAGAACGACAACATCGCGATCCGCGGCTCGATCCCGAGGCTGCGTGCGAAGTCGGCGCAGAGGATGGCCGTCTCGGCGAGCGTCTCTGAGGTCGGCTCGATGTTGATGGTCGTGTCTGCCAGCAGTTTCACGTCGTTCTTCGTCACGACGAGGTAGCAACCGCACGCCCGGTCCACGCCGGGGCGCACGCCGATGATCTGGAGCGCGGGCCGGATCGTCTCGGGGTAGGGGGTGTCGTAGCCGGACACCACTCCGTCGACGTGATCCTCGTGCAGCATCGAGAGCGCGTAGTAGATGCGCCGCCGGAGCAGGCGGCGCGCGGCGGCGAGCGTCATCCCGCGGCGGCCGCGGAGCTCGAAGAGCGCGTTCGCGTGCGCCTCCATGCGCGGCGGGTCCTCCGAGTCGATGATCTCCACGCCGCTCAGATCGACGCCGAGCATCTTCGCCTTCGACGCGATCATGCGCGGGCGGCCGAGCAGCACAGGCGTGGCGATCCGGTCGCTGACGATGATCTCCGCCGCGCGGAGGATGGCGTCGTCCTCGCCGTCCGGAAATGCGATGCGGCCCGGGTCGGACTTGGCGAAGCGGGTGACGTTCCACATCACGCGGCGGGTCGGGCTGAGCTTGCGCTCGAGCTCCGCGCGGTAGGCCGCCAGATCGATCGACTCGCGTGCGACCCCGCTCGACATGGCCGCCTCGGCGACGGCGGGGGCGACCCAGAACAGAGAGCGGTCGTCGACCGGCTTCGGGATGATGTACTCGGGGCCGAACTTCAGGGGCTGTCCTCCATAGGCCTCGAGCACGTCGTCGGTGACGCCCTCCCGGGCGAGGCGAGCGAGCGCCCGGGCGGCGGCCAGTTTCATGCTGTCGTCGATGCGAGAGGCGGCCACGTCGAGCGCGCCGCGGAAGATGTACGGAAAGCCGAGGACGTTGTTGACCTGGTTCGGGAAATCGCTCCGTCCGGTGCCCACGATGGCGTCGGGCCGCGTCAGGCGTGCCGTCTCGTAGTCGATCTCCGGGTCGGGGTTGGCGAGCGCGAAGATGATGGGTTTGTCCGCCATCCGTTCGATCATCTCCGGCTTGACGATCCCGCCCGCCGACAGCCCGATCAGCACATCGGCCCCCGCGATGATGTCGCTGAGCGTGCTGCGCGTGTCGTCCGCGGGCCTGGCGAACGGGACGAGGTGCTCGCCGAGGTCGGGGCGGTCCTCCCGGATGACGCCGTCGAGGTCGAACAGGGTGATGTTCTCGGGCTTCACGCCGAGCGTCACCCACATGCGCATCGAGCCGATCGCCGCCGCGCCCGCGCCGATGCACGTCACGATCAGGTCCCCGAGCTGCTTGTCCTGAAGCTCGGCGGCGTTGAGCAGCGCGGCGCCGCTGATGATCGCCGTCCCGTGCTGGTCGTCGTGAAACACCGGGATGCCGCAGCGCGCCTCGAGCTCACGCTCCACCCGGAAGCAGTGCGGCGCGGAGATGTCTTCCAGGTTGATGCCGCCGAACGTCGGTTCGAGCGCAGCGACGACCTCGATCAGCAGATCCGGGTCGCTCGCGGCGAGCTCGATGTCAAAGACGTCGATGTCCGCGTACTTCTTGAAGAGCACGGCCTTGCCCTCCATCACCGGCTTGGCTGCGAGCGGACCAACGTCACCGAGGCCGAGCACGGCTGTCCCGTTGGTGACCACGCCGACGAGGTTCCGCCTCCCCGTGTAGAGGTCCACCGCCCGTGGGTCCGCATGGATGGCGCGCGCCGGCTCCGCGACGCCCGGGCTGTAGGCCAAGCTCAGGTCCCGCTGCGTTTCAACGGGCTTGGTGGGGACCACCTCGATCTTCCCCGGACGGCTCCCGCGGTGGTAGTCGAGCGCGTCTTTTTCCCGGACCTTGAACGGCATGCCCCAGAGCATACTCTTGGGCCCATCGTTTCGGCCCTTCCCGTTACCATGCTCGATCTCGACCTCTACCGCTCCATCCGCCTGACCCTGAAGCCGCCCGTGCAGCGGTTCATCGCCGACGTCTATCTGCGCTTCGACTACCGCAAGGTCGACATCGAAGTTCATGGCGCCGACCGGATCCCCGAGGGGCCGGTGCTGTACGCGATGAACCACACGGACAACTTCAACTACTGGCCCTTCCAGTACTGGATGCACCGGAACCGAAACCGCTACACGGCGACCTGGGTGAAGGGCAAGAACTGGGAGCGAGAGCCGGTGCGCAGCTTCATGCGGCTCACCAACAACATCCCGATCGTCTCGCGCGGCTACCTCATCAGCCGGGACTTCGTGGCCGCGGTGGGGCGACGCCCGGAGCCGGACGAGTACCGCCGGCTGCGCGACGCCGTGAACCGAGGCGCGCCGCTGCCCGCGGACCTCCCGGGGGCGCTCTCGAGCCTGCCGCGGGACATGTTCGGCCGCACGTTCGAGCCGCGGCGGGAACGGTACGTGGACGGGATCGAGGCGATCTACACACAGATGATGCGCTGGTTTGTCGGCCTCAACCACTGGGCGTTCGGCATGGGCCTCGACGTGCTCGTCTTTCCCGAGGGGACGCGATCGGTGCGCCTTTCACGCGGCCGGATCGGCGTTGCGCAGGCCGCGCTCGCGTTCGGGGTGCCCGTCGTGCCGATCGGGTGCAGCGGGTGTGATCTCGTCTACCCGACGGATTCCGCCGTCTCGAAGCCAGGCCGCGTCACGTACCGCGTCGGTGAGCCCATCTTGCCCGCGCGTTTCGACGACCTGCGCCCGGCGGTCGCGTTCGAGCCGTTCACCCGCGACGCCGAGCACCGGCACCACGTCGCGTTTCAGTCGGTCGCCGATCGCATCATGGACGCCATCGACCCGCTGCTGGACGCGCGCCACCAGCGGACCGACGGGTGCAGCGACGGCAGCACGGGGGTGGACCGGTTTCTGTAGGTGGCTACCGGACCGATCCTGAGGGAGCCGGTGTGACTCCCGCTTGCGACATCGCCTCGGGCCACCTCCATGTCGTAGCCGCGGAGATCAGCCCGGCGACCCCGAGCACCTCGAAGCACCACGCGGGCCAGGCGAGGATGAGGAAGAACGCGAGGAGCTGGATGACCGCGCCGATCGCAAGCCTCCAGTCGACCGCCGCCGCCACCGCCGCGAAGCCGAAACCGTAGAGCAACGGCGTGAGTGCAAGTGTCGTCCGGACCGGCACGTCCATGAGCAGTCCTCCCAAGAACAGGAACTCGGTCGTGGTCCCCGTGAGAAGGAGGAGCAGCTGGATGCGGGCGTTGACGAGGTTGTGGAAGAAGACCCGACGCTGGAAGAAGAAGTACGGTCCGAAGAACGCCACGATCACGGCGCCCTCGACCAGCAGCTCGGTGTACCCGATCGGCCATACCCCCGAGCGATCGAGGTAGCAGAGGCCCAGGTTGCCCGTGAGCCACACCAGCCCGAGGGCAAGGAACAGCCGACGCCGCTCCTTCGAAGAACGCCCTGGATCGAGCGCGGTCACCAGCGCGGACAGCTCAGCGGCGCGCTGCCTTTCCTCCTGACGGCGCGCTTGCAACGCCGTCAGCTCGACCTCGAGTCGCGGGTCCGCAACGGAGAGCTCACTCGCGAGCTGCTCGGCCATCGGTGTTCGGGTGGTCGAGGGCGCCCGCGACCCACGCCTCCTTCAGCAGGCCCGCGACCAACTGCGGTGTCGCGTCGGCCAGGCATTTCGGGGCGACCTCGCGTCGCAGCGAGGGCTGCGTGGCCGCGTACACCACCCCCATCCCGCCTCTGCCCAGCTCGTCCCCCCTCTCGAAGACCTCGCTCGACGTCGGGACCTCACGGGCTGCCGCGAAGGGATCGGTCGGCGTGTCTTGAGCGTGATGTCACGCGCCGCTTGAAGCGTGGGGCCGGTCACATCGAGATCATCGATCGTGAGGCCTCGTTCGGCCCACGCGGCGGCGAGAGCGGGGTGAACCTGCTCGGTCACACGAGGACTCTATCAGGGACCTGTGGGGCGCCGCCCGGTGTATGACGGTGCTGAGCCGCGGACTCAGCAGCCGGACTCGCCGCTGCCCTCGACGCAGGCGCAGCTTCCGCAGCTGCCGCGTGCGCCCCACTCTCCGTCGCAGCACTGCCAACTCGTGGAGCAGGCGGTGTCGCGGTAGGTGCCGCCGAAGCTGTGGCGGCAGCTGGCGCCGGTCGGGGTCGGCGCGGGAGCGGGGGCTGGGGCGCCGCATCCCGTCTCGCCCGAGGTCTCGGTGCACGCGCAGCCGCCGCAGCTGCCGCGTCCCCGCCAGGCGCCGTCACAGCACTGCCAGCTGGCGGAGCACGCGGTGTCCGCGTAGGTGCCACCGAAGCTGTGCGTGCAGGAGGCACCCGAGGAAGGGACGGGCGTGGGCGTCGGCTCGGGGGTGGGCTCAGGGGGGGGCTCTGGTGTGGGCGTGGGGGTCGGCGCTGGGGTCGCGGAGCAGACGCGCCCCACTCGGAAGCCCTCGGCCGGGGCGCGGGCGAGCCGGGAGCGCGTGGCCGGTCCGGAGACGCCGTCGTCGCTGATTCGGTCGCCTGGGTTGTTGGCGTTCCACAGCCGCTGGAACGCCAGGACCGACAGGTTTCGGAGGTCGTCGCCCGGGGCGACGTAGTGCACGGGGTCGCTCGACGGCAGCGGGCGGTCGAAGCCCGCGCGCTGGAGCGCCCGGCCGACCGAGCTGTAGTTCTGTACGTCGATGGCGCGGCCCGTCTCGTGGTTGCTGCGACCCGGGGTCGCCGCGACGCGGCAGCCGCGCCAGAGCACATACTGCTCGGCGATCGTGCGCAGCCCGCTGTTGATGCGGACCTCGGAACCGGAGCGGGCCACCGAGAGCAGCGCGTCTCGCCCCTCGGGGCTGAGGTAGAGATGCACGCGGCTGTGCGTGGGCACGACGTTCGGGTGCTCGACCGGAACGAGGGCGCCGCCGCTGAGGCAGGCCATCTCGTCGAGCAGCTGGGCGCTGAGGCCTTCGGTCCCCGCGGTGGAGCAGCCTCGGCCCAAGCGATTGAGCGACAGCCCTGAGGCGATCACGCCGACGCTGTCGTCGGAGTCTTCCTCGCCGTGCATGTCGTAGGGCTCGATTTCGGCCGCGCAGGCCCCCGCCAGGAGGGAGAGAACCAGAACCAGACCTCGGGTGAGCGGTGCCGTCATGCCCCTCGATTCCGCAAGCGCCATGCCGGGCGGGATCCGCTGTGATCATTCCCACATCGCGGCGTCGCGGCCGCGTCTCGTTGGGCGGATCCGCACGGGCGTTGTCCAGAAGGTGGACGGTTTCTCACGCCGCCATCTTCACCTTGCGCCGTCGCTTCTGCTCGTACATCCGGTTGTCCGCTGCGGCGAGCACGGCGCCTTCATCATCACCGTCGGGACCGGCGACGGCGATCCCGAGGCTGACGCGCAACGGCTGGTTGCGGACCCTCTCGCGTTCGATGGCCTCGCACACGCGGTTCGCCACGCGCTCGGCCCCGGCGAGTCCGGTGTCGGGCAACAGGATGGCGAGCTCGTCGCCGCCCAGACGGGCCGCCAGATCTCCCCCTCGGATCGAGCAAGCGCACGCGTTGGCCGCGCGTTGAATCGCCTCGTCGCCCGCGGCGTGGCCGTACGTGTCGTTGATCTGCTTGAGCCCGTCGAGATCGAGCAGAAGCACCGCGGGCCCCGCGACCCGTCGACGCCGTGCGAGCTCACGCGTCAGCGCCCGCCCGAACGAGCGCCGATTGGCGAGCCCGGTCAGCGCGTCTTCGGTCGCCAGGCGGGACAGCTCGTGCACCCGCATCGAGGCCTCCGCGAGGGCGTCCACGAGCTGACGCATGCCGACGGCGTTGTCCCCCACGAGATGGGAGGCCCGCCTCCGATTGCGCTCGACCTCGAGGGGTGAGTCCGCGAGGGCCAACCGGGTGAGAACTGTGATGATGTCCTGCTCGAGCATCGCTTCCTTGCTCCGTTTCCACGGCATCCTGCCGCCTCCCCATCCATCGGACGCTCCGACCGGAACCCTGAATGATCGACGTCAAAAAAATGCCGCCGCCCGCGATGGGGCTCATACCCAAGGGGTGCCCGAGCTAGAACCCGCGTGCCGGCTCTGCGATCGCATCCGCCCGCTCACGTTTCATCACCTGATCCCGCGCACGTTGCATCGAAAGCCCCGCTACAAGCGCCAGTTCACGCGGGAAGCGCTGCAACAGGGCGTGATGCTCTGCCGGGACTGCCACGACGCCGTGCATCGATTCGTCTCGGAGAAGGAGCTCGGCGCCGTGTACCGCACGCTCGACGCCCTCCGCGCGCACCCCGAAATCGCGCGCTTCGTGGCCTGGGTGAAGGGCCGCCCAGGCCGTCACCGCATGCGCAAAGGCCCTCGGCGCTGAGGGCCGCTCCGAGACGCTCGCCGCCGCGGCCGCGGACATGCCCAACGAGGACGCCACGACAGCGAGAACATGAGTCGGGCCGAACTCGTCTCCTCGCGACGACCGCGCGCAATGGCGCGAGCCTCGTCTCAGAGGCGCTGCATCTTGATGGCGCGCACGAGGTCGTTCGGGTTGATGGCGGCTGTCCGCGCGGTGTCGGGTGTGATGACCTGGTCCCGCACCATCTGAAGCAGCTGCTGATCGAACGTGTGCGTTCCGTACTCGCTCGTCCCGGACTCCATCGCCGCGCGCAGTCCGCGAAAGCGGCTCGTGTCCCGGATGCAGTCCTGAACCGTGGGCGCGCGCACGAGGACCTCCGTCACCAGCACGCGCTCTTTGGCGCCGCGTCGGGGAACGAGCCGCTGCGCGATCAAGCCCGCCAGCGCTTCGGCGAGTCGCTCCCGCGCCGAGTCACGCTGAGTGGGCGGGAACGCGTTGATGATGCGCTGAATCGCGCTCGACGCGTCCTTGGCGTGCATCGTACTGACCACCACGTGGCCCGCCTCGGCGGCGGAGAGCGCGAGCTCGAAGTCCTCCACCGAGCGCAGCTCGCCGACGAAGATCCAGTCGGGGTCTTCTCGCAGTGCGCCGATCAGGCCGGCCCGCAGGTCCTCGACGTCGCGGCCCACTTGGCGCTGCGAGAACGTCGACCGGTGCTCGTTGAAGATGAACTCGATCGGGTCTTCGACGGTGACCACGTGCCGCGGAAGCTCTTGGTTCACGCGCTCCAGGAGCGAGGCGATCGTTGTGCTCTTGCCGTGACCGGTCGAGCCCGTGACGAGGACCAAGCCGCGGTCGATGCCCGCGAGGAACTTGCACACCGGGGGGACGCGCAACTCAGCGAACGCAGGGATTGGGTCCGGGATGGCGCGCAGCACGAGCGCCGCGGTGTTCGCCTGGCGGTAGTGGTGCACACGGAAGCGGCCCGCCTCAGGCACCTCACACGCGAAGTCGCCCTGGAGCTGCGCGAGCCGCTCGTCGGTCTCCGCCGCCCAGCCCCCGAGCAGGTCGCGCGCCACCTCCACGAAGTGGGGCGGGAGCTCCGCGTGGTCGAGCGGTCGAAGCGTGCCGTTCATGCGCACCACGGGAGAGTGGAACGCACGCAGATGCACGTCCGAAGCGCCGGCGGCCAAACTGCCCTTGAGGATTCGGATGAGCGCCGCGCGAAGACGTGCCACACCGTTGGCGTTGGGCTGGGCGGAGGCCGACATCAGAGGTTCTCCGACATTAGACGTACCCCGACACCTAACCGGTCGCCCGCTGCGAACCGATCGCCGCGGCGACGTCCAGGCCGCTGGCGTCCAGCACGACCTGCCGGCCGACGCGGGTCTCGAGGTCGATGACCAGCGGGGCCATCAGGTTCGCGGTGACCTCGCCCCCATTGCCGGGCACGGTGACGACCAGCGCGACCGCGCTCTCGCCCGTGATGGACGCCGCCTGCCTCGCTTCGCTCGCGGGGTACCCGGGCCAGGCTTCCTCCGCGTCGACGACGTAGAGCTGAACTTCGGGGTCTTTGCAGCTGACGAGCGCCCGGATCGGGTTGTCGCCTTCCAGCTCGTACAAGACGAACACGTCGTGTTCCGCGAGCCCGTAGAGCCCATCGGGAAAGCGGAGATCGGCCCCCCGCGCCACATCCCGGGCGATGGTCTGCGCGAGCGCCTTGCGGTTCTCTCGGCTGACCCTTTCGACCAGCTCGGCGCGGTGTACCGGGAGCTCCCTCGGGGCTCGGATTCCCAGTCGGATCCGTCCTCCCGAGATGCTGACCACCGTGATCTCGATGTCGTTTCCGATGGTGATGGTCTGGCCCATCCTGCGTGTGAGCGTGAGCATCGTTTACCCTTCCAACATCGACGGCGGCGGCATCCGGGACGCCATGGCGATGGCCTCCCGCAGCGCGCCCTCGGCACGAACCAACTCGGTGAACGCTTCGACGGGGTCCGCGGACACGGTGGCCACGCGGGCCCGGTTCGCTTCGTCCTGCGCGCGCGTGGCGACGGACTCCGCTTGCATGAGCCCCTGCTGGGCGACGCCGGAAGACGCGCGACCCTCCGAGATTTGACTCACGACGTGACCCAGATCGACGAGCAGCCCGCTGACCGCGTCGGGGTCGTCGCCCTCGAGTGCGTCGGCGACCGACTCGAGCACCCCGAACGTGTCGATGCCGCCCGTCGCGGTGAAGATCTCCGCCCCCGACACTTGCGTGGAAACGCGAAGGCCCGGGCCGACTTCGATCTCGCGGAGCCCGGTGTCTCCGAGGAAGGCGCCGTCCGGCGCAAACGGGACACGATCGGTGGCCAGCCCGGCGAACACGTATTCGCCCTCGATCTCGGTGTTGGCGAGCGACAGCAGCTGACTGCGGAGCGCGCGCACCTCGCTCGCCATCGCCACGCGGTCGTCCGTGCTGAACGTCTCGTTGGCGCCCTGCACCGCGATGTCCCGGGCCCGGCTCACCACGCCGACGGCCTCGGAGAGCACGCCGTCGACCGCCCGCATCGAGTCCAGGCCTTCGGCACTCTGCTTGGCGACCGCTTCGGCGCGACGCTCTCGGCTCGCCATGGCGCGGGACCGGCTCGCGGCGATCGGATCGTCGGAGGGCTTCTCCACTCGCATGCCGGTGCTCGCCACGCGCTGCGCTTCGAACATCTCCGACTTGGCGTTGTCGACGCCGCGGTGGATCAGGTCGTTCATCATGGAGTCCGAGACGCGCATCGCTTACCTCTTCATCTGCATGAGTTCAGCCAGCATCTCGTCGGCCGTCTGGACGACGCGGAGCGACGCCTGATAGCCGCGCTGGAAGCGGGAGAGGTTGATCATCTCTTCGTCGACCGAGACGCCCGACACGCTGTCCCGCATGGCAGTGAGTTGTGCAGCCGCGTCGGCGCGCGCGCTGGCTTCGTTCTGGGCGCCTCGGATCGCGATCCCCGCGACCGCGATCATCGAGCCCAGCGCCTCCTGTGCCGTCCCTGTGCCGCCGAGCGAGGTGTCTTCGTCGGCCACGCCGGCCAACAGGAGCGCGTTGCGGTTGTCGCCGGGGAGTGCCGGATCGGCGCCGGCGCCGATGGCGGCCTCGTTGTCCAACACGTCGGTGGACACGATGAACGCGGCCGCTGCTCCGTCCGGCGTGGCTGTGGTGGAGAACAGATCGCGCCCTCCCACACCGTCGGAACCGACCCCGGATTGATGGGCGGCGTTGTACGCAGCCGCGATGTCGAAGGCGAGTTGGTCGAGCGCCGCCTCGGCGTCCGCGAGCGAGCCGTCGCGCGCCGCGATGTAGCCCCCCAGGCTGCCGGAATCCACCAGCCGGCTGACGTCCTGATCCTGCCCCGCGGTCCGTCGCGTGATGGTCATGTCCCCGCTGGTCGCATCGCGGGTGGCGCTGAGCGGGGTGTACTGACCGTCGCTCGTGACCAGCGCGAGACTGCCTCCGAGCAGGACGCTCATCGACCCGTCTCGGCCTTCCACCGTGCTGATGGGCAGCTTCTCGGACAGCTCGCGCACCTGTTGGTCGCGCTGGTCGCGCAGGTCGCTCGCCTCGGCGCCGCCGATCTCCGCCCGTTGAATCTGCACGCCGAGGTCGGCGATCGAGCCGAGCATGCCGTTGACCTCGTCAACCTCCAGCGCGATTCGCGAGTCGAGATCTTCGCGTGCGTGGGTGAGATCGGTCGAGGCGGTGGAGAACGCCTGGCTCAGGCTCTCGGCTTTGGCCAAGACATTGATCCGGACTGAGGAGTCCGACGGCCGACCCGCGAGCTGGGTCAGGGCCACCTCGAAGTCATCGAGGCTCGGGCCGAGGCCGCCTTCGACGTCGGCCAGCACGCGGTCGAGCACGGACAGCCCGTCGACCTCGGCCTCCGCCTGAGCGCGTGCGCTGGTGGCCCCGAGCACCCGACGCTCGAGCAGGGTGTCCATGACGCGGCGGCTCCCGCGCACCTGTACACCCCCGCCGCCATCCGGGGGAGGCGCCAGGGGGTTCAGTCGCACGTCGCGGCGGGAGTAGCCTTCGGTGTTCGCGTTCTGCGCGTTCTGCGCGGTGACCTGCATGCCGAAGCCCTGGGCGTGAATGCCGGTGGCGCCGGAGGAGAGCAGGCCAAACAGACTCACAGCACCCTCCGCACGAAAGCCGGCCGCGCGCCGTACTGCTCCCGACCATCGGATCCGTAGCCGCCGCCCACGGCGTCGACGCCGGCGAGGGCGCGGTGCAGCGCCACGAGCTGACGGATCAGTCCCACGTTGGCGCGCGCCACCTGGCTGAGGTGCTGGAAGGCAGGGCCGTCGGTAAACGAGCCCACCTCCTCGAAGAGCGCGCGCTTCTCGTCCTGGATGGCCTCGAGGGCGTCCAAGTCGGCGTCGAGCGCGGCGGCCCGTTCGCGTGCGAGCAAGTCCGCGAGCGCGCGGGTGCGGCCGTCCATCATCGCTCCTCCGCGATCATCGCGTCCGCGATGGCGTCGGCGTCGACCTTGAACTCGCCGGCGGCGATCTGAGCGCGGAGGCGCTCAACCTTCTCGACGTCGGGGGTCTCGGGCGCGCGGGCCGCGCGCAGCGCGTGAGCCGCTTCGCTGACCCGAACCTCGGTCGCTGGCGCCGCCGCGCCCGCTTTGCGCGGAGCGTCACTCCCGCGCGCATCGGCGCGGTCCGTTCGCGTCGATTCCACCTGACCGTATGGATGTCGTTGGCCTGTGATCTTCATCGTGCAGCCCTCCTGCACACACGCCATCGGACGAGGTGAGGCGGGCCTTGAGGAAAAAGATGCGGGTTCGCGTCCGACGCCTCGGCGCGTGACGGAATGCCTGCCTTCCGTCCGCGAGATGGGATGAGCGAGTGTTCAGTTGGACGGAAGCCGGCCTCAAGCGTGCGGTCGCTTCGGCCGAAGGACTCGACGATGACGATCCCGCGCATCGCGGTCCGGAGGCCTTCCGTCGTGGCGGCGCTCACCGGCCGGCCAGCTCCCGTGTGTCGACGACCGACGGCCGGGCGTTCCGGTGCGTCGGGGTCTCGGGCTGGGCGCCCGCCGCCGGCCGCCGGAGCTCGATCACGTCGATCCGGTCGAAGTACCCTCGGGTTCCGTCGGCGCGCCGCCCCTCTGGCCGGGCCCAGACGCGGCGGGTCAGGTGCATCGCGCCTTGCACGCGACCCTCCCAACCGTCGAACTCGATACGCCGGATGCGCCCCTGGTCGTCGTAGTCGATGGAGTGCACGCGCTCGATGACCCCCATGTGGCCGCGCCGGTCGCCCGTGCTGTTGGCGTTGATCACGAACGCCCGCTCCCCCCGCACGATCGAGGCGTCGAGCGACTCGGCGCTCTCGCCCGTCGCGATCCGACCCCAGTCGGCGCGAAGCCGTCCGTTCTCCGCGTCGTGCGCGACGCCGTTCGGCCCCATGAACCCCCAGCCGCGGGGCCGTCCGATGAGGGGGACCTGAAATCCTGCGCGCCGCGCCATCTCGAAGGCGAAGAGGTTGCACTTGTAGCGGTCCTGGAACCCGTTGGCGTCGGCGACGTTGAAGTGCGCCACTCCGTCGGGGCCCTCGGTGGAGAACGTGCTTCCCAGGTCCGCGCGGCTGAGTCGCCCGTCGCGCCCCCATTGCGGCGCGAGCCCGGTCGGACCGAGCATCTCGCGCGCAACGGCTTGCAGTCGGGAGGTCGCCCCCACGAGCGGCGTGCCCGATGGGGGCCGCACCTCGCCGGTCGGCGCGACGCCGGGCACCACGCCCGGCCGAATTGGGAGCCCCATGCCCTGCGGGCCTTCCACCCCATACGCGCGTCCCCCCATCGACCGGGCGAGCACGGAGCCGATGCCCACGCCGCCGCCCGCACTCATGGCGTCGGCGAAGCTCTGGTCGAATAGGTGTGCGTACATCTGCGAGCCCGCCCCGCTGGAGAACAAGCCGCCCTCGCCGCCGGCCGTGCTGCGCATCACCGAGACCAGCTGCTGCAGGAGAAGCGCTTCGAACTGCCGCGACGCCTGCGCGATCTCGGCGTCGCGCTCGGTCGGCGCCGACTCCGCGGCGACGGTAGGGAGCAGGCTGGCGAGGGCGACGGTCACTGGACCTCGATCTCGGCGTCCAGTGCGCCGGCGGTGCGGAGCGCCTGGAAGATGGAGATCAGATCCCGCGGCGTCGCACCCAGGGCGTTGAGCGCGTTGACGACGTCTTGCAGCGAGGCGGTCGGACCGACCCGTTGAAGCGCCCCGGCTTCCGCCGTCGCCTCGACGTCGCTCTGGGGCACCACCGTGGTCTCGCCCTCGGCGACGGCGTTCGGCTGGCTCACCGCGGGGGTCTCGGACACGGCCACCGTGAGCCCGCCTTGGGCGATGGCCACCTCGCGGATCCGCACGTGCGCGCCGACCACCACGGTGCCGGTCCGCTCGTCGATGACGACGCGGGCGCGGTTCTCTGGCTCGACTTCGAGGACCTGGATCTCGGCCAGGAGGCCCACTCGGTCCTCGCCACGGTCGTCGGGCACGGCGATCTCGACCGTGCCCGAGTCCCGCGCCCGCGCCACGCCGTCGCCCAAGCTCCCGTCGATCGCTTCGACGATGCGCCGCGCGGTGATGAAGGAGGGCGAGCGAAGGGTCAGGACCAGGGGGCCCTCCGTCGGCAGCCCGTTGCCGTCCACCCGCCGCTCGACGATGCCGCCTTCGGGCACGCGGCCGGCGGTCAGGTGGTTGCGGCTGACGGAGCTGCCGCTGGCGCCGCTCGCGCCGAACCCGCCGAGCAACACGGCGCCTTGGGCCACCGCGTAGACATTTCGGTCCGCGCCGTAGAGCGGGGTCTGAAGGAGCGTGCCCCCGGAGAGCGAGCGCGCGTTGCCGAGGCTCGACACGGTCACGTCGAGGTGCGTGCCGGGGTTGGAGCTCGGGGGGAGCGTCGCGGTCACCATGACGGCAGCCGCGTTTCGGGTCTGGATCATCGCGGGATCGACTGTCGCGCCCAGCCGCCGCAACATCGCGGCGGTGCTCTGAAGCGTGAAGCGGGCCTGTCCGCTGTCCCCCGTGTTGTTCAGACCGACGACCAGGCCATAGCCGACCAGCTGGTTCTCGCGGACGCCGTCGACCTCGCACAGCTCGAGGATGCGAGCGGCCTTCGCCGGCTGCGGCAGCAGGACGAGGACGAGGAGCAGGAGGGTGAACAGAAGTCGTCGCATGGTCACATCGGGTTCACGTGATTGAGGACCTGTTGGAGCCAGCCGAGCCTCTGGTTTTGCGTGAGGTCACCACGGCCGGTGAACTCGATCTCCGCGTCGGCGATGCGGCTCGAGGCGACGGAGTTGTCCGGCTCGATGTCCTGCGGGCGGATGACGCCCGAGACGTAGATGTGCAGCTCCTCCTCGTTCACGAGCAGAATCTTGGTGCCCTCGATGAACAGGTCCCCGTTGGGGAGGACCCGGCGGACACGCACGGCGATGTCCGCGGTCACGTTGGAGCCCCGCCGTGTGTTGCCGGTGCCTTGAAACTGGGACGAGCTCATCAGGTTCAGCAGCCGCGTCGGGTCGAGCTCGGGGTACGCGCTCGTCGCCGCGGCCATCAGCCCGAAGAAGCCCCCGACGCCGAAGTTGAAATTGCTCTCCCGGTCGGTCGAGGTCGCGGCGTCGCCGATCGCGCGCGGATTCTCGTCGACCCGGATGGTCACGAGGTCCCCGGTGTGCTGGGCGCGGAAGTCGGCGAACAGGCCGCGGCTCCGGTCCTGCCACAGGCTGCCTCCGGAGACCGCGACGGCCTCCTCTTCGTAGGGCCCAGGCTCGTAGGTGCGCTGGCGCGGTGCGTACTCGCGGATGTGCGACTGCGGGTAGCAGCCGACCAAGACGAGCGCGAGCGGGACGACGATGGCTTTGATCCGATTCACGGCACCACCTCCAGCGTGTTGGCGTCGCGGACTCTCGCGCGCAGCACGCGCCGTGTGGGTCCGCTGGTGACGCGGATGACATCACCCACCCGCCCAGGCTGGCGTGCGACGCCGGGCATCGACGCGACCACATTGCCGTACCGCGCCTCGAGACGGACGTGCCGACCGGGCGCGATGACCGGAGCGGGACACTCCACCCGCGCGTGCGCCGGGACGCGAAGCTGCCGCGGGCCGACGAGCAGGACCATCGGGGTGGCTCCACCGCGCCGGGGCGCCTGACCCTCGACGGTGACGTGACCCTCTCCTGGGGGGATCGCGGCGGTCCCGTGCACCTCGATCGAGGTCACGCGGCACGGCGCCATCACGGCGGCGGCGGACGGAGCGGCGAGCTCTGCCAGCGCGTCGGCGTCGAGCTCCTGCGCGTCTCTTCGGATCACGGTGCGGGCGGGGATCGCCAACCCCCCCGTCGGCCGATCGGCGCGTCGGAGCGCGGCCAGCACGTCGCTTCGGCGCACGACGACGCGCCCTCCGGGGGGCGGAGCGGCGGTGATCGGGAGCCGTCCGAGCTCCGTCTCGGCCAGCGCCGGAATGAGTTCGGCGAGGCGCACTTCGTCTTGCGCGGCGGCCGGGAGGCTGAGCAGCGAGACCAGCGCAAACCCGGCCATGAAGCGCGTCCTGGACCGGAGGAAAGGGGAGACCATGCGCCTCGGTACAGCACCGGCCATGCCATCGGTGGATCGCGGCCGACACCGGTTCAGCGAGGGTGTGCGACCGTTCACCTCGTCAAGAGCGCAACCCACCGACGTCAAGACAATGGCGCCGGCGAGAAGGTGTTGTTCACCGGATGGCGACGACAACCGCGTGTGAGGCAGGGCCTGCGCACGTAAGCTCCACCGCGATGGCTGCGAATGCAGAGGACCGATCGCCCGAAGGGGAGACGCGGAGCGAGCCGTCTCCCGCCCCGCGCGCCATCACCCCGCGCTTTCGCCGCATCGCCATTGCGTCAACGATCCTCGTGGTGGGCTCCAGCGTGTTCGGCGCGGCGATCTCGCCCTACTTGTTGACGCACGCGCCGGCGCTGCTGCTCTTGATGTCACCCGAGCCGCGCCACGTCGTGCTGACGGCGGGCCTCTTGCCAGGGACGCTGGTCGTGCCCCTGGTGATCGCACGGCGGGTCGTCGGGCTCATGGCGCTCTACGCGACCGGCTGGGTGTATGGGCAGGCTGCGGTGGAGTTCGCGGAGCGCCGCATGGGCCGCATGGGGCGGTTCCTCCGGTGGGTGGAGGACAAGCTCAGCCGTTGGGGCGCGCCGGTGGTGCTCGTGCTACCGATGCCCGTCGTCTGCGTCATGGCCGGCGTGGCGGGCACGCGGCTCCGGACGACCGTCTTCGCCCTGTTCCTCGGCCAGTGCTTCTGGACCACGGCGACCTTCGTGTTCGGGGAGGTCGTGCTCGACTGGACGACCCCGCTCATCGCGTTCCTCGGCCGCCACGTCGTGGGGGCCACCGTGGTCTGCGCGCTCGTGATCCTCGCCACCCAGGCCCGCAGCTGGTTCTTTCCGAAGGCGAAGGTCGGATCTGGGGACGAAGAGGGATGAGGCTCCGCTCTCGATGCCCTGTGTCCTTCAGCGGGGGTGGGCTCGTTCCACCACGTCGCGCACCCACGGGCTGTGGGGGCGGAGGGTGAGGTAGGCACCCGCCGCGCGCTCGGTCTCGCGCCGCCCGAGCTGCTCGCCGGCGCGGATCCAGAGTCGCCGGAAGAGTTCGCGCTGCGCGTGGCTTCCGCCGATCGGGGAGACGCCGGTCTCGCACACCGACAGCGCGTCGTAGGCGCTCTGTGCGTCGCCTTCGACAAACGCGAGGATGCCGCGCACGAGCGGCAGGCCCCAGCGGCGTTGGATGTCGCCCGCCGGGGTCTCGTCCGAGCGGACCGCCGCTTCGAGGGACGCGAGCATTTCCCGGGCCTCGCCGTCGCGACCCGCCTTGGCGAGAACGAGGGCGTAGTGCGCGTCGGCGAACGCGTAGCCGTGATCGGTGGCGAGCGGGCGCACCCTCTCCGCCAACAGGTGCCAGTGCAGTTGCACATCGCGGCCGCGCTCCTCGATCAAATAGAGCAGCGATGCGGCGTTGCTGACGTCCCGAAAGTCGGCCTCGGGCATGGGCAGCCGCTCGTGCAGGGCGACCGCGGCGTCGACGTCGTTCTCGGCCAGGCAGAAGAGGGCTTCGTGCCACCGGATGTGCGCCCCGAACGTGCCGCAGTGCGCGTAGGTGCGGTCCGTGGCGCAGCGCTCGAGCCATCGTCGGCCGCGTCGCGAGTCGTCCTGCATCTCGAAGACGTGACCCAGCGCGTGCGCGGCCCAGGCGTCGTCGTCAGACCGCTCCAGCGCCTCACGCGCCAACGACGCCGCGCGGTCGAGCGCGCCCGTCTCCTCGTGCGCAAACGCCGCCATGCCGAGTGCGTAGCCGGGCGCGTCGTCCCCGAGCGCATCGAGCACCAGCTCCGCGCTGTCGAGCATGCCGGTCGCGTCGCCGATCATGAACCGGCACGCGTGGTCGAGCCGCATCATCAGCATCGACGGGTGCGCCAGGAGCGCAGCCCGGAACACCTCGGCCGCCCCACCCAGATCGCCGCGCGTCCACCGCTCGAGCGCCTGCACGAGCGCCTGCTCCACCACCGTGGCCCCGCGGCTCCGGATGCTCGCGCGCGCCTTCTTGAGCGCCGCCTCTGCCGCCGGTCGATGCTCCCGGCGCGCCAACCCGAGAAAGCCGAAACCCACGAGGCAGTGCGCAGCGGCGAGCTCAGGGTCTGCCTCGAGCGCGGCGGCGATGTGGTCGGGCGTGCGCTTCGCGGCCGTGACCATCCCGTGCACGGCGGCCTCCCACGCCGCTTGGGCGTCGTCGGCGTCGGTCGTCAGGTCGGTCGCGAGGGGGGGCGTCATGGGGGTCGCGGAGTCTATGAAGGGGAGGGGCAGACGTTACGTCGCGCTGCTCAGATGCGTCCGTCGTAGGCCTGTCGCTCGAAAGGGCAATGGAGCATGCGCCAACGCCCTTCGGGGGCGGACGACAGGTGCGCCTCGAGGTCCTCTCTGGACTCGATCCGCGCCGCCTCCCCACCGAACGCGCGCGCGACGGCGACAAAGTCCGTCCCGCCGAAGTCGACGCCCGCGTTGGGGTGGCCGAGCGCCCGCTGCTTCTTCTCGATCAGGGCGAGCGACCGGTCGTCGACGACGAGCACACCGATCGCGAGGCCGAGCTCCCGGAGGGTGGCCACCTCGCCGAGCACCATCTCGAGCCCGCCGTCTCCCATCAGCGCGACGACCCGGCGCGTGGGCTCTGCGAGCTTGGCGCCGATGGCCAAAGGCAGGGCGCAGCCCATCGTGCAGAGCCCTGTCGACTGGAGGAGCTGGCGCGGCCACGTGCACACGAGGCGTTGGCTCACGAGGATCCGGTGCGCTCCCGTGTCGCACGTCAGTCGGGTGTCGTCAGGCAGCGTGCCGAGCGCCGAAACGATCGCGTCGGGGCCCCAGGAGGTCGCTCCCTCGAATTCGCTGTCGAGGGCCTCTCGCACGAGCTCGGCGCGCGCCGAACCGCCGGCGACCCTCTTCGGGTGGAGCGCGTCGAGGCTGGCGCCCACGTGGCCCACGATCAGGTGATCGATGCGGTGCACGCCGTGCCGATCCGGCTCTCGACTGAGCGCGATGACCTCCGCGTCGGGCGAGAACGGCTCTCGCCACGGCGCACGTACCTCGATGGGGTCGTATCCAACGAGGAGGACCATGTCGGCCTCGCGGACGAAGGGCGCGAGCACGGTGTCGGCCTTGGGGCTCAGACCGAACGCGCCCACGGAGAGCGGATCGCGCTCGTCGAACAGGCCCTTGGCTTTGTAGGTCGTGAGCACGGGCGCGCCCCAGGCGGCAGCGAACGCACGCAACGAGGAGGACGCGTCGAGCGCATCCAGGCCGGCGATGACGAGGGGGCGCGCGGCGCGTGACAGCACGCTGGTGATCGCGTCGGTGTTGAGCGGTCGACTCGGGAGGGGCCTCGCGCGGCGAGGGCGATCGAGTTCGGGCTCGACATCGCGAGCCACCTCGATGGGCACGTCGAGATGAACTGGGCCCGGCTGTCCGTCCATCGCGATCGAGAGCGCGCGGTCCACGGTGGCCTCCACCGCGCCCGAGACGACCTGAAGGCTCGCCTTCGTGATGGGCGCGAGGACGGCGCGGTGATCGAACACTTGGTGCGTGTATGTAGCGGCCAACGCGGGGTTCACACAGCCGGTGAGCACGATTAGGGGGACCCGGTCCTGCTGCGCGTTGGCGACCACGTTGACCGTGTTGGCCACGCCTGGACCGACGGTCGCGAGCAGGACGCCGGGGGCGCCGGTCACGTGGTGGGTGCCTTCGGCCATGAAGCCGCCGGCGTTCTCGTGCCGGACCAAGGTGAACCGCAGGCCCTGCCGCCGGAGCGCGGCGAGCAGGTCCAGCACCTCGCCACCAGGCACACCGAACGCGTCCCGGCATCCTGCGGCCGACAGCGCGCGGGCGATGCGATCGGCACCGGTCAGCGGGCTCATGTCAGCACCTCGTCGGTGTGCTCTCCGAGGCGCGGTGGGGGCCGGCGGTAGGTCACGGGGGTCCGGCCGAGCTTGAGGGGGCTGCCGACGAGCTCGACGTAGCCGCGCGCGGTGTCCGGGCGGTCCATCCGGATGCGCATGCCGCGGGCCGCGACTTGGGGGTCGCCGAGCGCGGCCGCGAGGTCGTTGACGGGACCGCACGGCACCCCCCGCGCGCGGCAGCCTGCTTCCCAGAAGGCGACGGGCGAGGCGGCGATGCGCGCGGCCAACGGCGGCACGAGCGCGGTGCGGTTCTCGACCCGCGCCGCGTTGGTCGCGAACCTCGGATCGTCGGCGAACGGGAGCTCGGCGAGTGCGCAGAAGCGGCGAAACTGCCCGTCGTTGCCGATCGCGAGCGCGACCGAACCGTCGGCCGCGGCGAACGCTTGGTAGGGCACGATGTGCGGGTGGGCGTTGCCGCGCCGGGCAGGTGGGCGGCCGCTCTCCAAGTAGGCGGCGGCGGCGTTGACGAGCCAGGCGAGCTGCGCGTCGAACAGGGCGACGTCGACGAGTTGCCCCTCGCCCGTCCGGTCGCGGTGACGGAGCGCCGCGAGGATGCCAACGGTCGCGTACAAGCCGGTGACCACGTCCGAGACCCCGACTCCGACCTTAAAGGGCTCCCCCTCGGGCGGCCCCGTCAGGCTCATGATCCCGCCCATCGCTTGAATGAGGAAGTCGTAGCCCGCCTGGTCGGCGCGCGGTCCCGTTTGGCCGAAGCCGCTGATCGCGCAGTACACGAGCCGCGGGCAGCGGGCCTCCAGCTGGGCGTACTCGAGACCGTACTTCTCCAGTCCACCCACCTTGAAGTTGTGGACCAAAACATCGCTCGTCTCCGCGAGGCGCCGCAGCTTCTCGACCGCGCTCGGGTCGGTGAGGTCCACCTCCACCGAGCGCTTGTTGCGGTTGGCGGCGAGGTAGTACGCCGCCTCGAGCTGCGACCCATCTTGCGCCTCGACGAAGGGAGGGCCCCAGCTGCGGGTGTCGTCCCCGGTGCTCGGGCGCTCGACTTTGATGACGTCCGCGCCGAGGTCTCCGAGCACCTGCGTGCAGCTCGGGCCTGCGAGGATGCGGCTCAGATCGAGCACCTTCACGCCGTCGAGAGGGCCTCGGGGATCAGCTGCGTCGTTCACGCGCGTACCTCTTCGTTCGGAACCAGAGCAGCCCGACGGTGCCCGTCAGCAGGATCATCCCGAGCGCCACCATGAAGGCCTCGGGCAGCGAGAGGCTGTGGCCGATCAACCCGTAGAGGCCGACGCCGCTGCCGTAGATGACGAGCAGATGAAAGACGTAGAGCATCAGGCTCTCGCCCGCCAGCACCTGCAGGAATCGTGGCAGCCGGCGAATGCGCCGACCGACGACGCCGAGCAGGCTGATGATGCCGAGCACCACGCCGAGCTTCGTGACGTTGAAGGCGGGGTGGGCGTTGCGGCTCGTCGACTCGGTGATCAGCGACCACGGTGCCCAGTGCGCGACGGCCGCGATCAGGAGCACCGCTGCCGCGACCGCGACCAGGCGAGGGAGGGGGTATTCGACGGGGGTGCGCGTGCCTTGGGGCAGCACGATCTCACCCACGACGACGCCGGACATGACAAAGCCCGCCCACGGGGTGAGCGGGAACAACGAACCGCCTTGGTGGGTGACGTAGTTGATCAAGAACCGAAACGGTCCATCGGGGCTCAGGCGCTCGCCGAGGGGCGCGAGCGAAAAGGCCAGCACCGCCATTGCGGCCGCGGCCCAGACGACGTGCTGCGGCTTCTTCATCACCACGACGCAGGTCTGCAGCACCAGGATGCAAAGGCCGATGCACTGCAGGACGTCGGCGATCTGGAACTCGTGCAGCGACGCCGTGACCGCTGCCGGGTCCCCGCTGAAGATCCCCGCCGGGAAGTGCAGGAGGTAGCCCAACACGACGAGCCAGAGCCCGCGACGGAAACGTTTGAGGACCTTCTTTCGGTCGTTTCGATGTTTGTCGAAGATGGCCAGCGTCGACAGATGAAAGCTGAGCCCGGCGGCGACCATGAAGGCGACCGAGACGAGCCCGCGACCCCAGGACCACCGCTCGTAGACGATGCCGGACCGGAGCTCTTCCGCCATCAGGGCGTCGAGCGTATGTCCGTGCACCATTTGGAGAGACGCGAGCAGCCGCAGGAGATCGACGAAGTGAATCCGCCTGCCGCGCACCCCCTTTGCAGCGGCGCGCCCATCCGAACGCGGCGCCGCTTCCGGAGTCACAGTCGTCGTGCCCGTCTCCGCCACGGCCGGTCGATAGCACGGCCGCGGTGTGCTCGCCTCGCCGCTTCGCTGTCCGTTGAAGAACCGCACCTCAAACCCGAGACGCACCGCCCTCGCCGCCTGCCGCTCCTCCAACATCCTCGAGGATGCTCGCCGTCGCGTCATGCGACGCGGACGGCACGTCGCGGGCCCGCTCCATCGACGTCGGTTCTTCAACGGCCAGTCAACGGCCGCGACGCGCGATGCCCGAGGCGGGGTCGATACGCAACACAAACAGGTCCGCCCGGCGGACGAGTGAGCCGGTCACGCGCACAGGCTCGGCGACGAAGGGCAGCACACCGCGTGACACGCTCCCGCCGCCTTCCGAGGCCAGCACCGCGTAGGTTGGGTCGCCGCCAGGGGCTCGACCCACCAGGACGGGGGGGATGTTGCCCGCGATGCAGAGCTGCGCACATGCGCGATGCGTGCGTCCGCCACCAGGACGCATGCGTCCGAGGAAGCACTTGCTGTCGACGATCTCGCCCTCCACGGTGACTTCACCGAGCGGCGCGTCCGCCACAGCGTCGAGGCGCGCCTCGACCGCGTCGGGAAGCTCAGCGGCTGTGATGCCGCGGTGGAGCTCCATCAGCTGCTGCCCGTCTCGGGTCAAGAGCAGGCCTGAGACCGTCACGGTCTGCCCGGCGAGGCGGGCCGTCGCATCCGCCGGGGCGCCGAACTTGCCGCCCCTCACGAGCAACACGTGGCGGACCTGGTCGGTGTCTTCGTCCAGGTAGCGCAACATGCCGTACGGCGTGGACACCAGGCGCCCGGTGAGCTCGACGTTGCCCTGCTCGATGTCGCCGGGCGCGGACTGCAGGAACGCTGCCGCCACCGCCACGCTCGCGCCAAAGCAGACCACCGCGACCGCCACGGTCAGGCTGAACCGAGTGAGTCGGGGTGGGGTGGGCAGGTAGCCGACGAAGAACTCGTCGTCCGGCTCAGACATCGTCGCTCTCCGGTGAGAGCTCGACCGGGGGGACAGCCGTGCCGGGCGGCAGGGGCGAGGGGTCCACCAACACGCGTCCGTCAGCCATCGCGACCCGGTAGGTCGGCACACGCTCGGCGAACGGGGGCGGAGAGCAGCCGTCTTCGGGCCGGTACTGCCACCCGTGCCACGGGCAGGTCAGACATCCGTCGATGACTTTGCCTTCGTAGAGTGGCCCACCCTGATGGGCGCAGACGCCGTGGATGGCGCTGACTCTTCCCTCGTGGCGGATGACCGCGATGCGCTCCCCCGTGGGCCCGACGACCGGCAGCGCCCGGTTCTTCGGGATTCGGGTCGGCGGGCCGGCGTCGATCCAGCGCGTCCCTTCGTGCTCGACCCACGCGAGCGCACCGGGCTGCGCGGCGTCTCGCTCGAGCGCGGTGCTGCGCACCCCGGCGATGACGTGCAGCGCGACGACCGAGAGCGTGGCGAGGCAGACCATGAGCGCCAGACCGGGGTGCGTCTCCAGCTGCAGCGCCCCGTACGCGACGTGCAGGACGAGCAAGGCGAAGGCGGCGTAGACGCCCATGTGAAGGCCCTTCCAGACCCGCGCTCCGAGCGTCTTCTGCCAAAAGTCGTGGCTGGTCACGGCCATCACCAAGAGGATCAGCAGTGCGCCGGCCCCGAACAGCTGAAAAGGCAGGCTCGTCGGGGTGAACGCCGCGTCCCACGTGAGGAGAGACACCGGCGGCGGGACGTCCGAATACGCGTGATAGAAGCCCATCACGTGCCGCGCATGCACGGCGCCCACGACGAACATCAGGACGCCGAAGTGACGCCGGTTGTACAGCACGGGGAGGAAGCGTCGGTCCAGGCGCGCCAGCGGACCGATGCACAAGATGAGCGTGAGCATCAGGAACGCGCACGTCCCCCACGCCCGCATGCTCACGACCTGTGCGGTCAGGTCCGGACGGGTCAGCTGCGTGACGGCGGTGAACAGGCCGAGGTACACGGCCACGCCGAGCACCGCGAACACGTCGTAGATGAGCTTGCGCTTGGTCCACTGGACCGTGACGTATTTGACGCTCACGGCGCGCCCTCGAGCGACGTGGGGGCAGGAGGGCCGCCTCGGCTCACGATTGCCCAGCCGAGCGCGCCCAGAAGCAAAGGCGTCAGCACCAGCCAGATCACCAGATGCGCGCGTCGTTGCCCGCGCGTCACGGTGCCGCCTCCGAGGACGGGGCAGCCGAGCGCGCCGGTCCGCGCAGCCAGCGGTAGGCGACGAGCGGCCACAGCACCACGCATCCGGGGAGGATCAGCAACCGGAAGGCCAGCGAACTTCCTCGCGCCGCCTCGTCGAGCCGGCTCACCCCGAAGAAGACGAACGCCAAGCCGAACAGCACACCTACGGAAAGGTGTGCCCCTGCGGTCCAAAGGACGATCTCGGCTGCGTGCATCGACTCCTCGCTCCGGAATCGAGTAGATGCGCGGCCGAGTGATCCGTTACGTCTCGGACGCTGTGATGAGACCCGGATGGCCAGGCCCGCGCGTCAGTCTGCCACTTCGTAGAGCGTGGTCTCCATGAAGAAGCCGCCGTCCTTGGCCTGGATTCGTCCCTTGAGGACGACCGTCTTGCCCACGACGTCTTCGGGCCAGGCGTTGACTTCGGGGGCGTCGACCAGGAGGTCATCGGACACCCGCACGGAACAGCCGACTTCGACGATCGCCTCGCCGGTCACGCTCGCGTAGCCACCGGATGCCTCGGTCGCCTCCTTGGCGCTCGTGACGGGGAAGTACATGGCGGCGGATTCGATGGTTTCGTTACCCACCCCCGTATTTTCGACAATCCGCGCCCGGATGGAAGAAGAACTTCACCCATGTCCGCGGACGACCGGATCGAGCTCGGCCAGGAGAGCGTCCACCGCGGCTCTCTCGGGAGGCAGAAAACGCTGAAATGGCGCCGCCAGGTCGGGGCCGCAGATGCCCATGCTGGCCAGCGCCGCCTTGATCCCCTTGATGATCGCCGACGCGTGTTGACCGACGGCATACAGCCGACGGATCTGCAGCATCTGGGTCTCCAAGGCGCGCACCTCTTCGAGATCCCCACGCGCGGCGGCCTCGTAGGCCCGGACGAAAAACGCCGGAAAGAGGTTCGCTCCGCCCGCGACCCCGCCATCGCCACCGGCGAGCACGCTGTCCATCATCAGCAACTCGGGGCCCATGAAGACGCTCCAGCGCGGCACATCGTGCGCGAGGTGCCGGAGCGCGTGGAAGTACGACAGGTCCCCCGAGCTGTCCTTGACCGCCACGATGCCCTCGACGTCGCGCAGCGCCTCCAACACCGCGGGCCCGATGGAGACTTTCGTGAGCGGCGGCATGTTGTAGAGCACACAAGGCAGCGGGAGCTGCGGGACGAGCTGCTCGAAGTAGTGCTGCAGCTCGGGTTGTCCCGGAGGCAAGTAGTACGGCGGCGCGACCGTCACCGCGTCCGCGCCGCAGGTCGCTGCATGCTCCGCCAGCGCGACTGACTCTGCCATCGCCGTGTCTGTGATCCCGACCAGCACCGGCACCCGTCCGGCCGTGACGGCGACCGAGGCCTCGATGACGCGGCGTCGCACGGCGTAGGGCAGCCCGGGGGCCTCACCCGTCGTGCCGAGCACGAACAAGCCGTGCACTCCGCCGACCAAGACATGTTCGATGAGCCGCTCGAGGCCCGGCTCGTCGAGAGCGCCCGCTTCGGTCAGCGGCGTGACCAACGGGGGAATGATGCCGCGAAGCTCCATGGGTTCTGAGTACGCCTCCGCTCGACGGATGGCCAGCGCCGAGCGGAACAGGAGGTCCCGAGCAATTTCGCGTTCGCAGTGGCTCGCACCGTGCTGAGGCTACGGCGCAACTGCGCTCCCCACCGCACGTTCAGGCGTCCTCGTCGTCCAGGCTCCGGTGCGTCTCATCTCCCCGACGAACACGACATCCGGGTCTTGCCGCAGGATCGACCTCAGCCCGCTCGCGGGCGCGCGAGGTCAAGACCAGAGCCAACCGAACGACGCGTCGCCCGGGCAAGGGAGGTGCTCCGAGAGGCGGACGCCGAGGCTGGCCGCGACCTCCCGCCATTCCGCCTCGAGAGCTTCTTCGTTGGGTGGCCGCTTCTGCGGGTTGGGATCGAGGGCGCGCATCAACGTCGCGCGGAGCGAATCCGGAAGGCCCTGGAGAGGGAGCTCTCGTTCGGCTGCGAGCAGCGCGTGCGCGGTGTGTTCGACGGTCTCTCGCAGGAGCGGGGAGCGCCCGCGAACGAGGCTCAGCACGGCCATCGCAACGGCGTAGACGTCGCGCTCCGGTTCTCCCGGCGGCGCGGCGCGGACGTGTTCCGGTGCAAGCTGGTCGATGTCCTCCGGCGTAGTGGGCAGCGCCGAGAGCATCTTCGCCGTCCGGAGCGCGTTGCGCAGGCGGGGGCCTTCGGGGGTGAGCCACAGATCGTCGAGCCCGAGGGCGACGCCGCGCACGCCGAGTGGCTCGCCGCTCACGGTCGTGACCGCCGCGAGCTCGGCCAACGCGCGGCACAAGAAGACCCCTGCGCCGAGTGCCTCCGCCAGCGGCGCGGGCCCCAGCTGCAGCCGATGGCGTGCGCGGATCCCCCACACGCGCTCCACGATCAGATAGGGACGTGGCCCGGCCCCGTGCGCGATGACCTGCTGAAAGGGGGGCTGCATGCGCTCCGCCACCCAGCCGGCCTCACTCAACGGAAACGCCAGCGCCTCGTCGTGGCCGCGCCACATCATCGCGCGCTGTCCGACCTCGCGGTAGCTCGCGCCTCGCTCCACGACGGACCAAGAACCACGCGGGTCTGAGCGCACAACCTCGAGGGTCTCCCAACCTTCGGGCATGTCAGCGCAACAGCGAGGCGCTCTCCGCGATGCTCACGCCCGCTTCGCGCATGGCGTCGAGCGCCCTTTTGCAGTCTCCTGCGGCCAGCTCCACCCCACGGCACCCGTCCTCCACCAGCGTGGTGCGGAAGCCCTCCTCCAGCGCGTCGAGCGCGGTGAACTTTACGCAGTAGTCGGTGGCGAGACCGAGCACGAACAGCTCCTCCACGCCGCGATCCCGTAGCCAGCCGGTCAGCCCGGAAGGGTTCTTCTTCCCGTTGTCGAAGAACCCGCTGTAACTGTCGACGCGAGGGTCCATGCCCTTGGGCACGATGTGGGCGTCGCCGAGCCTCAGCGGCTCGGCGAACGCGGCCCCGGGCGATCCCTGAACGCAGTGGTCGGGCCACAGCACCTGCGTGAGGCCGTGCAGTTCGATGACGTCACCGACGGCGTGCCCCGCGTGCTGCGACGCGAACGACTCGTGCCCCGCCGGGTGCCAGTCTTGGGTGGCCACGACGTGTGTGAAGCGCGGGATCAGCGCGTTGGCAATGTCGAGAACCGCGTCGCCGTCGGAGACCGCGAGGGCACCCCCGGGGAGGAAGTCGTTTTGCAGATCGACGAGGAGGAGCGCGGCTTCGGGCATCTCAAGGCTCCCGCCGGAAGGCGACAAAGGCGAGGGAGGCGCGGCGGCTCGCATCCCAGTCTGCGTTGATCGTCAGGCCTGCTCCTGCATGGTTGCGCTCCCCGAACCCGGACGCGAGCGAGACGAACGCCGACGTCACCAACGGCGAACCGAGCTCGGTGAAGCGCACGTTGCCGGTGCCATCCCGGGCGCCGAGCGCCCCGACCAGGAAGAGCGGGGCGGCCGCCGTGGTCTGGGTGGCGGACAGCGACGTCGTGCGTGTGTCCTCGTTGTTGCTCGATGCTTGTGCAGCGAACTCGACGCTTCCGCCGCGCAGGTCGAACTCCTGAATGAGCAGCCGCGAGTAGCGGTTGCCGCTCCAGTCCAGCGTCACCTCGGTGTTCTCTCCAGCGCCCGCGATGCGGGTGAACACCACCAGCTGGCGGCGATTGCCATCGTCGGTGCGGAACTGCTCGTTGACCCGCTGCGTCCAGCCTTCGATGCTGGATGCCGCGTTGTCGAGGCGATGCGCGGCGATCGCCACGAGAAGGCTGCCTTCGAGCGGCACCATCGGGAAGGTGGCCGTCGGATCCGTCGTGTCGCGCTCCGCGGACTGACGTCGCAGCACGGGGAGGAGGGCCCCGGTCTTCTGTGTGCCCGCGGCTGAGTAGGGGCCTTCGCCCGCCTCGTTCACCGCACGGACGCGATACCAGTAGCCGCTGTCCACGCCGAGGGAGCCATCCAACAGAGTCCGCGCGGTGGGCGTGCCGACCGTCATGAACGCGGTGGGGGCGCTGTCGGGGGCGCGCTGGAGTTCGTACGACACGACTGGACCACCGGTGGCGGGCGCCGTCCACGAGACGCGCATCGATGTCGTTTCGACCTCGCTGAAGGTGGGCACGCCGGGAGCGCCGGGGACCTCGAGCATGGGACCCGCGTCCATGGGGCCCGCATCGATGGGGCCGGCATCCGCGGGACCGCCGTCCTCCATCAGCGGGCCAGAGTCGCCAGCGGGGGGGCCAGAGTCGGGCTGCCCCGCATCTCGGATGCCGCTGGCGTCACGAGCAGGGCCGGCATCCACTTGGCCACCGGCGTCCGGGTTCGGCCCGAGCGCGGTCCGGTCCAACAGGCACCCGGGGACCCATGGGAGCAGCAGCGCACACAACAACAACGACGTGCGGCGAACGAGCACCCCGCTACCCTATCGGAGCACTCCAACGGGAACAACCGACCAGCCCGGCGCGGCGGGCTGTGGTACGGGTTGGTCATGCTCCGCTACGGTTTGCCGACACTCGCCTTTGGACTGCTCGCGTGCGGTGGCGGCACGCCCACGGCCACTGCGGATCCGGCGGCGTTGGAGGCGGGCCCGCCGGTGTTGGCCGAGGGGGTGAGCGCGATGGCACCGGTCTGCGGGGAGGCCGAGCCCTGCGACGGGCTCGACTCGGACTGCGACGGACGGATCGACGAAGCGTGTGAGGGCGTCACCCACGAGGTCGTGGAGGTTGCGGTGGCCTGGAACGGGCCCGCCGACCTCGACCTTCAGCTCGAGGCCCCCGGTGGATCGGCGCCGTCGCGCGAAGCGAGCTGCGAAGGTCCGCGGCTCGAGCGCCGCTCCTCCTCGACGCTCGAGCCAGGCGCCTACCGTGTCTCCCTTCGGCACGCGCAAGGCTGTGGCGAGTCCGCTGCGGTCACCGCGAGCGTGACCGTTGCCGTGGCGGGCGAGGTGCGGGGGATCTTCAACCGCGAGGTCGTTCCCGGAAGCGAGGTTGAGGTTGTGGCGTTCTCGGTCGAGGGCGCACGATGAGGGCGACGCGGCTCCTGCTGTTCTGCTTGTTCCTGCTGCTCTCTGTGTTGGGGTGCGAGCCGGACCCGCGCAACGACGCGCACCTGTTCCTCGATCGGGTCGAGCGCATCGACCTCGACGATCCGGTCGAGGTGCGTCGGCGCCGAGTTGACTCCCTCGCCACGCTTCCGGTCACGGCCGAGGTCGTTCGCCTGGCGCGTGACGCGTGTGTCGACGCGCACCGCGCCGTCATCGAAGCCGAGGAGGCGGCGGCGAGTGCTCGCGAGATCCTCGAGGAGTACGAAGACGAAGCCTCGATTCCAGCGACCGAGCGCCAGCGCTTCGAGCGCAGCATCGAGACGAGCCGACGCGCGATGGACCGTTCGCGCAACCTGTTCCGGAGCTGCCACGATCGGACCAACGACCTCTCGCTGCGGTACCGCAACCGGCGGTCGGGCTGAGAGATCGTCTTCTGGCGGTGCAGCGCGAGCTCGGTTGCCGATCGTGTCGCGGGTCGGCGCTCGGTCGAGGGCTGGCGGTTGGCCGAGGGCTGCCGCATGATCGTCGGCATGCGCTTCGCCTTGAAACCACTGCCTGACGCCAGCCTCCGTGCAGCCGCGCTGTGTACGGTGGCGCTGCGCACGGCGGCGCGATGCGTGGCGACGTTGTGTGCGTTTGGATGGCTGCTCGTCGCATGTTCCGGCGAGGCCCCGACCGCGCACCTTCCCGAGGAGGGGAGGGTGATCGAGCCGCCCTTCGAGGTCCAGGGAGAGGCCGAAGGACTGATGCTCGTCTGGTTTGACGAGGACGGCACCCACACATCGGCCAACCGCTCGTCCATTCCCGAGGCGCACCGGGAGCGAGTGCGGGTGGACAGTCTCGACATTCCTCCGGATCAACGACTCGACCCAGACCGGGTGTACGTCGCAGATCTTCGTGTGCCTGGCTCGAGTGGCACGTACACCGTGCGCGAGATGGGGCGCGACCAGTTCGACGCGTTCGTCGAGTCGGCTTCGGCCGCCGCGCAGGAGCCGGTGGCCATGGCCGCTGACGGAGAGGTGATCATCTACGGGGCGTCGTGGTGCAACGCCTGCCAGGGTGCCGCCGCGTACCTTCGCCAGCAGAACGTGGACTTCGTCGAGCGCGACGTGGAGCGGGAGCCGGGCGCGCGCGAGGCCATGCAGCAGGCCGCGGCCGCGGCGGGAGTGCAGACGCGCGGGATTCCGGTCATCGACTTTCGAGGACAGATCATCGCCGGCTTCGACCGCGGTGCCCTGGCCCGCGCGATCGAGCGCTCCCGCACGCCCATCTGACGGGCTTCTGGGCTCATCCAGCGGCGGCGGCGGCCAACATGCCGCCCGCGGCGTAGATGCGGACGTCGTCGTCCTCGTTGGTCAGTGCTGAGCGCACCGCGTCCGGCTCCATCGCGTCGCGCGCGAGCGAACGCGCGGCGGTGCGACGCAGGATCGAGGGCGCGCCTTCGTCGCTCAGCACACCGAGCAGGAGGTCCCGCGCTGCGTCGTGGCCGTCCTGCACCAGGAGGGATGCCGCCTGAACGGAGGGCATGCCTCCCTCGCTGAGCAAGGCCTCGAGCGCGTCGCGTGCGGCCGCGTCTTCCGAACGCATCAGCGCCCGCGCGAGCGACAGGCGGACCGATGGCTCGGTCTCCGTGCGCAGCGCAGCGCGAAGCGCCTCGCGTGGGGAGGCCTCGGAATCGGCGCTCGCCGGCAACCCTGCGAGCGCAACGCCGGCTTGCGAACGCAGCCCCGCATCCGACGAGCGCAGGACCTGTCGCAGGTACGCGCGGGCGGTGGAGGCCGCCTCGGCGTCATCCCGTTGGGCCACCAAGCGCGCCGCTTCGATGCCGCTCGGGCTCGGATCGACCTCGAGGAGCGATGAGATGGCCTCGCGGCCACGCGCGTCGTCGGCCTGGACGAGGGCGCTCACCGCCGACAGCCGCACCGCGCTTACGGGATCCGAGAGTCGCTCCCGCAGCGCGTCGAGCGCGCCCGGGCCCCCTGCGCCAAGGCTTCGTACGGCGGCGCTCCGGACGGACGCTTCCGGATCGACCCGTGCCGCGTGCGCGAGCGCGTCGCGGACTGCGTTCTCCCCCGCTGCTCCTCGAAGTCCACTGGCGGCCGCTGCGCGCACGGCCGGCGTGGTGTGCTCCAGAAGCCGCAGCATCAGGTCGCGGTCGAGCTCCGCGTCCATGCCGAGAACGCTCGCCGCGAGCACGGTCGGATCCTCGTGATCGGCGAGGGCACGCAGCTGGTAGCGCGCGCTCTCTTGACCGCGTCGGGCCAAGATCTTCAGCGCGCCGACACGGGCGGCGCTGACCCCGTCTTCGGCCGCGAGTTCTTCCAGGTACGGCGCGCCAGCGGTGCCGGCGAGCGACAGCTGAAGGAGGGCCGCCGCGCGTGCGCCGTCGTCGTCCGCTCGCGCCGCCTCCAGTAGAATGACAGCCGCCACGCGACCGAGCAGGTCCGCGTCCGCCCCCTCGGAGGCGCGCACACGTTCGTAGGCGACCAGGGCGCCGGGCACGTCTCCCTGCTCGATCGCGGTGGCCACACGACCGCGCGGCCCGGCGCCGCAGGCAGCCAGCATCGCGGGGACGAGCCCGGCGATCAGGAGCTGAACGCCGCGCATCGCCGCGCCGCGCGACCCGCCTCGATGGCGCGCCTCGGCCCGCGTGACCGCCGTTCCTAGGACACTGCGGCACAAGCCGCCACGCGCGCCTCGAGGGCGGGGCGCCGCGCCCAACCCGCCAGTCGCTCGCCCGAAATGCTTCAGCATTTCGTCCTCGGCCCGGCGCGCTGGACACGACGCCGCGCTCCACGATCCACACGCGCGTCTGCGCCGCAATGTCCTTGAGTCCGTTCCATCGAGATGACGCGGTCCGTCGGCACGCCGAGCGGCTGGCTACATGAGCTCGCTCTCGCAGATCTCGCTGCAGCCATCGAGGGAGACGCGGTTGCCGTCGTCGCACTCCTCGTCGCCGTCCAGGTCGCCGTTGCCACACTCGAGCGTGCACGTCGCCGAGCATCCGTCGTCCGGCGCCATGTTGCCGTCGTCGCACTCCTCCTCGCCGTCCATCTCGCCGTTGCCGCAGAGCTGCTCGCATGCCACGTGCACCTGCAGCGCGGCGCTGTCGTCGGCTTCGATCTCCGTGCAGAGCGTCGGGCACAGCTCGATGGCACCGTCCAAGACGTAGTAGTCGTTGCTCGCACACGCGGACATGTCGGCGGCGCGGGACAGCCGTCGTCGCGGCGCCTCGGTCGGCTCGAGGTAGACGACGACCCGGTCGAAGTCGGGCGTCTCTCCCCCCATGGGGGTCTCCGGCCTGAACGTGCAGGGCAGGCGACTGCCGAGGATGACGTCGTCGGCGATTCGCGAGAAGACCGAGTTGAAGCTGTCGTTGTTGCAGAGCGGGAAGCGGAGGCCGCCCGTCAGGATGCTGAGTTCCTGGTAGTCGTCGGCGAAGCCGGCCGAGCCGGGCGAGCAGTTCTGCCGCAGCACCGGATCCGTCGGCTCCCAGGGAAGCAACTCGTCGGGGGCGGGGCGCCCGCGCATCCCGATGATGCTGTGCCAGATGTAGTTCCGCTCTTCCGCGGTGCCGAAGTGCCCCTCCGGGAACGCGAGCAGGTCCCGCTCGAAGTCCCCGAAGCGCATGTTCGAGTCGTCGTCGGAGATCTCGATGAACACGCGGAGCGCGTCGGGCCGCAGCCAGTCCCGCCACCCCGTCGAGGTTGGGTGAAGCGGGTCCGGCTCGTCGTAGCTGTCGAGGAGGACCGCGAACGAGTTCGTGCTGGAGACCGTGCGGTTGTAGTGGAAGAAGCGAGGGCCATCGATCATCCCGACGTTGGCTGGGCTCGCGGTCACTGCAGGGGAGCAATCCGGGTTGCCGCCGAGCGGGGCGTAGATGCAGATGCTGGGGTAGCGGGCGATCATGATCACGCGGTAGTCGATGCCCGCCGCATCCAGGATCATGGCCAGGTTCTCGTTGATGTTGCGCTGAACGGCCGCGATCTCCCCGTTCATGCTTCCCGACGAGTCGATCGGAATGATGATGTCAACCGGACGCGACACGATGGACGCCTCCGCGTCGGTGTCCGCACACGCGGTGTCCGCCACGGCCGGGTCCGTGCCGAGGAACACTTCGTCGCCATCGTCGATGCCGTCGCCGTCCGAGTCGGGCATCGTGGGATCCGAGCCTGCGGCCACCTCGTCGCCGTCGGAGAGGCCGTCGTCGTCGGTGTCCGGGTCATCGGGGTCGGCGCCGTACAGCGCTTCTTCGTCGTCCGGCAGACCGTCCATGTCGCGGTCGGGCGGAGGACCGGCGTCCGGCGGGCCCGCGTCGACGGGTGGCGTGCCCGAGTCGAATCCGACCCCGGCGTCCGTCCCGGTGCTCCCATCGGGGAGCGCCATGCAAACCGCGTCGACGCATCGTTCGTCCGCCGCGCAGTCGGTGTTGGAGCTGCACATTTCAGCTGGCATCTCCTCCCCGCACCCAGTGAGCAGAAGAAGACACATCCCGAGGAGCACACGCCGCGTCATCCCTCAAGGGTACGTCAGGTCTATCCTCCGTGCGCGCAGTTCTTCTGGTGAGGGCATCCCTCTGCCGATATACCGATCCTCATGAGCCAGCAGCTGGTCGTTTTCATCAGCTCGACGGTGCAAGACCTTGAGGGGGTTCGGCGCGCGTTGAAGGACCGGTTCGAGGCGCGCGGCGTGCAGGTCCGGGTCAGCGAGGACCCCGACTTTCCCGTGGAGCCCGGGGTCAGCTCCCACGACGCGTGCCTTCGCGCGGTGCGGACCTCGCATGTGTTCGTGTTGCTCGTCGGTTCGCGGTTTGGCGGTGAGTACCAGGGCCAGAACAAGTCCATCACGTGGCGCGAGTGGGAGGAGGCGATGACCGCCGGGGTCTTGCCGATCGTGCTCGTGGCCAAACCGACCAACGACCTGGCCCTCGCGATCTTCAAGCGCAGACGTGCGCTTCAGTCGGAGTTCCCCGCCGAGACCGTGCAGCAGATCGACCGACGCCTCCGCGCCGAGCCTGCGTTCTCCGATCAGAAGCCGGACCGCCACCACCTGCCAGGCGTGCAGCGGTTCATCGATGCGCTGCGCAAGGGCCACGTCGACAACTGGATGCACGCGGACTGGGACGGCACGCCGGACGGCGCCATCGAACGCATCGACGCTCGGTTGTCGACGGCGTTCGCGCTGGCCGAGCGGCAGAAGCGTCACCTTCGTGGTGTGGTCGAGGCGGAGCGGCTGCGCAGCGACGCGCTGCACCAGGTCTTGTCCGCGGCGGGGACGTTGGCGGTGGCGGTTCAGCGTGGCGAGCTCCCCCGTGAGAAGGCGCTCTTCCATTTGCTCCAGCTGATCGTCGCGCAGCGAGGCCCGCTGCTCGGGTACCGGGACGGCGACCGCTTCAACTTTGTCGTCTATCGCCGCGAGGGTGAGCTGCTGGTGCCCTTCGCGCGCTGCGCGCACCACACCATCCCCACCCACGGACGCAGCTGGAGGGTGGGCCAGGGGCACGTCGGCCTGGCGGTCGCAGAAGGCCAGCTGCTCGTCAGCGGGGACATCCGCCACACGCAGGCGTGGGTCCCGTCCGAAGCCCGGCCCACCGACCGGGAGCACTATGTATCCGCCGTCAGCGTGCCGTTCTCCTACCGCACGGCGACCGACGACCCGGAGGGGGTCTTCATCGTCACCAGCAGCCGCCTCGACCACTTTCAGAACCCGCATCAGGTGGAAGTGTTGACAATCGGCAGCTTGGTCAACACGTTGGTCATGATTCTGGCCTGATCTCGAAGGGATACACCACATGCAGCAGGCACGCGCACAGTTCGAACTCGTCGGCGGCATGCTGGCGGTCGACAGCCCGCAGCGAGAGGCGGCCCGTCTCATCGAGCTGCTCGAAGAGGGGGACGCGGAGCGCGTTCGCACCCTTCTCGAAGCGCGGCAGCGCCGAACCGCCGCGCTCATCGCAGCCGAGCTGGACGCGGCCGAGGAGCCCTGACGACCCACGAGCGCGTCTCCAATCGCGGGTCAGGCGTGAGGCGGCAAACAGCCAGGACACGACGTATCTCTTTGTCGGTTTGAGCGCCGCTGACCAGGAGTTGAGGGCTCTCGTTCCCCCATGGTAATCTGAGGGGGGTGCAGACAGGATCGAAGGACGGAGCCTCGGCGTTCGATCCCGACGCGGCGGGGCTCGACCCGAACCATGCGCGCCGGGTCCGGGTGAGCGCCGCCATGCTCGGCACGCTGTTCTTGGCGGACGCCGCTGTGGTCGTCACGCGGCTCTGGACGGACACGCCAGCGCCGCTCGCATTGCCCTTTTTCGTGCTCTTGATCGGTCTCGCCCTCGCGCTTCGGCGCGGCGCGATCCGCGTGGCGGCACACGGTACCTGCGCGGTTGTCGTCACGACGGTGCTGGGCATGACTTATCTCGCGGGCCGCCTGCCGCCGATGCTCCACGTCTTCGCCGTGATCCCGCTCTTCGCCACGTTCGTCCTCGGGCGTCGTGCGGGCCTCTTCTGGTTCCTGACCTGTGTGGCGGCGCTCTTGGCCGCGAAACTCGGCGTCGCCTATCTCCCCGTCCCGCTGCCGACCGGAAGAGAGATGCCGGCGCTGTCGGTCTTGATCACGGTCGGGCTGGCCTTCGCGGTGGTCTACGCGTTCGAGGCGCAGCGCAGCTCCTCGGCCCGCGCGATCAGCAACCGTGACGCGGACGCGCGCGCGCTGCTCGCCCTGCTGCCGGATGTGGTCCTGCGTGTCGGCCCGAGTGGCCTGCTTCAGAACTCGGCCCCCGCGCGTCTCTCCAACGCCGACGCCCAGATGTTGCTCGGGCAGAGCGTCGTGTCGGCGTGCCTCTCGGGACCTCTCGACGATCTGGGGGAGTTGGCCGTCGACCTGGAAGGCCGCGCTCTGACGGTGCGTCTGGTTCCGATCGAAGACGCAGACGACGTGCTCGTCCTCGTTCGCGACACGACCCACGCCCAGCGACTCGAGGAGCGGGCGACGAAGGCGGAGCTCATCGCGAGCCTGGAGCGCGCCAATCGCATGTCCTCGCTCGGTGTGATGGCGGCCTGCATCGCGCATGAGGTCAACAACCCGCTCGCCTACCTGGCGGGCAACCTCTCGTTCTTGGGCCAGCGAGCGGAGCGCGACGCCCCCATCGACGACGAGCACCGCGAGGCCATCCATGACGCGATCGACGCGACCGACCGTGTCCGCGCGATCGTCGGCGAACTCAAGCACTACGCGAGGGAGGACGCCGAAGCGGCAGGGCCCGTGTCGGTGCAGCGCATCGTGGCCGAGGCGACGAAGCTGGTCCGGAACGAGCTCAAGCACTCGGCCACGGTGGTGGTGGAGGGCGGTGAGCCCCGCTGGGTGGCGGGCGTCGAGTCGCGCCTCGTCCAGGTGGTGCTCAACCTCTTGCTCAACGCATCGCAGGCGTTCGACGCGGACGGGGCGGAGGACAACCGGGTGTGGATCCGCATCCAAGACGACGACGGGAACGTCGTGATTCGAGTCGCCGACAACGGCCCCGGCATCCCCGACGAGCTACTGCATCGTGTGTCGCGCCCTTTCTTCACGACGAAGGCGTCCGGTCAGGGGACCGGCCTCGGGCTCGCGGTCTGCGAGGAGATCGTCGTCCAGTCACGCGGCGAGCTGCGCATCCGAAACCGGCCGGAGGGGGGGGCGGAGATCTCCATTCATCTGCCTCGGGTGCAGGCGCCCAAGGAGACGCCCGCGGCGCCGCCAAAGGCGTCGATGGTCGAGCTGCGGCCCAGTCGCATCTTGGTCATCGATGACGAGCCCCTGGTGCGTAGGGCACTCGTCCGGCTGTTGCGTGAGCATGAGGTCGTCGAGGCGGAGAGCGGGCTCGAGGGACTCGCACAGATGGAGGAGGGCGCGCCCTTCGACGCCATCCTGTGCGATGTAATGATGCCGCAGCTCTCGGGGCTCGATGTCTACGAGCGCATGCGCGAAGAGCACCCCGATCTCACCGATCGACTCGTCCTGATGTCGGGCGGGGCGTTCGACCCACGGCTGCAAGAGCTTCTCAGCACGTTCGCCGAGGTCCCGCTGATCGACAAGCCGTTCGACCTGGTGCAGCTGCACGCGGCGCTCGACAGCAGACTGCATCCGTCCGCGGAATGACCGTCCTCTTCGCGGAGGTGCGGTCCAAGCGCCGTCAAGCCGCTTCGACGAGGTCGCAGCTCAGACCGAGGAACAACGCGCGCTGGACCTCGTTGGTGTCGAGACCGCCACGCGCGTACTCGCGTGCGAGTACCGAGAGCATCGTCGAGGTGCCGTCGAGCTCGCCGATGACGCGCTCCCATTCGCGCGGGACGCGGTAGGCGTCCAGCGGGGCGGACGGGTGCGGGTTGCGGCGGAGGGCGCGGCTCTTGACCGGGCGGAGGGCCGCCTCGAGCTGAGAGGCGCTGACCCCCATCGCGGCGTCGCGAAGCAGTTCGTGCTCGCGGTGGGCCAATGGGAAGGTCTCCTGGTCCGCGCGCTCCTCAGGGACGTACGCCCACTGGCCGCGGTCCCACCGGAAGGCTTCGAGATAGCGGGCCTTCACCTGCCGGCTGACGGCGTTGAACAACTCCATTGGACGCAGTATGCCGAGGCCGACGAGCGCGTCGCCGAGGCGTCCGTCGTACCGGTCCAGCATGGCGAGGGCCATCTCCAGCTCCATCCGGAGGATGGTGCCCTGCGCGACGAGGAACTCGCCGAAGAGCTCGGACATGTTGTTCGACGCGACGTAGTCCGGCCGGCCGTCGACGTAGTAGATGCGCTTCTGGCGTGTGCCGCTCCAGAGGTGCAGGACTCCGGTCTGGCGCTTGGCGGTGAGCTGATGGGCCTCCCGAAGCAGGCGACCGCCGTAGATGACGCCGCGCCGCTCCGCCTTCGGCGGAAGACCGCTGGGCTGGCAGTGAAGGACGTTGCTCTCGAGGTAGCGCTGGAGCTCGGGCACCGAGTATGCGTTCTCGAAGTCGCCCTGGTCCTTCCGGACCCGTGTACCCGGCACCATCTGGCCGGTCACGATCCGTCGCACCACCTCGGCGTAGGGCACGGGGCCCTCGACCACTCCATCGGGGCGCCGGAGCTCGTACCCCGCCGGGGGATCGACCGGCATCTGCGCCAGCAGCTCGCGTGCGCCTTGCGGCGCAGGGTTCTTCTCGTCGAAGTCGACCAAGAACGTCGGCCGGCGGCCCGGCTCGGCCAGGTCGACCTCGGACAACGTGCGCGGCACGAGTTCCATCCGCTCCAGCAGACGCGCCAGCGAGCGCGGGCCTCGACCGATCTCGCCGCGCCGCAGCAGGATTTCCCGGAGGGCATCCTCGAGCTGATGGGCATGCGGCCGGGAGGAGGGCTGGCGCTCGAGCGCCCACCGCACCACCCCGAGCACGTCCTTCGGGAGCTGCGCGCCGCGCTCCTCCAGCCGCGTCAGGTCGGCGTTTCGGATCTGGATGAGCGTGTCCAGTTCGCCCGCCGGCGGGAAGAGCGGCTCGCCCATGAGAAGCTCAGCGAGCAGCACGCCGAGGGTAAAGATGTCGCTCTTGCCGTCGATGGGATCCCCCACGACCTGCTCCGGCGACATGTACCCGAGCTTGCCGCGCACATGGCCGGCCTCGGTGCGCGCGGCGGTCGTGCGCGCGCGGGCGATGCCAAAATCGGCGAGCTTCACGTGCCCCTGGCGCGTCAGCAGGAGGTTCGCGGGGCTGACGTCGCGGTGCACGATGTGCAGCGGGTCGCCGTTGTCGTCGCGCAGGGAATGCGCATACGAGAGCGCGCGGGCGGCCTCGTGCGCGATGTGGAGCGCGGGTCCCAGCGGCACGGCCGTGGCGCGGCTGGCGACGGAACGGAGCAGGCGGCCGACCGTCGTGCCCTTGACCAGCTCCATCGCCATGAACAGCGATCCGTCCTGCTCGCCAAAGTCGAAGACCTGAACGATTCCGGGGTGCTCCAGTCGAGCGGCGAGCCGGGCCTCGTCGATGAACATGCCCACGAACTCGGGCGCGCGGGCGTGCTGCGGCAGGATGCGCTTGAGCGCGAGTCGCTTCTGAAAGCCATGTGGGCCCACCCGGCGCGCAACGAACACCTCCGCCATCCCCCCCGATGCGAGGTGGCGCTCGATTCGATACGGACCGATGTTGGTGAGACTCATCTGGCGGGTACGAGCCCAGACTCGTGCATTCAGAATAGCCGCTCTCGGGCCGTATCCAAAGCGGAGTCCGAGGATCTGCGCAGGAAGGCGACCATCGGACGGCTCCCCGTGTATCATCGCCCCTCACCTGAGGAGAGTGTCGCCCCGATGGCCACTGCACGCACCGGCTCGCGAAGCAGCAAGGACTCCTATCTCGGCCGCGTCGTCGCGGGCCGATACCGTCTCGAAGCGCTCCTAGGCGAAGGCGGCATGGGGGTGGTGTATCGCGCCCGCCATGTCCTCATCGACCGGGTCGTCGCGCTGAAGTTGATTCGGCCCGACCTGCGCGGCGAGACGCATCTGCGCGCTTGGATGCTGCGCGAGGCGCGCGCCGCCAACCGCGTCGACCACGCCCACATCGTGGAGATCCACGACGTCGGCGAGACGGAGGAGGGGGAGCTGTATCTGGTGATGGAGTACCTCACCGGGACCTCCCTCTCGAGCGAGGTGAGCAAGGGGCAGATGCCCATCACACGCGCGGTCGACATCCTCGAGCAGATGACTGCGGCGCTCTCCCGCGCGCACGACCTCGGCGTCGTGCACCGCGATCTGAAGAGCGACAACATCATGATCACCGCCAAGGGCGGGCGTCGCGACTTCGTGAAGATCCTCGACTTCGGGCTCGCGGCCCTGGCCCGTGACCCTCGACTCGCGCCCAAGGGAGCGGTGTTCGGCACGCCCGAGTACATGTCGCCAGAGCAGGCGCGCGGGGATGACGCGGTGCCTTCGAGTGACCTCTACGCGCTGGGCATCCTGTTCTTCGAGATGACCACCGGGCAGCTCCCGTTCCGCTCCAGCGACCGGGACACGCTTCTCGAGATGCAGCGCAGCAGCCCGCCGCCGCGCCCGAATGGTCTCCGGGAAGATCTGCCGGAGCCGGCTGAGAACATCATCCTCAAGCTCCTCGAGAAGGACCCACGGCGCCGTTTCCGCGATGGTCACCACCTCTCGGAGCAGCTCAAGGCGTTGCAGCGAACGCTCCCGTCGACGACCTGGGAGGTCCAGCAGCAGGCCGAGCCGCCGCCCGCCGAGCCGCCGCCCCCGCCGGCGCAGACCCCCGGGGTGGTCGAGTGGAGCCGCCGCGCGGCGTACTTCGCGCGCATGGTGGCGCGGGCCTACCCGAACGGCCGCTCGCCGGCCGAGGTGCAGGAGGCGACCGACCGCATGTGGGAGCTTTCCGCTCGGGCTACCCGGCTCGAGGGTGAGCTCGCGAGCCACCAGAAGAAGCTCGAGGCCATCGAGCGCCGCGGGCGAGGCCTTCGTGCAGAGATCGGTCGTAAGGTTGAAGAGCTGGCCGAAGAAGAGTCCCGGACCCTTCGCGACGCGAGCGCTGAGCGGGAGCGGCTCTCCAACCTTCAGCAGCGTCTTGCCCAGGCCAACCACCACTGGGAGAACGCGCACCAGGCCGCCACGCAGGCGGCGAGCAACCCCGATCCGCGGGCGGCGCGCGCCGCGTACGAGGAGGTGGGCGGGTGCCGTGGGCGCGCGCAGACGCTTCAGGAGGTCATCGGCGATTTCCAGTCTCGCTTGCAGGCCAAAGAGGCGGCCGCGGCAGATCTCCGGCGCCAGATCGATGAGCTTCGTGCGCAGCTTCAACGCTACAGCGACGCGCTCGAGAACGACCTGAGCGCGGGTCGGGAGCGGATCGCCACGCGGGTGCGGGAGGCGCTCTCCTACGAACGCGGCTTCATCAAAGCGAGCAAGTTGCTCTTCGAGCATCTCGAGAAGCGGCCCGAGTGCAGCGAGCTGGCCGAGGAGCTGCGCGCCGCTGAGGGGCGGTTCCGTCGGGAGGCGCCCAGCGAGCTGGCCCCGATGCCGCCGCCAACCGGGGTGCGCGTCAAGTCATAGTCCGCGCGTTCCGGTACACGCTGGTTCGGCCGCAACCGGCCCGCGGCAGGGAGGTCCGTTGCGAGTGAGATCCGTCCGCGTGCCGCCCTCAACCCGACGTACACGACGACCACGTCGTTGTGAGCCCGACCAGGCTCACCCCCACTTGAGCCTCGCCGCGCGGAGCCGGGCTTCCTCTGGGAGGCGCCCGTCGAACGCTTGCTCGAAGGCGATCGCGAGCTGCGCGGCGCTCTGGAACCGCTCGCTCGGAGAGGTCGCAAGACCCTGTCGCAGGGCGAGGCGCAGGTCCTCCGGCAAGTCGATCCAGCGCGCTGGATCCGGCGGTACGCGTTCGTCAGGCGTCCCAGGGCTCGGGCGGCTCCCGATGAACGCGGGCCGGCCCACCACCGCGCCGTAGGCGACGAGGCAGAGCGCATAGAGGTCACTGCGCTCGTCGACCTCGCCACCCATGGCCTGCTCGGGAGCCATGTACGCCGGGGTGCCGGCCTGCGCCGTCCGGCCGAGGGCAGTGTCACGGCGCCGCGCCACGCCGAAGTCCACGAGCTTCCATCGTCCGGCTTCCGTGTGCAGTACATTTCCGGGCTTGATGTCGCAGTGAAGCACGCCCGCGGCGTGCACGTCGGCGAGCCCGCGGGCCATGTCTCGGACCAACCGGCGGGCGTCTTCGAGCTCGAGGCGTTCGCGCTCCCGGAGCACCTCCGCCAGCGAGCGGCCCTCGACCAGCTCCATCGCGATGAATGGCAGATCTTGTTCGACGTCAGCGACCTCGAACACACGCGCCACGTAGGGGCTGTCGATTCGGCGCATCGACTCCGCTTCTTCAAGGAACAGCCTCAGCACCGTCGAGCTGGACGCGCGATCGCCGCGGATGAGCTTCAGCGCGAGCGTCTCTCCTCGGCCGTCGAGGCGCGCGGCGTACACCTCGCCCATGCCACCGCGTCCGATCAGCTCGCCGACTTCGTAGCGCGCGACGGTGAGCCCGGTGAACATGCCCCCTGTGTGTTTCAGCCGATCGAGCTCCTCTCGCGCCTCGGCCAGGAGCAGCTCTTGTTTTGCGGCTTCGCGCTCCGCTTGCTCCGCTTGGCGACTCAGCGCGGCATACCGGCGGTCGACGAACGTGCCGGCCACGTGTGCGGCTGTGTAGGTCATCAGGATCAGCGCGTGGCCGAGCAGCGGCTCCGCGATCGACCCGCCCTCTGCCAGTAGAGGGACGTTTCCGCGGTCGGGAATCCAGCCCGTCAAGACGCTCACGAACAGCGCTGTCTGTGTCAGCACGAGCCCCCCAAGTACCCACGGGCGCCGGCTCTCGATGGCCCGGTTGCCCAGCGAAAACACGCCGCCGGAGAACAATGCGAGCGCGACCAGCCCCGCCAGCCCGGAAAGCAGGCCGATGGACGCAAGCGGGCCGACGGAGAGCATCGCAACCACGGGCCAAGGCCAGACCGGCGGAGCGTCCGGTCGCCGTCGCTCGAGCCATCCGCTCGCCCACACCGTCGCCGCGATGCCCGCAATGCAGATGAGGCCGATGTTGCGCGGGATCGGGTTTCGGCCGATCAGCGCGAGCGTCACGGCCCCCACGCCGCAGGCGATGACCACGGCCCGACGCTGGCTCTTCATCTTCGCGTCGTACGCTTCGCGCCAGGCCTCCGTCTGAACGACGCTGGAGGCGGGCTTGGACTCGAAGTCCGACGCGAGCGACCGTAGTGTCGGCGGCGGACCGGTCTCGACCTCGGTCGCTGGCTCGCGGAGCACGGTCGCTGGGCTGTGCGTCTCGACGAGCGCTTCGAGAATGCGGGTGCCCCGTTCCCAGTCGTCGGTCAGCGCGCGGCAGCGTCTGCGGAGGTGGCCTCGTGGGTCACCGGCTCGCGCGAGCGCGAAGGCCTGCTGCAAGTCCAAGGCGGAGCGAAAGCGTTCGCGTGGGCGTCGCGACAGGCCGATGTGGAGCAGGGACTCGAGCGGCTCCGGCACATTGGCGAAGCGCCGCGGCGCGATGGGGAGCCGAACGGGGATCGCCTTTGCGAGCGAGGACGTGGGCAGCTCGTAGTAGGGCGCCACCCCCGTCACCGCCTCGTAGAGCACCGCAGCCAACGAGTACGTGTCGGCGGTCACGCCCAACGACCGGCCCATCACGTGCTCGGGGGCGCGGTAGGCCAACACCTCGGCGGCGGAGCGCTGAAGGCGTGCGCGGTCCCGGAGCACCCACGTGTCCTCGGACCGGTCAAACACGATGGCGGCGGGGGTGATCGCTCCGTGCTCCGACCCCTCGAGATGGAGGGTCTGGAGCGCCGGAGCGAGGTCGTTCACGAGCTGGGCGAGGGCCTGGGAGAGGAGCGGGCCCTCTCGAAGCAGCACGTCGAGCCCAACATGCGCGGAGACGTCGAGTACGGTCCGGTCGACGCCATCCTGAGCCATGCGCCTGCTCCCCGGCGCGGCCGGTTCGCTGGATGCCGCCGGTTCCGCCCTGAGCCCCGCCCGCGCGAACTCGAGGGTGCGGAGGTATCCGGCGCGAAGCTCCACCAACAGGGCGTCGCGCCGTCCTGTCGCGCGCATCGTAGCGGCGAGACCCGTGGCGAGCTTTGCGTACCGACGCTGCACACGTCGTCCGGTGGCGAACGCCACCAGGAAGACGCCCTGCATGAAGAGGTGGCCGAGCACGTAGTCGGACGTCGGGTGGCCGGGCAAGAGAGTCCTGCTCAGCGAGGCGTCGTCCAGCGCGCCCGAGATCACCCCGAAGAAGACGGCCGCGATGCCACCCGCAAGTGCGGCGTAGATGAGCCATCCGGCGAATCGAAGTGGACCGCGTGCCTCGGCGCTCGACGCCATTCCCGTGACCACGAGCGCGAGCACGAGGAACGCGAGGTACGCCGAGTTGGGGCCCAGGAACCACCCGAGCGCCGTGGACGGAATGGCCATGAGCACTGCGCCGGTCGTCGTCAGGACGGCGGGAGGCAGGCGGCTGCCTCGATGGGCGTAGGCGAGTGCACCGCTCACCACTGCCCCGATCAGCATCGCTACGACCGCGGCGTTTCGGGGTCGGGCGGCTCTCCCGAGCGACAGCACCACCGGGATCGTCGCGAGTGAAACGAGCGCGAGCGCCATGAAGGTCTGGGCCCGCGGCAACACGCGGATCGGATCGCCTGGCGCGGCCATGGATGAGCCTATCAGCGTGAGCCGAACGGGCCGCCGCTCAACGCCCAAACGAGGCGACCGCTTCCTCGGTGAGTCGGATCCCGAGGTTCGCGTTTGCAGCCGGGCGCTGGCCGAGAGCTCCGCGGGGCATGTTCGGTCTCCGTCGCGACGACCGCCTCTTTCGAGGGCGGCTTTCCGCGCTTCAGCGACGCGGTGCGATCGGAGGTGAACGCTCTGGTCGACGAGACCCAGGACTTCTCGGTCGGGACCGCGCTCGTGATGGACCGCCCTGGATCTACTACTGCGGCGGTGCGCCCTCGATGCCTTCGGGAGCCCGGTCGACGCGATCGACTTCGGTCTCTACGACGGGAGCGCGCCGTGGACGCGCGGCGAGTTGGCGGAGCGTGTCGACCGCTTCCTGCTTTGTGCTTCAGAGTCGGCGGCCTCAGCTCGGAGGGATTGCCTGACCCGCGGAGAGGGCCTGCACGGCCGCCGCGACGTCTTCCTTGAAGGTCCGCTGGCCCTGGTGGATCTTCAACTGAGGCGCGAGGCGGAGCGTCTCCTCGCCGGTCGGCTTGTGGACCGTGAACGCCTGGTTCGCGAGGAAGCCGCTAAACGTCACGTTGGTGGCGCCCTCGAGCGACATCTCTTCCACGCCTTGGTTCGCGATCTTCGGCCGGAAGAACCAGAACTGCGTCTTGAGCAGGATGATCCGACGGTTGGTGAGCGCGGCGTAGAAGTTGGTCGTGTTGAAGAAGAGCAGCCAGATGCAGCACATGGCGTAGACGACCTGCATCATGATGCTGGGCATTCGCCGAACGAAGGCGATGTTGATGATCTGCTCACCCGGCTGGAGCATTCCCTCAACCTGGGCTCGTACGAATTGGTCGCGTTCAGTCATGGCGTGCCGTCCTACGCTGCCTTGGCCGGGACCTTCCCCCCGCAAGGTGCGACTGTGCTGTCGGGCTCCATGAATCCGTCCGGCCGATGACCCGGTCCCGGGCACGTGTGGGTGGGGCCGATGACCCGGTCCCGATGACCCGGTCCCGGGCACGTGTGGGTGGGACCTGGACGCAATGGCTCCGTCCCGGGCACGTGTGGGTGGGACCTGGACGCGATGGCCCGGTCCCGGGCACGTGCGGGTGGGACCTGGGCGCATTTGGTGGGGATCGGTCGAGTTGAGGGTCTCAGTGGCGGCTGAACGCACCACCGGCGCCCCGATCCAGCGCCAAACCGCGCCCCGCGGCCACCAATCCGGCCCCACCCGTCCTCCGCTGCGGCCTCCAGACGCACCGATGCGACGCCACCCGAGGGCAACGTCGCTCTCCCCAACCTTGAAGGCCGCCTACGTCTCGAACGCCGCCATCGCCGCGCCGTGATGCACGCGCATCCAGTAGGTCCCCGCCGGGAACACGACCTGCCGATCCCCAGCACACCACAGACTCAGCGCCGCCGCGTAGTCCTGTCGAAACACCGCCCGCTTGGTCAGCGCCGCCATCCGTGCCTCGGTCTGTCCGCGGCCGGCCTTCACACGGGGGTTCAGCGAGCCCGCCGTCTCCTGGCTCACGGCCTCCCGGAGCGGGCCCTCGTTTCGCGCCGCCACCGGGCCGAGCACGCGCCTGCCCGAGGCTCTCACCGCCGCGTGCGCCCTCTCGAGCTGCCCCGCGAGTTCCGCCCGCACCAACGCCCGCGCGGTCTCCACGCCGAGCTCCGCCAGGCATGCCGGCCAGACGAGCTTCCGCGTCGCCATCTCCACCCACTTCTTCGGACGAAAGAAGAACCCGGGCCGTTTGGCCTCGAGCACGCGGGTCCCGAGCTCGTCGACGCTCGCGGTCAGTCCCGGCCAGTGCGCGGGGTCGGTCACGAGACCCGCCGCGACGGGGTTGGCGATCGCGTAGGCGATCGATTCCACCACCGCCTCCCGGGTGACCAGCGCGACGATGCTCAGCTTTCCGGGCTCCCAGACGACACCGCGCACGCCCCGGCGCAGGACCTTGATCGCCTTCGACAACAACCCGTTCAGGCCCTCGGCGAACTTGCTCACCCGCCCGTGAGGGTCGGTGACCACGAGGTGGTAGTGCGTGCTCATCACCACCGCGACGTGAACCTCGATCTCGAACCGCGCCGCCATCACGCACAGCAGCCACGTGAACAGCTGGGTCATCAGCGCGTCCGGCCGAAGCAGGAACCGACGCCGCTCGGTGCGGCGCGTGATCGCGTAGACCGCGCCCGGCTCGATGTAGCGTGACTGGGTCACGCAGGGGCTCTCCGCAGGAACTACGCCGGAGACGTGTCCAATGATCTCCACACCTTACAACGCCCGATCGGCGAAAACGACGGACGGCCGCCGCCGATCCGCCGCCGCGGATGAAGTCGGACGGAACGCGAACCGCCCGCCTGCAGAAGCAGGCGGGCGGTGGACGAACGGATGAACGAGCCAAAAGTGGGGAGCTCGAGGAGCAGCCCCCGACGTGGCGCAAGGCGTTCGCGAAGCGAACGCGGACTCAGTTGGTCTCTTCGAACTCGGCGTCGATCACGTCCTCGTCCGCGCCGCCGCGGGCCGCTGGGTCACCCGCCTCCGGCTCGGCTCCAGGAGGCGCCTGGGCGCCGTAGGCCTGCTGCGCGACCTCGGCCATGGCTGCCTCGAGCGTGGCGTGGCCTTCCTTGATCGCCTCGTGGTCCTCCTTCTCGATGGCCTCGCGCAGCGCGGCGACCTTGGTCTCGATGTCCGAGACCTTGTCGGCGTCGATCTTGTCCTTCGCCTCCGAGACGGCCTTCTCGACCTGGTAGCAGAGCTGGTCGGCCCGGTTGCGGAGCTCGACCTGCTCGCGCCGCGCCTTGTCCTCCTCCTCGTAAGAGGCGGCTTCCTCGACCATCGTCTCGATCTGATCGTCACTGAGGCCGCTGTTGGCCGTGATCGTGATGTTCTGGTCCTTGCCGGTCGCCTCGTCCTTGGCCGACACGCTGAGGATGCCGTTGGCGTCGATGTCGAAGGTCACCTTGATCTTCGGGGTGCCACGCGGCGCGGGCATAATCCCCTCGAGGTGGAAGCGACCGAGCGTCCGGTTGTCGCGCGACTGCGCTCGCTCGCCCTGGAGGACGTGAATCTCGACCTTGGACTGGTTGTCCTCCGCCGTGCTGAACGTGTCGCTCTTGCTGAACGGGATCGAGGTGTTCCGGGGGATGAGTGTCGTCATCACGCCTCCGAGCGTCTCGAGGCCGAGGCTGAGCGGGGTGACGTCCACGAGCAGGATGTCGGTGACGTCGCCGCTGAGCACGCCGCCCTGGATGGCCGCGCCGATGGCCACGACCTCATCCGGGTTCACACCCTTGTGCGGCTCCTTGCCGAAGAACTTCGTGACCTTCTCCTGCACGAGCGGGATGCGCGTCGAGCCTCCGACGAGCACGATCTCGTCGATGTCCTTGGCGGACTTCTTCGCGTCGGAGAGCGCGCGCTTGCAAGCCTCGAGGGTGCGGTCGACGAGCTCCTCGATCATCGACTCGAGCTTCGCCCGGCTGAGCTTGACGTCGAGATGCTTGGGACCGGTCGCGTCCGCCGTCAGGAACGGCAGGTTCACGCTGGTCTCGAGCTTGTTCGACAGCTCGATCTTGGCCTTCTCCGCCGCGTCCTTGAGGCGCTGGAGCACCATCTTGTCGCCGCTGACGTCGACGCCCGTGTCCTTCTTGAAGCTGGACACCAGGAAGTCGATGATCTTCTCGTCGACGTCGTCACCGCCGAGGTGCGTGTCGCCGTTGGTGCTCACGACCTGAACGACGTTGTCGCCGACCTCGAGCACGGAGACGTCGAACGTGCCGCCGCCGAAGTCGTACACCGCGATGAGCTCGTCGCTCTTCTTGTCGAGACCGTACGCGAGCGCGGCCGCGGTGGGCTCGTTGATGATGCGTCGGACCTCGAGGCCCGCGATCTTGCCCGCGTCCTTCGTCGCCTGACGCTGGCTGTCGTTGAAGTACGCCGGGACCGTGACGACGGCCTCGGTCACGGACTCCCCGAGGTAGTCCTCGGCCGCTTCCTTGAGCTTGCGGAGGACCTGCGCGCTCACCTCGGGGACCGCGACGTCCTTGCCGCGCACCTCGAAGCCGGCGTCGCCGTTGTCCCGGCGCTTGACCTTGTACGGCACGCGGGACTCTTCGCCAGAGAGCTCGTCGAAGCGCATGCCCATGAAGCGCTTCGCGCTGGACAGCGTGGCCTCCGGGTTGGTGATCGCCTGCCGCTTGGCCGGCTGCCCCACGATGACCTCGCCATCGTCGGTCCAGGCCACGATCGAGGGCGTCACACGGTCACCCTCGTTGTTGACGATGACCTTGGCTTCTTTGCCTTCCATGACAGACACGACGGAGTTGGTCGTGCCCAGGTCGATTCCGATGATCTTGCCCATCTCTCTCTTCTCTCCTCGTCTTTCGACGAACAACGTCTTCGATGCACGGGTCGCTCGATGCAGATCGACCCCGGGGCGCTGGACTCGCTCCAGTGGAGCGGAACGTGGCCCTTGAGTGCCCTCGCCTGGGAGCGCGAAGGGCGCCGAACCTAATCACCCGCGATGAGGGGTCAACCCCATCAATTCCTCAGCAGTTTTGACGGCCCGAGACGACATTGCCGAGCTTCACTTGGCACACTCTCTGACCGACATGACACACAATGGCAACGATTGACACGAGGTCAACCCCGTCCTCGCAGCCGCCCGATTTCGCCGGAGTCGATTCCCGCGCGCAGGCGGTTCATCTCCGCGACCTCGGCCAGCACGATCAGGACCATGCCGTCTTCGATCTCCAGGTCTGGACCTGGGTTGTAGGTGTAGCGCACCACTTCGCCCGCGTGTTTGACCGCGATCACCATCGCCTTGGTGCGCGCTCGGATCTCGGTGTCGCGCAGTTTGGCGCCCACGAGTGAAGACTCTGAGGGGATCAGCACCTCTTCGATCCGAAGGTTCTTCTCGGGGTCGCGCAGCATCAGGTCGAGGAACTCGACGACCGCGGGGCGGATCATCTCGCTGACCATCCGCATCCCGCCAATCTGGCTCGGAGACACGACTTTGGTGGCGCCGGCGGCCATCAACTTGGGGCGCGCGCTCGGGTCGATGGCCTTGGCCACGATCCGAAACTCGCCCTTCTGCGCCCGCTCGCGGGCGAGCTGATACGCCGAGAGCGTAATGTAGAGGTTGTCTTTGTCGTCGGTGAGCGCCGCGATCACGCCCTGCGAGCGCTCGATCCCCGCGCTGACGAGCACCTCGTCATCGGTGGCGTCGCCGTGGATGAAGAGGAACCGCTGAGGGCCGAACTTTCGGGCGAGCTGCTCGAGCCGCTCCAGGTCGCGGTCGATGACGACGAGCGCGTAGTTGGTGTGCAGCAGCTCCTCCACGATGTGGATGCCCGTGCTGCCGATCCCGCAGACGATGAAGTGCTCTTGGAGCTTGGAGATTCGCGTTTGCATGCGGTTTCGTCGGATTGCGCCCTGGATGTCCCCCTCGACGATGAACGCCGTGAGGTTCGAGATGAAGTAGAGCAGCGTCCCGCTGCCAAAGAAAATCAACCCGACGGTCCACAGCCGTGCATAGGGCACGTGGTCCATCCCGGGGAGGGTCTCCCCGAATCCCACCGTGCTCAGGGTGATGACGGTGAAGTAGAAGACCGACTCCGTGTCCCATCGGCCGTCGCCGAGCAATTGGTAGCCACCGGCGCCCACCAGCACCACCAACCCGAGCAGCGACGCCGCCAGGATGAGCCGGCGGCGGAAGACTTCGCGCTGGTCGGCGGGGTCGGCCACGGACAGGGTTGGGCCACGCCGTCGGGTGCGTTGTCAACCGATCCGTGGCAGGAAGGCCCGCGCTCGGGTGCGCCTCGGGTGCCGAAGACGAAGGAGCCACGGTGGCAGAGGAGACCCAAAACGAGGAGACGCGCCGCGCGGGACGCGGGTTTCTCTGGGTCGCCGGCGGCAAGATCGTCTTCATCATCACCGCGTACGCGGTCGCCCTCGCGCTGCCGCGATTGTTCGGGTCCCCCGAAGTGTTTGGCCTCTACGCGGTCGCGTTTGGCGCCGCGTCCATCCTCAACAACGTGCTCATCGCGTCGACCGTGCAGTCGGTCAGCAAGCTCGTCAGCGAAGATGAAGAGCGCGCCCCTCGCACGCTGCGCCAGGGCTTGCGCATCCAGTTGGTCATCGGCAGCACGCTCGGGGGTCTGCTCGTCCTCGGCGCGCCGCTCGTCGCCGAGGGCGTCTTGCTGGACCCCGCGCTCACCCCGCTCATCCGCATCGCCGGCGCGGTCGTCTTCACCTACGCCCTCTACGCCGCGCTCGTGGGCTTCCTGAACGGCCAGCGAAAGTTCTCGCACCAGGCACGCTTGGACATGACGTTCAGCGTCCTCCGAACGACCGGCCTGCTCGGCGGTGCTGCGCTCGGGATCGGGGCGATCGGGGCGATCGGCGGCTTCGCCATGGCCGCGAGCGTGATCCTCCTGGTGGCACTCGTCGTCGTCGGCATCGGCAAGCCCGGCGAGGGCGTCCCGCTGTCGCGTTGGTGGGGTTTCATGGCGCCGATCTGGCTGTACCAGGCGGCGCTCAACGGGATCCTGCAGATCGATCTCCAGGTGCTGAAGCGCACCGCGACCGAGCTCGCTCTCAGCGCCGGCCACGCCGCGGCCGACGCGTCGCGCATCGCCGACGGGCTCGCCGGGACCTATCGCGCCGCACAGACCTTCGCGTTTGTCCCTTACCAGCTGATCTTGGCCGTGACGTTCATCGTGTTCCCGTTCGTCTCGAAGGCCACCTCGCTGGGCGACGAAGAGGCGACGCGCGGCTACATCCGGAACGCGATGCGCTTCTCGCTGCTCGTGTTGCTCTCGATCGCCGCCCCGATCGGGGGCGCCGCCAGCGGTGTGCTGCGGATCGCCTACCCGGACGCCTATCTCGAGGGCGCGGACGCCCTGGGTGTCCTGGTGTTTGGGCAGGTCGCGTTCGCGCTGTTTGTCATCGGGGCGACCATCCTGTCCGGTGGCGGACGACCTGGGACGGCGGCCACGATCGCGATCGGCGCACTCGTCGTCGTGCTGATCGCCACCCGCATCGCCATCACCACCGCCGGCATCGACGGCCACGGTGCGCTCGTCGCCGCGGCGGCCGGGACGAGCCTGGGGACGGGGCTCGCGCTCCTGGCCGTCGGCGTGGTCGTCTATTCCGGCTTCGGAGCCTTCATCCCGCCTCTCAGCGCCGTCCGCGGCATCGCCGCCGGGGCGCTCGCGTTTGGGTTTTCGCGATTCGTTCCCCACGACACGGCCTTCACCGCGCTCGGCGCCCTGGTCGGGGGCTTCTTCGTGTTCGGCTTCGGCCTGGTCATCACCGGCGAGCTGGGCAAGTCTGACCTCGCGCGGCTGCGCACGATCCTCAAGCGCTGAAGGTCCTCAGCCGGTCGCCGCACGACGCGGCTGGCGGCGCTCGAGACGCCGCCGCGCGCGGTTGATGGCTTCGGACGTTGCTGCCTCGGCAGACTCCGCGAGCGCGCGGACGACGATCGGCCGCCCGCCGCGGCGCAGCGAGACGTGGATCGTGCAGCGCTGATCGCGTCCGCCGCGAGGGCCGTTCTCGTCGGTCCACACGACCGTCATGGAGCGTACGAGGCCGCTGACCCGGTCGAGCGCGAACTGGGCGCGGCGCTTCGCATGGGCCTTGAGCTGCTTGCGGTCGCCGTCTCCGGCAAAACGAAAATGAATCTCCATCTCAACCTCCGCTCCATCTCTATGCTCGGCGCACTTCATCGGCAATCCCGAATCAATGTGTTTATGCATCGTAAATCACGTGGTGTTGGTTCGAGCCTCGACTCTCGATTCGAGAGCCTCGAGCGCGTTGGCGGCGAAGGCCGTCCCTGCGTCGGCCAAGACTTCAAAGGCGACATCGGCGCCCTCTTCCCGGAGCACCTCCACCTCGTCGGCGAAGCGCGCGGTCGCGGCGAGGGGGCCTCGATAGCCCTCCGCCCGCAGCTGCCGGATGGCCACGCGGTTGTCTTCCTGGCTGGTGAGGGCGAGCAGCACCAGCGAGACGGAGTCCTGATCGATGTGCAGGCGTTCCCAGAAGTCGGCGTCGGTGGCGCTCGCCACGTGCACCCGCCGCTGGGACGCGCGATGCGAGTCGACCCGCAGCGCGTCGATGTCGAACCCGACTACCACGTCCCCGAGCGTGTCCTTGACCTTGTCATAGGCGCGCGCGCCGATGCGGCCCATCCCGAACACCAACACGCGGGCGTTCTCGAGGACGACGGGCGCCTCTTCGGGCAGGCGGTGGGGGCTCTCGAGCCGCGCGAGTCGACGTCGCAGCCGTCGATACAGCTCGAAGGCAAAGCGGTTGAGCCCCGTGCCCAAGACGAAGCTCAATCCCATGGCGATGGCCAAGGTCACCAACCACCGCTCGGGCAACCATCCTTGAGTAGCCGCGACCCCGACCACGATCAGCCCGAACTCGCTGTAAGAGGTGAGCGCCAGCGTCGATAGCCAGGCGGTTCGCCCCCGCAATCGAAAACGTGTCATTAGGCCGAGAAAGAGCATCCCCTTCAGCGGGAGCGCCAGCAGCAGCAGGAGCGCGACACCCAGCATGTCGAGGGTCGGCAGCCCGGTCAGGCCCACCGTGAGGAAGAAGCCGACGAGGAACACCTCCTTGAGGCCGAGCAGGCTCTTGGCGAGCTCCCGACTCTTGTCGTGCCCGCCGAGCAGCACGCCGGCCGCGAGCGCGCCGAAGTCGGACTTGATGCCCACCGCATCGAAGAGGGCTGCTCCCCCGAGCGCCGCCGCGAGGCCTGCCAGCACGAGCAGCTCGCCATGACCGCACAGGGCGAGCCCCCGATGAAACAGCGGCCTGGCGAACACGAGCGCCAAGAGGAGCGGCGCGTACAGGCTTGGCCACTCTCCCTTCGACACGGCCAGGAAGACGACGGCGCCGATGTCTTGCACGATCAGGATGCCGATGGCGATTCGGCCGTAGAGCGAGCTCATGTCGTCCCGCTCCTCGAGCAGCTTCACGGCGAACACCGTGCTCGAGAAGCTCAGGGCAAACGCCACGATGGCCGTCGCGCCAAAGTCCAGGCCCAACCCCACGCCCGCAGCGCCGAGTCCGACGATCAGCGCCAGCAAGACGCCGGTCGACGTCGCGAGATGAATCGCGGACGTACCCAACACGTGCCGGGTGAGGAGCGCGCGAAGATCGAGCTTCAACCCGATCGTGAACAACAAGAGGAGGATGCCGACGTGCGCGAGTTCGATCAGCGAGGCATCGGGTCGAAGGCCCAAAAGCTCCAGACCGAACCCCGCCGCGAGGAACCCCAAGAGCGGCGGCTGTCCGAGCCGTCGCGCCACCAGACCGAAGACGAACGCGATGCCGATCCACTGAATCTCCACGTGCCCGATCTTTGGGCTCGGACGCACCGCCTCAACATGACCGAATCTCGGCCGTCCGATGCGAATATCTCGAACCGACCAGTCCGTGGATCGATGGATATCGAATCCAGCCCAGCGTGGGCTCGAGCTATTCCCGCTCCCAGTCTCCTCGAACGCCGCCGGTCTTCTTCTCGAGCTGCACCCGCTGGATGACCATCCCTCGGTCGACCGCCTTGAGCATGTCGTACAGCGTGAGCGCGGCGACACTCGCCGCCGAAAGCGCCTCCATCTCGACGCCCGTTTGGTCCCGGGCGCGCGCGATGACATCGATTCGAACGTGCGCGGTCTCGGCCCCGGGGAGCGGCTCGAAGCGGACTTCGACGCTGGAGAGCGCCACATGGTGGCAAAGGGGGATGAGCTCCGGCGTGCGCTTGGCCGCTTGGATCCCGGCGATGCGCGCCGTGGCCAGGACGTCGCCCTTCTTGGTGGTGCCCTCCTGAAGCTGGGCCAGTGTGGAGGGCCGCATCTCTACCAAAGCGCTTGCGTGAGCCTCGCGACGGCTTGTCGGCTTGTCGCTCACGTCCACCATGCGGGCGCGTCCCGCTTCGTCGAGATGGGTAAGTCCTGTGTCCTTCGGTTCAGTCACTGGGTTTCCTCCACGGCGTACCGAATCTCCAACTCGTAGGGGACCTGCATCGGGGTCCGCTGTCGAGGCGCCCCATCGCCGCATTCGACCACGGAAGGCACGGAGCCGCACGATAGCTCGCGCCTCAAACTCGTCTCTTCAATGTCGAAGTCCACGCGGCGACTGACGTCTGCGTCCTCCGGATCGAGGGGGAAGCGACCCGCATGAGAGCGAACGGTGAGGCGAGCGGTGTCGATGCCGTGGGCCACGAGGTGATCGCGGACGGTCTCGGCACGTCGAAGGCTGAGCGAGGGCATGTCCCTCTCCCCCGCGGCGTGGCCATGGAGGATCACCCGCGTCAGCTCTGGCTGCTCGCGCAGCAGGGTCACGACCGAATCGAGCGCCGGCAGGTCGGGATCCAGCACGGCAGAGTCGCGTGAGAAGCGGATCTGCTCAAGGATCCGGATCGTGACGTAGTCGAAGTCGGACGCGCAGTCGGGACAGCCATCTTCGTCGTCGACGCCATTGTCGTCCTCGGGATGGCAGGGGCAGGCATCACTCGCGTCCGCTACCCCGTCCCCGTCGTTGTCCGGATCCGGGCACCCGTCGCCGTCCTGGTACGAGTCGAGGTCTTCGGCCGCGTCCGGACACGCGTCGTCGACGTCGGGCAAGCCATCCTGGTCGTTGTCGAGGTCGGGGCAGCCGTCCTCATCGAGGAAGCCGTCGTAGTCCTCCGCCTCTCTGGAGCAGCCGTCCGGAGCGTCGGGGACCCCTCGCGTCTGGCCGCCGGCGGGCGGCGTGGACGGGGTGGCGCAGCCCCCGAGCCACGCGAGCGCGACGAGCACCACGATCTGATTCCGGCGCATCGCGACAGAGTTTGGCACCACGGCAGGGTAAGGCCCGACGACGGTTCAGGCCCGACAACGGGCCCGACGACGGTTCAGGCCCGACGACGGTTCAGGCCCGACGCTAGAGTCACACCTCGCGCCGAGCCGCGACACCAGCCGTCGCGCGCTGCGGCCGTCCTACTCCGTCGTCGCGGTCGGTGTCCGAGCCGCCGTGGATGGAGATTCAGGCAATGGATCCGAAGGAATCACCCCGCGCGTACCCGTGATGCGGGCCACCAACTCCACGCGGCTGTGAACCCCGAGCTTAGCGAAGATCCGCTTCAGATAGGTGTTCACCGTGGCGACGGTCAGACCGGTGCTCTTTGCGATCTGACGTGTGGACGCGCCGGACAACAAACGGCCCACGACGTCACGCTCACGAGGCGTCAGGGGCGTGCGCTCGAGCATCGCCTGCACGTCTTCGTAGGTACGCTGATGTGCACTACCGTCCAACCGATGTGCGTAACGCAGACCTCGGGAGAGCAGCTTCGCGCCCCAGCCAGCCAGCCGTTGCGCCTCTTCGTCGAGCGCAGGACCGTGAAGCTGAAGCACCCTTGAGCCATCCCCAGATGGTGACAATGGGAGCGTCACGATCGGCGGAGTGGTCGGCTTCGGCGAACTGGCGAAGACCTGGTCTCCCAGGATGAGTCGGTAGCCGTGCGCTCCGACCAGATCGGCAACATGCCGTGCCCCCCTTTCGGGGTATCCCTGAACGGGATCGAGGTCGAAGAGACGCTCGGCGATTTCGAGTTGTCTATGAGTCAGCAAAGGCCCCCCTTAACTGCATTGGAAGAGACAGTGTCCCGGGCAATGACGGGCTGCGTCAAGGGGGCTGCTCGATTCCGGGAACATCAACCCGAGAGAAAATCAAGCCGGGGAAACCCCTGACACCGCGTCCGCCCCGCTTGGGGACGCCCAGGCACCGACTCCTTTCGCTCGTTCACTCCGACCCGCGCCCGGTCCCGCGCACCACCTCCCTGTGGTCATGCTCATCACTGTTGATCCTGAGCAACGCATTGGGTATCGACACGCGAGCGGTGGCGCCCCATCGTCTCTCTCCCCCCACTGGAGCAGCTGAAGTCATGGCCAGGAACGTCATCATCATCGGATCCGGCCCCGCCGGTCTCACCGCCGCAATCTACGCGGCCCGCGCCAACCTCTCGCCCCTCTGCATCGAGGGCCAGATGATGGATGGCATGATCCCGGGCGGTCAGCTGATGTTCACCACCGACGTGGAGAACTACCCTGGCTTCCCCGAGGGCGTGACCGGCCCCGACATGATGAAGAAGTTCCGCGACCAGGCCGCGCGGTTCGGAACCGAGATCATCACCGCCGACGTCGACCGCGTGGACTTCTCCCAGCGCCCCTACAAGTGCTGGGTGGGCGACGAGATGTACGAGGGCCACTCCATCATCATCGCGACCGGTGCGTCGGCGCGCTGGCTTGGTCTGGACTCCGAGCACGCTCTCAAGAACCGCGGCGTTAGCGCCTGCGCCACCTGCGACGGGTACTTCTTCCGCGAGCAGGACGTCACGGTCGTCGGCGGCGGTGACACGGCGCTCGAGGAGGCGCTCTACTTGGCCGGGCTCTGCAGGAGCGTCACGGTCATCCACCGCCGTGACGAGCTGCGTGCGAGCAAGATCATGCAGGACCGCGCCTTCAAGAACGAGAAGATCTCGTTCCTTTGGGACTCGGTCGTGGAAGAGGTTCTCGACGTCGACAAGGGTGAGGTGACGGGCGTCAAGGTCCGGAACGTCAAGACCGACGAAACGAAGGTCGTCGACTGCACGGGCATGTTCGTGGCGATCGGCCACATCCCCAGCACGAAGGTCTTCAACGACTGGCTCGACACCGATGAGCTGGGTTACCTCGTCACGAAGCCGGACTCGACCGCCACCAAGCTCGAGGGCGTGTATGCCTGCGGCGACGTGCAGGACCACGTGTTTCGGCAGGCCGTCACGGCGGCGGGAACCGGCTGCATGGCCGCCATCGAAGCCGAGCGCTGGCTGGCCGAGAACGAGCTCGTCGAATAGCGGGCGTCGCGCCGGCCTCACCGATCTGGCCCTCACCGATCTGGCGCGGGCCGGCGTGCATCGAATACCCTCGGAGCCAGATGTCCGACCGAAAAGAAGCCTTGGGGGAGATCGACCTCTTCAAGGAGATCCACCCGGACGGGCTCGAGCGCCTCGCGACGGTGTGCAGTGAGGAGACCTACCGGGTCGGCGAGATCATCTTCCGAGAGGGCGAGGTCGGCGACAAGCTGTACCTGATCCTCGACGGCAAGGTGCGCATCAGCCGGGAGGTCTCAGGCATGGGCGAGGAGGCGCTGGCGATCCTCGGCGCGGGCGCCGCGTTTGGCGAGATGTCGCTGATCGATGACTTCCCTCGGAGCGCCGACGCACGTGTGCACGAGCGCTGCCGCCTGCTCGTGCTGACGAAAAGCGCGCTCCAGGATTTGCTCTTCCTCGACAAGGACCTCGCGTACGAGATCCTCTGGAGCTTCGTGCAGATCCTCAGCAACCGCTTGCGCGAGACGAACGACAAAATGACCTTCCTGTCGGTTACCGGGAAGTTCTGAGCGAGTTGTCGTGTCGTCAGGGGCGGTGAACGAAGTCGAGCCAGCCCCGATCGAAGGGTGGGGCCCCCCCGCGAAGAAGGCTGCGCCGCCCTCCGATGAGGTTGGCATCGCCGTCCCGGCCGGGGCCAAGTGCGCCGTGCATCCGAACGACGGAGCTGTCTTCGGATGTGTTCGGTGCGGCAGCTACGGCTGCGAGGCGTGCTGCTTTTCGGACGTCAACGGCATCGCCACGTGTCGGGACTGCGCGGATCTCGGCCTCGGTCGGCCCGTCCCGTGGGAGCAGCGCAAGGAGATCGGCCGGATCCGCGCGTTCTGGGAGACCACGAAGCTGGCGTCACGCTCACCGACCCGGTTCTTCCGGACCCCAACCACCGTGCCCAGCGTGATGAGCGCGGTTGGGCACGCCATGCTGACGAGCACGATCGGGCTGATCATCTCCTACCTGATGGCGGGGGGCCTCGTCGTGTTGAGCGGCGGGGCGGCCGCCCTGATGTTGCCGGGGCCGCAGGCGGAGCCGCTGGGTGCGATCATGGCGGGGTACGGCTGCTTCATCATGGGGCTGAGCCCGCTCGCACTGCTCGCGGGCCCCGCCAACGCGTTGTTCGGGGTGGTCTACGCCGCGGCCGCCGCGCACGGGACGCTCGCACTCGGTGGCAAGGCGACCGCCAAGTTCGAAGACACGCTGCGTGCGGTGAGCTACGCGAACGCGCCCTACCTATGGCAGTGGATCCCCCTGGCCGGGATCGGTTCGTTCTTCTGGATGGTGGGGGTGGAGCTCATCGCCATCCGTGAGACGCATGGCTGCGGCAGCGACTGGGCTGCGCTCGCCGTGATCGCGCACCGGCTCGTCTTCGCGGTGGTCATCGCTACGGCCTACATCGTGATGACGATCGGCAGCCTCGCGCTGCTCACCAACCTGCCCGCGCCGGGCTGAGCGAGTTCGAACGCGCATCTCAGTACAAAAACACGAGGATGTTGTCCTGCGGAAACATCCCCGAAACCTGGCGCGTTCACCGTGTTGTCATGCTCAAGCACATCGTACGAATCCCTGGGGGCGGGGTCGCGCACTACGTCGTCGGGAGCGCCTACATGATCGCCCACCTCGCCACGTTTGGTCTACGCGTGCGAAGCAGCTGACCGAACCCGGCCGTCCACACGAGAGGACGCCGACGACCGCCCGATGTCCAGAGGAGTGGACACGTGGCGCGGCGTCGTGCCCGACGTTCGCGCGGAACACGAGCTGCTAGGTCCGATGGCATGTCGGAGCGCAAGGGGATCGTGTGCAGCGGAGGCGGGCCGGGGCGAGCGTGGGACCCGACCGTGGGATCAATCGCCAGCGTGCCGTGGTTCGGCGACGCCGAGGACCGCCTGCCGGACGGCTTGCTCGATCTCCTCATTCGCGCTCGTCGATCCGCATCACGACTTCCGCCTCAGCCATCTAGCCGAAGGCGGGTCGCATCTCGCAGGATCAGAGCGAGCGCAGGTAGGCGAGCAGGTCCGCGCGGGATCCGGCTTCGAGGCTCGAGGTCACCCCATGCCGATCGAGCGTCCCGCACGCGCCGTCCACGACCTCCTCCAAGCTCGGCGCGCAGCCGTCGTGAAAGTACGGCGCGCGGTGCACGACGCCGCGCAGCGACGGCACTTGATACGCGTCTCCGGTGCCCACATCGCGATTGGTTCGCTCGGTCCGCGCTGAGCCGGCGTGGCAGTTGGCGCAGCCCACGTCCGGGTCTTCGAAGACCGCTCGGCCTCGGGATCCCGCGGCGGGCTCCACCGGATCGGGGGGTGGGCTGGCGAGCCCGTCGAGCCAGCGACCGACCTCCATGATCTCTGCATCGCTGGGGTGAGCACCGCGCATTCGGCCTTCGAAGCTGCCGACCATGATCGCGGTCATGTCGGGCTGGTCACCGCTCCAGTGGAACGGTGCCGTCTCGAGCAAGCCGCCCAACATCGTCTGGGTTCGGCGCAACCCGATGCCGGTGAAGTTCCAGGTGTGCCCGTCCTCCCCTCCCTCTGGGTGGCACGACGCGCACGCGACGAAGCTCGGGGTGCCCGCGTGAAACAGCGCGTGGCCGCGGTCGTCGGCGAGCCGCGTCGACATCTCGAAGACCGGACCGTCCTCCACCGCGATCCGGGTCGGGTTGCGGTGCTGCGTCACCAGACGCCCTTCCCAGTCGGCCACGGCGATCGCTGGAGGCGCGCCCGCCGTCGGGAACTCCAGCGCGGCGCATGGCGCGCCGGGCGCGGCGCTCACTTCGAGGGTGCTCCAGAGCCCGTCCTGGCCGCCGACTTCACTCGCACCGATGGCGACGACGGTCCGGGCGCCTCCGGTCGTCGAGAGCTGCACCACGTCGAGCGCCAGCGGCGCGAAACCCATGGGCCCCGTGCCTTGTGGCGCGCCGCCGCTCGGAGGGAACCGCGTCACGGCCGGCGACACGACGCCGTTGCGGCAGAACAAACCGGCGTACCCGCTGCCGTCGACATCCACTTCGCTCGAGACCGAGAGCTGGTGCAGCATGACCACCCCTCCGTCAGGCAACCGCCGACTGCGCCACGCCACGTTCGCGACGAGCTGGGGCCCAGCACGAGACGGAAGGAACCGATCTGCCGCGCGCCTTCGGTCCAGCACGGCGCCGTCGTTCGGGTCGACCGTGAGCAGCTCCGCCCTGCGGAAGCGACTGACAAACACGCCTGCTTCGGTCACGACGACGTCACGCAGATCGCGCTCGACCGAGAAGCGCCGCAGTACGTCTCCGGCGGGGTCCAGGGCCAGCAGCGCGCCGCCCATGCACGCCACCCACAGCAGCGAGCGCTCCGCATCCCAGGCGACGCCCCGGGGTGCGGCACATACGGGACGTCGGCTCAGCACGGTGGCGGTGGCGGGGTCGATGGACAGCAGCTCGCCCGCGCGCCGCAACACGACGTGCACGCGGCCGTCGTCGCTCTCCGCCATGCGGCCGGGCTCGTCGGAGGGGCGGAGCCGGAGGTGGCCGACGACCGCAGGCACACTGGGATCAAGTACCCAGAGCACCGCGTGATCAGCGTCACCCGCGACGATGAGGCCACGTTGCGTGACGAGGAGCGTCCCGCCGCTGATCGCAGGGAGGCTGTCGCCCGCGAGCGCGGGGACGTCGGCCAGCTCGAGGGGCTCCGGCCTCGTGTGCGGCGTGGAGCAGGCCCCGAGCCACAGGCAGAGCAGAACGTGTCGGCGGACCGAGACCACCACCGCACGGTAGCAGAGCCGACGCGGTCATCTGGAGTCCGCCGCGCCTTCCCAGGCCTGGCCCGGACGCAGTCCCGGCCGTGGCGTGTGCGGTTCTGGGATGCGAGTGGCTCTCTCCCGAAGCCAAGTCAGCGTCGCGATCGCGGCGGGGTCGCACCGGTTCTGGCAGGAGACCTCCTGCAGCCCCGCATCCGTGCGGAGCCAGAACGTGGTCGCCTCGCCGTCGTCCACCTCCGGGTCGACGTACCGCGGGCGGAGCGCGCCGAACGCGTCAAGGAGCCCCCGAAACTCCGCCACCGCGTCCGGCGGGAGCGTGGTGCGCGCCTCGTGCCACTCGGTCTGGGTCGACCCCTCGACTCGCTGCGATACAGGGTAGAGATGCAGCAGCGTCCCGTCGGCGCTCAACTGGTAGACGGTGCTGCCCTGGAGCTCCCAGTTGAAGTCGTGCAGACGGAAGACGAAGTCCGCCGGGGTGGGCGCTGGTGAGGCTTCACGCAAACGGGCCACTTCTCGCGGCGACGACCCGGGCATCTCATGCGGTGCGCGTGCGCCCTCGCTTCCACACGCAATGAGGATGAGGGACAGACCAAGGGTGGCTCTCATTCAGACAACTCAGCATGTCATGGGGCCTCGGGCCACACCTTCGGTCGACACCGCCACCGTGGTCCGGAAAGAAAGACGCTTCCTCAGGGCCCGAACACGTCACGCCAGCGGAGAGAATCGGGGACCGCGCCGCCGCGCGCCGCCCATCGCGTGGCGCGCACGAGGTGCTCTGGGTGAGCCGGCTCGAGCGTTGGGTTCGGGCTGAACAGCACGAGTCGGCCCTGCCCGTTCTGCGCCGCGACGACGGCGGGCGTGCCCGGCATCTCCCCGGGAAGCGTGCCGTACTCCGCCCAGTGCACGTCGGCGTCGAAGGTCGCCAGCACGACAAAAGGCGCGAGCCCCGGCACCTGGCGACGCGCGAACAGCGGCCCGTTGGCGTAGTGCAGCGCGTAGTCCGGGGAGCCGTCGTTGGCCTGCACGCGCGTCGGTCGAACACCTCGGCGCCAGCGGTCCCCGGTCGCGTGCTCGCCAGCGATGAGCGCGATCTTGTGAAACTCGGGCGCGCCCTGAAGGGCCAGGTAGGAGCCGGCGCAGATGCCGACGTAGCCGCCGCCACCGGCCACGAATCGGCGCACCCGGGCGCGGCCTTCGTCCCCGAGCAGCCGTCCTTGCACGGAGCCGCGGCCGCCCGTGAAGAGGACCGCGTCCGCCTCGTCGAGCACACCCGCGCGAACGTCCTCGGGGGTGATGCGACGGGCGCGGATGCCCCGGGCCGATCCGTACGCCTCCATGGCGGTGTCGAGCGCGCGAGGGCCAACGCCGCGTGCGTCGAAGATCACCACAGAGAGGGCCTCGGGCTGCGCCCCCGCGACCGGCGCGAGGAACAGGGCGAGCCCGACGCACACCGCGAACCGGCGCTTCATGTCCTGATCCGATCGAGAGCGAATCCATCGATCAGCGCGGGCGCGGACACGGGCGCGTTGCGATCGGTGAGTCCCGCGCTGTGCGCGAGTCGGCCGATGAGGCCCTCCGCGCTCGCCCCCTCATCGCGCAGCTGACGAACGCTGATCGCGCCGTGCCGCTTGGCGATTCGCTCGCCGTCCGGGCCCCTCACGAGGGGAAGGTGGACAAACTCGGGCGGGCGCCAGCCGAGCGCCTCGTACAGCGCGATCTGACGCGGCGTCGACGGGATGAGATCGTCTCCGCGGACGACCTCGGTGATGCCTTCGTCATGGTCGTCGACGACACACGCGAGCTGGTACGCGAACGCGCCGTCCTTGCGGTGTACGACGAAGTCGCCTCTCCCCGCGTTCTCGGGAGAAGGCCCCGCGAGCCGGTCGACAAAGGAAGGCGGGGGATCCGGCATGCGAAAGCGCGTCGCGGGAGGGCGGCCAGGATGGCTCGGCCGGTCCCGGCAGGTCCCTGGATAGACGGGGCCCTCGTCCCCGTGAGGGGCCGACGCGATGGCCTGGATTTCTTTGCGCGAACAGGTGCACGGATAGACGTGCCCGGCGGCGTCCAGCTGTGCGAGCACCTCGGCGTAGCGCTCCAACCGCGCGGACTGCACATAGGGACCGAAGGCTCCCCCGACGTCGGGGCCCTCGTCCCAGTCGAGGCCCAGCCAGCGGAGATCGGCGAGCATCGCGTCCGCGGCCCCGGGCTTCACCCGTGCCGTGTCGAGGTCCTCGATGCGCAAGATGAAGACGCCCGCCTCCTTGCGCGCCCGCAGCCAGCCGAGCAGGGCCGAGCGTGCGGTTCCGAGGTGAATCGGCCCCGTGGGAGACGGCGCGAAGCGTCCTCGGTAAGCGGTCACGCTCACCAGGTCACCGCACTCTCCGGTTGGGCTGTGCGCATGACTCGCCATACGACCGCCCTCCGAACTTTGCAACGCCGCACGCGCCGCTTGCGTGTGCCGGATCGATGAGTGAAGGTCGCCCCGTGCGAGGGCAGGTCGAGATCTGTGGGTGCTTCCCCACTGGGCGTCACTACCCGGGCATCGCCGATCGTCTGTCGAAGTCGCGCCGCATGGCCGATGTGCGCGGGCTGGCCAAGACGCTCCCCCCAGAGATGGATTGGGCGACCGGTGCGTTCGCGGTCATCGACTTCGAGACCACCGGCTTCGACCCGTCCGAGGGCGATCGGGTGCTGGAGATGGGCATCGTCACGTTCGACGACGGCATCCAGAGCGGGTCACACAACTGGCTGATCAACCCAACCATCCCGGTGCCCGAGGCGGCTCAGGCGGTGCACGGCATCAGCGACGAGATGCTCGCTGACAAGCCGCGCTTCGAAGAGGTCTGGAAGGACATTCGACCGCACCTCGAGGGGCGGCTGCCCGTCGCGTACAACGCCCCGTTCGACAAGAAATTTCTGCTCGCCGAACTCGAGCGCATGGGCGAGGACCTCTACGACGAGAAGGCGCCGCCGGCGGCGCAGTCCGCGGTCGAGTGGGCCGACCCGCTCGTCTGGGTTCGCGAACTCTACCCGGATCAAAAGGCGAAACTCGGAGCGATCTGCGAGCATCTCGGCATTTCGCTCGAGGGGGCGCACCGCGCGGCCAACGACGCCGAGGCCACCGGCAAAGTGCTGCTCACGATGGCGGACCGCATGCCCGGCTCCTACGCGGAGCTCATCCGCGTGCAGACACGCTACGGCGCGCAGCAGAACGTCGACATGGCGATCTGGCGCGGCCGTCGTTTCTGAATCTTGGACTGCTACGATGTGCGGCGATGATGCGGCACGCGGCAGCGCTCCTAGGAATGTGCCTCTGCCTCGGGGGATGCGGCTCCTCTGGCCCGGCGGACGCGGGGTCGTTCGACGCGGGGCCTCCGCCGATTGACGGTGTGGCGCGCGATGGTGGAGCGGGCACGTGGAGCACGGTCTTCGAGGACGATTTCTCGGACACGCTGAGCCCTCCCTTCGTGGAGGACTACGAAGCCTTGCCGATGGCCCTCTTCGCCGACGATGGGTCGCGGTGGACCCAGATCCAGAACTCGCATCCGGGCCAGAACGACCTCGCGCTCATGGAGCTCGAGGACGCGGCGTTCATGACCTTCCTCGCGACAGGGCAGGCCGATGGAGTGGCCTCCAAGTCGGATCTCGGACGCGGCGGGGACCTCGTCTTTGGGGACGGCGATGTGGTGCGCATCACGGCGGTGATGCGCTTGCGCGGGCCGACGCCCTTCGCTGACAACACACTCATCGACCTCGAGGACACCGACGATCTTTTCATCGACGACGAGAACCCTGGGGCGGGACTTCGTGTGCGAACCAACTCCGAAGGGCAGCTCGCGCTCGATCGAGGTGAGATCCCGGGAAGCGAAGACGGGGTCGAGGCCCCGGAGCCGCGGCTCAGCACGCTTCGCTCGGACTTCGTGCTGCCGACCGGCGAGTGGTTCCACCTCGAGGTCACACTTCGACTGGGCACCCGGGTCGCGCGCTCCGCTGCGGCGCTGTCCGACTTCGACGAGACCGGCTCCCGCGCTTGGGTCGAGATGCGCGTCGACGGCGAGCAGGTGCTCAGGATGGAAGGGTCGAACCTGCTGGAACGCGGTGCCACCGACGAAGTCCTGGCACGCGATGCGCCCGAGCTCTCCGTTCGCTGGGCGGACGACGAGATCGACTACGACAGCCTGCAGATCGGAGCCACGAACAACCGCTCGGGAACGGACTGCCGTGTCGACGTGGCGAGCGTCGTGGTCCAGCGACGCGCGGAGTGAGCGCGTTTAGAGGGCGGCGAGGTGCTCGGCCAGACGTTGACCGCCGAGCGCGGTCGCGAGCGTGCTCTGGCCGGGGAACACCGTGTCGCCGACCAAGTAGAGGTTTGGCGCGACGGGGCTCGGCCAGAGATCCCGGTAGCCGTCGAGGCCGAAGCGCCGCGGGACCCCGCCGACGAATCCTCGGTGTCGCCCGGTGAAGCGTTCGAAGGTACGCGGGCTCGCGGTCATCTCTCGTTCGATGCCGGCGTGGAGCACTGGGGCCAGTGACGCGAGCCCCTTCCGCATGTGTGCCTGAATCGACGCGACGCGCTCGGGGCTCACTCTGTCCATGGCGACGTGGGTGGAGACGGTGGCCGTCCGCCGTCCGTCGGGGGCGCGCGCTTCACCGGCTCCGGAGACGGACACGAACAGGTGGTTGCCTTCGACGAACGGGGCGTTCGGGTCCTGGACCAGCTCGAGGTGAAAGGGGGCCTCGCGCGGGCACGCGGCCGGGTCGATCACCAGGTACAGCATCACCGCGCCCCAGCCGCTCTCAACCTGCTTGGCGAGGCGCTTCATTCGACCCCGCGGCGTGATCCCGGAAAGCGCGCACGCGGTCTGCGGCAGGAGATTGGCGACGACCGTGTCTGCGTGAATGGCGCCGCGCCGCGTGTTCAGACACCACCCCCACTCGTCCTGGCGCATGCCCTTGACCGCGTCTGCCAGCCGCACCTCACCGCCCAGGTTCTCGATGGCCCGGACGAGCCCCCACGCGAGCGCGCCGATGCCCCCCTCGATGTGGCCGGTGCCGCGGAAGAAGTAGTCCATCGTGCTCATCGCGAACGGCGCCTCGGCCTCTGCCGCGCTGGCCTGCACGGTGATCTGTGACACCGCGTCCGCGAACACGCGCATCGGCTCGAAGTCGGCGAGCCCGTGGTGCCTCAGTGCAGCCTCCAGGGGCTTGCTGATCCACGGCAGGATGGGCAGGTACGCGGGCACGCGCGACGCGTGGCGGAGGAGCGCGCCGGGACTCAGTGGCGGGAGCATCGCGGGGTCGCTCAGCAGCGCCCAGAGCGCGTCGGCGACCTTGCCTTGGAGCGCAAAGAACCCGCGCACTCCGTCGGCACGCGCCGGATCGAGGCTGGCCATGCGCTCGACCCAAGCGTGACGATCGGACGGCACCTCCAGCGACCAGCCCGGTGTGCGGAGCTCGACCACAGGGTCCAGCGTCGACCACGACACATCGAGGTTGTGACGGCGGACCCAGGTCTCGAAGAGCTGGCCCGGCCCGAGGCCGCTGAACAGGGTCGCGCCGGACTCGAAGCGCGCGCCTCCCCGGGTGAACGTGCTTGCGCAGCCGCCTGGGTAGTTCAGCCGCTCGCTGACGACCACCTTCGCGCCGCGCTCCGCGAGCGACAGCGCCGTCGCAAGACCGCCGAAACCGGCTCCGATCACCGCGACGTCGTACCGCTTCACCCAGCGAGTCGAGGGCCGTTCGTCTTCTGCCGCAAGCCGGGATCAGAGCGGGCGCGGTGGCGGCAGCGGGGCGGGTCCGCACATCGGGCGGCGGGGCACCCGGGTCCGCGCCCACAGGGTGACCTCGGTCTGGCCTTCCGGAGGCAGCGTGAGGCGCACATCCCAGCCGTCGTCGTCGCGGAGCATCATGGGCGGGTCGCCCATCTGCGCGGTGGCTTCGCCATGGAACCCTCGCGCCACGAGCCGCCGGGTCAGCTCGTCGATCGGCAGGCCACCGGGCGCGGCCTCGAATCGGATCTCCAGGGTCAGCTCGATCGCGTTCATGGCCATCCGCACGGAGCGAGCGCGCCCCGCGAGGTGGGGGCGCGTCACACGCAGGGCGTCGCCGAACGCGGCACACTCCTCCATGAGCCCGTCGACCGCTGCCTCCACGGTGCCCGCTTCGCCGGGGTCAGCGTCGCACGCGGTGAACGAACGGTCGTCGGCCCACAGCGTGAGACCGTCCCTGTCGAGCGGGACCGCTCCCATCACCAGATCTTCGAGGCCGTGGTCGTGGAAGTCCGAAGCGGTCACGTCTCCACCCGCGTCTCCAATCGTGCGAACGGTGCCGCGCCAGCAATGGCCGATCGGGCCTGCCTCCATATCGGTGTTCCAGGACTCGGTGAGTACGAACCATCCACGCGCGTGGAACGCGTCTGCCGCGGGTGCCGGAGCCCAGGCCTCGGGCGGACGGATCTCGGGACCGCGCTCGGCCGCGGCGCGCACGTCGCTCGGCCAGGCGAGGCGCGCCGTGCTCGAACACCCCACCAGAGCCAGCGCGACCAGCGTCAAAAGCCAGCGACAGCGCGTCGTAACAACCGGCTTACCCATGCCGCGGGAGACCGTAGCAGACCCCTGAAGGCCCCGAACCTGGGTTGGACCTTTTTTAGCAGAGAGGGAGCCCGGCTCAGGATCACGTGCTACACCAAGCTCACCGCAGGGGGACCTTCCCTCGCCATCCTGGCACGCGGTGAGAAGCCTCGCGCCACCTTAGGGTGCGAGGGGCGGCCCAAGGGTCGTCACAACGCAAGAGAGTGATCAGATCGTATGTCAAGCAAGCTTTTCGTCGGCAGCCTCAGCTGGAACACGGATGACCATGGCCTCGAGCAGGCGTTTGCCCGCTTCGGGACCATCACGGACGCGAAGGTCATCACCGACCGCGATTCCGGTCGGAGTCGTGGCTTCGGCTTCGTGACCTTCGCCGACCCCAGCTCCGCCCAGCAGGCCATGCAGGAGATGAACGGCGCCGAGCTCGACGGCCGTAGCCTCAACGTCGACATCGCGCACGAGCGCGGTCGCGGTGGTGGCGGCGGCGGCGGTGGCGGTGGCCGCTGGTAGTCAGCCCTCCTCAATCGAGGAGCTGGGCTTCGAGCCCAAAACGAAAGAGCCAACGGCATCCGCTGTTGGCTCTTTCTTTGTTGTGGGCGCCCGCATTCGGAGACTCCTCCCGCGCCGGTCCAGACCGCCAGCGCCAACCTCTTTGGCGTCAAGCACGCCGCATGCACCGCCATCGGCCGCGGCGCGTGCCTTGCGAGGGAGTCGCCACAATGCACGCAAACACCACCCGATGGGTTCTCTGACATGCGAGTGAAGACGGTTGCGCTGTCGGCGCTGCTTCTCTTGGCGTGCGACGAGCCGCCGACCGAGCCTTGTGAGCCTCTCGAGATCGGGTTCTCGGTGGTGACGAGCGGAGAGGACGACCTCGACATCCTGTTCGTCATCGACAACTCCGGCTCGATGACCGAAGAGCAGGCCTCGCTCGCGGTAGCGCTGCCTGGGCTGTTCGACGCGCTGCTCATGGGAGACCTGGACGGGGACGGAGAGCGCGACGTCGAGCCGGTGAGCTCACTCCAGCTCGGGGTCGTCACGGCGGACTTGGGGACGGGCGGGCATACGGTACCGACGTGCATGCCGTCGGACTTCGGGGACGACGGCGTGCTTCGGACGACGGGGCGCACCGACATTGCGGGCTGCCCTGCCACGGTCCCATCGTTCATGGGGTTCTCGCCGGAGGACGACCCCACCAGCGCCGCCTTCGACCTCGCGTGCGTGACACAGGCGGGCACGGGGGGCTGTGGGTTCGAGCAGCAGCTCGAAGCGATGCTGAAGGCGCTGTCCCCGTCGCGCCCCAGCGACGACAGCCCGCCCGACGACCGCCCGCCGGTGTTCTTCGGAGACACCTCTGGCCACGGGGACGGCGACAACGCCGGCTTCCTCCGAGCGAACTCGACCTTGATCGTGGTGATGCTGACCGACGAAGAAGACTGCTCCGCTGCCGACCCGGGGTTGTTCGACCCGCTCGATCCCGACTATCGCGACACCGATCTCAACCTGCGGTGTGTTCGCCACCCGGAGGCGCTTCACTCGATCGATCGGTACGTGGACGGGCTGCTCTCGTTGCGAGAGTGGCCGGGCGACATCGTCTTCGTGCCGATCGTCGGCATCCCCCCCGAGCTCGCTACCCGACCGAACGGCTACACCGACTGGGGCGCGCTCATCGGTCCCGTCGAGATGCGCGACCCGCGGCTGGTGGGGGGAGTCGACCCAGCGATGCCCACGAGGCTCGTGCCGAGCTGCAACTTGCCCGGGCGCGGCCTGGCGTTCGCCCCCATCCGAATCCTGGAGACGGCGGAGCAGCTCCAGCGCCAGGGCGCGCGGGTGAGCGTACAGTCGATCTGCCAGGAGTCGTTCGAGGGCATCATGGACTCGGTGATGCGCCAGCTGCGCTCGCCCGTGTCCGCCGACTGCATCAGCACGGCGCTCACACGCGGGCCCGACGGGCGCGTGGACTGCACGATGCGCGTCACGCTGCCCCCGGACGTGGCCTGTGAATCGGTCCCCGGCGCGACCCCGCACACGGGCGCGGACGGGGTCCCCGAGGCGGTGGACGGAAGGCCGGTGTGCGATGTGGCCCAGCGGCCCGTCGACGCCGCCGCGCGGGCGTCCGAAGCGCCTCCCGCCGGCGACGGGTTCTGGCTGGACGACTACGTCGGTCCCTTCGTCTGCGAGGGGCCACCCTTTCGCCTCGCGCTGCCCCCACTGCCGGCGCGGTCCCGGGTCCGCTTGCGTTGCCCGGTAACCACGCTCGCTGACTCGATCGAGGGTGACCCGTGCGATCCCACCGATGACACCAGCTGTCTGTTCATCCCCGGACGCGACCTCGCGTGCGACCCGGTGACCGAACGATGCGCGGAGACCTGTTCCTACGACTACGACTGCGCACGGTTCTTCGACGCGAGCTGCGCGATCGAAGAAGGCGCAACCGTCGGTGTCTGCAGACGCAACGCGTGCTGAGCTACTCTCCTCGGCGATGAACAAGACGCTTCCCCTTCTGCTCGCCCTCGCGCTGCTCGGCTGCGACGAGAGCAGCGACCCCGCTGACTCCGGCACGTCAGCTGGGGACGCGGGCCAGGACGCCGGCCCGCCTCCGCAGCCGACGGCGCCGGTCCTGCCTGAGGTCACAGGGACCTGTCCGGACATGAGCCAGACCGGCGTCGTGACGTTCTCGCCCGAAGGCATCGGGCCGCGCGACGTACAGCTCTACGTGTCGGAAGCCGCGGCCGACAGCGATGGACCGTTCGTCACCTACTGGCACGGGGCAGGAAGCCAGCCGCAGGAGGCGGTCTACGGCATGGGTTCCATCATGGACAGCGTGCTCGCCGCGGGCGGCATCGTGGCGGCGCCCGTCAGCAACCCCGAGGCGGGCCTCCTTCCCTGGTTCCTCACCAGCGGCGTGCGCCTCGACGACCTCATCCTCGCCGATGAGATTCTGGCCTGCGCCGTCGCGGGCCCCGGCGTCGACGTCACGCGGATCCACGCCATGGGGATGAGCGCCGGCGGGCTGCACACCTCGCAGATGGCGTTCCGGCGGGCGAGCTACCTCGCCAGCGTCGCCATCTACTCCGGCGGCCTCCTTCCCACCTCGCGCGCTCCGCGCAGTGACGGCTCGAACAACCGCCTCCCCGTTCTGATGTTCCACGGCGGACCGACCGACATCGTCGCCATCCGTTTCGACGACGCGTCACGCGACCTCTGGGACGCACTCGACGACCGCGGTCACACGGCGATCATTTGCGACCACAACCGTGGCCACATCATCCCGACCGAAGCGCAGCCGGACATTCAGCTCTTCTTCGACACGCACCCGTTCGGCACGGTGCCGTCGCCGTGGCGAGACACACTGCCGAACGGGTTCTACGACGTCTGCGCGCTGGCGCCCTGACGCCCGACTCCCCCGTCATCCGGAACGACTGCGAGAACCGCTGCGCGACCGGCGCTCGACTGGCATACTCGGCGGCCGCGCATGGCTGCCCAAGACTCCCGCTACATCGTCGGCATCGACCTCGGAACCACCCACTGCGTGGTCGCCTACGTCGACACCCGGCAAGGAACCGACGCCCCGATCCAGGAGCTCGCCGTCGAGCAGCTCGTGGCCCCCGGACAAGTGGAGGCCCGCCCTCTCCTGCATTCGCTGCGCTTCCATCCGGCCGACGGCGCGCTGACCGAAGAGGACCGTCACCTCCCCTGGGCCCACGAGTCACTCGAGGGCGTGCCCGACGGCGTCGTCGGCGAGCTCGCCCGTCAGCTCGGCGCCAAGACGCCCGGGCGCCTGGTCGCCTCGGCCAAGAGCTGGCTCTCGCATCCGTCCGTCGACCGGACCGCGGACATTCTGCCGTGGGGCGCCCCGGACGAGGTGCCGAAGCTCTCTCCCGTCGCCGCGAGCGCCGGATACCTCGCGCACATCCGCGCCGCCTGGGACCATCGGTTCGAGGACGAGCCGCTCGTCGAGCAGAACGTCGTGCTCACCGTTCCAGCCTCGTTCGACGAAGGGGCGCGCGCCTTGACGTTGTCTGCCGCGCGCCAGGCAGGGTTGGGTCGGGTGCGCTTGCTCGAGGAGCCGCAGGCCGCGTTCTACGACTGGCTCGGACGCCACGAGGAGAACATCGACACGCTCGTCGAGGACATGCACCTCGCGCTCGTGGTCGACGTGGGCGGCGGCACCACCGACCTGACCCTCATCCAGGTGGAGCTTCGCGAGAGCGGCCCGCGCCTGACGCGGGTGGCCGTCGGCGACCACCTCATGCTCGGTGGCGACAACATGGACCTCGCCCTGGCACACGACGCGGAGGGTCGCCTCGGCGCCAAGCAGAAGCTGGGCGGGGGGAAATTCACGCAGCTGATCCAGCAGTGTCGGAGCGCCAAGGAGCGGCTGCTGGCCGAGGACCCGCCCGAGAGCGTGAAGGTCACCGTGCTTGGCGGCGGCAAGAAGCTGGTCGGCGGTTCGATGGCCACCGAGCTGAGCCGTGACGATGTGCACACGCGCATCCTCGACGGGTTCTTGCCGCGCGTGGATCTCGACGCGCGGCCGGCCAAGAAGCGCGGCGGGATCGTCGAGTTCGGTCTGCCGTATGTCGCGGACGCGGGCATCACGCGGCATGTCGCGGCCTTCCTCGACCGCCACTCCGACGTCGCGCGCGAAGCGTTCCCCGAAGGCGCGTTCGAGGGCACGCTCGCGGTGCCCGATGCGGTGCTGCTCAACGGCGGCGTATTCAACGGCCACGCGCTTACCGAGCGCATGCTGGACGTGATGGGTGATTGGCGGGGCGGCGAGCGGCCCATGCGGCTCGAGAACCCGTTCCCGGAGCTCGCCGTGGCGCGCGGCGCGGTCGCCTACGGGCTGGCGCGACGCGGGATCGGCGTGCGCATCGGAGGCGGCTCGGCGCGCAGCTACTACCTGATGCTCGGCGATCGTGAGGAGGCCCCGCGTCGTGGCGTCTGCATCCTGCCGCGCGGCGCCGAGGAGGGCGAGGAGGTCGTCCTGAAGGGGCGCGACTTCGAGCTGACGCTCGGCGAGCCCGTGCGCTTCCCGATCGCGTCGAGCACCGGCGAGGCGGTGCTGCACCGGCCCGGGGACCTCGTCGACATCGCAGGGGACAGCTTCAAGGAGCTGCCTCCCTTGGCGGCGGTGCTCGAAGACGAGTCAGGCGAAGGCGGCCGCATCCCGGTGCAGCTCACCAGCGCGCTCACCGAGGTGGGTACGGTCGAGTTGAGCTGCATCGGAGGACAGAAGCGTCGCTGGAAGCTCGAGCTGCAGCTGCGCGGCGAGAGCCGCGACGGCGTGGCGAGCAAGAAGGTCACCCAGCTGCACCCGCGCTTCGCGGAGGCCACCGACCTGATCAAGAAGGTCTACGGCAAGAGCTCCGCCAAGGCCGAAGGCGGCAAGCCCGTGAAGCGCTTGCGGGCCGACCTGGAGAAGCGAATCGGGACCCGCGACACCTGGAACACGCCGCTCCTCCGTGAGCTGTTCGGGGCGCTTCTCGCGGGCATGAAGCGCCGCCGCCGGAGCGCGGACCACGAGCGCGTCTGGTTCAATCTCACCGGCTATTGCCTGCGCCCCGGCTTCGGATACCCGCTGGACGATTGGCGCATCAAGCAGCTCTGGCCGGTGTTCGAGCAGGGCGTGCAGTTTGCGCCCGAAGCGCAAGTGTGGAGCGAGTGGTGGACGATGTGGCGGCGGGTCTGCGGCGGCCTCGACGAGACGGCCCAGACGCGCCTGCTCAACGACATCGCGTACTACCTGCACCCACCGACGAAGCGCCCCCGAAAGCGTCCGAAGGGGCCCAAGAAGCAGGGTTACGACGACATGGTGCGGCTCGCCGGGTCGCTCGAGCGGGTGCCCGCCGAGCGCAAGGAAGAGGTCGGCGGCTGGCTGCTGAAGCGGCTGTGGGACCACGACGAGGGAGACTTCGCCTGGTGGGCGCTCGGCCGGCTGGGCGCGCGCGTGCCGTTCTATGGCAGCGCACACAACGTCGTCTCACGGAAGGTCGCCGCGGAGTGGGCCGACAACGTGCTCGACGAGGACTGGGAGCTCAGCAACAACGCGCCGCTCGCCGCCACGTTGTTGGCTCGCATGAGCGGCGACCGGGAGCGGGACCTCGATGCCGATCTCCGCGATCGGATCGCGTTCAAGCTGATCGCCCACCGCGCTCCGGAGAGCTGGATCGCGATGGTTCGGGAGGTCACGCGTCTGGAAGCTGCCGACGAGCGAAAGATCTTTGGCGAGAGCCTGCCGGCGGGGCTTTCGCTGCTGGAATAGGCGGCGCTCGATCGCGCGCGCAGGAAGCAAGCAGCTCCCGCCGCCGTATCTTCAGGCGTGAGATGCTGACTCTGGACCACGAACACAAAGGCTCTCGCTGCCCGGCATCGCCTTTGGCACGCCACCGCAACCGGACGGTTGTGGAGGTCGCATGCTGAGCACCATCGCGGTCGGTCAGGAAGTTCGCCTTCCAGACGGGGAGCAAGGGTGGGTGGGTTGGATCGGCCCGGGTCAGGAAGGGGACTGGCGGGTCCGAGTCGACGTGGAGGGCGCCCAGAGGTGGGTCGACCTCACGAACGTGTCTCCGCTCGGCGCATGGACGCGTGCTCATTGGGCGGCTCTGACGAAGAACTCGCAGGTGCTTTCGGAACTCACGCCGAAGCAACTCGACGCACCGACCACCGAGACCATGATCCTTCAGTTCGGGAGCAAGGCGCGGTTTCGGCAGCACGTTCCACCGGGAACGACCCCACTGCACATCGCCACCCTCTGGCCCGACACCGCCTCGATTCGAGCGTTGCTGGCAGCCGGTGCGCAGCCCCGCGTCCGGGATACCGAAGGCCACCTCCCAGGCCACGCGATGTGCGCGGTGCACGCGAACGAGGTGGTGGAAGCCGCACGCACCCTGGCGACGACCTCGCCGATCGCGGCGGCGCTCGCCCTCGAGGGGGCCGCGCGCGGCAATGGTCACGTGCTCATGGGCCTCGCCCGAGGCGGATTCGACTTCGATGCACCTCTGTTGGCGGGCCCATCCCTGCGGGGGCGATTCGAAGACGAGTCGCGGTTCGGGCCCAGCCGGAAGTCGATCCTTGCCGCGGCGGCCCGCTCTGCCAACCCGGACCAGCTCATCGATGCGCCCTCCGGAAAGACGAAGTGCCGCGGCTGCGGGAAGAAGATCGGGCGTGGCACGCCTCAGTTCGGAAGCGGCACGGTGCAGGCGTCGGGCAAGGTTAAGCGCCAGTGGTTTCACGAAGCCTGCGCGCGGCGCGAGCTGGGCGACGCGAGGGTGAGCGCTGCGCGGTGAGCCAGTGACCTTGCGCAGCGAGCAGGTCAGTGGCCTGGGCGCAGTGACCTGGCTCCCGTTGATGCGACCGCCGGGGCGAGCCTCAGACGGAGTCGGAGGGCGCGAGGATGTCCTTGGCGACCGCGTGCACGTCCCGGCCTGTGACCGTGCGAAAGACCGACTCGGCCTGCGCGAGGTCGAACTCGAGCCGCTCCTCGAGCTCCGCGCGACCGAGGCCCTCGACGACGCCGTAGAGCAGCACCTGCATGCGGTCGCCAAGCGCGTTCTCTTCGCAGAACACGTGCAGGCGGTGCGCGAGTTTGGCCAGCGAGCCCCGTTTCGACTCGGGGAGGGTCGATCGCTTGTCGCGCTTTCGGGGCATGAACTCCGGCGTGCTCCGTAGCGGACATGGGGGCAACGGCGTTACGCGTCCATCGCGCCGGGGTGTGGCGTGGAGCCTACTTCTCGTAGTCGACCGGAGGATGATCTTCGATGAAGCGGACCGCCGCGCCCACCTCATCGACATAGGCGATCCTCTCGGCGTACTGACGGCCGCCGCTGAGTGACTCGAGAAGCGCCTTCACGGGGCGCTCCTCGCGCCAGTAGTCCACGCCGAGGAATACCATCGGGCTGACCACCTCCATGGTTCCATAGTGGTTCTGGCAGGCGTCCATGAAGACCTCCTGCACCGTGCCGGCGCTCCCACGCGCGAAGATCACGCCGTGGGTCGCGATGGCCAACAGGCCGTCCTCTCGCAGGCTGTTGGAGAAGTACTTGGCGACGTGGGTGGCGAAGAGGTTGGTGGGCTCATGTCCGTAGAACCAGGTGGGCACGGCCAAGCTCTCCACGTCACTGGGGTAGGCGCGCTTGACCTCCATCGCGCTCGCGTGCCAGCCCGCGTCTTTGTACTCGGGTGCCCGCCGAAGCACCTCCAGCGCGCGGTCGATGGCGTCGTCGGGGTGTGTCGACAGCCAAGCGCCGAGGTGGGTCGCTTCCATGGCTCCCGGTCCTCCACCACTGACCAGGAAGTATCCCGTTTGGGCCAGCCGTCGGGCGATCGCAACGACGGTCCGGTAGGCCGGCTCGTCGCGGCGCATCGCGTGGCCGCCCATGATCGCGACCGGCCGACGCCCGCCGGACGCCAGGAGCTGCTGTTTTGCCTCGTCGATGGCGTGGTCGTGCAACCGCTGTGCGAGCGCCTCGAGGAGTGAGTCTTGGTGCAGCCGCGCCTCGTACCAGGCGTAGATGCGTGCATCACGGGACAGCCGCCAGAACGTCTCGGGCCGATCTGGGTCCATGCCCTCGAGCAGTTCTTCCGCCGAGTAGAGGCGCCCTCGGTAGGGCTGGTAAGGACGATCCTCGCCGAGCGGGGGAAATAGCATCGCGCCGCTCGCTCGCATCGATTCGGCGACCGCCGGGGCCAGCGTGCACCCGAGCAGCACCGCGCCCTCCGCCGAGACGCCCCTCAAGGCCTCGGTCTGGCTCGTCAAATCGAGCCCCTGGACCACCACACCGCGAAGATCGCCCTCCTCCCCGAGGTGGCGGAGGAGGTCTTCGAGGCGGTCGATCTGCACGTGCATGGGCTTCGATACCGCGTGGAGTGGGCACCGCGCAAAGCCCGCTGGGTGAAGAAAGCGCCCTTCGATCTTGACGACACGATGCCCGGGCACGTTCAATACGAACCCCGACACCCACAGATGTCGGGTCGGCCGTGCATTCGCACGGAGACGCGAGCGGATCCCTACCCGGGAGAGGAGCCCATGTTCGGAGTTGTCATCACGGAGAAGGGTGGAGCCCAGCGGCGACTGGAGTTCGACAAGAACGAAGTCACGATCGGCCGCGTCCAGGGCAACGACATCATCCTACCCAAGGGCAACGTCTCGAAGCGGCACTCGCGCATCGTCCTGAAGGACAACCGCTTCATCGTCGTCGACCTCAAGTCGACGAACGGGACCTACGTCAACGGTCGGAAGATCACGTCGCCACTCGTCGTCAAGGCGGGTGACAAGATCTACATCGGCGATTTCATCCTCACTCTCGAAGAGGGCGCCGGCGCTGGAGCGCCCGGTCCGGACGCGAGCGCGCCCGGGATGGGAGGGCCGATGGGTGCGCCGATGGGAGGCCCGCCTCCCGCGGGTCCACCACCTGCCGGTCCGCCTCCTGCCGGTCCGCCTCCTGCCGGCCCGCCTCCCGGTGCCCCGTCCCCTGCGGCCCCGCCGATGGGTGGGCCCCCGATGGGTGCGCCGATGGGTGGACCACCGCCTGGAGCGCCGCGCCCCTCCGCGCCGCCGCCGCTGCCCGGTCGTCCTGGGCCGGGTCCCGCTCCCGCGGCGCCGGCACCACAGATGTCGAGCCCATCACCGATGGGTGCACCGATGGGCGGTCCGCCGCCTGGTCCGCCTCCCGGTGCGCCTCCCATGGGCGGTCCGCCGCCGGGCGGGCCTGGTATGGGTGGGCCTGGCATGGGTGCTCCTGGCATGGGCGGGCCCGGCATGGGTGCTCCTGGCATGGGTGCTCCTGGTATGGGCGCTCCCGGTGGGCCGCCTGCGCCCTCTCCGCCGCAGTACGGTGCGCCTCCTTCGCCTGAGCCCGCGCCTCCCGCTCCGTCTCCGCCGGCCGCTGCGCCAGTTCCGGCGGCTCCCGTGCCGGCGGCTCCTGCGCCCGCTCCTTCCGCCCCGGCTCCTTCCGCCCCGGCTCCTTCCGCCGCGGCAGCGCCGGTGGAGAACACCCCAGCGCCGAGCCCGTCTCCATCCAAGGCGTCCAGCGCCCGTCTGGGTGCGGTCGGAGGTACGGCGTCGAGCAGCGACGGCATGACGTTCTGGCAGCACCTGGTGGTTGCGGCCGTGTCCGCCGGCAAAGACGCGACGAGCGCCATGGCGCTCGCCGACGACGTCGTCTCCAAGTCGCAGAACTGAGTTTTCGAATGTGCGCGCTTCGCGCATTTTTGCACATTCGAAAACTCACCATTTTCTGGTGGCGCTTCCGCGCCACGTCGAGGGGCGCGGCCCCTCGGGCTCCCCGTCTCCGATGGATCGACAGTCTTTTAGTTCTCGCGCATGCGGCCCCGCTCCGCGCGACGCTCTCGGACGAGCGAGTACTCACCATTTGCGGGCGGCGCTTCCGCGCCACGGACGAGGGGGCAAGCCCCTCGAGCTCCCCGTCTCCGATTGTTTCGACAGTCTTTGAGCGACTGCCCGCGAACGGAAGACCCGATGCGCAGCGCGCGCGTCGGGTCTTCTGTTTGGCGCGTCCTCCTCTGTGAAGTCCGCCGCTACTCCGCTTCGCGGAGGAACCGCTCGGCGTCAGCCACATCGAGCGCGCTGCCGACGAACAGCGGGACACGCTGGTGCAGGGAGTTTGGCTGCACGTCGAGTACCCGGCCGTCGCCCGTCGAGGCGGCGCCGCCGGCCGCTTCGGCGATGAAGGCGATCGGCGCGCACTCGTAGAGCAGCCGGAGCTTGCCTTCGGGAGTCTTCTGGTCCCCGGGGTACGCGAACACGCCCCCCTTGACGAGGGTGCGGTGGAAGTCGGCGACCAACGTGCCGATGTACCGGTGGGAGTACGGCCTGCCCCCCGGGGCGTCCTCGCTCTTCAGCCACTCGATCCAGCGCTGCATGCCCGCTGACCAACGGCTCGTGTTTCCCTCGTTCGCCGAGTAGATCGCGCCGCGCTCCGGGATGCGCATGTTCTCGTGGCTGAGGAAGAACTCGCCCACCAACGGGTCGAGCGTGAAGCCATGAACGCCGTCGCCGGTCGTGTAGACGAGCATCGTGCTGGAGCCGTAGAGGATGTAGCCGGCGGCCACCTGCTCCGTGCCGCGCTGCATGCAGTCCTCAGCCGTTCCAGGGCCATTGCCCTCGGTCACCCGGCGATGGATGGAGAAGATCGTCCCGATGGACATGCAGACGTCGATGTTGGAACTCCCGTCGAGCGGGTCGAACATCAGTACGTACTTGCCCTTGGGGTACTCGGGCGGGATGGGGATGGTGTCCTCGTTCTCCTCCGACGCCATCACGCAGACATGCCCGCCCGCCTCGACACAACGGACGAGCATCTGGTTGGCGATCACGTCGAGCTTCTGCACGACCTCGCCCTGCACGTTGATGCCGCCGCCGGCCCGGCCGAGCACGTCGCTCAAGCCCGCCTTGTGCACGCGCGAAGCGATCATGCGCCCGGCGAGCGCGATGGACTGGAACAGCCCGGTGAAGTCGCCCGTCGCCCCGGGCGTCTTGCGCTGACGCGTGAGGATGTGGCGGTCGAGCGTCCAGCCGAGCTGATCCGGGTTCGGCGGTCCCCAGGAATGAACGGGATCCATGCCTGATTACTAGCACGCCCCCGAAGAGGATCGATCCGGTCAGGCTCTCTTCTGCTTCTTGCTCCGCGAGCGGCGGGCCGGGGCTTCGTCGATGTCGATGTCGTCGACGTCCACCCGCGCTTTGGCGCGGCGCTTCGTTGTGGAGGTCGTGCCCTCGTCCTCCGCGTCGCCGCTGTTGTCGAGCTCGACCAAGGACCCGTAGAGGCCGGCGATCGCGGGGGCGAAGACCGCGGGCAACGCGTCGAGGGCGTGCGTGCCGGGCAGCGAAGGGAAGGGGATCTGCACGGCGGCGGGAATCTGGCTGAGGCCGTAATAGGCCGCCGCGCCGAGCCCAGCCCCGACCACGCCCTTGAGGGACGCCTCGATCCACGCGCCCTCCTGCCAGGGTGGGCGGCCGGCGAACACGCCCGCGGTGCCGGCGACGCCCATCGCGATCAAAAACCCGAGCAGCCCGGAGGCGTCGGTCCAACCGAGGCCGAGCTGCAGCCCAGCACCCACCGCACCGCCGATCACGAGGCCTTTGATCAGCCCGAGCCCGAGCCGCTTCCACATGTCCTGACCTTACCGCTTCCCGACGCGATGTCGATGATCTCGCGCCGCTTCGGCAGCCCGTTGCGGGCACCGCACTGGGGCGGAATGTTGACCCGACCAGGGCGAGCGAGTAGCCAAGGGTCGTGGCCTCGACTCGCTCCCCTCGCCGTTGGCTCTTTGCGCTCAAAGCCGGCGTCAGCCTGGCGCTGCTCGGCTGGCTCGGGGCACGGATGTTCGAGCGGGACGGCATCGAGGCGCTCGGCGCGCATCTGACGGCCCTTCACCCCGGGTGGATCGTCGCCGCGGTGGGGCTCAATTTCCTCGCCGTGTTCGCCGGCGTCGCGCGATGGCGTTTGCTGCTGCGCACCGTAGGCGTCTCGCTCGCGCCCGGCTGGCTGCTCCGCTCCTATCTGGTCGCGCGCTTCGTCGGCGCGTTTACGCCTTCCACCACCGGGCTCGATGGATGGCGCCTCTACGAGGCGGGCAAAGAGAGCGGACAAGTCGCGCGAAGCGCCACGGCCATCGGTGTCGAGAAGCTGGTTGGCCTCGTCGGCATGGCGACGGTCTGCGCGGCGCTCGTGCCGTTTGGAGGACTGGAGCTGATGGGATCCGGCGCGCTCGTCGCAGCGGCTGGTCTCGGAGGCGGTGCGCTCATCGGCTTGGGTCTGCTCGGCCGGCCCGCATGGCTCGGCTGGATCGCAAACCGCATGCCAGGGCCGATCCGGACTCGCGCCCAGAAGCTGGTCAACGCGCTCGCGGACGCGGAACTCTCCTTCGGTACCGTGACGCGGGCCGTGCTGTTCGGCGTGCTCTCTCACCTGTCGCTCTCGGCCGTGTTCATGGCCACCGCCATGGCGCTCGGGGTCGACGTCCCGGCAGCGACGCTGCTCGTCGTGGGCAACGCGATCGTGCTCGCGGTCTTGTTGCCGGTGTCGGTGGGCGGCGTGGGCGTGCGTGAAGGCGTGGCCGTCATGCTTCTGGCGACGGCGGGGGTCACGAGCACCGAGGCTGTGTTGGTCGCGCTGCTCGGCTATCTCACGGGCCAGCTCCCCGCGCTGCTCGGCGGTGTCTTGATGGCAGCCCGTCGGGTCCGTCCGAGCCTGCCCACGATCGAGATCGCGCCCGGCCGCGCGGCTGAGTCGACGATCTCCTGACCCACCGGACCGGTCAGTCGGCGTCGGTTGTCGGGGCGGCCTCACCGAAGATCCGAAGCAGGTACGGCGAGTGGTCGTCGCCGTCCGCCACGTAGGTCGCGCGTCCGGCGCAGACGCGGTCGGACATGACGTTCGCCGCGCGCGTGGAGCTGTCCGGTGGGTCCCCCGAGACGCTACGCCGGCGCGCGGAGGTCTCTCTGCCCCACAGGTTGAGCACGAGCTGGACATCGACGCAGCGCCCGAGCGCTTCGGCGTCTACCACGGCGAGCACCCGGACCGGCGTCGACTCCTCGAACGCCATCGCCGGCACGCTGGTCGGGCCCTCGTCCCCGCTTGGGATCGGATATGCGCCGTCATTGACGAGCGGGCGCCAGAGGGCCGGCACGGTGTCGGGGAGCAGATCGATGCGCGGCGTCATCTCATCGGGGTTCTGGTTCTGCGCCAGCCCGCGGAGATGCTCGTAGGCCGCCGTCGACTCGGGGACGAGGCGTGCGCGATAGGGCGCCACCGCCAGTGGCGGACCCCAAGGGCTCTTGTCTTCGGCGAGCTGGTCCGCTTCGTACGTGGCCGCCGAAGGGGCCAGGCGTTCGACCGCGTGGGAGGTCAGTGAGCCGCGGTTGAGGCTGTGGATCCCCGCTGGCAATCGCCCCGTGAGCACGGCGTATCGAAGCGTCCCCTGTGAGTAAGCCGCCCGGCCGAGGATGCTGTCCTGGTGCTCGATGCTGACGTCCGCCGTGACGGTGATGTCCCGGGTGGCGCAGTACTGCGTATGCCCCGCGAGGCCCGAAGGGGTGGAGAGGGACAGCGTCTCTTCTCCGTCCTGCAGACGAACTGCATCGACCCCGACGTAGCCCCAGGCTGCGGCGACGAACGCCACGCACTCGTCTTCGGAGAGTGGGACCTCGAAGCGGTGTTCCTCCCGATCGGTCTCAAGCGTCTCGCTCTGTTGCACCGTGAGGCCGAGATTGTCTGCGACCGCACGCTCCCGTTCGAATGCCGCCTCCGCCATCGTCTGATCGACGCGATTCGGCGGCACCACAGCGCTGACCGCCGACCCGAAGCAGCACGCGAGCACGGGCGTCAGCACCAGGCTCGCGCCCAAGCACCCCCAGCGGGGCCGCCGCGCGCGCAATCGCTCCAACACAGGCTCAGAGTATCCCGTGCTAGCGTCGAACGTCATGTTCAGATGGTTCGCGGTGCTCGCGGTGCTCGCGACCGGCTTCCCTCACGCAGCCGAAGCGCAGCGGCGAGGCGGACGGTTCGGCGGCTCTCGCTTCGGTTCCCGCTCCTCGTCGTCCGGGTCGCGCTCCTCCGGCTTCAGCCGGGGCTCCTCGCGCTCCTCGGGCTCGCGCTCCTCGGGCTCGCGGTCCTCGAGTTGGGGGTCGTCACGTTCGTCCGGCTCCCGCTCATCGGGCGGCAGGCGCTCGGTCGCAAGACGGGGTGCCCGGTCGGCGCCGCGCCCCCCACCGCCTCCCCCTCGCCGCCCCAGCGCGCTCCGGACGGCCGTTCCGCCCGCTGCCGGCGCGCCCAATGACGCCTTCTTCGGCAGCCCCGAGTCGACGCCAGAGGAGAGAGAGGCGCGCATCATGGGCAACCCGGGCGTCGGCGCGGGGGTCACCTGCGGCGGCATCTTCTTCTTCTTTCCGGCCTTGTTCCTCCTGTCTTGGGTGTTCGGCTACGACAAGAAGCAGCGTGACGCAGAGCGCCAAGCCAAACGCGAGGCCCATTGGGACGAGGTGCGCCGCATCTCCATCGGCTTCGATGCGACCGCGCGGCGCGCGCTTCAGACAGCGCTCGACCACCTGGCCAACACCCTCCCGACGGAGACCGACCAGGATCGACGGGTCGCCGCGGGCCACATCGCACATCACCTGGAGGTTGCGCTCGGCGGGGCGCGGTACTTCACGTACCAGTCGGTTCGCACCGAGGGCACGGACACAGAGTCCACGTTCGCACGATGGGCCAACGACCTCGCCGCTCGCTACCAGCACGAGCGCGGCCACGACGCCTCTCCGCTCGCGGCGCACCGCCACGAGGGTGAGGGCTTGGTCGTCGTCAGCGTGCTGGTGGCCACCTCCACCGCCATGCCGGTGCTTCCGGACCCCCGGGACCCGCGCGCCGTGGCGCTCGCCGTGGCCGGTCTGCGCGCGTTGTCGAGCCCCGAGCTGTTTGCGCTCGAGGTCACCTGGTCGCCGTCCGAGGAGATGGACCGGATGAGCTCCTCCGAGCTGGAGCAGCACTATCCCGAGCTGCAGCGGTTGGACGACGGCCTCGCGTTCGGCCGGGTCGCCTGTGGCTACTGCCGGGCTCCGTACCCGGCAGAGCTGGGGCGATGCCCGGCCTGTGGCGCGCCTGGCACTGCCGGCCGCAACATGAATTAACATTCACGAAGTTGACTCAGGGCGCAGATGGCTCACGGTTCGGCGGGTGAGGCGCATCTCGGTCGTTTTGGCGCTATTGAGCGTTTTCCCTTCCACGGTGTGGGCTCAGGACACCGCCCCTGAGGACTCGGAGACGCCCGAAGTCGGCATCGAGCCCGAGGTCGGCATCGAGCCCGAGGTTGGCGTCGGATCGGACGGCGAGGCTGGGGGCGAAGAAGAAGTCGAGGACGAGGAGGCTGCTCCCGAAGAGGAGATCCCGATGGGTCTCCAGCCGCCCCGGCTGCTCGAGAACGTCGCCCCCGACTGGCCCGCGGAGGCGCTCGAGTCCGAGGTGCAGTCCAGCACGGTCGTGCTCACCATCCTCATCACGCCCGAGGGCACCGTCACCGAGACGACGGTGGCGCAGTCCGGCGGCGAGCTCTTCGACGCGTCTGCCATCGAGGCCGCCTCCCGGCTGGTCTTCGCGCCCGCGACCCGTGACCGCGAGCCGATCCCGGCGCGCATCAATTTCCAGTTCCGCTTCGAGCGGCCCGCTCCGCCCGAGCCGCCTCCGCCGACGACCGGCGTGCTCGAGGGGGTCATCCGGTCCGAGGAGACTCCGCTCGCGGGGGCGCAGGTGTTTGTCGATGGCCCCGTGTCCCGCGAGATGACCACCGCGGAGGACGGCCGCTTCCTCTTCGAAGACCTCCCGCCCGGCGACTACACCGTCGGGGTCGCGGCCGACGGACACAACGGCCTCGACCGCAGCGAGACGGTGGTCGTCGGTGAAGCGCTCGACCTGACCTACCGCCTCACCGCCGTGGCCGCCGCCACCGAGCCGGGCGACGACACGGTCCCCGAGCTCGGCGTGACCGCGGTGATCGACCGCCCTCGGCGTGAGGCCACGCGCCGGACCCTCGAGCGCGAGGTGCTGACCAGCATGCCCGGCACGCGCGGAGACGCCCTCCGGGTCGTCGAGCTGCTCCCCGGCGTGGCGCGCCCCTCGTTCGGCTCCGGCGCGCTCTACATCCGCGGCGCGGCGCCCGGCGACAGCGAGGTCTTCGTCGACGGGGTCTCGGTCCCGCTGCTCTACCACTTCGGCGGCCTGACCAGCTTCTACCAGGGCCGGTTGATCGATCGCATCGACTTCATCCCCGGCAACTTCGGCGTGCGCTACGGCCGTCGCATCGGCGGCATCCTCGAGGTGCACCCGCGCGACCCGAACCCGGACCGCAACTTCCACGGGATGCTCGACATCAACCTGATCGACAGCTCCCTCGTGCTCGAGACGCCGCTCTGGGAAGGGGCGGCCATCGCCCTCGCCGCGCGCCGCAGCTACATCGACTTCTTCTTCGCCGAGGTCGTTCCCGACGACGTCTTCGATGTGGTCGCCGCGCCCGTCTACTACGACTACCAGCTCGTCTTCACGTGGCAGATCACCGATCAGGACAAGCTCCGGGTGCTCGGCTACGGCTCGAGCGACGAGTTCCGCACGATCTTCAACGGCGACAACCTCGCGCGGCCGTTCGGCCTCGAGCTCTCCACCCAGTTCCACCGCCTCCAGGCCACGTGGGAGCGCCGATGGGACGACAACTTCCGGCAGGAGGTGATGTTCTCGGGCGGTTGGACCGGCCTCGTCATTCAGGCCGGCCAGGCGTTCGGGTTCGACGCCGACTTCGTGCCGTTCGCCTTCCGCGCCGAGTGGCAGCTGGACCTTCACGAGCGCGTGACGGTCCGCTGGGGCATCGACTGGGGCCTGTCCCCAACGACCCTGGCGTTCCGAGGTGGAAGCCCCGGCCAGGCCGAGGGGACGCCGGGCGGAGGAGACCCGAACGCGCCCGACGCTGCCGCATCCTTCAGCGGGGAGGCCTACCGTCCCGCGATCTACGCCGAGTCGACGCTCAACCCGATTGACCCGCTCACTTTCGTGCTCGGTCTGCGGCTCGACTACTTCCGCGACATCCAAGCGTGGACGTTCGACCCGCGCCTGACGTCGCGCATCGCGCTGAACGACCAGTTCACCCTCAAGGCCGGCGTGGGCATGTTCAGCCAGGCGCCCGAGTTCCAGGAGTCGGCGCCGGGCCTCGGCAACCCGGACCTCGACCCCATCACGTCGCTGCACACGAGCGCCGGCGTGGAGTTCAACCTCGACGAGGTCTGGCAGTTCGAGGTCGAGGGCTACTACAAACACATCTGGAACCGCGTCACTGGCACCGAGCGCGGTGTGGCCCCGTTCTTCAGCAACGACGGCCAGGGACGCATCTACGGCGCGGAGGTGTCCATCCGGGCGCGCGCCAACACCGACTACCCGATCTACGGCTTCCTCTCGTACACGCTCAGCCGCTCCGAGCGTCAGGACCGCATGGACCCGTGGCGGCTGTTCGACTTCGATCAGACGCACATCCTCGCGCTCGCGGTCGTCTGGCGCATCGGCGACGGTTGGGAAGCAGGCGGCACGTTCCGGCTCGTCAGCGGCAACCCGTTCACGCCGATCAACGGCTCGGTCTACGACGTCACGAGCGACACCTACCAGCCGCTCTACGGCGCGGTGAACAGCGACCGGTACAACGCCTTCCACCGGCTCGACCTGCGGCTCCAGAAGACCTTCGTCATCGAGGACATCTTCCGGTTCTCCATCTACATCGACGTGCAGAACGTCTACAACCAGCAGAACCGGGAGGCGACGTCGTTCAGCTACGACTTCGCGGAGAGCGCCGACATCAACGGCCTGCCTATCCTGCCTTCGCTCGGGATTCGGGGGGAGCTGTGAAGACGAAGCGTCTGCTGCTGCTCGCGTTTGTGGGCTCGCTGCTCGGTGGCTGCGTGATGGATCTGCCCACCGGCGTGTTGCTCGAGCGGCCGCGTGTGCTGGGGGTGCGGGTCATCGCCGAGTCGGGACCGGAGCTCGCGCAGCCCGTCCCGGGGGAGTCGACGACCCTCCGCTGGCTGACCGCGCCGGGGACCACCGGGTGGACGTATGCGCTGTCGGCGTGTGTTGCGCTGCCCAGCACGCAGGGCCTGCCGCAGTGCAGCGGCGAGCCGTTCGCCGTTGGGTTCGAGATGACCCCGCAGCCTGAGCCCACGTGGACGTTCACCGTACCGGAGGGCTCCGCCGGCACCCTGCTCGTGGCAGGTGTGCTCTGCGCCAACGGCGTCCCAGCGCTCCCGGCCGAGGGCGAGATGCTGCCCGGCTGCGACGGGGAGGGCGCGACGCCGGAGATCCTCACCTACAGCGTGGCGCTCGCTGGCATGGGACCGATCAACCGTCACCCCGAGTGGACCGACGACGCGTTCACCATCGACGAGATGCCGTGGCCCGTCGCGCCCGACGACCTCGGGGACACGGGATGCCTGGGCCTCGATGGCGTGCCGCAGATCGTCCGGCGTCTTCCCACGATGGAGGACGGTGAGGAGGTTGACCCGGACCCGAGCGACTTGGGCTACACCGTGCGGAGCCAGGACCGGGAGCCCTTCCAGCAGCTCGTGCTGGGGGATCCTCCGTTTCTAGAGGACGCGTTCGAGGAGCTGACGATCACGCACGTGGCGACCGAGGGGAACTTCGTACGGCTGCGCTCCATCGTGTTCGACGAAGAGAGCGAGACCAACGTCGTGCCCTGGCGTCACCCCGACGAGGAAGACCTTCCCGAAGTGCCCGCCGATGGGCTGACCGTCCGGGTGTGGCATGTGATGCGCGACGGCCGCGGCGGCATGACGATCGCTCAGCGCGCGTTCTGTTTGGTTCCGTAGGGTTCCGTAAGCGAGTTGCTGGCCGACCCGGTCCTCGGCAGACTTGCGTGGGTTGTCCGATCGGGAAGCGCTGGTCCGTCGTGTCGTGGGAGAGCACGTCGAACTCTCCGCCTCGGAGGTGCGCACGTTGGCCGACGGACTCTCTCCGGTGCGGCGCCGCGCGAACGCCCCCGTGCTCGGCGGATCGGACACCTCGGCGACGTACTTGCTCTTCGGCCAAGGCGTGGTGCGGACGTACACGATCGATGCCAGCGGGCGAGAGCGGAATCTTCGCTTTCTGGCCGGCCCCAATCTGGCGGTCGCGCTTTCGAGCGTGATTCGCGGCACGGCGACCCAGGAGCGGCTCGCGAGCCTCACCGCCGTCGAGGGGTACATCGGAGATCTCGGCCGCCTGAAGCGCCACCGGCGCTACTTGGAGTGCATGCGCGCGCTCGCTGAGCAGCACTATTTGGCGCTCGAACGGCGCGTTCACATGCTCCAGCAGCCGTTCGCCGGGGAGCGCTACCGGGTCTTCCGTGAGTCGATGGACCCGGCCATCGTGCGTGACGTGCCGGACCACCACGTGGCGTCGTACCTCGGCGTGACCCCGGAGACGCTCAGCCGGGCCAAGCGCCGTATCCGCGAATGACGCGCGGAGTCTTGACGATCGTCAAGGCGGGGCTGCGCGGTGGCGTGCACGCTTCACGTCATGAATGTGTTGCTCGCTCCCGTGGCCGCCCTCGCCGTCTGGACTCACCTGGTGCTGCTCTGGATGTACGCCACGCGACTCCCCGCCGTCCGGCGCCTGGGCATCGTGCCCGACAACACCGCGGCCCGGGGTGCGCAAATGGCGACCCTTCCCCCCCACATCCGCTGGAAGTCGGACAACTACACCCACCTGCTCGAGCACCCGACGGTGTTCTACGCAGCCTGTCTCGCCCTCGCGGTGCAGGGCGCCGACGCGACGTGGGCCGTCGCGGTCGCGTGGCTGTACGTGGGTCTGCGAGTGGTTCACACCCTCGTTCAGACGACGGTGAATCACGTCCCGACGCGCTTCGTGCTGTTCGCCGCGGGCGGTGTGTGCGGGCTCGTGCTGTCGGTGGGCGCGCTGGGCTCGGTGCTCGGCTAGAGAGCTGAAGCGGAAGTCGCGACGTGCCTCGCCGGCGGGACCGGGCCCCCCTGCGGCGCGTCGCTCCTCGCCGATGCACCGCATCGACTCGTCACGCCCCACCCCAGGTGGACCCATTCGCGCTCGTCGATCCGCATCACGACTTCCGCTTCAGCCATCGAGCGGTACGTGTCAGGCTGGACCGATGGAGAGCTTCTTCGGAATGGTGGGCGCCGGCCTGCTCGCCGGATGCCTCGCTCTTCTGGGCCTCATCCCGTTTGGCATCACGGCGGTCTTGGCAGGGGTGAACCTGCTGCGGCCGAGTGGCGAGTCCAAACGCGGGGGGCTCGCATCCGCGGTGGTCACGACGCTGCTCGGCGGCGCGGTCATCGGCATCGAAGTTGGCTTCCTCGGGGGCGCCGCCGCGCCCAAGACGCTGCTCACCGGTGGCTTGTTCGCCGCCGCGGGCCTCGGCGGGAGCCTCGTGGCGGTCTTGGCGCGGCCCCGGGAGGGCCCCCGAACGTTCTGAGGGAGAGGGTGGTTGAGCCCGCCTCCTCGCCCGACGTACGTTCCCCCCATGACCGTGAAGAAGATCGCCATCTGCACCGGAGGCGGGGACTGCCCCGGACTCAACGCTGTCATCCGCTCGGTCGTGAAAGTCGGCCGCGACAAGTACGGTTGGGAGGTGCTCGGCATCGAGGATGCGCTTCACGGGCTTCTCGACCTCGACTACCGCAGCCCGCACGGCAATCGTTGGCTCGAGACGTCGGACGTGCGCGACATCCTCACGCGGGGCGGCACGATCCTCGGCACGTCCAACCGCTGTGACCCCTTCCGCTACGTGGTCCCGGACGAGAGCGGGAACGCCGTCGAGACGGACGTCTCCGCCAGGCTGCTCGAGAACTACGCGTCGCTCGGCATCGACGCGCTCGTGTCCATCGGTGGGGACGGCTCGATGATGATCGCGCAGCGGCTGATCGACCTCGGGCTGAAGGTCGTGGGGGTGCCGAAGACGATCGACAACGATCTCGGCTGCACCGACCAGACCTTTGGCTTCGACACGGCCGTCAATGTGGCGACCGAAGCGATCGACCGGCTGCGCGACACCGCCGACAGCCACGACCGGGTCATCTTCATCGAGGTGATGGGCCGGAATGCGGGGTGGATCGCCCTCCACGCGGGCATCGCTGGCGGCGCCGACGCGATCCTGCTCCCCGAGATCCCCTACGACACGGAGTCGATCGCCAAGATGATCACGACCCGCCGCGCGGCCGGGAAGAACTACTCGCTGATCGTGGTGGCCGAGGGGGCCAAGCCGCACGGGGGGGATGTGAGTGTGGGCGAGGTTGTGGCCGGCGGCATGCCGCGGCTCATGGGCGCGGCGCAGCGGCTCGCGACTGCGCTCGACGGCAAGGTGGACGCGGAGATGCGGGTCACGGTACTCGGCCACATTCAGCGGGGCGGCAGCCCGTCGGCGTACGATCGCGTGTTGGCCACGCGCTACGGCGTGGAGGCGGCGGAGCTCATCGCGCGAGGAGAGTTCGGCCGCATGGTGGCGCTCCGCGAAGGGCGCATCACGAACGTCCCGATCGAAGACGCCATCGCCGAGCCGAAGCGCGTGTCCCCGGACGGAGAACTCGTCCGCCAAGCGTCCGAGGCCGGCGTGCACTTCGGGCGCGTCTGAGCCGGTGCAGCTCTCACGAGAGTCCGCTCGCCGAGCGAGGGTCACGCGCGCGCGATCAACGCGAGCGCCGCGACGAGCAGCAGGGTGAACATGCCTTTTCGGAACGTGCGCTCGTTCACGCGCTTGTGGACCCACTCCCCCACGAGCACGCCGACCGCGACGCCAGGCAGCACTACGGCGAGGTCCATCATGGTTCTCCCGTCGTATCGCCCGTCGAATGCGAACGCGACGGCCAGCCCCGTGTTGAGCGTCAGCCACACGGTGGACAGCGTCGAGCGCAGCTGGCTCTTCGAGAGCTCCGTCTTGCCGAGCGCGTAGACGAGAAGCGGGCCACCCGTCCCATAGACGCCGTGGATCACGCCCGCCGCCAAGGTCGCGAGCGCTCCCGCGAGTGGATGCAGGGTTGTGGGTTCCGGCGTGTCTGACGCGTGCATCCGCCACAGCTCCCGCGTTGCCAGCAGGCAGACGAGCGCGCCGAACACGCGCTTGACCCACGCGGTGTCACCGAACGGGCTCAGCGTCACGTAGCCGATCGCCACGCCGACCATCATGGCCGGCAAGACCCGCGTGAACAGCAATCGCCACTGCACTTCGTCGCGGCGCCGGATCGCGATGTAGAGCGTCTGCAGAATGGAGATCGGGACGCCGAGCGTCAGCACCGCGCGGAGATCCATGAAGAGCGAGCCGAGGGTCACGCACACCAACAGCGCGCCAAAGCCGGTGATGGTCTGGACCGCGTAGCCGACGGTCACCACCCCGCAGAACGCCAACAGCGCCAGCTCGATGTCCACGCCCGGCGATCTGGCCGCCGCGGCCCCTGCCGTCAACCGAGACGCCGCGCTCGGACTCTTCTCTATTGCTACGCTGCGGCCCGTGTCCGCGAACCCGCTCCGTCTCGCACTGTGTGTCGCCCTCCTCGTGGCGTGTGCGGAGGCGGCCCCCGACCCCGCGCCAGAACCCGACGCGGTGGAGCCTGTCGCTGTGCCCGAGCCGGAGCCGACCGACGACCCTGAGGAGCGTGCCGCCCTGCGTGAGTGGCTCGAAGGCTGCCAGCTGCCGCTCGACGACTTCACCCGCGGCAAGGTCTACACCTGGACACGCGCCGAGCAGATCGCGGCCCTCCGGGCGCCGCGCTCGACGCTACTGAGCCGCGACCGGAGCGAAGACGGCCGGGCATCTGGATTCGACGTAGCGCTTCAGGACGATGCGCACCCCGTGGCGCGCTTCCTTCGGACTCAGCGCACGACGCGGCGCTTCGCGTGGATCGCACCCTGGGCGACGCGCATGGGTTGGGAGGAGGGGGACTACGGTGACCGCCTGATCGCTATTCAGCTGCGCGAGGGCGCGTGGATCGCGCGGTTCCTTCCTGGGCAGAACGGAGACGCCCGCTGGGAGGTCCGCGATGCCGATGGGCAGACCATCGGGGCGGCTGCAGTGGCCCGTGATCCAGGGCGCGTCGGGTTCGTGGTGCATTTCGGCAGCGGCCAGGGGGTCGGCGGGGTGACGCGGCAGTTCCGGGAGGTCGTGGTGGTCAACGAGGACCGCGTGCAGGCGTGGTCGGTCGGCACCGAGGAGATCGCCGCGCGGCTCCGTCGCGATGCTGCCTTCCTCGAGCGGTTGGCGGCGTATTGGGAGCGGTATCCGGAGCCGCGTCCCGAGGACGATGTGACGCTCGGCGCTGCTGCACGCACGCGGTGGCGTGCCACTGGGTTGGGGACGTCGCTGCCGGACCTGTATCTCGGGTGCTTGGCGCTTGCGGGGACCGAATACGTGCCGACGCCCTTGGCGCTTCGCGAGATCGTCCGGACGCTCGAAGCGTCGCCGATGGAGACACCGCTCGAGCGCGCTCCGACGGTGCGAGCCCGGCCTCGACCTCGGCCCGCGCGCATTCAACAACGTGTGCTGAATCCCTGGTGATGCCTGTCTTGGTTGACCGCGCGACCGCGCTTCAACGCATCGCTGAAGGGAAGCCGGACGGCTGCATCCCCTGCCGCATGACGCGGTCCGAGAGTCCGCTCGCCGCCACCCCTCATGCTGTTGCGACGTTTACTCCTTACCCTGTTCGGTGGGGTCACGGCCTGGTCACGCTACGGCGCCACGTCGTGCGTTTGAGCGAGGTCACGGCCACCGAATGGGCCGACGCTGCGGAGCTCGCCCGGCAGTTTGGCTGTGCGCTCTCAGGCGTGCTCGACCCCGCTCGCGTGTACGTCGCGGCCCTCGGTACGGACCTGGACGACCTCCCGATGAGCTTTCGCCACCTTCACCTTCACGTGCTGCCGGTGCCCGAGAGCGGGGCGCGCCCTCGCGAAGTTCTGACGTGGGCGCACGGTGTCTACGTGGGGACTGCCGGCGAGTGGGCTACTCTCCGTCAGGCGACCCTCCAGGCTTGGACCACGGTGCTGGAGGGACCGGACACGACATGAGGCTTCCGCGCTGTGAATCCGTCCCGCGCTGTGAATCCGTCCCCGATCGCTGTGAATCCGTCCCGGGCACGTGCGGGTGGCGATGGCCCGGTCCCGGGCACGTGCGGGTGGTGCTGTGAATCCGTCCCGGGCACGTGCGGGTGGCGATGGCCCGGTCCCGGGCACGTGCGGGTGGGACCTGGACGCATTTGGTGGGGATCGGTCGAGTTGAGGGTCTCAGTGGCGGCTGAACGCACCACCGGCGCCCCGATCCAGCGCCAAACCGCGCCCCGCGGCCACCAATCCGGCCCCACCCGTCCTCCGC
>JBGCFC010000103.1:0-17788 GCA_045106715.1 Sandaracinaceae bacterium
GACTGCAATAAAGTAGTCCTCAGCCGCGCCTAGCGACAGTCCGAGCTTCCTCCCAGGCCGCCGGCACCGCTTCCCCCAGGTACCACCTCCAGTAGTCACCCCTGCGGGCGTTCGCCGCTTCGGTGCTGCCACCCGGTTCCCACCGAGCGCAGCCAACCCAAGCCCAGGACGACAGATACGCTGCGTCCCAGCTGTCGATCTCCTCGTCCGATTCCCCGGAGTCGTCGCACCACTCATCCTGGAGGGCCGTGAACCCAACAGCCGCAGCGGCCTGGGCAACGTAGACGCCTCGGAGCTGATGCGACTTGAGCCCGTGCGTGTTCTGCCCTCTGGTCGTAAGGCGGTTTGCGAACTCGAACACGTCCTGACTCTCGATCTCGAACGCCATGTACTGCCCCACCAAGCGCAGCATTTCGTGAGGTTCACGGTCGTCCCACAGTTTTTCCCAAAGCGGTAGCGTGTGCTCAACCGCGCTCAACGCTAGCAGGGTACGACCTCGGTGAGCGGGCGCGCGGGCCGCGAAGTCACGCTCGGTCTCGACGGGACCGAATGCGCGCCACAGCCGCTTTCGGTCACGAAGAGCGAGATCCTGATCTCCCCCTACGTCCAACGAAGCAAATCCTGCTCGGACGGCGAGTTCGATGTCTTCCTTCGTCATACCCACGCCCTACCAGTCCCTATCCCAGCCTTGAGTAAAGGTCGCCCCAGCCCCCTCGTCGGGGGGCACGCGCCGCACGAGCTGATCGTTCTGATCGTACACGTCAACCGACCCATCTGGGTGGTACACGCGACTTCGGTTGCCGTCGTTGACGACAAGCGGCTCACCTCTCGACCTCGCCTGCTCCCGAAACCACCCACGGCAGTCGCCGCACTGTTGGTTGGAGACTCCGATCGGTTCATTGACGCCTTGCGCCTCTTGGCTGCGAGACACCTGCTTCTCGCCATGCAGCGCCGCATTCCTTCCAGGCGTGTGCTCACGAATCGGGCGGCCGTCGGCGTCACGGGCGACGCTGCCGTCCGAGTTTCTACGGTGCGCGTAGTCTGAGCCCCCGCCCTGCGAGAGATCGTGCCCTATGCCGGCAGGTCGTGGTCCACTGTGTGCGACGGCCCGGGCGGGGTCGTTTTCAGCTCCTCTGGCATACGGTCCGGACTCGTTTGCGGTAGCTCCACTGACCCGGCGGATCTGCCCGTCGGGGCCATCGGAGATAGCCACGCATTTGCCGCGCAGTGGACCCCTGAGTCGTGCGGCTTCCGAGGCGGCCTGTTCCTGCGCTTGGCGTGCCCGGCGCAGCAGCTGAGGGTCCACCTCTGGTGGATGTTGAAAGGGGGCGTCAGCCGAATCTACGGCCGTCGAACCCTGGCGCTGCCGATCCGGACGCCCCTTGCCGTCACCCTCGGAGTTCGAAGAGCCATCCCCGCAGCTGTCGTTCAGCCCCCGAACATCGACGCGTCCGAGCGGCGTGGAGAAGATGAACGAGCTGCTCGAGCTCGCCGACGAGGAGGTCCGAAGAGCACGCGAAGGCGGGGACGCGGTCGACTACGGCGCCTTCGAGGAAGCTGTCGCCGAACAGACCGCCGCGGTCGAACGCGCGGTGCACGGCGTCACGCTCGCAGCCCTCGACATCGACGCGCCGTTCGTGAAGGTGTGGGGCAAGACATACCGTCGCGTGCATCGAGCGGAGCGGACGTTCGGGACGCTGTCGGGGCCGGTGAAGGTGACTCGCACGCTGTACCGACTCGTCGGTCAACGCCGCGCCGCGAGTCTGGATGTCGTGGCGCAGCGCGCGGGCGTGGTGGACCGCCGGTGGCTGCCGGGGACCGCGCGCGCGATGGCGCACCTGCTCGCGCAGGGAACGTCGCGGGAGGCGCGCTCAACGAGCCAAGAGCTGCTCCGCCTGCCGTACTCCCGATGCAGCTTCGAGCGGGTCGGGCACGCCGTCGGAGCGGAGTACCTGAGCCGGCGCGCTCAGGTCGAACCGAAGCTGATCGAGGCGTTCGAGATGCCGGAGGAGTCAGCGGCGATCAGCGTTGCGGTCGACCGCGTGTCGGTGCCCATGGAGGAGCCCGTGCCGCCGCAGCGCGACGCCGCGCCGGTGAGCGCCGAGGATCGCGCTCGCATCGCGTCGGTCCGGCCCGCCGTGAAGCTCGACGAGCGCACCGCCGCGGCGCTGGCCGAAGCCAACCGAACCGAGGCGGAGGCGACTCCGCCCGTGGTCGCGCGCAACTACCGCATGGCGTACTGCGCCACGGTCTCGATCCACGACGCCAAGGGAAGGGCGCTCCACACGATTCGCCACGGTCGGATGCCCCCGACGCCTGGGAGCGTCGAGGCGGCGACGCACCGGGCAGCGAAGCAGCTGATGGAGCGCCTCTGCGCCGACGTCATCGCGCTTCGCTCCAAAGCGGAGCTGCCCGTCGTTCTTCTGGCCGATGGCGCACCTGAGCTCTGGCGCCTGTATGACCAGCACCTGAGCGTCGCCCAGCTCGGCATCGAGCCCATCCGACTCGTGGACGCGTGGCATGCTCTCGAGTACGTGGCGAGCGCAGCGAGGCTGCTGGAGGCACGCGGCCGACGCATGCCGGGGATTTTCCGAGACTGGCGCTCGAAGCTGCTCGAGCAGCCCGACGGCGCCTCGCTCGTACTCGAGGAGCTCGAGGAAGCGGGCCTGACACGGGCCACCGATGAATCCGGACGGCGGCCGGTCGGCGATGCGATCCGCTACATCGGCTCGCGCCTACCCAAGATGCGCTACGCCGAAGCGCGCGCCGCCGGGCTGCCCATCGGGAGCGGGACCGTCGAGGCCACCTGCAAAAGCCTTGTGGCCATCCGGATGAAGCGTCCGGGCTCGCGCTGGAAGCCACGCACCGGCGACGAGGTGCTCCAGCTCCGAGCACTCCAGTTGAGTGACCGCTGGGCTCCCGCGATGGAGCGAACGCTCAAGCCTCTCCGCAAGTCCGTCCGCGTCGTCCCGCGGCCCGCCAAGACCGCCTGAAGTCCATCCGCAGCGGCTCGTAGCACCGCGCATGCGTCGCGGAAGGCAGCGTTGCGCGCGCAGGACGTCGGCGCTTTTCTCAATAATTGCGATGTTTAGAGCCGCACCCACCGAAAGTTTACATAATGCATCTTCTGCGCAGTACGACACGAGCTTGTGCGAACGGGGGGATCGGTAGCACCTCAAACCGGGCGCATGGGTAACAGTTGAAGGTGACGAAACTCTAGCATGCTGGGCTCGGACGCCCTTCTTGGGGTTCAGCGTGCCCTGGATTTCTTGCGTTGGATCTCGGCGTTCAGCCGCCCGTTCAACGCTTCACTCGGCCGCCAACGGCTGCTCCTCGACGTTCTCGTGTCGCGTTGTGCGACCGCCACGCCGCAGCTTCCCGCTCGCCGTGATCGTCGCCAACTTGAGCGGTCCGTAGAAGACCTCGCAGCTCCCATCATCTGCGTGCCAAATCCCGACGGGCTCGCCGCGTAGAACCTGGCTGACGAAGAACGCCTTGTCGCCGAGCCGAAGCTGGCCATCACGCCCGACGTAGCTCACGGCCCAGTCCGGTCGTAGCTCGGTGACCTCAGCTCCCCGTCGTACCTCCGTGCGCTTGGCTCGTAGATGTCGCGCGGCGTCTTCATGTCGAGCGCCTCGTGAGGCCGTTCGTCGTTGAACTCCGCACGGAACTCGTCGAACACGAGCTGCTGAGACCGGGTACTCGAGGCCGGACGCTGCCCGATCGCATCGGCCTTCAGGGTCCGGTGCATACGCTCGTGGCGACCGTTCTCCGTTGGCTTTCCGCGGCGAATGCGCTCCGGCTTGATGCCCAGCTTCACCCACCAGACCGACAGAGCGCTGATGCCGTGACGACCCGAGAACGGAGTTCCGTTGTCCGTGCGCAGCACCTCAGGCAGCCCGAACTCCGCGAACGCAGACTCGAACACCTCGCGGGAAGCCATCGCGTCTGGGTGCTCGAGCGCGTCGCAGCGAATCGGGTAGCGGCTGAAGCCGTCGGTGATCGTCAGCGGGTAGCACTTCTGGCCCGAGCCCAGCTTGAACCAGCCTTTGAAGTCCGCGCTCCACACTGCGTTCGGACGGTCCTGCGCGGACAGCCCGTCGGCGTACTCGGCCGTCCGAGCCCCTCGACGCTTCGGGTGAGCCAGGCCCGCGCGTCGCAAGATGGCGCCAATGGTCGACCGTGCGGGGGGCGCGTAGCCCTTCCCTCGCAGCCACGCGTGCAGCTTCTTCGGGCCCCACGTCGGGTGCTTCTTCCGGGCCGCCACGACCATCGCCACCATCGTCGGGTCCGTGCGGTTCGGGTGCTCGTGGCTGGAGCGGCTGCGGTCCGCCAGGCCGCTCAGCCCACCCTCCTCGAAGCGCTTCCACCATTTGTAGCCGGTCTTGCGGCTCACACTGAAGGCACGGCACAGCTCCGCCATGCTCGCGTACCGGCCGGACAGCCGGGCTTGGATGAACTCCACACGCTGGTCCACGGGCGACATCTCTTTCCACGGCATCCCGCGATCGATCGCGATCAGCCGTTGCGGTGTCACCCATGCGCCCGGTCCGACCTGTCACCCATGCGCCCGGTTCATACAGGTCTTGAAGAGACCGTTGTTCGTCTCGGCCAGGGCATTGTCGGATCGGAGAGCGCGTGAAGTCCGGTCCGACATATGTCCCATCTTGGCGTGCCGTGCGGTGGCGACCATCGCGGCGAGATGGCATGCCTGGCCATGAACTCGACTCGGGCGCGTCTGCTTTCCTTCTTTCTCATCGCGATCGTCGGTGCCGGCTGCGGGTCGGCCTCGGTGGATGACGCGGGAACGGATGCTTCTGGCTCAGACGCAGGACCTGACGACGCGGGGTCGACCGATGCGGGGTCGACCGACGCGGGGTCGACCGATGCGGGGTCGACCGATGCGGGGTCGACCGATGCGGGGTCGACCGATGCGGGGGCGAGCGACGCGGGGCCCGACGACGCTGGGCCAGGCGATGCAGGGCCGGCCGACGCAGGAGCCGACGACGCAGGAGCCGACGGGGGTGACGACGCAGGCGCGGCAGACGCCGGCATGATGACGCTCGGCCTCAACCAGTGCAGGTCCTCGAGCGATTGCTCCGGCTTCGCGTTCAACTGCCTTGCGCCGGGCGAGTTCATCGGCTGCGGGATCTGCATGACGCCCTTCGAGACCTGCACGGACGATGGCGCGTGTGCGGAGGGTCAAATCTGCGACCGCAGGCCGTCGGACTGCTTCTGCGGTGGGGAGCGCACATGCCGAGCAGGTTGCACGGCCGGGAGCTGCGGCGAAGGCGAGCAGTGTGGCTCGGGCGGCCGCTGCGAGCCTGCCAGCTGCGGGATCGGAGCGGCCTGTCCGTCGCAGTTCGACTGCGGTGGGCTTGGTTGCGAGCGCCGGAGCTGCGCGGCGGACGCGGAATGCGATGGCGGCTGGTGCGTCGAGGGCGCCTGTTACACCGTTCCAGGCCAGTGCTCCGGGGTCCCAGCCTGAGCTCCGGGGTCCCAGCCTGACGGAAAGTCCGCCGCTGCGCCCATCATAGCCAAGGAACCCCCACGTAGATGGGTCCCTTGGCCATGAAGCGCGTTGCCCTCTGCCTGTCTCTGCTCGCCACGCTCACCGCCGCGCCCGCCTCGGCGGAGTGCGCGATGAGCCGAGCCTTCGTGGCGCCGTCCGCCGGCTCGCGCCTGCCCCCGAACCCGACGCTCTACGTCTTCTCACCGAACTCCCGGCACATCGATGCGCGCGTGCGGTCGTCGACGCCGATGGAGTTGGGCCCCCGCGAGGTGTTCGGCTCCATCGCCGTGCAACGCGTGCGCTTCGCTGTGCAGCGCGGCTCGTTCTCGGTGACCGTTGGTAGCGAGGAGGTTCGATACCGCGTCGACCCGAGCTGGACCCGGTCCGAGTCTCAGCCTGTGCTGGGAGCGCCATCGCACGTCGAGAGCGTGTGGATGTGCAGCCACACCGACGAGGTCCAGCTCGACGTTCAATCGAACGCACCGGCGTTCGAGGTCCGCTGGCCGGGGGGTCGCACGATCGTCCCGGCGCACATCGAGCGCTTCTGGCGTGCCGGTGCATCCCGGACGGCCTCCCCCGCCGTCCATCTGGGCCACGTGAGCTGCCTCGGCTTCACGGTCGATGGCGCCGCTCGACCTCGGGCCGCGCGCTTCGAAGTCACCGCGCTCTACCCGGACGGGTCACGCGCCACAGCCACCTCGCCGTAGGGGTGCAGACGAGCGGCCCCTGACCGGACAGGCGGACGGTCCCTGTGTTCGTGGGCGTTCATGAACGTCCGCGGTGCATTCACACGTTCGCATGGCCGGGGCTCCTCCCTGTCCGGTGACGTGGCCGTGCATTTGCAGAGGTAGGCAGCCAGACGAACCCATCGCTCCGAAGGCGCGCAAGATGCTCCACGAACCGACCGACCGATCCCTCGAACCCGCCCCATCGCACAAGAACGGCCGCTCGAAAGGGGCCCGGTGGTCGGCCGATGCCTCGATCTCTGAGCTGCTCGACCGCATGAGCCGGGGCGAGCTCGTCACCCTCCCCCACTCGGCTCCGCTCGAGCGGCCGATGATCCGCCGCGTCGATCGGGACGTCGTCGCACCACTTCGGCTCGTCGCGGAGCGCGGCGGCAAGGGGTGGCGCGCGATGCTGTCGTTGACGGTATGCGAAGCGCTCGGCGGCGATCCGCGCCCCCTCGAGCCGTGGACGGGCGTGATGGAGCTGCTGCACGTGGGCTCACTCATCGTCGACGACGTGCAGGACCAGTCCGAGCTGAGGCGCGGGGGAGTGAGCTGCCATCGCGTGTTTGGCGAGGCGCGGGCCGTCAACGCAGGCTGCTCCGCCTACTTCCTGCTCGATGAGATGCTCGAGGCGCTTCCCCTCACGGAAGCCGCGAAGCTGGACATGTACCGGCTGTTCTTCCAGGCCCTGCGCGCGGCGCACGCGGGCCAGGGCGTGGACCTGGGCGGGCTCGCCGACGCGGCCCGAGACGCGGTGGACTGCGAAGAGGTCTCGGGCCTGGTGCGCACGGTCCTCGATGTCCATCGATTGAAGACAGGATGGCCAGTAGTGCTCTGCGCGCAGCTCGGCGCGTGTTGCACGGGCGCGTCGAGGGCGAGCCGCGTTGCCCTCAGTCACTACGCGATGGCCATGGGGACCGCGCTTCAGATCGGCGACGACTTGCTCAGTCTGCGTGGATTCGAGGCAGGGCTGAAGACGTCGGGCGAAGATCTCTGTGCGGGCAAGATCACGGCGCCCGTCGCGGTGACGCTGGCCACGCTGCCGCCCGCGGAAGCGCGCGCGCTTCTCGAACGGTTGCTGAACCCGGACAAGACCGACGCCGAGGTGGCCGCCCTTCAGGCGCAGATCGAGCACACGGGAGCCCCCGCGGAGTGCCTCCGGATCGCGACAGAGCTGCTCGACGCAGGCTGGGCGGAGCTCGTCCCTCACCTAAACCCCGGCCCCGCACGAGATGCGCTCGCGCACTACGGAACCCTGTTCCTCCACCGACAGTACTAGATGGCCAAGGCGCGTCGCGACCTCCGACGAGGACATTGAGATGGCCGAGGCGAAAGTCGCGATGGGTCGATGTTCCTGACGTTCCTGTGTTCGGCCGCGCTCTCAGTGGGGCTGTTTCCGGCCGTGGTTCGCGCGCCGCTGCCGCACAGCGACACGCCCGCGCTCCAGTACGAGTGGTATCACTCGCTGGCGTACCCCTTGCTGAGTGCGCTGGCCCTCGCTGCTGTCATCTCCGAGGGATGGGTCGGCCCTCGAGACCTGGTGCACACCGCGTTCGGGCTGCACGCCGCGTGGGCCCAACTCGGGTTCTTCGCCGGCGGGCTGGTGCTCGCCGCAACGTCGTCATTCCCGCGACTTCCGGAGTCCTTGATCCACCACTCGGTGACTCTCGTCACCTTCGGGGGGCTCCTCTTGCTGGACGCCTTCCCCAGCGTGCTGTTGTGGGTCTTCGTGATTCAAACCACCGGCGTCGTGTTCCACCCGTGGCGCCTTCTCCGGCGCAGCGAGCGCGGTCGCCCACGGGCGCTCGCAGCCCTCGAGTGGACGCACCTCGGTCTCTTCGTGGCGCTCCGCCTCGTCGGCTACACGGTCGCGACGTGCGTGTTCCTGTGGCGCGACCACGAAGACCCGCTGTTCGACGGCTGGGTCTGGCGCGTCCTCAAATACGGGATCGTCGTCATCTATGCTGCGCTGCATGTGAGCTGGGGAGCCGCTCTGGTCCGCGGCATACGTCGTCGCTAGCGCCGGGTACGCCGCCGGGCGGCGATGAGTGCTCCCACGCGATGTCGTAGTGGGACCCGTCGCAGAACGGCTTGCTCTTCGATGGCCCACATCGACAGAGCATCTACTTCTCGACGCTCGCGCCTTCGGCCTACACCCGAAACGCGATACGGGCCGCCCTTCTCCACCGTCACCCCATGCGTGTTGGGAAGGCGTTGCTGCGGTTCGCCACCGGGCAGGCTGAACCGAAGGGCGCCGAATGGGCAGGCCTCGACCACCTTAGCGCTCACGGGACCGCCAAGGCACGGCGGCACTCTCTGCTCGACCGGGCTACGTTCGGCCCATGGCCAAGAGCAAAGTACGCTGGCACCCTGACGCCGCGGACATGATGAAGAAAGTGCCGTTCTTCGTGCGGCCGCTGGCAAAGCGGAAGGCGGAAGAGGCGGCGCGGGCCCGCGGCGAGGAGGAAGTCAGCGTGGCGCTGGTCGAGGAGCTGCGCGCGAAGAACATGCCGCTCTGAACGCCTCCGGGTTGAGCACCGCGGACTCAGCACCGTCGACTCAGCCAGCACCGTCTCTCTGACTCAGCGCAGGTCCGTCACATGCATTCGCACGGCACGTCGCCGAACGAGTTGTACATGTGACCGTTGTGGCCGTGTTCGCTGCAGCACTCGCTGCAGGCGTCGCCATTTGGCGCGTTCTCACACGCCGGAACACGCTGTCCCCCGCTCACGCCACAGGCGAGCAGCGGGAACGCCAGCGCGATCACCGCAGGAACGAACAGCCGCCGAAAGCGACGTTGGGCCCGCGAGGGCGACTGGACGGAATCAGGCATGGTCCAGAGGGTACACCGAATGCTCAGTCGAGCGTCGGCCAGCCCGCGCGGATGGCCATCGCGCGCACCGTGGCGGTGGACGCGGGGGTCGCCTCGAGGCGGGCGTGTCCGTCGACCGCGTCCTGGCGGGAGGGAACGACGAGCGCGTCTGGGAGCGCGTGCGGCATCAGCGCCTCGCGTCGAAGAACTCAGCGAACCACCCGGTCTCAAACGCTTGCGACTCGGGCCCGGTCAGCCCGATGCGCGTGAGCTGCTCCGGAAGGACCCGGTCGGCGGGGATCCCGATGGCCACGGACTGGCCGACCGCCGGGATGGCGACCTGCGCGACGCGAATCTCATCGCCCGTGCGGCGCAATCGAAGGATGGCGCCCACCGGTGTAGGAGCAATGCCCGTGCAACGGCCCACCAGCAGCAGACCTGTCAGCGATGGGAGACGGTCGAGGGGCACCGCGCCTGTGTCTCGAACCGCTCTCGCCGCCTCTCGCGCGTCTGGGTCTTCGGCGACGCAACTCAAATCGGAGGCGCGGATCTGGCCGAGCTGACGCGCATGGCCGCCGACCTGCAGCTCGACTCGATCGCGGCGATGACACGTCCCAGGACGTGACCGTTCGATGGCTGCCGCGAGACGGCCGTCCGACATTTCGGAGAGTGCCTACTCCTCCGTGTTCGTCACGATGGCGTGGCGGAGTTCGAACTCGCCTATTGAGGTCCCGCCCACTGGAGATCGCTCCTGGACTCCTGCACCGTGTGCACATGCGCATGCTTCCAGGAGCCACCGTCGTGGTTCTCGTATCGATGGGGCTGGCCGGCTGTGACGCTCGCACGGACCGACGCGAGGTCGTCGCGCCGCCAACCGACCCCTTCGGAGAGTGGGCGCCGCCCCCGACGGAGCGCCAGGAGATTGTGCTCATGCGCGAGTCGATGCTCGCGCAGTGGGAGCGCGATGAGATGGAGGCCCAAACGCAGGAAGAGTCGGCAGAAGCTCTGCGGGATCTCCTCTCACTGCTCCCCGCGAACTGGCGTGAAGGCACTGAGGTGGTCGCGACAGAAGACCGCATCACACTTCATCGTTTTCCTTCGGCGGCGCGCCTTCGACTCTGGCCGCAAGCGCGATTCGGTCGCATCAACGAGCTGTTCCGTCCGCAGCAATCCGAGCTCGGCGATGCCGACCAGACAGTGCGGTATTGGGTGGGCGGCAACGGGACCGTGCGGGCAGATCACCGTGGAGGAGGAGCCCGGCCGCCGCTGAGAGCCTGGTTGGCGCAGCACATTGGCGCCGCTCAGGGAGTCGACTTCGTTCTGGAGGACTCCTGCATGGCTGCTGGCTTCTGGGACCTCGGCGTGCAGGTAGTGGCGGCCCCCGCGCCGCTTGAGGGGGCGTTCCTTCACGGGGTTACGTTGGGCCGAGGCGCGTACGAAGGGCGCGGGCTGCTCATCACGCTGAACGAGGACGCGCCGAAGGCGTCGAGGCGGTGCGCGCGGCGGTTCGTGCAGACAACTCCAGCGTCTACCTGACGTTCGCTGACCGCGTGCTCTGGCGGGGGTGGGCGGCGGGGCTGAATCCCGCGGCAGAGGATGTGGGCCCACGTGCCGACGGCGCCGGCGATACGCTTCGAGGAGCCACGCCGGCGTACTGCCCGGGCGTGGGGCTCGAGCGCCTGGCGTCCCGGATTCGAATGGCCGGACTCATCGAGCGAGCTCGTCTCTAGAGGTCCTCACGTCACGGCAGCCAGCTCGGCGTTCGTGGGCGTCCGCGAGCCGTCCGCGCGAGGCGCCCGACGCTCCTCGTCCGCGCAAGACACGTGGCCGCATGTCTGCGATGCACGCAACCGGACGAACTCATCGAGGACGGGCTTGCGGTCGGGCGCACCGACGGCCGATTGTGGGTTGCCGTGTGGGTCGAACCAAGCACGGCGGCGGTCGCCGTGACATCCGCCCTGAATCTGCCAGATCCTGCGGATGAACAAGAAGATGATCGGCGGGGTTCTCGCGGGGCTCGCCGTCGTGATGATGTGTCCGCTCTTCGGCCTGTTGTTCGTCGGGTACGACAAGATGATGGTGCACAACGCCGGCGCGGGCGCCGAGGAGACAGGCACCATGGCGCTCGTCGGGAGCGGCTGTTGCTGCACGACGATCGTCCTCTTCGGCCTGGCCGGGGTCGTCATGCTGCTCAGCAAGCCGAAGCCCGACAGCGCCTGAGCGGTCATGGACGTGCGGCCCCTGGCACGCGTGCCCCGGGCTCGAACGCGTTAATGCTCCCATGTCCTCTCAGAAGCGTGCTGGGGCGCTCGCCTGTGCGCTACCCGGGCCTGTCGTCACGCCGCGCCGCGGGACCGTTGAGCGAGCTGCTCGGCTGATCCAACAGATGCGCCGTGAGTCCGGGAGGCGCATCTACAGCACGCGGTCGAGCTGGTCCTTGAGCATGTCTGCCGTGAACGGCTTCGACAGCAGAAATTTGGCTCCCGCGTCGCGGGCTTGCGACCGCATCTCTTCGGTGCTCTCCGACGTCACGAAGCCGAACCGCACCTTCACATCTTTGTCGTTGAGGGCACGCAGCAGCTCGATCCCGTTCATCTCCGGCATGTTCCAGTCGCACAGCACGAAGTCGACATGCTCGGCACCGAGCAAGCGATCCAGCGCAACCTGACCGTTCTCAGCCTCGACGACCTCGAGGTCGGGCAGCGCGGCTTGGCGCAGCGACCGTTTGACGATCATCCGCATGGCCTTGCTGTCGTCCACCACCAGTACTCGCATCTCTCACCTCCAAGTGCCCGACGTGGGCTACGGAGACAAGGACGGCGGCGGCCGCGAGGGGTGAACCCTTCAGGCGTAAATCTCGCGAATCTAGAACCCACGACGCGGACGTCCCCATCCGGGGAATCCCCTGAACTTTCGACGAGATGGGCGTTCCGGGCTCTCAAGTATTCTCAGTTTGATCCGATTGAGACTGCACCGGAGCCGAGTCGGCCCGGAGGGGAGTGACCGCCATGGCGGACGAGATAGTCGAGGAGTTCCTCGTGGAGAGCGGCGAGGCGCTCGAGCGCATCGAGCAGGACCTCGTGGAGCTCGAGGAAGACAAGAAGGCGGCCGGCGTCGTCGACCGCATCTTTCGCGACGTGCACACCATCAAGGGGGTCTGCGGCTTCCTGGGCTACAGCCACATGGAGACCGTCACCCATGCGGCTGAGAGCTTGCTCAGCAAGGTGCGCGCGGGCGAGGTCGAGGCCTGCGAAGAGGTCGTCAGCGTGCTGCTCACCACGGTCGATGCGATTCGCGAGATGCTCTCGGCGGTCGAGAAGACCGGCGAGGACGGCGAACTCCCCTACACCGCACTCGTCGAGAAGCTGAAGGCGCTCCAGGACGCGACCCCCGAGCGCGCCAAGTCCACCCCGCCTTTGGGCGAGGTCTTGGTCCAGCGCGGGATCGCGACGGCCGAAGCGGTGGCGCAGGCGTTGAAGAGCCAGGAGGAAGGCGACCCCCGCAAGCTCGGTGAGATCCTCGTCCGGAAGGAACACATCCGCCCCGACCAGGTCGACGAGGCGCTCGAGCTCCAGCAGGAAAGACGCGCCCAGGTCCGCGACACCACGATCCGCGTCAACGTCGATCTGCTCGACCGCCTGATGAACCTCGTCGGCGAGCTGGTGCTCGTCCGCAACCAGATCCTGCAGAGCGACGAAGGAGGCGGGGGGATCGCCGTTGGCACCAACGCGCAACGGCTCAACCTCGTCACATCCGAGCTGCAGGAAGGCGTGATGAAGACACGCATGCAGCCCATCGGCACGATCTGGGGGAAGTTCCCCCGCGTCGTTCGGGACCTGGCCCACGCGTGCGAGAAGCAGATGCGCCTGGAGATGGAGGGCCGGCAGACCGAGCTCGACAAGACCCTGATCGAGGCCATCAAGGACCCGCTGACGCACCTGGTCCGCAACGCCTGTGACCACGGTGTCGAGACCCCGGCCGACCGGATTGCCGCCGGCAAACCCGAGGAGGGTGTGCTCTGGCTGCGCGCCTACCACGAAGGCGGCCAGGTCATCATCGAGATCGCCGATGACGGGAAAGGCATCGACCCTCATGCGCTCACCCAAAAAGCGTTGGAGCGCGGCCTCATCACCGAGGAGCACGCCGCCCGCATGAGCGAGCGCGAGGCGCTGAAGCTCATCTTCCTGCCTGGGTTCTCGACGGCGGAGAAGGTCACCAACGTATCCGGCCGCGGGGTGGGCATGGATGTCGTGAAGACCAACATCGAGCGGATCGGCGGCACGCTCGACCTGTCCAGCACGATGGGCGAAGGCACGACGATCCGAATCAAGATCCCGCTGACGCTGGCGATCATCCCGGCCCTCATCGTGCAAAGCGAGGGCGACTGTTACGCGATACCGCAGGTCAGCCTGCTCGAGCTCGTGCTTCTCGAAGGCGAGGACCTCGCTCGCATCGAGACCATCCAGGAGACGCCCGTCTACCGACTCCGGGGCCAGCTCCTGCCCCTTCTCTACCTGTCCGAAGCGCTTGGCCTGGGGCGGCCCGGTCACTCCCAGGGCGCCATGAACATCGTGATTCTCCAGGCCGACCAGCTCCGCTTTGGGCTCGTCGTGGACGCCGTCCGAGACACCGAAGAGATCGTGGTCAAGCCGCTCGGCCAGGAACTCAAGGCCCTGAGCGCGTACGCCGGCGCGACGATCATGGGTGACGGAACGGTCGCGCTGATCCTTGATGTCATGGGCCTCGCGCGCACGACCAAGCTCGTAACCGAAGACCACCGGACCTCGTCCCACGAGCAGCAGGGGCCGACCGACCGGGCCATGAGCGAAGCCGAGTCGCTCCTCCTCTTCCAAGGCCCATCGGAGACCCAGGTCGCGGTCCGCCTCACGCGCATCGACCGGCTCGAGGAATTCGCCCTCGCTCGGGTGGAGCGGCTGACGGACCGCGAGGTCGTCCAGTACCGCGGCTCGATCATGCCCATGATCCACCTCGCCCACACCATCTACGGAGTGGACCTGCCGACGGCGCGCCACCGCGAGGAGAACGAGACCTATCAAGTGGTGGTCATCCGCCGTGGCAAAGAGGTCTTCGGGCTGGTGGTCGGACAGCTCGTCGACATCGTCGACAGCGTCGTGGACCTGAAGACGGTTGGCCGTCGCCCGGGGATCCAGGGGAGCGCCATCGTACAGGGCCGTGTTGTCGAGTTGCTCGACATCGACGCCGTGTTCGCCAGCGCGCTGCCCGAGCTGTGGGCCGAAGGCCAGAGTATGGAGGCGGTGTAGTGGAACAGTATTGCACGTTTGAAGTGGGCCCCCTTTCGTTCGGCGTCGAGGTCGAGCGCGTCCAAGAGGTCCTTCGGTTCCAGAAGATGACACGCGTGCCTCTCTCCTGTGACGCGGTTCGGGGCCTCATCAATCTGCGCGGCGAGATCGTGACCGCGGTCGACCTACGCAAGCGGCTGATGCTCCCGGAGAGAGAGGGGGAGCTCCCCATGAACGTCGTCATCCGAAGCGACGAAGGCGCGATCAGCCTGCTGGTGGACGACATCGGCGACGTCTTGGAGCTCGACGAGAGCGCGTTCGAGCCTCCCCCCATCACGCTCGCCGGCCCAACGGCCCGCCTCGCCCGAAGGATCTGCAAGCTCGAGGGGACTCTCCTCCTCATCCTCGACACCGACGCCGCCGTTCAAATCGACCACCCGAACCACGAATCCCGGAGCGCTGCATGAGCCGCCAGACCACGACCACCGCCTCCACTGGACGCCGCACCCGCTCCCTGCTTCAGCGCCTCGGAGGTCGAAAGGCGGTCTCGGCGGCCGCAGAGCAGTTCGCCGCTCGGATCCGACAGGACGAAGCGCTCGCGCCGTTCTTTCGTGAGACGGACTGGGACAACCTCACACGCATGCATGCGGCGTTCATGAGCGCCGCCTTCGGTTCGGGTCGCGGCTACCGCGGCAAGTCGCTCGCGGCGGCGCACGCCGCATTGAAGATCACCAACCAAGACTTCGACCGCGTCGCCAGCCACCTGGCGGGCGCGTTCACGGACACCGGCGTGGCCCCCGCGCTGGCGGACGAAGTGCAAAAGGCCGTGGGGGCGCTCCGCTCCCAGGTCGTCACCGCTGACACGCCTCCCGAGACAGGACCCCCCATGAAGAAGACCTCCGCCCCGGCACAGACCGAGCACACCCCCTTGCACTCCTCGCTCCCGGAGCCGATGGGCACGCCGCTCCACTTTGAGGCGATGCTGGATCGTGTCCCGGCGAACGTGATGTACGCGGACCAGGACTTCCTGATCCGGTATGTGAACCCCGCGTCGTTCGCGATGCTCGAGCGGCTCGAGGAGCACCTCCCGGTCCCTGCCAGCGAGGTGCTCGGGGCGTCCATCGACGTCTTCCACAAGGACCCGTCGCACCAACGCAAGCTGCTTCGCGACCCGAGCAACCTCCCCCACCGTGCGCGCATCGAGCTTGGACCGGAGGTCCTCGACCTCGCCATCGAGGGCATCTTCGACGGTTCAGGACGCTTCCAGGGGACGATGGTGACGTGGGACGTGGTCACCGAGAGCGTCAAGCGCGAGCGGCACCTGCAGCGCTACACCAGCATGGTCGAGCAGACCGAGACGAACATGATCCTGGCGCACCCGGATCTCACGATTCGGTACATCAACCCCACGTCGCTGGAGAGCCTCGAATCGATCGAAGAGTGGCTGCCCTGCTCCGCGTCCGAGATGGAGGGACAGTCCATCCGCGCGCTCTTCGGAGACCAGGCCGCGAAGGCTGACGCGCTACGGGAGGCCGCCAACCTGCCGTACCGAGAGACGGTTTCGTTGGGCTCGGAGGCCCTCGAGGTCTCCGCGACCCCCATCTACAAGACCGACGGTACCTACGCCGGACCCATGCTCACCTGGAGGGTGATCACCGAACAGGTGAAAATGGAGACCGAGATGGCGCGCGTGATGTCGATGATGGAGCAGCTCCCCATCAACGTCATCTACTGCGACCTCGACCTCGTGATCCGCTACATCAACCCCGCTTCGGTCGAGACACTCGGTGAACTCCAGGCCTATCTCCCTCACGACGTCAGCAACCTCGTGGGTCAAACGATCGACATCTTCCACAAGAACCCGGCGCACCAGCGGCGCTTGCTCGCCAATCCCGCGAACCTTCCGCACAACGCCCATATCGGGGTGGGCCCGGAAACGCTCGACCTCCGGGTCAGCGCGGTGAACGGCAGCGGGGGCGACTACATCGGCGCGATGGTCACCTGGCAGGTGATCACCAAGCAGCTCGACGCCGAGCGTGAACGAGAGGAGTTGCAGGAGCGCGAGCGAGAGAGCGCTCGGGCCCTCCGCGACAAGGTCGACAGCATGCTCAACGTGGTCAACGCCGCCGCGGATGGCGACCTCACGCGGCTGGTCGAGGTCTCGGGCAGCGACGCGATCGGAAAGATGGGCGAAGGCCTTGGGAGCTTCATCGCCGACCTGCGTTCGACGATGGAGAGCATCGGCAACAACTCGATGATGGTGGGGTCCGCGTCAACCGAGCTCCTCGATGTGTCGCAGACGATGGCTGCGACCGCGGAGGAGACCTCTCATCAGGCGACCGTGGTGTCCGCGGCGGCCGAACAGGTGAGCCAGAACGTACAGACCGTCGCCGCGGGCATGGATGAGCTCAACACGAGCGTGAAGGAGATCGCCCAGAACGCCGCCGCCGCCGCGACCGTGGCCACCGAGGGCGTCGCCGTCGCCGAGACGACCAACGCGAGCGTCGCCAAGCTCGGCGAGAGCAGCTCGGAGATCGGCAAGGTCATCAAGGTCATCACCTCGATCGCCCAGCAGACCAACCTGCTCGCGCTCAACGCCACCATCGAGGCGGCGCGCGCGGGTGAGGCGGGCAAGGGGTTCGCCGTGGTCGCCAACGAGGTCAAGGAGCTCGCCAAGGAGACGGCCAAGGCGACCGAGGACATCGGCCTCAAGATCGAGGCCATCCAGGAAGACACAAACTCCGCCGTCACGGCGATTGATCGCATCTCCGAGATCATCAATCAGGTCAACGAGATCCAGACCACCATCGCGACAGCGGTGGAAGAGCAGACGGCGACCACGACCGAGATCGCCCGGAGCGTGGCGGAGGCCGCCCGCGGCTCCAACGAAATCGCCGAGAACATCAGCAGCGTCGCCGAGGCCGCGCAGAACACCGCCATGGGGGCTTCCGCGACCCAAGCATCGGCCGACCAACTGGGTTCGATGGCCCGCGAGCTGAGCTCCACGGTCAACAAATTCACGGTTTGATGCCGTTTGCCCAACGAGTGGAGGCAGCCGGCCGAAACTCGCCCTTCGAATCCGAGCGATGGAACGAGCCATGAACGTCCTGGTGATCGACGACTCCGAAACCACCCGTAAGGTGCTGCGGCGCATCTTGCACGACGCCGGCTTCGATGAAGTCTGTCAGGCCGGCGACGGCGCGGATGGGCTCGTCGCGCTCGACGCCATGAACGATCCTGAGCTCGTGTTGGTGAACTGGAGCATGCCTCGGATGAATGGGCTCGAGTTCATTGGGGCGATGCGCTCCGCCTCTCGATATGCCGGGGTCCGCGTGATGATGGTCACGACAGAGAACGAGCCTGCTGCCATTCAGGCAGCGCTGGTCACCGGCGCGGACGAGTTCCTGATGAAGCCGTTTCAGACCCAGGACGTGCTCGACAAGCTGACGATCCTCGGGGTCATGGAGGCGGCATG
>JBGCFC010000104.1:0-17029 GCA_045106715.1 Sandaracinaceae bacterium
CGACGAGGTCATCGACGCCAAGGACCGCTTCCTGTTCCCCGGCGGCATCGACCCTCACACGCACATGGACATGCCCTTCGGCGGCACGACCAGCGCCGACGACTTCGAGACCGGCACGCTCGCGGCCGCGCACGGCGGCACCACCACGATCATCGACTTCGCCATTCAGACGAAGGGCGAGTCGACGATGAAGGGCCTCGACACCTGGCACGAGAAGGCCGCCGGCAAGGCGACCATCGACTACGGGTTCCACATGATCGTCACGGACATGCCCAAGGCGCGCATGCCCGAGATGACGCGGCTCCGCGACGAGGGCATCACCTCCTACAAGTTGTTCATGGCGTACCCCGGCGTGCTCTACGTCGACGATGGCGTGCTCTACCGCGCGTTCCGTCAGGCCGGCCTCGACGGCACCCGCATCTGCATGCACGCGGAGAACGGCATCGTCATCGACGAGATCGTCCGCGAGGCCATGGAGGACGGGAAGATCGAGCCCAAGTGGCACGCGCTCACCCGTCCGACCCGCATGGAGGCCGAGGGGGTGCACCGCGCCATCGCCATCGCGGAGGTCGCGAAGGTCCCCCTCTACATCGTGCACCTGTCGAGCCACGACGCGCTCGAAGAGGTCAAGCGGGGCCGCGCGCGCGGCGTCGACGTCATCGCCGAGACCTGCCCGCAGTACCTGCTGCTCGACCAGAGCTGGTACGAGCGCCCGGACTTCGAAGGCGCCAAATGGGTCATGACGCCGGCGCTGCGCGAGAAGTGGAACCAAGAGTCGCTCTGGCAGGGGCTTCAGTTCCGTGACCTCGAGACGATCGGCACCGACCACTGCCCGTTCTGCATGAACGGGCAGAAGGATCTCGGGAAGGACTCCTTTACGCAGATTCCGAACGGCGCGCCGGGCGTCGAGAACCGCATGAGCGTCATCTACGACGCAGGCGTGGTCACCGGGCGCCTCTCGCTCAACCGCTACGTCGAGCTGACCAGCACCGCGGCGGCCAAGGCGTTTGGCCTCTTCCCGAAGAAGGGCACGATCGCGGTCGGCTCGGACGCGGACATCGTGATCTTCGACCCGAACGAGAAGCGCACGATCAGCATCAACGACGAGCGAACGCACCACATGAACGTCGACTACTCGGCGTACGAGGGCCACGAGATCCAGGGCTGGACCGAGACCGTGCTCAGCCGGGGGCGCGTGATCGTGCGTGCCGGCTCGCTCGAGACCAAGGGCGGCGGCCAGTTCATCAAGCGGGCGGGCGTGGGCGAGCTGCTCCGCTGAGCGGCTCCACTCCGATCCTCCCAATCCTTCCGAAGCATCGCGACGAGGCGAAACCATGAGTGAAGAGACGAAGGCGCCGACCAGCGCTGAGGTGCGCGAGAAGCACGACAAGCACCTGTTCCCCTGCGTGACGAACTTCTACGAAGAGCCGACCGTGCTCGCCGAGGGCCAGGGCACCAAGCTCACCGACCTCGACGGCACCGAATACCTCGACTTCTTCGGCGGCATCCTGACCGTGTCGCTCGGTCACTCGAACGCCGAGGTGAACGAAGCGGTCATCGCCCAGATCCAGCGGCTGACGCACGTGAGCACGCTCTACCCGACCGTTCCGATCGTCGAGCTGGCGGAGAAGCTCGCCGCCGCGACGCCGGGCGCGCTCGACAAGTGCTTCTTCACCGCAAGCGGCACCGAAGCCGATGAGACCGCGGTGATGCTGGCGCAGGTCGCGACCGGAAACACGGAGCTCATCGCGCTCCGCCACGGCTATTCCGGACGCTCGCTGCTGGCGCAGACGCTGACCGCACACAACACGTACCGGGCCATCCCGACGCAGGTTGCGGCCATCAAGCACGCGCACTCGCCCTACTGCTACCGCTGCCCCTTCAAGCTCGAGTACCCGAGCTGCGGCGTGCAGTGCGCCAAGGATCTCGACGAGCTGATCCAGACGACGACGACCGGGCACATCGCGGGCATGCTCGCCGAGCCCATCCAGGGTGTCGGCGGCTTCGTCACGCCGCCGAAGGAGTACCACCAGATCGCGGCCGAGATCGTGCGCAAGTACGGCGGCGTCTACATCTCGGACGAGGTGCAGACCGGCTTCGGGCGCACGGGCAAGATGTGGGGCATCGAGCAATACGACGTCGAGCCCGACATCATGACGATGGCCAAGGGCATCGCGAACGGCTTCCCGCTCGGCGCCGTCGTCGCCACCGCGCCGATCGCCGACAGCCTGCGGAAGGGCTCGATCAGCACCTATGGCGGCAACCCGGTGAGCTCGACCGCCGCGACGAAGGTCCTCGAGATCATCGAGCGCGACAACCTCACGGCCAACGCCGAGGCGATGGGCGCGATCCTGCGTGCCGGCCTCGAGGCGCTGCAGAAGAAGCACCCGCGCGTCATCGGCGACGTTCGAGGGATGGGTCTGATGCAGGCGCTCGAGCTGGTCGAAAACGAGGAGGCCGGCGACCGCACCCCGAACAAGGCGGCGACCCTCGAGCTGTTCGAACAGACGAAGAAGCGGGGCCTGCTCATCGGCAAGGGCGGCCTGTGGGGCAACACCATCCGCATCGCGCCGGCCCTCAACATTGGCGAGGACGAGATCAACGAGGGCCTGAAGATCCTCGAAGAGTCCTTCGCCGCCATGGAGAACGCATGACCCAGCTGCCCGAGGACCGCCTCGAGAACGCGCTGAAGGACAAGGCCCCGCTCTACACCCGAGCCGAGGCCGTGACCGAAGCGAACCGCTGCATCTACTGCAGCGACGCCCCGTGCGTGGAGGCGTGCCCGACGGACATCGACATCCCGACGTTCATCCACAAGATCGCGACCGACAACGTGCGCGGCTCGGCCCGCACGATCTTCGAGTCGAACCTGCTCGGCTACTCGTGCGCGCGCGTCTGCCCGGTCGAGGTGCTCTGCGCCGGCTCGTGTGTGTACAACCACTGGGACCGGCCGCCGATCGAGATCGGCCGGCTGCAGCGCTACGCCACGGAGACCGCGCTCGCCAAGCACGCCGACCTCCTGTCCCGCACCCGCAAGGCCCCGACCGGCAAGCGCATCGTGTGCATCGGCGCGGGTCCGGCGTCGCTGGCGGCCGCAGGCCACCTCGCGCTCGACGGGCACTCCGTCACCTTGCTCGAGAAGCGCGCCTACGCGGGCGGGCTCAACACGACGGGCGTCGCGCCCTACAAGCTGCACGCACCCGATTCCCTGATGGAGGTCGAGATGATCCTCGGCCTCGGGGACATCGAGCTGAAGACGGGCGTCGAGGTGGTCGACGGCGAGGCGGGCGAAGGCCAGGTCTCGGCGGCGGCGCTGCTCGCGGACTACGACGCCGTGTTCATCGGCATCGGCCTCGGCCCCGACAACTTCCTCGGCGTCGACGGTGAGGACGCCGACGGCGCGATCGGCGCGGTCGACCTCATCGAGCAGCTCAAGCTCGACGAGAACGCCTCGATCGACGGGATCGGCACCGTGATGGTCGTCGGCGGCGGCAACACCGCCATCGACATCGCGCGCGAGCTCGCGCAGCTCGGTGTGCCCGACGTCGCGATGGTGTACCGGAAGACCGCCAAGGTGATGAGCGGCTACCAACACGAGATGGAGCTGGCTCGCAAAGACGGCGTGCGGCTCGTGGAGAACCGTCAGCCCACCGCCGTGGTCGCCGAGGGCGGCAAGGTCACGGGGCTGAAGGTCCAGGCCACCGACGACTCGGGCGCAGAAGAAGTGCTCGCCTGCGATTGGGTGGCCATGGCCATCGGGCAGAGCCGGCTCACACAGCTTGCCGGCGCCTTCGAGGGCGTGAGCCTCGACGCCAAGGGCCGGGTCGAGGTGGATGACACCACCAACCGAACGGGCAACGACAAGGTCTACGCCGGGGGCGACTGCGTCAACGGCGGCAAGGAGGTCGTGAACGCGGCCCAGCACGGCAAGCTCGCAGCGCGAGCCATCACCGCGAGCTTCGGGAGCTGACATGGCGGATCTGGAAATCGACTTCTGCGGCGTAAAGAGCCCAAACCCCTTCTGGCTGGCCAGCGCGCCGCCCACCAACACCGGCGATCAGGTCAAGCGCGCGTTCGACGCGGGCTGGGGCGGCGCGGTCTGGAAGACGCTCGGCAACCCGATCGTGAACGTGTCGAGCCGCTTCGGCGGGGTTGACTACGGCTCGACGCGGATGATGGGGCTCAACAACATCGAGCTGATCACGGACCGGCCGATCGACGTGAACCTCCGTGAGATGGCGGACGTCAAGAAGCACTACCCCAAGCACACGCTCGTCGCGTCGCTGATGGTCGACACCCGCGAGGAGTGGCACGAGATCATCAAGAAGGTCGAGGACGTCGGCTCGGACCTCATCGAGCTCAACTTCGGCTGCCCGCACGGCATGTGCGAGCGGGGCATGGGCAGCGCGGTGGGCGCGGAGCCCAAGGTGCTTGAGATGATCGTCGGTTGGGTCATGGAGGCGGCGAACATTCCCGTCATCGTCAAACTCACACCAAACGTCGGGGACATCGCGGAGCCGGCCGAAGCCGCCCACCGCGCTGGCGCTCACGCGGTCAGCCTGATCAACACCGTGAAGTCCATCGTCGGCGTCGACCTCGACCGCATGGTCCCGCTCCCCGTGGTGGGCAACGGCTCGAGCAACGGCGGCTACTGCGGCCCGGCCGTGAAGCCCATCGCGCTCCACCTCTTGGGCCAGACCGCGAAGGTGTTCGACCGGCCGATCAGCGGCATCGGCGGCATCTCCAACTGGCGCGACGCGGCGGAGTTCATGGCGCTCGGCTCGACCTCGGTGCAGGTCTGCACGGCCGTCATGCACTACGGCTACCGCATCGTCGAAGACATGATCGAGGGCCTCAACGACTTCCTCGACGACAAGGGCATGGCCTCGGCGATGGACCTCGTGGGCAAAGCCGTCCCCCAGTACAAGGACTGGGGCGACCTCGACATGAACTACCACGTGGTAGCGAACATCAACCCCGACTCCTGCATCGGCTGCCAGCTCTGTTACGTGGCCTGCATGGACGGCAGCCACCAGTGCATCCACCTGCCCGGCATGGACGACGAAGCCAAGAAGAAGGCCGGTCACATCGCGTTCCCGACCGAGGTCCCGGACCGCCCGGTGATCGCGAAGGGCGGGACCCCCGGGGCGCGCGTGCCGTATGTGCATGAAGAGGAGTGCGTCGGGTGCAACCTCTGTGAGCTGGTCTGCCCGGTCGAGGGCACCATCACCATGGTCGAGAAGCGCAAGGGCCCGGACGTGATCACGTGGAACGACCGCATCAAGGCGGGCACCGATCTCGTGCCCGGAGGCCTGGACGCCACGCAGAAGGCCCGCGCCGACGCCGAGTGACGAGGCGTTGGCCGTCGTCCACAACCGTGGACTGACGCCGACGCTCCGACGCCGCAGTGCACACCGTTCGTCGTTGGAACGGTGTGTGCTCTGGATCAGTGCTGATGAACACGGAAGACCGCAGTGAGCTGGAGACTGCTCCTGGCCCCCCGGCCGGGCGCTCCACGTCGCAACACGGTCTCGCGAGCCTCGACAAGTACGAGCCGCTCCGCATCCTCGGGCGCGGTGGGCACTCCGTCGTGCACGAGGCGCGGCAGAAGGAACTCGACCGGCTCGTCGCGGTCAAAATCAACACGCACACCGACGCGACCTCCGCCAAGCGCATGCTGGTCGAGGCGAAGTTGCTCGCGCGGATCGACCACCCCGGTGTCGTGGACGTCTACGAGCTGGGCCAGACGAGCACGGGCGCCCCCTTCCTGGTCATGGAGCGTCTGATCGGGAAGACGCTGAAAGAGGCGCTGGACGAGGAGGGGCCGTTCTCGGAGAAGGCCATCGTCGGCCTGGGAGATCAGATCCTCAGCGCGCTCGCCGCGGTGCACGACGAGGGACTGGTCCACCGCGACATCAAGCCCGCCAATGTGATGCGGCTCGAGGCGGACCGCACGGGCCTACGCCCTCTGAAGCTCATCGACTTCGGGATCGGATACGACATGGAGGGGCAAGGCGAACGGCTGACCGGCCCCGCCGACCTCTTGGGGACCCCGGCCTACCTCGCCCCCGAACAGCTGAGCCCGCACGTCCCGTCCGACGAACGGACCGACCTCTACGGCGTGGGCATCACGCTGTATGAGCTGCTGACCGGACGGCTGCCCTTCGACCGCACGGGCACGAGGCTCCTGGAGCAGGTGCTGTTCGCGGCTCCGCCGGCCGCCAGTGTGGCGCGTCCCGAGCTGCGCCCGGTGCTCGATCGGTTCCTGCAGCGTGCGATGGCCAAGGCCCCGGGCGAGCGCTTCACCAACGCGCGCCAGATGCGCGCCGCACTGTTGGCCATCCCGATCCCCCTCCGCTGAGTGCCTCAGTCCGGGAGGCGCTGGCACACGGTGAGGCGCCCGCGGCAGAACGCGTTCGTCGCTGCGCGCGCCGGGTCGGCGTGAACCTGCATCATTTTGATACGCGTGCCGCTGAACCCAGACGGGCACGAGCAGTCGCCCGTCACCGCGTTTGGACGGCAGCGGTCCTCCACCTCGAACTCGTCGCAGACGGTGCCCGAATCCGTGAGCTCCCAGTAGAAGCCGCCGTAGGTGTAGGGCGTCGTGGAATCGTCGCGGCAGAGCCCGACCTCTCGCCGGCAGTCCAACCCCACGCTCGCAGGCACGAAGTGCACGCCCATGAGTCGCTCGGGGGTCGCGCCGCTGGGGCAGCCGCAGTCGCCGCTGAGCATGTTGGGCTGAGAGCAGCTCGCCGCACAGCCCGTCGGCGGGTCCGCGAGCCGTGAGCCGAACGCACCACGGTAGTCAGCCCCCGGAACGTCGGTCGCCGTGCGGCAGTGGAAGATTCGGCTTTCCCAGCCCGTGCCTTCGGAGGTGTCCCCGTCGACCTCCTCGAGCAACTCCTCGACGAACCCGCTCGGGCACGCGCATGCATTTTCGTTCAGCGGGTTGCCGATGCACTCGTCCGAAGCCTCGCCTTCGAGTGCGTAGATGCCGCCGTACGCAGCGCACCGCCCCGCGAGGCAGGCCCCCTCGGTGCACGCATCCCCCGCGCAGCAGGCCTGGCGGAACGCCCCGCACGGCCCGCCGTCCACCGGCCCTGCGTCGGGACCGCCGTCCGAGCCCGCGTCCGGCCCCGCGTCGCGCCCGGCGTCCGTGGGGCCCGCGTCTTCCGAGCCGCCGTCCACCAGGCCCGCGTCCATCGGGCCCGCGTCGCTCGGTCCCGCATCCTGTCGACCCGAGTCCGGGCGACGGGTCTCCGCCGCGCACGCGGTCGTCAGAGCACACGCGGTCGTCAGAACACACACAAGCAAGTTGGGGACGCAAACACCGCGAGCCATGCGCGTACCTTAGCAGCCCGCCGCGCCGGCGTTCAGGGCGATTCGCTCAGGGCAGCGAGGGCATGGGCTCTGCGACGACCCGGCTCAACACCCGCGCGGGCATCGCGGGATCGGGCTCGTCCGACAGGGTCACCAGCCGCGCTCCGGCGTGGTCCACCATCACCGCCCAGAGCCCCTCGTAGGTTCCGAGCTCAAGAGACTCGCCGCTCTCCGTGCTCGCGAGGACGACGCGCTCGGCGCCCTCCGCCGTGCGCACGCGGAGGATCACGCGCCCCGGCATCGGCGAGTTCACAACCGAGACTCCGTAGCTCGTGAGGCGGTGGAGGGGCGCCTGCCCGACCCTCCCGAGCTGCGCCGAAATCGAGCCCTCCTGCGACAAGACGACCGCGGTCTCCGAGACCCAGCGGGCCTGTGACTCCCGGTTGACCAGCCCGATCTGGGCGAACTCGCGCGTGTCCCAACGAAAGCTCATCCGATGCCCCTCCACCGTGAACGAAGGATCGCGGCCCTCCGCCACCACCGCGTTGCCGTCCCACGACGTGATCACGCGCTCGGGCGGCGCGTGGGCGCCGAACGCCGCAGCCGAAGGAAGCGGCGAAACCCGTGCCGAGTCGAGGTCCGAGACCAGCACTTCGGACGTGACCTCGGGTGGCACGACGTTGGTGACCAACACGGCCTCGGTGCCGTCGGGTGACAGGGACAGGAGCGTCATGTCGGGGTACACGTTGAGGTACCCGTTGGGCGTGACGACGTAGGCATGCTCACCCCCTTGGAACGCCACCGTGTGCCCCGCATCCGCAGCCTCCCGCAAGCTGCCGAGCCCGCGGCGGCTCTCCGGCGCGCCGAGCAGCCGGCGCCCCTCATCGCGCCGCACGTCGAACACGCCGATCCGGGGGACCGGGGTGTTGCGCGGCTGGTGGAACAGGATCCGCCCATCGCGTGACAGGCGCACCTCGTCGTTGCTGACCGCCACGAAAGGCACGTCTGGCAGCGTCGTCGTGCCCCCGTCGCGAAGGTCGAGAACCGCCAGCGTGAACTCCGCGTCCACATACGCAAGCACGGGCGCGGCGGTCGCCGACCACACATCGCACGTTCCCGGCTCGGCGAGCACTTCGACGCCCGCCGGCCCGACGCGGCCGAGGCTGCCCTGCGCACAGAACCAGGCGACGCTCGTGTCTTCGTCCCGCACAAAGCCGTAGCGCTCCGCCTCGAACGCCACGGATGGGCCCTCGCCATGCACGGACCGCCAGTCGACGCTGCCATCGGCACGCTCGACCAAGACCTGGTCCCCGGCTTCAGAGACACTCAGGCTGCGCGCGTCCTCCGTCAGCGGCCGGACCGAAGCGAAGTCCGGGCCCAGGTAGTGCGACCCGTCGCCGTCCCGCCAGGTCAGCTCCCCGCACGGGCCGAGGCGCATGCGGTCCAACTCATTGCGCGCGAACGTACGCTCGAACGGGTCCACCCCGTCGGCATGCGGGGGACACGTGCTCAGCACCGGCGTCGCGAGCCGATCCGCTTCCGCGCACCCCCAAAGGCTCACCGCGAGCCAACAGACCACCCAAGCGCGTCGCTTCTGCTTCATCACGCCGACGCTGTGCAACGCGGGTGCCACGAGCAGCGGCGCAGTCAGAGGTCGGTGCCGTGTCGTCTTGTGCCACGCCGCCGCGCCGTCTCGTCACGCTTCGGCGCCCTCGGCCACCTCGCCCGCGCCCTCGATGGCGGCCGCGTGCGCCCGGAGTCCGCGCTCCTCATCCGTGCCCGGGATGGTGTTGTCCAAGAACAGCGCCAAGAACGCGCCGACCGCCATGCCCGTCTGGCCCATCGTGTTGATGATGTCGGTCAGCCACTTCCAGCTCTCCCCCATCTCCACCGGATGCGCGCCGAAGTACTCCGGCACGCTGAGCCCCATGAACAGCGAGAACCCGACGATGAACAGGTTCCGGGGCGAGTTCAGGTCCACCAGCTGCAGGTTCGAGAGCCCGACGGACGCGATCATCCCGAACATCGCGCAGTACATCCCGCCCACGATCGGCGCGGGGATCGTCGTGAACAGCGCGCCAAACTTGGCGACCATGCCGAACACCACCATGAGCAGCGCCCCGGCCTGCACGACCCGACGGCTCCCCACCCGCGTCAGGGCGATTGCGCCGATGTTCTCGCTGTAGCTCGTCGTCCCGTTGCCCGTGCCGAAGATGCCCGCGATGAGGCAGCCGACGCCCTCCATGCCGATGCCCTTGTTGATGAGCTTGGCGTCGGGAGGCGGCGCTCCGCTCAGCCGGGCGCACGCGTAGTAGTCGCCGATCGACTCGACCATCGACGCCACGTACCCCGCGAACATCCCCACGACGGCCGACGCCGCAAACACCGGCATCCCCCACTGAAAAGGGTACGGAACACGGACCCACGGCGTCTGGGCGAGGATCTCGGTAGAGACGTGGCCCGGATGCCCTTCGGGGAACACGCCCGTCACTGTCAGCAGGGTGGCCACGCCCCAGGCGATGAGGATGGCCATCAGGATGGGGAACAGCTGAAACGCCCGATGCGTCTTTCGGAGGTACTGCGAGAACAGGATGATCAAGACGATCGTCATCCCCCCCAGACCCCAGTGCGTGCCCGCGTTGGGCGCGCCGAACTTGAACAGCGCCAGGCCGATCAGCGCGATGGTGGGTGCGATGGTGATCGGGCCGACGAACTTGAGCATGCGCCCGACGAGGCCGGTGTAGCCGATCCCGATCTCCACGATCGCGCCCGCGATGATCGCGCCTTGAATGTGCTGGATGCGCACCTCGAAGCCCGCCTCGGCCAGCGCACTCATCCCACAGATGGCGACTGTCGCGGTGAGGAACGAGAAGGTCCCCCCCTGCACGATGGGGAGACGGTTGCCGAGCGTCGTCTGCAGCAGCGTGGTGATGCCGCTGATGAAGAACATCGTTCCGATCAGGAGCGCGAGTTGCAACCGGTTCTCGGGCTCGGGCCCGGCGATGCCCAACGGCTCCGCAAGGATGAGCGGGATCGCCACCGTGGAGCCGAACATCGTGAGGTAGTGCTGGAAGCCGAGCACCACCGTCTCCCAGAGCGGGGGGCGGTCCTCGATTCCGTAGACGAGCGCGTTCTCGGTCGTGTGGGTCGGCTCGGACATGCGCGCCACGCTATCACTCTTGTTCGGGGGCGGTCCGTTCGGCTGCGAAGCGGAGGTCGTCGGCCGCCTCGGCCCGAACGCCGTCCTTGTCCATCAGGCTCACCACCACGCCCGCCACGAAGCTCGCCACGAACGCCGGCGGGAGTTCTCCCAGCGTCTCGAAGAAGCTCCCCACGGAGGGCAACGCCGGCGCGGCGAACTTGAACAGCGGGACCGCGAGGAATCCCGTCGCCATCGCGGCCATCGCGCCCTTGGCCGTCATCCGAGACCAGAACAAGCTCAGGATGGTCACCGGACAGAACGTGGCGCTGATGCCCGACCATCCGAAGATCACGAACCAGAAGACGGTGCGGTCGGGCGTCGTCACGGCCACCCCCAAAGAGATCAGCAGCGCGACCGCGGCGAGCCCGAAGGTGGCTTTGCGGCTCAGCCCGACCAGCGCTTCGTCGGGGAGCTCGGGGCGGCGCACCTTCTGGTGCCAATCGCGGACCAGCGCGCTCGCCGCCAACACGAGGAGCGAATCCACCGTGCTCATGATCGCGCTCAGCACGATCGCGACGAAGACCCCCACCAGCACGAGCGGAAGGAGCGCCTCGACGGCCAGCGGCAGCACATCCTCTCCCTGGTTGCCGAGAACCGAATCGAGCGCCTGGCCCGGTTCCGTCAGGAGCGCGCGGCCGACCATGCCGATCAGCACCGCGCCGGCGTCGGCGAGCACCGTGAACAAGATGGCCACCGCGGCGCCCTTCTTGATCTCGTGCTCAGACTTGAGCGCGATGAAGCGCACGAAAATCTGCGGAGAGCCCAGGAAGCCCAACCCGATCATGGAGAGCGAAATGATGCTCAGCACCGTCGCCGTCGACCACCCGTCCGGCCCCGCGAGCGAGAGCAGCCCCGGGTCGATGGCGGCGAGGCGGTCAGCCGTCGGGCCCCAGCCGCCGAGCGTCACGATGCCCACGATCGGCAGGCCCACGAGCCCGGCGAACATGAGCGAGCCCTGGAACACGTCCGACCAGGCCACGGCCAAGAACCCGCCGGCCAGGATGTAAACGAGCACGACGGTGAACCCCACCCCGATGCCGACGTAGTAGTTCCACCCGAGGAAGCTCTCGAACGCTTTGCCCGTCGCGTCGATCTGTGCGGACACGTAGATGGTGACGAAGATGACCAACGCGCCGGCGCTGAGGATGCGCAGCCAGTGTCCGGAGTCACCGAACCGGTCAGCCAGATAGTCCGGCACGGTGATCGAGTCGTAGCGGTCGGTCAGTCGCTTGAAGCGGCGGCAGAGGAACAGCCAAGCCCCCGCGACACCGACGACTTCACCCAGCACCACCCAGAACGCCTTGGCCCCGACCGCGGCGCCCATGCCGGTCAACCCGATGAGCAGCCACGCGCTCTCGCCCGTCGCCCGCGAGCTGAAGGCGACGGCCCAGAAGCCGAGCCCCTTGCCGGCCGCGAAGTAGTCCTTCACGTCCTTCATGCGCCGCGACGCGGCGACGCCGATGCCCATCAGGATCAGCAGGTAGAGCGCGACGACGACGAGCTTGACGACCATTCGCGCACGGTATCAGGCTCCTCACGGATCGGAGGCGCAGCGCGGGCAGCCCTCCGCGTCGAAGACGACGCCCAGACCGATCGGACAGCTGACCTCGGGCTCGTCGCAGCGCGTTTCGGGCGCGCACCGAAGGAACTCCGCACCGGCGCAATCGCAGTCGCAGTCGATCCCAGTGCAGTTGAAGGGGTCGTCACAGGTGCAGATGCACCCCTCGCGGAGATCGACGAGCGGCGCACATCCAGGCTGGGCCGTGCACTCGCAGTACGACAGGAAATCGCATGGCCCCATCGGTGGCTCCCACTCGCAAGCGCGGAGCGAGCCCAGCGCCTGGCCCACGGCGGCGGCCTCGCACTCGTTGCAGTACGTCGTTCCATCGCACCCGCAGACCCCCGGGCAATCGTCCGTGCAGCCGGTGGGACGCGCGGTGCATTCGCCCAGGCCGCCGCAGCTACCGTCCTCGAAGCGGCAGTATTCGTCGTCGGCGCATTGGCGATTCGAAGCGCATCGTTCGGGTGGGCAAACCGGATCAGGGCACACGTCGTCGGAGGTACAATACAGCCCGTCGCACCCCCTGCAGCACAACGCGCCAGGGATGCAGCGGCGAGACCCGCAGAACTCACCGTCGCTTGCGTCGTTGAAGATGTAGGGCCCCCCGTCACCGCAGTGGACCGCGAAGCACCCCGTCTCCGGCTCACTGATGGGTGTGCAGATCCCGCAGCTGCTGTTGCAACACACCTCGTCCGACGGGCAGGTCACGGGACCGCACGGCCCGCCCCCAACCCGCGGGGGCTCGACGGAAGGAGGCGGCTCGCCGCGGCGCCCGTGCGACTCGAAGCACCCGGAGGCGAAGACCGTGAGGAGCGCGAACAGCATCGCGCGGGTCGTCGAAAGGCGAGTCATGTCGGTCCTCCAAGCTCACGCGCCGCACTGAGGGCAGCCGTCCGGTCCGAGGGTCGCGGTCACGCCCGGGCCGCATGTGATCTGCGTCTCCGCGCATCGCTCCGCCGGCGCGCACCCGAGGTAGGTCGCCCCCCCGCACGCGCACAGACAGGCCGGTGTCGTGTCCATGCACGCGAATGGCTCCTCGCACTCGCAGATGCAGCCGGTGCTCAAGTCGACCAGCGGCGCGCACGCGCTGTCTTCGTTGCAGCCGCAGTAGTCGCGTCCCTCGCACGGCTCTGCCGTCTCGCACTCGCCGAGTGAGCCCACTGGGACGCCTTCCGCGTTGGCAAGACACGCGTTGCTGTAGGTGCTGCCGTCGCAGCCGCAGACCGGGTCGAAGTTCCCGCCGCACGCATTCGGTCGGAAGAAACAGAGCCCGCCGACACCGCACCCGAGCGTCTCGCAGAACTCCCCGCCCAGGCAGTCCTCGTTGGTCTCGCACTCCATCGGACGATCGCACCCGGGACACTCGCCGAAAGGCGCGCAGAACTCCGCACCGCTGTCGCAGTCGACACAGAGCACCTCGCCTGGGAGGCACCCGTCGGGAGGACAACTCGGGCACATCTCGCCCTCGGAGACGCAGAACCGATCCCCGCTCTCGCACGCGACGCAGCTCCGCTCCCCGTCGGCGCACACGTCGGGGCACACGAGCTCCGGACACGTTCCGTCGGCCGCAGGACAGAACTCGGCGCCACGCTCACATCCGGGGCAGCAACGGCCCACGCCGGGGTCGCACAAGGCGCGCTCGAGGCCGCACTGCACGCGGGGAGGCAAGGGCGGATCGATCGGCCCAGCGTCCGCGCACGCGAGCGCAATGCAGCCCTCACCGGGCGCTGCGCAGATTCCGCAGCTTTCGTTGCAGCAGACGAGCCCCTCGGCGCAGACGGTCGGGCCGCAGCGCTCCCCCGGACCGTCCTGGCCGTGCTGTTCGAAGCAGCCCCCAAGTGAGAGGGCCCCCAAAGTCAGGAACGAAATCAGGATCGCGCGCTTCATCGTCAACTCCTACACGTGTCGGGCTGTGCCACGTCCCCGCCGCCCACTCGCTGGATGCATGCAGCATGCCCAGCGCGGCTACGGGTTGACGAGGGGAGATTCGGGGAGTATGTGGGCCGCAGTGCGCGGAGCGACCCACACGGTCCCGCTCCTCCGTCTCTGAACGGATGCACCCGATTCAACGACGAGGTCCTCTCGCCCCCGGCTTCAAAAGAGAAGCGGCCGGCGAGAACAGAAGCCGAGCTTTCATGCGGCTCTGTCCATCGGATCCCGTTTCCCAAGGACCTCGGTCGACTTCGACGGGTCCCCTGAAAAGAGCCGCCCATCACGCGGCCGATGAGAGAAAATCGAGATGAGTTTCGAGATCGGACGGGAATCCGTCCTCGAGGCGCTCCGCCAGCGAGCGCCCAAGTCCATGCACCTCATGGAGGTGGTCAGCGCGCTTTCCATCCCCAAGTCCAACCGTGACGACGTACGTGACGCGCTGCTCCGGCTGACGGAGGAGGGCGTGGCCAAGGAAATGCCGGGCAACCGGTTCCGCCTGAACAAGCCCAAGAAGGCGGCCCAGAAGGCAGCTCCGAAGACGGCCCAGAGCGAGGGCCGGACGCCGCCGAGACGAGGCCGGGACCGCGCCCCCGAGGAAGGCCCCGGCGCGTTCGGCTGGCTGTCCATTCACCCCCGTGGGTTCGGCTTCGTCGCCGCCGAAGACGGCGAAGACAGCATCTTCGTGCCCGGCAGCGGGCTCAACAACGCCATGCACGGCGACCGCGTGCGTGTGAGCGTCAACCACTCGGCCAAGGGCCGAGACGGCGAGGTCCTCGAGGTCGTCGAGCGCGGGGTCAAGCGCGTCTCGGGCGTCTTGTTCAAGCGGCGCAAGGAAGCTTGGCTGGAGACGAGCGACCCCCGGCTGCCGAAGCGCGTCGAGGTCGTTGGCACCATTCCGCTCAACGTCGAGCCCGGCGAAGAGGTCGTCGCGCTGATCGCTTCGTGGCCGAAGTACGAGGGCGACGCCATGGAGGCCCGCGTCCTGAGCAGCTTGGGCGTGAAGGGGAGCGCCGCGGTTGAGATTGAGAAGATCAAGATCCGTGAGGGGATCGAAGAGGAGTTCGCCGAGGATGTGCTGCACGACGCACAGTCCTACGGAACCACCGTCTCGAAGCGGGAGATCGCCCGGCGCGAAGACCTCCGTCACCTCGACCTGTGCACCATCGACCCGCCCACCGCGCGTGACCACGACGACGCCGTCTGGGCGGAGCGGCTCGCGGGCGGCGGCTTCCGGGTCATCGTCGCCATCGCCGATGTCTCCTACTACGTGCGACCGAACACGGCCCTCGACCGCGCCGCCCTCGAGCGCGCGACCAGCATCTACCTGCCCGACAGGGTGATCCCGATGCTGCCGCATGAACTGAGCAGCAACCTCGCCTCCCTCGTGCCTGACGAGGACCGGCTTACGATGGCGGTGGAGGTCGAGCTCGGCCCGAAGGGCGCCATCCGCAAGCACCGCTTCATCGAGGGGGTCATGCGCTCCCGAGCGCGCTTGTTCTACGGCGGGGTCGCCGAAGCCCTCGGCTTGAGCGAGGCGGCGGAGGCCCAGCCCGAGGCCCACGCGCGCATCCCCCTGCTAAAGACCCTGTGGGACGTCTCGCAGGCTCTCCGCGCGAAGCGCCGCCGCCGCGGTTCACTCGACTTCGATCTGCCGGAAGCGAAGATCGCGCTGGGTGACGACGGAGAGCCCGTGAGCATCGAGCGGTCCCGCAACGACCCTGGCATGCGCAAGGCCTACGGGATGATCGAGGACCTCATGCTGCTCGCCAACGAGGTGGTCGCCGAGGACCTCTCCAAGCGCAACATGCCGGCCATCTACCGCATCCACGGCCGCCCCGACGAAGAGCGCATCGGGGTGTTTGCGGAGCTGGCCAAGAGCCTCGGCCACGAGCTCGATGAGGACGCAGGGCACCAGCCGAAGAAGCTCGCCGCGTTCCTGAAGCGCATCGAGGGAAGCGAGCACACGCAGGCCCTGAACTTCCTGTTGCTGCGCGCGATGCAGCAAGCGAGCTACGACACCGAGAACGTGGGGCACTTCGCGCTCGCCGCGAAGGACTACCTGCACTTCACCTCACCCATCCGGCGCTACCCCGACCTGGCCGTGCACCGCGTCGTGCGGTCCGTGATTCAGAAGGAGCGCGTCGACAAGGAAGAGCTGCAGACCAAACTCGACCAGCAGTCGGCGCAGGCGAGTCGGCTCGAACGCCGGGCGATGCTCGTCGATCGCGAGGCGACCAATCTCTACCGCGCCATCCTGATGAAGGAGCGCTGCGGCGAGGAGTTCGAAGCGACGATCACCGGTGTCGCCGAGCACGGCTTGTATGTGGCCTTCGACGCCCCGTTCGTGGAGGCCCGTTGCCCGATCGACACCTTGGGGAGCGACTGGTACGCGCTCGACAAGCTCGGTCTGAGGCTGGTCGGGGAGCGCAGCGGACACTCGTTCTCGCTCGGCGGGCGGATCAAGGTCCGCTTGGAGAACGTCTCGATCGAGGCCCGCGAGCTGACCGCGCACGTCGTCGCGTCGCTCGAGGAAGAGAGCCGTGAGCGACCGCGCGGGCGAGGCCGAGGCCGCTCCCGCGGCCCATCCCGCGACGGCGGAGGGGAGAGCAAGCGGGGCGGAGCGGCGCACGAGAAGCGGCGCGCACGCAACAAGCGCGGCGAGAACGAAGAGCGCCCGTCCCGCCGGAGGAGCAAGAGCGACGACGGCGGGTCTTCCTCGCGGGGCGCGTCCAAGAAGCGCACGAGCACCCGGAAGAAGAAGGGCAGCACGTCGAGCCCCAACAAGAGCCGCCGCTCCAACAAGGACGGCGGGTCGAGCGCAGGCAAACCGCGCAAGACCCGCCGAACCAAGCGGTAGCCCGCTTCAACCGACTCAAAGACCGTCGACAAATCTCCCGTCGCGGCGCGGCCGAGGCGGCCCCTCCGCGCCCCCGCCGCTCCTCGACGTGCCCCCGGCACGCCTCGTCACGTCGTGACCCCGGAGGCACCCGCCTCGATTGCGCCGACTCGGTCCG
>JBGCFC010000105.1:0-2697 GCA_045106715.1 Sandaracinaceae bacterium
GTTGGTGCCGACCACACCCACGGAGCGTTCGGTCTCGCTGACGCACGTCTCGGACGAACGAGGCGAGTTCCGCATCGAGGGTGTGCCTCCGGGTCGCGTTCAGGTCGTCGCGCGCATGGCGGGTCTCGCGCCCGCGACGAGCCCCCGGGTGTTCGTCGAGGTGGGCGGCGAGTCCGCCCCCATCGAGCTGGTACTCCGGCCGGCGGGCACGCTCGTGGGGCAGGTGCTCGACACCCGCGCGGTCGGCGTGGAAGGCGTGCTCGTCGAGGCGCGGTCCGACCGAGAGCCCCACCCCCGCGTGGTCGTGAGCGACGCGCAGGGCCGTTTCCGGTTCGACGCGGTCATCGGGGAGGTCACCGTCACGGCGCAGCCGCGGGAGCAGCCCGCCGTACGTGCGCGTGCGCTGGTGGAGTCCGAGGAAGAGACCGAGCTGTCGTTGACCCTCGAGGGCGAGCTGTTCGCGCTCTCGGGGCGATGCGTCGACACGCGCGGCTTCCCGGTGCCGGACGCTTCGTTGACGCTGACCTCGCTGCGCGCTGATGCTCCCTTGTCTCGCACGCTGTTCAGCGCGGCTGACGGCACCTTCGAGGCCGTCGGATTGCCGGCGCCGCCGTGGCGGGTCCGCGCGCAGGGACCGATGGGGCTGGCGCCGACGCAGCTGGACGTGTTCGAGGCGAGCCAGACGTTCACGGTCACACTCGATCCAGGCGCGACGGTCGTGGCCTCGGTGCGGGACGCTTGGACGGACACGCCGCTCTCCGGCACCGCGGAGCTGATCCAGGACGGGCTGCCGAGCGAGGTGCTCGAAGCGCGGGTGTTCGAAGGCGCGCTGCGGTTCTCGCGGGTGCGCCCGGGCGCCTGGCGGCTCGTCGTGCGCAGCGAGGGTCACCTCGAGACCGAGGTCGCCGTGCAGGTCCGGCTGCGCGGGCAGGACGCCGTCGACGTGGATCTCGAGCCTTTGCGGCTGGAGCCGGCCAGCACCCTGTCGGGCACGGTCGTGGACGCACTCGGCCACCCTGTCGCGCGCGCTGCCGTGCATGTGGACGAGGCCGTCGCCCTGACCGACTCGGACGGTGAGTTCTCTCTGTCCGGCCTGAGCCCCGGCCGCGTCACCGCGCTCGCGAGCCACCCGGCCGCCGGTGAATCCGAGAGCGCCCCGCTCACCCTGCGCCGTGGTGAAGAGAGCCCAGGGGCCGTGCTTCGTCTGCCGGAGGTCTACGACGCCGCCAGCGCGCCGCCCCTGCCCCCGCGGCGTCGCGGCGTGGCCCTCGTACCGGTGTTCGCGGGCGGTGAAGCGCGCATCGCCTCGGTCATCGCCGGCAGTCGCGCCGACCGGGCGGGGTTGCGGGCCGGCGACACCCTGCTCCGGATCGACGGCGACAGCCCAGAAAACGCGCGCCATGCCCGCGCACTGCTGTCCGGCGCGGTGAGCGTACCGGCCGTGATCACCGTGGTCCGCAATGGTGAAGACGCCACGCTCGTCGTGCCGCGCGAGTCGTGGCTACCCGACTGAACGCAGCTCAGGCCGGCTCCACCCCGCGCGACCAGCCTCGATCGGATCGCACCGCGCGCCCCTCCTGGCCCAGCTTCAGGAGGTGCGCCTCGGTCGCCAGGGCGGCCAGCGGCCAGACGGCTTTGGGCGCGTCGTCGTAGGCGGTGGGCACCAACTCCGCGACCGACTGGGGCGCCTCGCCGAGCGCGCCGAGCACCTTCTCCTCACGCGCCAGCCGATGCGCGATGTAGTGCGAAAGGAGCGCGCGCGGGTCACGGATGGGCCAGCCGTGCGCGGGCAAGAGCATGGAGGCGCCAACGTCGCGGAGCCGCGCCAGCTGCTCGAGGTAGACGGCCATGTCTCCGTCCCCGGGCTCGACGAGAATGGTCCCGATGCTCGCCACCATGTCGCCGACCATCATCACGCCGCTCGAAGGTTCGCGCAGGCAGATGTGGCCCTGCGCGTGGCCGGGGGTGTGCAAGATCTCGAGCGTCATGGGCGTCGGGCCGTCGAGCGCGACCACGTCGCCGTCCGACAGAAGCCGCTCGAAGTGCAGCTTGGGCAGCCGCGCGGCCGTCTCCGCGTGCGCCCACAGCGGCAGGCCGAGTCGCTCCCCGAGCACCGCCGCCCCGCCCACGTGGTCCGGATGATGGTGGGTCGCGACCATCGCGATGGGCTCGATCCCCTCCCGCCGTGACTCTTCCACCCAGCGAACGAACCGGTCTTGTTCCTCGGCGTACGGCGTGGAGGGCTCGACGACCACGGCTTGCCGCGACCCCACGAGATACGCGTTGGTGTGCGTGGCCGGCGGCAGGGTCGGGGTTCGCACGGGCATCATCTGGACAAACGGCGCGACCTCCCAGCGGAGACACTCCTGTCCCGCGGCGCCGTGGACCGCACGGAGCGCCGCCGGCTCCGGTCCGACGTCCCGCAGCGTGCGGATCAGGTGAGCGAGCGCGGGGGTGATCAACGCGCCGCCCGCCGCCCAGCGCGCGTGCGCCGCCTCGGGTGTGATCCACTCCGCGTCCTGGAGCTCGAAGACCGTCGGATCGGGCGGGACCGGCCGGGGCAACGTCAGCAGGTAGAGTTCCGTGTCGAAGCGACGGCGCGCGTAGGAGGGAGTCAGCCAACGGCCGATGGGGGTCAGGTCCTCGATGCGCCAGCGAAGCCCCAGTGCCTCGAACCGGCGCGCGCCCTCCTCGGCA
>JBGCFC010000106.1:0-3471 GCA_045106715.1 Sandaracinaceae bacterium
GCCGACAAATACGACGGCCAGGTGCACGCCACCCCGCTCCGGAGCGTCACCATCGCGATGAACGAGCCGATCGGCGCGATGGGCATCGTCTGCCCGGACGCGCACCCGCTCCTCGGGTTCATCTCGCTCGTCGGGCCCGCCCTGGCGATGGGGAACTCCGTCGTGGTGGTGCCGTCCGAGCGTCACCCGCTCGCCGCGACCGACTTCTACCAGGTCGTGGAGACGAGCGACTTGCCGCCGGGCGCGCTCAACATCGTCACCGGTCTTCGAGAAGAGGTCGTGCCGACCCTGGCCGGCCACGCCGACGTCGAGCAGCTCTGGTACTTCGGCCCGAAGTCCGGCTGCGCGGAGATCGAGCGCCTCAGCGCCGGCAACATGAAGCGCACCTGGTGCGACGACGGCCCTCCGCGAAACTGGCTCGACGACCGCGAGGCCGCCGGGCGCGAGTTCCTGCGGCAGGCCACCCACGTGAAGAACATCTGGGTGCCCTACGGGGAATGAGGCCGGCCGACGTCACAGAGGGCGACGTCGACGCGAGCTTCCAGCGGATCAAGGAGCGATTGCCAAGGCGGGACTTCACCTGGTTCACATCTGCGTTCGAGCGGCGCAATGTTCGGTGGCGGATGAAGCAAAAGGAGGCGCTCAAGTCGCTCGTGGCCCTCACGCTGTTGGGTTTCCTGACCGGCTGCGCCCACCGCGGCGTGGCGATCGTCCAGGAGCACCACGCGCAGGAGTTCGGGTGCGACGCTCGGTTCGTCCGGGTCGAGCGCGAGCCGGAGGCACGCTTCGTCACCCACGGCTGCGGCTTCGACGCCGACTGGGTCTGCCAGAGAGGCGCGTGCTCGCTCCAGGACGCGCGAAGTCGGGGCACCGGGGCCCCCTGAGACTTGTCAGCGCCCGGCCCGCACGAACAGCCAGCCACGGCAGGGCATACGGCCGCCACGCGGTGGCGAGGTAGGCGAGCCCCCAGACGACCACCATGACGCAGCCCCACACGTCGAAGAGCGAGTCCCACCGCCCCAGATCCGCCGTGAGCAGCCTGGACATGAAGAGGATCCCCACGATGTTGACGCGGCCGCGCCGCAGACGCCAAACCGCATCCAGAGCGGCCCGCGCTCGAAGTCATCCTGCAACATCGCGCTCCGAGCGCAGGGCGATCTGCGCCCCCCCACGAACGCTGACGCCCTGGAGCGTGAACGGTCGGCGTCCCTCGCGTTCCGCCTTCTCTTGCTCGGCGAGCGTCGTGAGCTGCGCTTGTCGGTCCATGGTCGCCTCCACGGAGCGACGGTATCGTTGAGCCCGGCGAGGACTGGCTCTCATGCCGGCGCTACCGACTCACCGGCAGGCGACGCCGCCCTCGATGGAGAACTCGATCAGAAGCCCGCTCCCGGCGCTGAAGTTCCCACCCCCGATCAACCCGCCGTCGCAGCCGGGGCGGAACGCGGAGTCGTAGAGGTAGGTGTTCGAGTCGGCGTTGTAGGGGGCCTCGTCGAAGGCCGGAACGGACACGTCGGTGATGTCGGCCATCGCGTAGAGGTCGTGGCGGAACTCGAGCACCGTGCCCCGGCCGACCGAGGTGCGGCCGACGACCAAGGCGCGCTGGCCGTCGGGCGCGAAGCTCACGTCCCAGATGCCCTGCGTCGTGAACCAGGGCGCGCCCGACGTCGGCCCCCATGTGCCGGAGCGATGACGGTGCACGCGGCGCCCCGACCAGCCGATCGCCAGCGCGTACTCACCCGACGGGTGCGCGTCGACCCGGGCGGTGTTCCCCAAAGTGGCCGCCGGCGCGGGCCGCCACTCCCCAACGCCCCCAATCTCCGTGTAGTACTTGGTGTCGGCAAAGCCGCTGCCGCAGACGACCACGATGCCCCACCCGCCGAACTCGTTGTCCACGAAGGCCAGGTCATCGCAGCCCGCGGCGGTGGCTTGCGCGACGACGAGTCCGGAGAACGTGTCGGTCGCGGGGTCGAGCTCACGCAGGCGGGCGATGTAGCCAGGGGACGAACCGGATGAGGAGAGCACCACGGGGCGCCCGTCACCGGCCGGTCCTCCGCTCGCGTGCGGCAGTGCGATGCCGGTGAATCGCTCGCCCGCGCGTGTCTCCGCGACGCGGGTGAAGGCGGTGGCATCGCCCGCGCTCCGCCAGGTGGTGTCGTCGAAGCGAACGATCACGCCGGTCTCGACCGCAGTCTCGTAGCCGACCAAGAACGCGTGGCTGCCGTCGGTGGAGAAGAGCACGTCCCGCCAGACCACTGCACGTCCCGCCGCGCGCAGATCGATCTGTGTCGCCGTTTCTCCGCCCCAGTCCACGACCTGGACCTCGTTGTTCCGCTCGACGACGAGCGCGTAGCTACCGTCGGGATGAAACGCGATGGCCTCAACCTGGTTCAGCCCGCCGATCGGGAGGCGGCGGTAGAGGTAGGTGCCGGGGCCGACGGGACCGGAGGGGCCCGCGTCGGAGCCACCGGCGTCCGAGCCCGCGTCGGAGGCGCCGGCGTCGAACAGGCCCCCGTCGCGCCCGGCGTCCGAGCCCGCATCCAGACCTCCATCCGGCGGGCCGGCGTCCTCGGGACCGGCGTCGGCCGGGCCGCCGTCGATGCGCCCCGCGTCACGGCCGGCGTCCCGCGGCGGGGCCGCATCGAGCGCCCCTGCATCGCGCGCGCCTCCGTCGCTGCCGCCCTCGCATTGCCCGATGGGCGAGCACGTTTCCCCGGCTGCGCAGTCGAGATCGACCCTGCAGTCCTGTCGGCAACGGCCTCGCTCGCAGTACCGCAGCTCGCCGCACTGGGAGTTGAAGTCGCACTCCTGGCCCGCGCACGAGGCGAGCAACAGCCCGAGCGCCGTCGCGGACAGGAGGCGCGCCGCCATCACGAAGAGAGCCAGGTCTCGTCGAGCCACTCCAGCAGGTCCCACTCCTCGTCCGCGATGGAGTCGGAGTCGGCGAGCCGATACAGCATCTCGTAGACCGCCTCGCGCGCGGCCGGACGGGCCAGCGAAGCGGCCGCGGCGCGCACGTCGTCGGCGTCGGCGAGATCTTCGGCCGCCTGCTCCCAGATCTCCGACCAGCCACTGTCGGTGAGGCCCAGCGTGCGGCCGATGCGGTCGACCGAGGACAGCTCTTCGTTGGTCACCACGTGGTCCGCCATCATCATCAGGCGAAGCAGCCCTGCGAGCACGATCAGCTCGGCGTTCGACAGGTCCGGTAGCGCGTGCTCGTCCATTGTGGCCTCCCTCACCCCCGATGCTATCGCTCGAACGCCGGAAGGGAAACGCGCCCGGTCGACTTGGCGACGCCCCGCACGTCGACTTGGCAGCGCGGGGCCAACGTGTATGGCTTGGCGCATGACGAACCGGATTCTCCTTGTCCTCTCCTTGACCCTTGCGCTGATGGGCTGCGGCTCAGGCTCGCACGAGCACGGCGAAGACCAGCACGCGCACGCCGGCGGCGAAGACGCGCACCACCACCACGAC
>JBGCFC010000107.1:0-42864 GCA_045106715.1 Sandaracinaceae bacterium
CGCCGGTGCAGCAGCAGCCCCCGCCCCCAGTGCAGCAGCAGCCCCCGCCCCCGGTGCAGCAGCAGCAGCCCCCGCCGCCGGTGCAGCAGCAGCCGGGTTGGTACAACCAGCAGCAGCCGCAGCAGCAGTCCAACATGGACAACGAGCAGCCGCCCGGCTCCAGCGACAGCAGCAGCGACGACGGCCGCGACGACCACGAGAGCGTCATCGGGCGCGTCGGCGTCGGCTACATGGGCGCGACGTCGGTGCCGATCGGCAGCAACGGCGGCGGTACCCTCGCTGCGGACAGCGTGACGGCTCCCGCCATCGGGATCCGCTACTGGGTCGGCGAGATGGTCGGCGTCGACGTCGGCCTCGGACTCGGCTACGTGGGCGGCAACGCCGACGCGGGCGGCTCTTCCTTCCCGGCGGACAACGCGTTCGCCCTGCTCATCCATGCCGGCCTCCCGCTCGCGATCTTCCACGCTGAACACTACAAGTTCATCGTCGTGCCCGAGGTCAACCTGGGCTTCTCCACCGGCACCGCGTTTGGTGGAGACCCCGACCAGGACCGCGGCCGAAACGGCTTCCTGTTCCAGGTGGGTGGCCGTCTCGGCACCGAGATCCACTTTGGCTTCATGGACATCCCGCAGCTCTCGCTCCAGGCGAGCGTGGGGATCTACTTCGACTACACGTCGGCGGGCCTCGGCGGCAACCGCGCGGGCGCGCAGGCCTCGAGCCTCAACGCGTTTGGCCTCGGCACGACCGTGCAGGGCGAGCCGTGGGACATCTTCCTCGGCTCCCTGACCGCGCTCTACTACTTCTGAGCCAGTCGCTGGACGGGCCGCCCGGCGGCCGAAGAGGGGCCCTTCCGATTCGTTTCGGAGGGGCTTTTCTCTTTAACCGATCGAGCAGACCAAACGGGGCGCCGGAACGTCCATGTCCCCATGCTGAAGAACGTGCTTCTCGCCTTGTCGCTCCTTTCGCTGCTGGCCTGCGGCGGCCCCACCCCCGGCGCCACGACCCACGACCCGGTGGACTCGCCGGCGACGTGTCCGGCTGGGGGGCACACCCCGGAGGAGGGGCCGGAAGGGGTCTACGACGACTGCGCAGTCCTCTTCGAAGGCTGCTGCTTCGCCGCGGAGAGCGACGCGTGCCAGGCGGCGGGATGCGGCCCCTCCTGCGACGTGCAGGAGGACTACCCCGGCTCGGTCCAGCGCTGCGACGTGGAGGCATCGTGCCCGACGGGTGGCGTGGCTCCCGTGGCGGGACCGGATGGGGTCCCCGAGGACTGCGCGATCTTGTTCGAGGGCTGCTGCTTCGCCGACACGTCCGACGCCTGCCGCGCCGCCGGGTGCGGCGACACGTGCACCTACCTGCAGAGCTATCCCGGGCAGCTAGGGCGCTGTGAGTAGCGGTGCGGGGCGTCAGTCCTCGGCGAGACGCTTGGCTTCTCGGAGGTGGGCGATCGCATGGTCGCGCTCCCCCGCCTCGGCTGCCCGCCAGCCCAGGTGTCGGAGATGTTTGGCGAGCTGCGCCTTCGCCCCGCGCTCCCGCCGTCTCACCGCGCGTGCAAGGGCCACGGCCACCTCGTCGAACGCCGTTAGCGACGTCAGTGTTTGCGCGATCGTGACGTAACCCTCGCTCGGGGGTTCCCCGGGACGGGAGAGGCAGGCCGCGGCCAGACGGCGCGCACGCACGGGCGAGTCGGCGGCGGCGGCGCGGAACGCGCTCCAGTGCACACCCTCGATGCGCGCACCGGCTTCGATTCGGGCCGCGAGGGTGTCGAGCAGCGATCGGGCCTCGACCCCCCGGCCGCCGGAGGCCGCGTGCACGATTGCGAGCCCCAACCAGGCGTGCAGCGCCTCCGGGTTCGTGGGTTGGGGCCCCGGTGCATCTCCGTCCGCGACGGCGCGGGCCCGCGGGAGCATCGCGGCGATCCGGGGGGACGTCGACGCCGCGCTCGAGGGGGCGACGGCTTCACGCCGCGACAGGGAAAGGAGCGCCTCGAGCGCCCGCGTCGCCTCGTCGTTCCCTGCCAGGACCATCCTCACCCGGTCCGCCTCCGGCGCGGTCAGGGGGCCGAACCGCTCGGCATGCTGTGCCGCCAGTCGCTCGACGTGCGGTCGCAGCGCCTCGACCGCCGACAGCTCCACCAGGACGTCCAGCGCGGCCGCACGTGTGTAGCGGCCCGGCGCGTGGAGGGCTGCGGCGGCAACCCAGAGCCTCTCGACCGGCGCGGCGTCGGACAGCGGGAGCAGCTCCTTCGCCTGCCTCGCGGCCTCGTCGACGCGCCCGATCCGCTGCAGCAGGCGTGTCTCGCGGGCCGCCGCCGAGCGACGGAGCCGAGGCTGCTTGGCGCCCCTTCGCATCGCCTTGCGGTAGGCGCTCAGCGCGGCGTCGTCTTGGCCCAGCTGCTCCAGCGCGCGGCCGTGAGCGTAGGCCGCGCTCGCCTCGCTGCGCCTTCCCTGGGTGCGTGTCTGTTCCGCCTCCGCGAGCTGCCGCGCGGCGTCGCTGAGACCGGTCGAGAGCAGGCGGGCGAGCAGCCGCCGCGCGTGCTTCGACGTGGACTTCCGCCGGCTCTTCGCCGTCGCCCAGCGTGCGAGCAGCAGGTCGAGGGACGGGTCGCCCAGCTCGCTCGCGAGCCCGATGGCGCGCAGCCACGCCTCGTCCCGGCCCGCCCCGTCGGGGAGCGTGTCCACGAGCTGAGTCGCCGTGCTGAGGGCCGCGCGCTTGCCCAGCGTGCGCTCGAGCCGCGTCACGCCGCCGAGGGCGACATCCGAGAGGAGCCCCATCGCGATCTAGCGCCCTCGCTCCGTCACGACACCCAGCGAGGGCAGGCGCTCGAGCGCGTTCTGAATGCGGTCGAGCTCGCTGCCCGCGACGTCGATGGACTTGCGCATGCGGTCCAGCTCGGCCGAAGCGGCGTCGTCTCCGATGCTGACGGACTCGAGCGGGCGGAGGACCTTCTGCTGAAGCGTGCCGAGCAGCCGGTCGCGCTCGGCGAGCTGGATGCCGCGCACGTCCTCGGTGGCGGACGGCACGAAATCCGAGAGCCCATGCTCGACACGTTTGGCGCGCGCGATGGTGCCGACGAGCCGCCGCATCACGTACGCCGGGTCGTCCAGCTTCATGCGGCTGAACTCCTGCTCGCTGGCCGTCTCTTGCAGCGCTTGCGCCTCGTTGTAGAGGCGGCGCCAGGCGCCGGCATCACGGTCCTCCCACGCTTGGGCGCCGCGCTGAAGCAGCTCCTCGATGCGGTCCTCCCATTCCTTGCTGTCCATGCCGAGCAGGCTGCCGTTGTTGCGGTAGACCGTGCGACGGAGCGCGTCCATGACGTCCTCAAAACGCTCCATGGGCGGGTTCAAGCCGTCCTCCGTCCCGGCGAAGGCGATGAGCAGCTGCTCGAGCTTGGCGCACAGCGCGCTCAGCTTGTCGAGGTCGGTGCCGAGCACCTCGCGGATGCCGGTCACCAGCGGCTCGACCTCGCGCCGGAAGTACGACGCATCGTGCCCCCAGAGGGCTTGCCCTGCCGCCTCGGCGCGCCCGAGCAGGGCCTCCACCTCGGCCACGTTCATCGTCTTCTGCGGCGCCGGCTCGATGTTCGCCCAGAGCTCCTGGCCCGCGACGACGGCCTTCGCTTCGAGGCGCATGGCGTCGTCGCACGCCACCGTCAGCTCGACGGGCGTGCCGACGGGCAGCTCCGGGTCCACAGCGAGCGCGAGCGTCTTGATGGGCAGGCGGTTCTGCAAGAGCCGCAAGACCACCGCGCCGCTTCGATCGCCGGTGAAGAACGTGTGTTGCGCCTCTGCCGGGAGTCCTGTCCCGCGGGAGAGCAGCACCTTCCGGTCACGGCGTCCGGCGCGAAGGACCTCGACCGAAATGTCCTTCGACACGACGGAGGGCTGGCTGAGCGAACTCGCGCGCGGGCGCACGTCGCCGCGGTAGAGCGCGAGCGGCAGCGCGGCACGCGTGTCCCCGGCGTCGTCGAGGAAGGTGACCTCGACCATGCTCGCCTCCTCCTCAGAGAGCGGCACCTCGAGCCGGAGGCCGTCCGCGGTGGGCGCGTCCATCTCGGCGGATGCGAGCGCCTCGTCGCCGTCGCGCAGCTCGATGGCCGACACTCCGTCCGGGGCCCGTTCGACGTCCAACGTCAGCCGCAGGGACGCACCCTGGCCCACCAGCGGTCCGCGCACGCAGAACTGCGCGTCGTCGTCGCCGATGCGGAGCCCGCCAAGCTGGGCGGCGTGGATGGCGGCGCCGAGCGCGACGCAGGTGTCGACCTCGTCCTGCAGCGGCGCGTCGCTCTGGCTCTGCTTGCAGAGGCCCTCGGTCACGCGCTCGATGACGTGCGGGACGCGGGTCGAGCCACCCACGAGCACGATGTGCTTGATGTCGGAGAGCGTCACGCCGGCCGTCTCTTCGCTCTGGCTCAGCGCACGCCGACAGGACTCCAGCGTGCCCTCGACGAGGTCCGCGATGGCCGCGTCATACTCTTCACGGCCAACCTCGCCCTCGAAGTCGACGCTCTCACCGTCCTTGTCTTCGACCACACCCTGCTCGCTGACGAGCACCACGTCCTTGGTCGAGAGCGACTCCTTGATGCTCTGCGCCAGGTGGACGAGCCGAGCGAAGCGAGCCCGGTCCTCCTCGTCGTGCGCCACGTCGAGCTCCAACGCGTAACCCTGCTCCACCAGCTTCTGGCGAAGGACTTCGGCGAAGCGACGGTCGAAGTCATCTCCGCCCAGAAAGTTGTCCCCGTCGATGGCCAACACTTGGTACTCGCCCGCCAGGCAGCGGAGGATGGACACGTCGAATGTGCCGCCCCCGAGGTCGTAGACGAGGTAGCACCCGTCGCCGAGCTTGCGCCGCCACGCGTGGTAGATGGCGGCCGCCGTCGGCTCCTGCAGCACGCCGAGCACGTCCAGCCCCGCCAGCTCGCCCGCCTGGCGTGTGGCCTCGACCTGCGGCGCGTCGAAGTACGCCGGTACGGTGATCACCGCGCGTTCGACGCGGACCTCCACATCCCCCGCCTTCTCCTGGAGGTGCTCCCGCATCCGCGCGCGGAGTTCCTCGAGGATCTTAGCGCTGATGCCTTGGGGGAGCAGCGCGTCGGGGCCGAGCTGCACGGTCTCGTCTCTGCCCATCTTGCGCTTGATGGACTCGATCGGGCCCGGGCTCTTTCCGCGCCGGTTCCTCGCCGCGCGCCCGACCAGCACGCGCTCCTTCTTGGGGTCCCACGCGACGGCGGACGGGATGGTCTTGCGACCAAAGCGGTCGGCGTAGACGATGATGTCCCGCTCGGATGGGTCGAGCAGGGCGATCTCGCTGTTGGTGGTCCCGAGGTCGATCCCCACGGCGCGGTCTACGAACAAGGCGATTCTCCGGTCTGGGGTGGCAGCGCGGAGAATAACGCCAACCTCGACCGGGCGCGACGCCTCGATGAGCGGGGCCGAGCTGGCGTCCGTGTGGCCTCCTGAGGTGTCCCTCCAAGGGGGCCGCGCCTGGCCGAACGCGTTAGCGCGCCTCGTCGCGCAGCCATCGAATGGCGTCGCGCACCGCGCCCTGGATGGGCTTCGGGCGATAGCCGAGCTCCCGTCGCGCGAGGGTGTGCTCGATGTACCGGTTCATGCCGAGCTGACGGAGGTCCTCCGCGTTGTACGGCGCCGGCACCCCGAACCAGCGCTCGGTGGCTTCGACGAGCGGCAGCGACACCTGCGCGACCCAGCGTGGGACCTCGACGCGCGGCGCGGCGATGCCCGCTTCCCGTGCGATGATGTCCACCACCTCGCTGACCTCGTAGTAGCTGCCGCCGAGCAGGTAGCTCTGGCCCGCGCGTCCCTTCGCTTCCGCCAGGAGCGCCCCGTCTACGACGCAGTCGACGCCCACGAGGTCGAAACCGCCGCTGACCGTCGCCGGGAGGTTGCCCTCGAGGAGCGCCTGCACGAGCCCGCGCACCACGCCGTCGTGGTGGGTCTCGTGCGGACCGACGATCACGGTCGGGTGCACGATGACCGCGTGAAGGCCGGCGTCGACCTCGGCCCGCACCGCGCGCTCCGCCGCGAGCTTGCTGCGGGTGTAGGGCGCCAGGCGGTCGCCAGACAACCGCCGGCGCGTCTCGTCGAGCGGCTCAGCCTGGGGTTCGGGATCGAACACCACGATGGAGCTGAAGTGCACGTAGCGCGCGACGCCGGCCGCGCGGGCGGCCTGCACGGCATGGGTCGCCCCGACGACGTTGACCTCGTGCAGCAGGGGCCCCGGGTCCGCCTCGGTGGAGACGACCGCCGCGAGATGGAAGACGCTCGACGCGCCCTCGAACGCGCGGTCCAGGGACGCTCGGTCACGCACATCGCCGGTGACGACTTCGATCCCCGCGGTGCCGTTCAGCGCGTCGTCGCCCTCGAGAACGAGCGCGCGCACGTGCCGGCCGTCGTGGACGAGCCGCTCGAGCAGGCGGCGGCCGACCTGGCCGGTGGCGCCCGTCACGACAGTGAGTTCTCGTTCCATGAGCGGTCTCCCTCAGAGCAGAAAGGGGATGAGCGCTTTGCGCTCGCGCGGGTAGTCGTCGAAGCGGCCGAGGTACCACTTGTGCGTCGAGAACGCCCGTGGCACCAGATTGGCAGCGGAGATGCCGAAGATGAACACGCCGGCCAGCGACCATGTGAAGCAGGCGAAGCCCGCCCAGGCGATGAGCTCCCCGAGGTAGCTCGGGTTGGTGACGAACCGGTAGAGGCCGCCGCGCGGGATGCGGTAGACGCGCTTGGCGGCGGCCACCTCGTCCTTCGTACGGAGCGTGCGAAGCACGTGGTCGGCGTGCACGTTGATGGCGAAACCGACCGCGTAGACGGCCACGCCGATGAGGAAGCGCGGGTCTGCAAACCAACCGTCGACGAGATGGGGGCCGAGCTCGCCGTACCAGCGGGCGTTCATGTAGCCGTGCATTGAGGTCACGCCCCAGCCGCTCGCCACGACCAGCCAGCCGAAGCTGCCTTTGCGCCCTTTGGGCACCCTCATCAGCGCCGGAAAGACGAACCCGCGGTTGAGGTAGTGAAACCCCCACATCCCCGCGAGCACCATGGGCACCGTCTCGAGCCGCCGTGGCATCTGGAGGAACGTCATCCAGAACACGACCGTCGCCGGCAGCTCCATCAGGAACCAGCCGATGCGCGGGTCCAGTGCGAGGCCGCCCTCTTCGGCGAAGCGGCCGTAGGGCGCCTTCATCACCAGCAGGCCGATCACGGTCAGCGGAATGAGCGCGAGCGCCACCGTCAGCACGGTGTCGAACGCCACGTCTCCGGTGTACCAGGTCATGAGCGCGCGGATTGTACACGCCGCTCACTCGAGGGGGACGTACATGCCGTGTGCGCCGAGGAAGGCGGGCCGGTCTTGGAGCCTGGCGGGGACGTGGAACTCCAGCTCGAGGGTGTCACCTTCTTCCAGCCGAAGCACCTGCCCGTCCGCCTCGCAGTAGCTCGGCGGCTGCGCCTCGTCGCATACGCTCGGGAGGAGGCGGGCGTCACCGATCCGAAGCCACACCGCGTCGAGGTGGGTGACCTCGGGCTTCTCCTCTGCGATGCGGAGGCGCACGACGGCTTCAGCGTCCCCGACCGCGAGCTCCTGCGTGTCTGGCTCGTGCCGCACGTTGCGGAGGATCTCCCCGCGACGATGCAGCCCTCCAGCGCGGTCCTCCCGATCGACAAACGGGCAAGCCGGGAGTTCTCTGCAGTCCCAGTGGCCAGGGCGCCGCTGGCGTCGTGCCGAGCGCACCTGGCCGTCGTCCGAGACCCGCACGACGACCCGGCTGCGGCGCGCGTGCTCGGGGTAGTGGAGGCGCTCGCACGCGGTGTATGGGTTCTCGTCGATGACGATGGTCCCGTCGCCGGGCAGGCGGCTGTCGTAGCGCGTGTCGGCGATGGCGGGATCCCGGATCTCGCGAAGGGCGCCGCCCTGCAGGAGGAAGTACTGCCGCGTGCGAGGCGGGTCTTCGTCGCCGGGCTGCTGGACTTCGAGGACCAGCGCGCGCCGACGCGGGGACAACGCGGCGAGACTCAGCTCCGGCAGGCTGTCTGCCCAGTGGGGACCGTCGATCGGGTTGCTCGCGGGGATGACGACACGCGCGTCCACTCCACGAAAGCGAAGGATGGCCTCGCGCTCCTCGCTGCGTCGCTCCGCCGGGGTCACGGGGTGCATGAGGATGAGCTCGGCGCCCCCGCCGCGACTCAGCGTCTGCCGTCCGAACACGCACCGCCGCGCCTCGCGGACGCAGAGCCTCGTGGACCGCGTGCAGGATGCGAGCGTGCGCTGGCAGCGCGCGGCCTCGGCGGAGGGGGCGACCTCCAACGAGGTGAGTTCGTAGTCCAGCGCGCGGTAGTGGTGTTCGAAGACGGTCGCCCGGTCGCCTTCGCTGGCGACGCCGCGGTGGACGACCCGGGCCCCGCCGTCGGCATCGCGCGAGACGGATGCGAAGAGCCGCTCCTCGCCGGGGGTGTGCGCCTCGCCCGCGACCCAACTGAGCACCGCGGCGTCCGACTCTTGCTGCCAGCGCGTGTGAGTGTCCTGAGCGTGCGCGGGGGAGCCGAGGCCCAGGCACAGACCCAGCAGACACAGACCGACCATGGGGGCTCGCATCGCGCGGGCAACGGACCCTGAACGGGGCGCTATTCCCCGGGCCTGGCGGCATCTTCACGTCACGCTGCTAGGCTGCGCGCCGCATGACGAACGACGATGACATGGCGCCCCTCGTCGGGGACGAACGAGGCGTTTCCACGGACCGGGGACGTGTCCCGTGGGACGAGCACACCGATGTCCTCGTGGTCGGCTTCGGAGCCGCCGGCGCGAGCGCCGCCATCGAAGCGCGCGGGCGCGGCGTGGACACGTTGGTCGTCGATCGCTTCGCCGGAGGCGGGGCGAGCGCACGCAGCGCCGGCGTCGTCTACTTCGGTGGCGGGACGCGGCTGCAGCAGGCCAGCGGCTGGGAGGACTCGCCGGAGGCGATGTACGACTACCTGCGTCTCGAGACCGAGGACGCGGTGAGCGAGGCGACGCTGCGCGCGTATTGCGAGCGGAGCGTCGAGACATTCGACTGGCTCTCGGACTTCGGTGTCCCGTTTCCCGCGAGCGGCGAAGCGCTGAAGACGAGCTACCCGCCCGACCACTGCACGCTCTACTTCTCGGGCAACGAGCTGTGTCCGCCGTACTCGGACGCGGCCACGCCGGCGCCGCGAGGACACCGCGCGCTCGGCTCGGGCCTGACGGGCCACCTGATCTTCAAAGGACTGCGTCGCGGCGCGCTCGATGCGGGCGCGCGCCTCCAGACCCACACCAAGGCCGAACGCCTGGTGGTCGACGATGCCGGGCGCGTCATCGGGGCCGAGCTGCGCGTCATGGGCGACCGCCGCGCGAGCCGCGTGTTGCACGATGCCGGGGAGTACGCGGTCAGCTACGGCGGCGCCTTCAGTGAAACGGCCACCCGCGTCGCGGCCACCCAGCTCGAAGGGTGGGAGTCCAGCCGTGGGCGGCGCATGCTCGTGCGCGCTCGGGGCGGTGTGGTGCTGGCGGCGGGCGGCTTCGTGTTCAACCCGGAGATGATGCGCACGCACGCCCCCGAGTACGCGGACTGCAGCATGCGCCTGGGCACCGCCGGCGACGACGGGCTGGGCATTCGGCTCGGCCGCGCGGTGGGCGGCGCGGTCGACCGCATGGACCGCTGCTGCGCGTGGCGGTTCATCAACCCGCCGACGGCCTGGGTGCGCGGCATCCTCGTGGGCCCGAGCGGTGCGCGCATCTGCAACGAGGAGCTGTACGGCAGCAAGATCGGGGAGTACCTCGCGCTCGAGCACGGCGGGCGCGGCTACCTGCTGCTCGACGCGCCGACGATGGAGGCGTCCCGCAAGCAGCTGCGGAGCGAGACGATGGGCGGCTTCCAGCTCGTCTTTGGCGCCGCCAACGACTACTTCAACTTCAAGAAGGCCGACACGCTCGGCGCGCTCGCCCGCAAGACCGGCATCGACCGCGACGTCCTGCTCGAGACCGTGGCGACCTACAACGACGGGGTCGCCGCGGGCGTTGACGCGATGGGCAAGAGCGCGGACTCGTTGGCCCCAGTCCGGCGCGGACCGTTCTACGCGGTCAACTGCGACCTCGACACCGTGAAGTTCCCGACGCCCTGCATCACGCTCGGCGGCCTCGTCGTCGACGGGGTGAGCGCACGCGTCGTGCGCGAGGACGGGGGCGACCCCATCGAGGGCTTGTACGCCGCCGGACGCAACGCGGTCGGGGTCTCGAGCCACTCCTACGTGAGCGGCCTCAGCGTCTCAGACGGCATCTTCAGCGGCCGAAACGCCGGCGTCGATGCGGGCGGCCGTGTGCATGCGCGTCCCGTCCAGCGGCCCGAGGTCACGGCGTGACGTCTCCGCTCGAGGTGGCGTTGCGCTCGCCCGCGCGTGTGCTCGAGAAGGACAAGGCGGGCTGGCTCGCGCTGTTCACCGAAGACGCCATCGTCGAGGACCCGGTGGGCGCAGGCGTGCACGCTGGGAAGCAGGCGCTCTCCCGCTTTTGGGACGTCTTCATTCAGCCCCAGGTCTCCGTTCGCTTCACCGGGCGGCGCGACTTCGAAGGCCCCGGCCAAGCCCTCCGCTACGTGACGATCTCGTCCGTAACCCCCGTCTCCGACACGCCGTTTGAGCTCTCGGCGCTGGTGCACTACCGCGTCGAGGGCGAGCGCGTCGCCTCGCTCCGCGCCTTCTGGGAGCCTCACCAGGCTGTCTCCTGGCACGCCCGGCAGGGCCTGTCCGGCCTCGGTGGGCTGCTCAAGCACGGCGCCCGCACGACCCGCGGCCTCGGGCTTGGCGCGGCCACGAAGTTCGGGCTCGCCATGCGAGGCGGGGTCACGAAGAAGCGCGCTGACCAGCTGGCTTCCGCGCTCGCCGCGGCGTCGGGCGGCGCCCCCTGGCGAGACGGATTCGAGCGCGCCGAATGCACCGTCACCGACGCGTCGGGGGCCAGCCGCACGGGGCTCGATGGGGTCGAGGAGGCGCTGGCCGGAGACGGTGCGATGCAGGTCGAAGAGACGATCGTCGCTGGGGACTGGGTGGCCTGCGTGCTGTCCGGAGCCGACCGGAGTGCGGCGGCGCTAGTGCACGTGCAAGGTGGCCAGGTCCGGTCGCTGGAGCTGATCGCTCAGCGACGCTAGCATCGGCTAGGACTAGTTTTCGAGCCGATAGATGAATCCATCGCCCCCGCCGGCCGAGGCGCGGATGCTTGGTGGAAGGGACAGCCCACCGCCGAAGGACCCAAAGACGACGGTGCTGTCCGCTGGGCCGATTGCCGCCCCACTCGCGGTCGCGAAACCGCATCCCGGGGCACCGCAATCGGTGAGTCCTGGAAAGCCGGGATACGCAAAGACTCTGTCTTCGAGGTGGTTGAACTCCGAGTCGTATGTAGCGAGAAAGCCTGCTCCAGCCGGGGAGCCCGTGATGAGCCCTCCTCCGAAATTGACGCTTTCGCTGAACGAACCAGCCACGAGAAGGCTGCCGACCGAATTGAATACAACCCCGTTGGCTGACCCGCCCCCGAAGCTTCTGAATCGGGTTAGTCCGCCGCTAGCGCTTAGGCTTACCAGGAAGCTTGAGCGACGCTCGACGGCTACCACACCCATGCCGAAATCTGCATCGTCGAAGAACTGCCCTACTGCGACGGCTGCGCCGGAGGAGCTGAACGCGACGGCGTTGACACGGTCGATCTCGCTACCCCCGGCGATGTAGTCCCAAGAGTGCCGAAGGGCGGAGTCGAGACCTAGAACGAACGCATCGTCGCGTCCAGCGGGCGTTCGAACGGAACCCCCAAAATTGGCTTCGATCGCAAACGAGCCGCCAACGAGAAATCCGAATTCTTCATGCGCATCAATGGAGTTGATGCGGACTACCCCACCTCCGCCCGGAACGTAGGTACCAAGTCCCTCTCCCGAGGCATCGTACTGAGCTACGAAACCCTGAAAGGATGCGCTCGAGAGCTCGTCACCCGCAACGACGCAGTCGCCCCTAAAGGTCCCCCCCACAATCGGGCCGTTCATAGACTCGACAGTCTCGTAGCCAACGAAGCAAGGCGCGGGAGGCCGCCGGACATCCCACTGCGCTTCGCCGCTGGTGTTGAGCGCCAGAATGAACCCACCCCTGGCGGTCCCAGAGCCCAGGTCGAACTCGCTGAGTCCATTTCCAATCACGTAGATCTGGCTCGCGCCGGGGTCGTAGGCGATGCCGGTGGGGATCTCGGTTGCCGACTGAGTGCCTATTGTTTGCACCCATCGGTATCGGCCGTCGGGCCCATAGGAAAGGATGAAGATGTCCGGGGTGTGAGCGTCGAACTCGTCGCTGATTACTGATGTGACGCTACCGTCAGAGCTTCCGAAATCAGCGTCACGTGTGAACGTACCGGTAGCATATACGTTGCCCACTTCGTCCATAACCGCATCGATGACTTGGTCGTTGGTTACGTCTCCAAACGTTCTCGCCCACGGCTGCAAATCACAGCGCCCCGCGGTACAGACGCCACCGGGGCAGATTGGAGCTGCGCCCGTTTCGTCAGGGTTCCGGTCCCAGTCCTCGTCCCGACCGTCACAACTCTCGATGGCTCCGGGAAACGTGCTCCGCGCAGCGTCGTCGCAGTCGTCGCCACAGACTTCCCCGTTGCAGCAAGCGGTGCTGACAGCCCCGTCGCCGTCGGCGTCCCCATCAGCCCCGGCGAGCGTCGCACTGTCGCAGTCCTCGTCTCTGCCAGCCGCATCGCAGATCTCGGTGGCACCTGGAAAGACCGTCGGGTCAGAGTCGTCGCAGTCGTCGCCGCCGCAGCGCGTGTCCTCGAACCCGTCGCCGTCGGCGTCCGGAGTGCCCTCACAGTCCAACGAAACACACTCGTCACTCTCTTCGTCACAGCGCATTCCTGTCCCACAAGGGTCGGGGAGCCGTACGCATCCTCGCTCGTCAGCGCCCACGGTACCGGGAGCGCACTGATGTGGACTACAGAAGAGTGAGGTCGAGCAGTCTTGGTCCCGGCTGCATGGCTCAACCTGAGTTCCTGAGTCGACGCCGGCATCGATGGATGCTTCAGCATCGTCGATGTCGGGCTCGGAATCGCAGGCACAGAGACACCAGCAAGAAATCAGGGAAACAGTCAAGCGGGTGAGAGTCATGTCGGGGAGACTATCACCATCGCGCGGAAGTGGTCCCTCGCGGAGGCCGCACCACGGGCGTATGCTCTCGGCGTGTCCGGGTTGGCAGAGCGTGTTTCCGTCGCAATCCTCCTGAGCTGCCTTTCGTGCACCCCGGAACTCCCCTTTGAGCCGACTGACCCGGTGGAGGCGGCCGAGGCGTTTGTCGCGGACCCTGCTGTCCGGCGGGGGGCGCTGGAGTGGAGCACGGAGGGCGACACGAGTGCCTACGCCGCGCTGCGACTCGAGCACTACGGTCTCGGTCCGGATGAACCGGACGGCTGGGACGCGCTGCCCGTCCTGCGTCGCGGGCCGGTGCGTCCGCTTCGTGCGACGGAGCCCGGGGAAGAGGAAGGGGAGCCGTTCGATGCAGTGGTGGTCGACGAGCCGTCTGCCTCGGAGACGCTGGCCGACTACGTCGAGGTGGGACGACGCGCGTTCGAGCTGTATCCGATGCAGGTCGACCTCCGGTTCGATGCGTTGCGGGACGCGGAGCAGGCGCGTGCGTTTGGGCTGACGGTCGAGTCCGATGGGCGGGTGCGCGGTGCGGCGGAGCTGCGGGCGGCGGACGGGAGCTGGCTCGTCGCGATCACCTGCGAGGCCTGCCACAGCACAGCCGACGGGGAGGGCACATTCCGGCCGGGGCTCTCGAACCCTGACTTCGACCTGGCCGGGTTGTTGGAGGGGCCGTTCTGGCGACCCGGAACGATGGACGTGACCGCGGACGGGGTGGAAAACCCACTGCGCGCCTCGGACCTGCGCCCCTTGGTGCATCAAGCGCGAATGCAGCACACGGGCAACCTTCGGAACGGGCGCATCGCGCGCATGGTGCGAATCGAGACGTTGATGGGCGGGCAGCGCAGCTGGCGGGACCGACCCGACCGCCGGATGGTGGCGTCGGTGGCACTGTACGTGGAATCCCTGGCGGACGCGCTGCCTCGGCCCCGCGCGGCGCACCCAGGCGCCGCCTTGTTCGAGGCGAGCTGCGCAGGCTGCCACCGGGGTGATGCGATGGCCGGCGGGGTGGTGCCCCTCATGACGGTGGGCACGGATCCGAACGCGACAGGGGATCTGGCTGCGCGCGGCACGGTCGGCTACCGGGCGCCCAGTCTGCTCGGGGCAGGGCAGCGGCGCGGGCTGCTGCACGATGGCTCGGTTCGGGATCTGCCCGCGCTGTTGGGCCTCGACGCGTCAGAGCATGAGGGCCACCGGTTCGGGCTCACCGCGTCGGTGGAGGAGCGCGAGGCGCTCGTGTCGTTCCTGAACGGCGAGTGACGCCTACTGAAGGGACGGGTCGATGTCGGGGGGCAAATCCGGCAGCGGCTCGGGGGCCCCGAGGTGCGCGCTCGGACGCGGACGCGGCAAGAGATCGAAGACGTCGAGCGCGAGCGGAGGGGCCTTCTGGCGAGGCGGTGGAGGCGGGGGAGCGCCCGCGGCGCCGTGCGAATCCGGGTGGGCCCCGAGCGCCGCATGCAGCCGGTTCTTGGGGTGCAGCGTCAGCTCCTCCCACGCGGCGCGGATGGACTTCTTGGTGTCCTCATCCGTGGCGTCCTCGATGAGGTCCCGCATCCGCCGGGTGATGGCCTCGGGGCCGCCGCGCGGATCGATGCCCCACTTCTCGAACGGGTTCTCACTCATCGTAGCTCCGCCCTCGGCTCGCCTTGGCGAAGCGCTCCTTCGCCTTCGGCAGCCGCTTGAGCTGCGGGTACAGCGATTCGGCACGCTGGAGGTCCGCGTGCACCTGGTCGAGCTTCTTGCGCTCGAGAAAGACGGAGCGGTCCATCGTGTTCGTGGCCCGTTCGACCAAGCAGTCCGCCAGATAGAGCCGGCCGTTGCGATGGGTCGGGCACAGGGCGACGGCGCGCTCGGACAGCGCCATCTGCGTGGACAGCGTGCGCGAGACCTCCGCGCGAAACACGAGCATCTGTGCGCAGGGGCCGGCGTAGGCGAGCTGGCGCGGGTCGTTCGCGATGGCGTGCGCGAGGTGGTCGACCATCTCTTCGAGCGGGGCGAGCATCGCGCGGATGGCGTCCCAGCGTTTGTGCCGGTACTGCTCCCACAGGTAGGGCGTGATCCGCTCGATGAGCATGTGCACCACGATGCGGTCGCGCTCCGACCACGTCCACACCGCCGCGCCGTCCCGGAGCATCGGCGCGATCTCCGGCGCGCCCGCGTCGGCCACGATGGCCTCGTCAAGCGCGGCCTCGACACGGGCGGTGGCGACGTCGATGGCGCGCTCCCGGGCCTGGCGCGCCTGGACGAGCAAACGCCGGGTCGGCTCTTCGGGGAGCTCGGCCATCGCCGCTGCCTGGTCCATGCGCCGGAGGGCGCGAAGCGCGAGGCGCGCAGGTTCGGTCAGCTCGCGTGCACCCGCTTCGGCGCGTCGGCTGAGCCGGTGGAGGGTGGTGCGGCTCGCCTCGTCCAGCTCGCGCCGCACTTGTGCGACGGGGAGTGCCTCTCCCACGACGGCCTCGCCCACGCGGTTCAGGTACGCGCGCTGCTCCCCGAGGTAGAGCCACATGGCCTGGCTCGTGAGCCACGCGTCGGTCGCCGTTCGGCGCGCGCTCGCGTCCTCGCGGGTCTCGCGTTCGCGGGCGAGCTGCTCGTGCAGGAGCGCGAGGTGGTGGGCGAGTGCGCCGGTCAGGACTTCCTTCGGCGGCGCGCTCAGCAACTGCATCAGCGGGCCCAGCTCGCCCTCGCGCGCGCGGTCGATGGCCTCGGCGCCGCTCGGATGGCGGCGGAGCTCCGGCAGCACACCCGCGGCGCGCGGGTGGGGCAACGCGGCCGTGGTCCCGGCCCATCGCGCCCAGACGGACTCCAGCACGGCGCGGTCCTCCAGGCGTGTGAGCAGCGCTTCGTCCTGGGCTCTCCACGCGGTGGCCATCGTTGGGAGGGTAGCAAGGTCCACGGCGGATGCGCCTCTCGACGCGACGGCGGGTTGGCGCCAGGATGGGGGCGTGCCGAAGCCGCGCATGCGCCACCTCGCCCTCGCCGCAGGGCTCCTCGTCCTGGGCTTGGCGCTCGCGATGCCCTTCACCGTCAACGGCCAGGCGGCGAGCGCGTTGCGTCCCGCCATCGCCGTGGAGTACGGCGAGATCGATTGGGTGGACGCACCGACCCTGGCGGGCTGGCTCGAGGGCGATCACCCGGTGATTCTGCTCGACACGCGGGCGCGGGCCGAGTTCGCGGTCAGTCATCTTCGCAATGCGCGCTGGGTCGACCCGGACATCGAGGATGTGTCGACGCTGAACGTGCCGCACGACACGTGTGTCGTGGTCTACTGCTCGGTCGGTTGGCGAAGCGGGCGGGTGACCGACCTGCTCCGTCAGGCGGGGCACCCCCGCGCGCGCAACCTCGAGGGGGGCATCTTCACCTGGGCCAACCAGGGCCGGCCCGTGTATCGCGGAGGCGAGCGCGTGCGTGCGGTGCACCCGTACGACGAGACGTGGGGCCGCATGCTTCGGCGCCCGCTCCGCGCGTACCGTCCATGAGCGTCACCCCGCTTCGCGCAGCAGCGCGACGTTCCGTGGGCTGACGGTCCGGTCCCACACTTCGACGACGTCCGGGGCCCGGCCGCGTTCGGCCAGAAGACACGCGCGGTCGAACGCCAGGGCCAGCTCGAGCGGGCGCGCGAGCAAGCGGCGCGCGAGGGACAGACGGCGGATCCGGCCGCTCTCGATGGTGGCGCGCCGGTCTGCGTCTTCGATCGCGAGGGCGCTCGGTGGCGGCAGGCCTCGCCGTTCGAACGCAAACGCCGCGACGTGGGCGAGAGGGTGACGGAACTGCCGCCGCGGCACCCCGCGGGCTTCGTCGCCGGGCATCAGCTCCACGCCGGCTTCGCGCAGCAGCAGGTACAGCGCGCGTCGACGACGACGTCGGGACATCGGTGGCTCGCCGCGCCCCTCGTCTTGTGACCCGGCGAGGTTGGCCAGTCCAAGTGCGCGTCGGGGGACATTGAAGCCGAGCGCGCGGCCCGCGCTCGAGGACGCGGTACGTGTCTGCCCGTCCACCTTCTGGGGGCAACACGCGACGTGAAGCACGGCGGCGTCGGTTCGCGCGGCCAAGTCCACGAGTGCGTCGCCCAGGCCGCCACACGCGTGCAGCCCAACGAGCAGGGTCCGTGGGTCGCTCGGGATCGCCTCATCGCGTCCGTCTCGCAGGACGAATCGAAGGCGCTCACCCTCTCCGAGCGCCCTGGCGCGCTCGACGACGTGCGCGGTGTGCTCGATGCCCAGCGTCTCGAGCGACAGCGCGTCGGCCAGCGCCCGCGTGAGATGCCCCCGTCCCGCGCCCAGCTCCACGACGCGATCGACGGACGGGGCCCATGCCGCCACGTGTGCGCGGAGCGCCGTGACCTGGGCGCGCTTGCGGGCCCCCGCGGCACGGATGACCGCGGCTGCGGGCTGCGGCAGGCGCGGCAGGTGGCAGAGGCGGGTGTGCTGTTCGGCGAGCGCGACGAGATCGCTCGGCAACGCGAGCGTGGGCAGGACCGCGGACGGGCCCAGGCGCTCCGCCGAGAGGAGCATCTGGTCGGACAGGGCGAGGAGCGGGGCAGCCCAGCCTCGTGACGTCGCCCAGGCCGGCGGCTCGGGGTGCTCCACGCGGGTGGAGAGCACGTCCGACAGCCCGTCAAGGAGGCCGACGAGCGCCTCGAGGCGCGAACGGAGCGGAGCGGGCATGCGCAGCACCCCATAGCAGAGCCCGGCGCGATGCATCGAAACGGGAGGCTGCTACACCGGCGCGATGCCCGACGAACCTCCACAGGCCAGCGAACGCGGCGCCGGGGAGGAGGCGGTGCGGGCGGCCGAGGAGCGGGACCGGAGCATCTCGGACGCGCTTCGCACGACGCGTGGTGTCGTGCACACGCCCCTTCCGGTGGCGCGTTTTGTGGTGGACCGCGTGGTTCGTGCGCTCGACGGTTGGGGAGACCTGGCTCACGCCCGTGTGGTCGACCCGGCCTGTGGGCCCGGGGTGTTCCTGGCCGCCGCCGTGGAACGCGGGGCGAGGCGGCTGACCGGCTTCGATGTCGATCCCGACGCCGTGGAGCGCGCCCGCGCGGTGCTGGGGCCCCACGCGGGGAGCGAGCTGCGTCTCTCAACTCGGAACACGTTGTCCGCCCCGCTGTCTGCGGAGCCCGGTCCACTCGTGCTCATCGGCAACCCGCCATGGTCGGGACGGACGGCCAACGCGGGGGTGAGCTACACGGACGGGCTGCTCGCGGGGTTTCGACAGATGCCGGACGGCGCGCCGCTCAACGAGCGAAAGGTCGGCGTGCTCAGCGACGACTACGTCCGCTTCTTCGCGTGGGCGGCCGAGCAGGCACGGTGCGCGGAGGACGGGGCCGTGCTCGGGCTGGTGACCAACGCGTCGTATCTGGACGGGCCGGTTCACCGCGCGATGCGTGCGGCGCTGCTCGGGGTGTTCGACCGCGTCGAGGTGGTCGACCTCGGAGGCTCTGCGCTCATCGCGCGGCGCGGTGAGAGGGACGAGAACGTGTTCGGGGTGCGGCCCGCGGCGTCCATCGCCATCCTGGAGCGCAGGCCGGGGGCGAGCCGCCCGCCCGAGGTCCGGTACACCCGCGTGTGGGGGAGCCGCGAGGCCAAGTTGACCGCGCTGGCGTCGCTCCCAGAGGCCGATCTCATCGAGGCTCGCGCGCCGCAGTACCGGTGGGTGCCCGCCCCGCAGGTCCCGGAACACTACGCGCGCTGGGTCGCGCTGCCGGACTTGGTGCCGTTTCACCGCGAGGGGGTGCAGACCAACCGCGACGCGATGTGCATCGATGCGGATGCCGACGCGCTCATCGCGCGGTTGCGGCGGTTCGCGGGCGGCGACGACGACATGCCGGGGCGCGCGGCGATCCCCAGCGGCCACTACGATCCGGCGCAAGCGCGTCGGACTACGGCCACGGCGCTCGCTGCCGGCGACGCGGTCCGGCCGATCGCCTACCGGCCCCTCGACCCCCGTCACGTCGCGGTCGTGCCGCGCCTCTGTCATCGGCCGCGCCGGGCGTTGCTCGCCGCGGTCGAGCGATCGGCGTTCTGCCTGCTCACGGTGCGCAAGGACCGCGGGGAGCGAGCGTGGCGGCACGCCGCGGCGTCGCGCTGCATCGCCGACAACTGCTTCATCTCGACGCGCTCGAGCTGCCGCACGAGGGTCTTCCCCACGCACGACGCGGCGGGCGCGCTCAACCTGGATCGCGCTGTCTTCGGGGCGCTGGTGGGCGACACGGGAGCCGCGCCCGACGACGCGCTCGCCTACGTCCTCGGCGTGATCGCGGCGCGGACCTACCAAGACACGTACGGGCCGGCCTTGATGGTCGACTACCCCCGGATCCCGCCTCCGCCCGACCGCGCCCGCTTCGACGCTGTGGCCGCCGCCGGGCGCAGACTGGTGAGCGCGTTCGAAGCCACGCCCGTCGCGGGCGAGCGGCCCGTCACGGTGGGGCACCACAGCGTGGAGAGCGACGCCCTCGCGCGGGCGTTCGAGGCGTGTGAGGCCGCGGCCACCCCTATCCTCGGGTCTCGTGTCGACGGTCCGGTCCAGCTTTCGCTTGTGGGGGTTGTCGAGGATTGACGCGCCCCATCGGACCGCCCACTCTCCGAACGATGGCCGGCGCCGAAAAGAGCCTCTCCACGCGCTTGCGCCGTGCCCCCACGCGGTATCAGCCCACGCGTCGCTTGGCGGTCGGCGGCATGGCCGAGGTGTGGTGTGGCGACGCCCTGTTCGAGGACGGGGACCGTCACCCCGTCGCCATCAAGAGGGTCCTGCCGCACCTCGCGCTCGAGCCCATCTACAAGTCGATGTTCCAGGACGAGGCGCGCCTCGGCATGGCGCTCAGCCACACCAACATCGTACGCGTCTACGACGCGCGCGAGGTCGGCGGCACGTTCATCATGATCATGGAGATGGTCGACGGGACCTCGCTCAAGGACCTGCTCGACAACGCACACCAACGGAGCGCGCCCATGCCGGTGCCGGCGGCGCTCCACATCGGCCTGCAGCTCGCCCGCGCGCTCTCCTATGCGCACGCCGCCACCGACAAGGGGCGCCCGCTGAACGTCGTGCACCGCGACGTGTCGCCGCACAACCTGCTGCTCAGCCGGGCCGGTCAGGTCAAACTCGCGGATTTCGGCCTCGCCGACGCGGACGTGCAAGGCACGCAGCTGGGCGATGGAATGCTCGGCGGCAAGCTCGGCTACCTCGCGCCCGAGATCATCCACCAGCAGCCGAACGACCATCAGGTCGACATCTTCGCGCTGGGCATCGTGCTCTGGGAGATGCTGGCCGGGCGTCGCCTGTTCCATCGTCCCAACGACGCCGCCACCGTGCAGGCCGTCGCCGCGTGCGAGGTGCCGCCCGTCGCGGGCCTGAACAAAGGCGTCACCCGAGGGGTGGCGTCTCTGCTCGATGATCTGTTGGCGCCTCAGCCGATGGACCGGCTGCACAGCGCGGGGCAAGCGGTCAAGCGGCTCGAGGCCCTCATCGATGAGATCGACCGGGACGTGGGCTACCGGGACGTGGCCTTGCTCGTGGGGCTGCACCTCGCGTCGGTCACGGCGCCCGCACCCACGGTGCCCAAGGCGCTCACGGAGCTGCTCGCGCAGGAGCTCGACGCGTTCGCGACGGCCGCGGCGGGCAGCACCACCTCGATGGGGGCGCAGCCGCTCGATCCGGACGCGTTCCTCACGGGGCACTGACGCGGGAGCCCGGGTACTGCGATGGCCTTCCGTGACCAGACTGAGGCGCTGAGCGCACGCGTCGAGGTGCTCGAGACGCGTGCAAAGCGCGCCGAAGCAGAGCTCGAAGCGGCCCAAGGCGAGCTCGACAGGCTGCGGGGTGCGCACGCGGGCAAGCTTGCCGCGCGCGTAGACGCCCTGGAGGCGCGGGCGCGTCAGGGACGGTCCTACGTTTTGCTCGCGGTGGTCGCGGCGGTCCTGGCCTCCGCCGGAGCGACGTATGCGCTGACCCGGCCGGACTCGCAGCGACCGACGATCTCCGCCTTGGGGCCCGCGGCCAATGAACTCAGCTTCGAGGACCTCGTCCGCTACTACTCGGGCGCGACGCTCCCGATGCACAACTTCCCCGCCGCCGTGTTCGACCGTGAGGGTGGGCGGGTCTGGATCGTCGGCAGGGGAGCGGATGCGTGGTTCTCTGCCGAGGAGCTGACGCGTGCGTTCGACGCGTATCGTGCGGTCTTGGTCGCTCGCCACTATCGCCCCGAGGGCGCGCCGGCCGCCGCCGAAACCGGCCTGCAGATCGCGTCGCGGCTCCGCGAGGAGGTCGGGGTCGACGAGACCGGGTTCACCCCTGAGCAGCGCGCCGCGGTCAGCGCCGTCGTGGCGGCCGAAGGGTGGCGGCGCCTCGCGACGGGGGGAGGCTCCGCTGGCCGCCTTCTCATGTATGCGCATTCAGATGGCATCTCCGTGTTGAACGGAGACGCGGCGCAGACCGTTCCGATGGAGGAGTCCGACCGCGCCTTCGCGATGTTCCGGCGCCTGGTGACGGAGAGCAGCGCTCGGTGAGAACGCCGAGCTGGGACGTCGCCCTCAGACCGCGCGGACGCCCCGCTCGCTGACTTCGAAGAGCGAGGGGCTGGCCGGGTGCGGGGCGCGCTTGAAGTCCTTCGCCGCGCGCGCCCGGAGCGTTTCGACGATGCGCTTGTCCGCAGGGCAGGCGAGCAATGCGTCCCGGTGGGGGACGGCGCAGAGGAACGGGCTGCCGAGCTCTTCTGACAGCACCTCGTGCAGGCTCGGCAGGAGCAGCCGCGCGCCGTCCAATCCATCGCCGGTCCGGGCCACCACGAGCGCACCTGCCTCGGTGTCCACGCGTCCGAAGCGGGCCCCCTCCGAACGCGCCGCGAGGTTCTCGACCGCTTGACGGGTCAGCGTGTCGACATCCTGACTCCAGCTCTCGAGGTCGGCGCCGTGCACGTAGCGAGCGCGGCCTTCGTACGAGAGCACAAACGTCAGCTCGAGCCGGGCGTCGAACACCGGTCGGCAGACCAGGCCCGCCCCGCGCTCTTCGGTGAACCCAGGCTGGACCAAGCGCGGCAGGAGGCGCTCGATGGCTTCGGCCCAGGAGAGGGCGGCCCCCCCGTGTCCGGGCAGCATGGACACGAGCTTCTGAATGGCCTTGTCGGCGGCGCGCTCGGGCTCGCCCTCCGTGGCGCGGACCGCCTGGCTCAAGTCGAGCTCGACCCCGTCGTCGAGCGTGACCTGCGGGCCGAAGACGGCATCGATCCGCGCTTCGCCGAGGCGGGCCGTCAGCAGGCGCACCGCCCGGCCGACACCCACCGCCGCCGCGGCTTCCTGCTCTGCGCGGTCGACCTCGATCACCAGCGCGTCGCGCGCTTCGTCCGCCTCCATGGCGCGCTCCACGGCCGCGAATGGGTCGAAGAAGCCGAAGGCTCCGACGCGCACGGCGTGCCTCTCCCCATCGGTGACGTGCGCGCCGCCGAGCCGCTCGAGGAGCAGCAGGCCCAGCAGCGCGCCGGCGCCCTCGTGGAACGACTCGTCCTGGTGCGGCGGGACGTCCGGACGCTCGGCCCAATGGTCGATGGCGTTTGCCAACGCGGCCAGGCCGTCCACGCCCGCGGGGCAGGAGGGTGGGGCTCCCGGGTGGGTCTCGAGGAACTGCGTCGCGGCCGCGATCAGCGCGCCGCCGGAGGACACGCCCAGCCGGTCATCCATCCGCGCGCTCCGCGAGCAGGTGCCGCGCGATGAGCATGCGCTGAATGTCGGACGCGCCCTCGTAGATGCGGAGCGCCCGCACCTCTTCGTAGAGCCGCGCGACCGGCGCGCCGACTGTCACGCCGCGTCCGCCGTGAAGCTGGACGGCGGTGTCGACGACCCGGGAGGCCGCCTCGGTCGCCATCAGCTTGGCCATGCTTCCGGCGCGCGCCTCGGCGTCCCGACCGGCCCGGTCGTCGGCCAACTTCGCGGCGCGGTACACGAGCAGGCGCGCGGCCTCCAGCTCACACGCCATGTCCGCCAGCCCCATCTGCACTGCTTGGAGCGAGGCGAGCGGCCGGCCGAACTGGTGACGCGTGGCCACGTGCGAGAGCGCTTCGTCGAGCGCGCGCTGCCCAAAGCCGAGGGCCGCCGCGCCGACCGTGGTCCGGAAACGGTGGAGCGTGCCGAGGGCGACCGACATTCCGTCGCCCTCTTCGGCGAGGCGGTGCCCGGCCGGGATGCGCACTCCGTCGAGCCGGAGCTCGCCGATCGGATGGCCCCCGAGCACCTCGGTCCGCACTTTCTTCAGGCCCGGCGCGTCTCCCGGCACGATGAACGCGCTCAGGCGGCGGCGCTCCCCGGGCGGCGCCGTGGCCGCGAACAGCGTGAAGACGTCGCCGATCGGCGCGTTGGAGATGTAGACCTTGTGGCCATCCAGCACGTAGCTGTCGCCGTCCCGTCGGGCGGTGGTCGAGATGCCCGCGAGGTCCGAGCCCGCCTCTGGCTCCGTCAGCGCGAAGCCCGCGATGTGCCTGCCCGCCGCGACGCCCGGGAGCCAGCGCGCGCGCTGCTCGGCGGTTCCGTGCTTCGAGATGGCGTAGCTGCCGAGGCCCTGCATGGCGAACGCGAGTTCGAGCAGTGGCGATGCGTGCCCCAGACGCTCACGCGCGAGGCACACGGCGCGCCAGGACACCTCTTCGAAGCGCCCGCCGTCGGTGGCTCGCACGATCAACCCCAGGATCCCGCGCTCGCCGAGCAGCCGCGCGAGGTCGCGTAGCCCCTGGTCGCTGTTGGACGCGGCCGCTTCCGCCACGAGCGCATCAGCGACGACCTGGCCGGGTTCGCGCCAGCCCGCCTCGACGACTTCTTCGTCCAGGAACGACCACTCGAGGAGGCTGTCGGACGCCTTCACTCGAACTTCGCCGTGCGTTTCTCGACCCACGCGTCGTAGGCCTCCCGAAAGTCGGGATGCTGCATGCAGACCGCCTGCGCCTGCGCCTCCGCCTCGATGCCGGTGGCGAAGTCGACGTGCGCTTCGTACTCGAGCATGCGCTTGGTCATGGCATGGGCGAACGCGGGGCCCGCGGCGAGCTTCTGGGCGAGCGCCTCGGCCTCTTCGAACAGGCTGTCCTGCGGCACGATGCGGTTGACGAGCCCGATCTGCTCGGCGCGTTCAGCCTGGACGAACTCCCCTGTCAGCAGCAGCTCGGAGGCACGCCCCCGGCCGATCGTGCGTGGCAGTAACCACGCCGCGCCCATGTCCGCGCCGCTCAGCCCGACCTGCGGGAAGAGGTACGCCATGCGCGTGTCCGGTGTGGCGAGGCGAATGTCCGCCGCCAGCGCGATGACGGCCCCGGCCCCGCAACACACCCCGTGAAGGGCCGCGATGACCGGAGGGCGGCAGCCGTGGATGGCGCGGACCAGCGCGCCGGTCATCCGCGTGAACTCGAGCAGGCCGCGCATGTCTCGTGCGAAGAGCTCGCCGATGATGTCGGAGACGTCCCCGCCGGAGCAGAAGCCGCGCGGGCCTTCTCCGCGGAGCACCACCACGCGGACTTCGGGGTGCTCCTCGGCCAGGCTGCGGAACAGGTCGCGCAGCTCCGCGTAGACCGCGAACGTGAGCGCGTTGATGCGCTTGGGGCGGTCGAGCGTGATCGTGCCGACGCCGTCGTCCGAGAGCGACCACCGGAACGTCTCTGGGGAGATGGTGCTCATTCGGATCCTCCCAAGATGGCGGTGGCTTCGATCTCGACCTGTGCGCGGGGCTCCAAGAGGTCTGCGACCTCGACCAGCGACATGGCGGGGTAGTGTTCGCCCATCCGCTCGCGGTACGCGCGCCCGACGTCCTTCGCGGCGGCCATGTAGACCGCCTTGTCGGTTACGTAGATCGTCAGGCGCCCGATGCGTGTGGCGTCGCCGCCGGCCTCGGTGACCACCTCGAGGACATTGTCGAGCGCCTTGGCGAACTGCGCGGCGAAGTCGTCGGAGACGATCGCGCAGTCACGATCCCAGCCGATTTGGCCGGCGACAAAGAGGGTCGAGTCCCCGCGGAGCACCATCCCGTTGGAGTAGCCGCGCGGGGGCGCGAGACCGTCCGGATTCACGATGATCGGCATGCGCGGGACGGTACCGCGGGTTGTGCTAAGGGACTACCGATGGCGAAGCGAAAGAAGGCTCGACGGCGCCCCGTACGCCGCCGACCGGCGAAGGCGACACCGGAACCGGAGGAGCTCGAAGACGACGTCGTGGACGCCGACTTCGATGACGAGGACGACGAGGAAGAAGGCGCCTCGACCGCTCCCGATACGTCGGATGACGACGACGATGAGGACGAAGAGCCGGTTGCGGCCAAGCCCGCGCCGAAGAAGGCCGCGCCGAAGAAGTCCGGCGGCAACGGCAAGGCAGGCAAGAAGCCCCGCAAGGCGCGGCCAACCGGGCCATCGTCCGGGAGCACGGAGCCGACGGAGTACGCATCGGGCAACGGCGGGCTGATCATCATGGGGGTCGTGTTGTCCCTCATCGTGCTGGCGGTCGTGGTTCAGTTCTTCCTGACGTGAGTGACAGCTCTTCCCGGCGAGACCGGGAGAGCTGCCCGGCGAGCGCTCATCAGAGTGGCTAGACCGGCTTCCGTTTGGGGGCGCGCGTGGGCTCTGAGCCTCGGGTTCTCAACCTGGCCCGCGTCCTGCTTCTAGGACCACATACAACCGGCTCGACGCGCTTTCGCGGCGAGCGACCTCGAGAACCCCGGCAATCAGGGTGCGAGAGGTGTGACGCGGTGCGTAAAGCGCTTCGCGGTGTGTAGGGATCTACGCGCCGCATGCGGAGGAACGACCATGGCTGAGATGGCCTTCGACGCAAACGAGATGATTTCCGGGGAAGACGCAGCGGTTTCGGACCGCTCCGAGGCTTCGACGCGGGCGACCGCGCGATCGGGTCGGGAGCTGATCCAGGCCAGCAAACCGTTCCAGAAGGAGGTCCGGTCGCGAAGCTGGTTCCACTTCTTCGAGTCGTTCGGCGTCAGCTTCGCGCTCGCCGGCGTGCTCTTCACGGTTTCGGACTGGCGGATCCAGTTGCCGGTGGCGCTTCTGCAAGGCCTCGTGATCGTTCGGCTCTTCATCCTGTATCACGACTTCCTGCACAACTCGTTTCTGCGCGGTAGCAAGGCCGCCAAGGCGGTCATGTCGCTCTACGGGCTGCTCGTCCTGACGCCCCCGAAGACCTGGCGGCAGACCCACAACTACCACCACGCGCACACGGCCAAGATCGTGGGCTCCCACGTCGGCAGCTACGCGATGGTCACCACCGAGATGTGGGGCAAGCTCAGCGCCAAAGAGCGCTTCATGTACCGCCTCATCCGGCACCCCCTGACCATTCTGTTCGGCTACTTCACGCTCTTCCTCTACGGGATGTGCCTGAGTTCGTTCATCCGGAACCCGAAGAAGAACTGGGACTCCATGCTGGCCATCGTGCTCAACGTGGCGCTCTCGGTCGGGATCGCCTGGGGCTTCGGCTTCCAGACGTACTTCTTCGCGTTCTTCCTGCCGCTCTTCGTGGCCTGCGCGAGCGGCGCGTACCTCTTCTACGCCCAGCACAACTTCCCCGAGATGGACGTCCAGCCGCGGCACGAGTGGGAGTACACGCACGCCGCGCTGCACTCCTCGAGCTACATGAAGACGGGCCCCATCATGCGCTGGCTCACCGGCAACATCGGCTACCACCACGTGCACCATCTGAACCCGGGCATCCCGTTCTACCGGCTGCCCGAGGCCATGGCCGGCATCCCCGAACTCCAGAATCCCCACACCACGACGCTGCGCCCCTCGGACGTCGTCGCCTGCTTCCGTCAGAAGCTGTGGGACGCGGAGCAGGGCAAGATGGTCGGCTACCCGAAGAGCTGACCGACACGCTGGATGCCGGACCGAAGACGCCGCCGTATGGCTCTCGGGGTGACGGCCCTGACCGCGCTGGTCGCCGGCGGGGCCATCTATTACAAGGTCGCGCAGCCCGACTCGCACCAGATGGCCGCGGTCTTCAGCGGGGATGTGCCCACCAGCTGGCCTCCCCCGTCTCAGGCGAGCCTCGAGACGGAGCTCGAGCATACCGAAGCGATGCAGCGCCTCGGGGCCACGGGCCTCGCGCCCGACGGGTACCGGCCCGATGCCGGCGTGCCCGGTCACGTGCCGGGGCTTCAAGTCCGGACCGGTGAAGCGGCGGGCTTGTTCTACATCGAGGCCGTTTTTGGGCGGGGTGCGCAGTTCGAGTCCACGATGCCGATGGCCGTCCTGATCCACGGGCGCGGCGACCGGGCGCGGATCCCGGGCGGTCCGTTCTGGGGGCTCTCGTCGCCGATCCGCGTGATCGTGCCGCAGGCGCCGGACCCCTTGGGCGACGGCTTCGAGTGGCTGCCGGTCCGGGTCGGGTCAGGGTTGTTCGACCGGCTGACCACGTCTCTGATGGCGCGCTCGTCGCACGTGGCGCGGTTCCTTCGTGAGATGCAGGAGCGTGTGCCGACGGCGGGGCGACCCATGGTGGTCGGCTTCTCTCAGGGTGGGCTGCTCACGCTCGCGCTGGCCGTGCATCACAGCGACGTGGTCAGCGCCGCCTTCCCGCTCGCCGCCTGGCTGCCGCCGGCCCTCGTGCCGCAATACCGCCGGGAGGATGTCGTGTTCCCGCGCATTCGAAGCGTGCACGGTCGGGCGGACCGCATCATCCCGCTCCGTCCCACCCAGGAGGTCTTCGATTCGCTCGAGGGGGCGGGGTTCGAGGTCGAGCTGGTTCCGTTCGATGGGGTCGAGCACACCATGAGCGCGGACATGAATGCGCAGCTGCACTCTTGGCTGGACGAGGCGCTGACCGGAGTCGTCCAGCAGAGCGTCGAAGACGGCTTGCTCGACGGTGGTGTGCCGCCCTGTCCTGATGCTGGGAGTCCTGATGCCGGCCGTCCTGACGCAGCCTGGTTGGACGGAGGGATCCCCGAGGCGGGTGTCGACGGCGGTCTGGACTTCGATGACCCCTGCGCGCCGCGGCCGATCTCAGACGCGGGGCCTCTCATGGATGCGGGCCCCGGCGAAGCGGAGCCCGAGCCGGAGTCGTTCCTGAGAGATCTCGACTACTGACGGACGTCGCTACTGGGGGTTGTCGGCTCTGAGCTCGAGTCGATCCGGCCGCGCTCCTGGACCGTCGATGAAGTACGCGATGGCGCTTCGGCCGATCGCGAGAGTGCCCGCCCCGGCGATGCCGGCGCCCACGAGGCTTCCCGCGCCCGGGACCAGCTTCACCAGCTGACGCGCGCCCCACCGGAGCCCGATGCCGGCGCCGCCGGCCACGCCCATGGACGCGATCCACTCGGCGCCTGCGCGCCGGTCCCACGGCCGGCCACTGAGGTACGCGATGCCCGTGACCATGGCGCCCTGAAGGGGGAGCAACACGAACACGTCCGCGAAGGGGACGGGCGCCAAGCCCACCGTGACCGCCAGCGCCGACGCGCTGTTGACGAGCGCACGGGCCACCTTGCGCCGCGCCTCCTGGCCAACGTCGAACGCGCGCGCGCCCTCCATCTGGGCGGCGTCCGGAAGGCGCTCGAGGATGGCGTCGCTCAGCACATCCAGGTTCCACCGCCCCGAAGTTCCGTCGGTCGCGACCGGCGCGGCGCTCACGGCCATGAAGGCCTCCGTCGGTCGCTTGAGAGCGGCCATCGCGTGGCGGGTGGCCTGGAGCGAGAGATCGACGGCGTTGCGCTTCTCGCTCGGGTAGGGCGGTGCGGCATCGGCGGGCGGAAGACGGTCGACCTTGCTCACGACGACGAGGGGCTCGAGCTTGAGGCCGTGCTCCTTGTCGAGTTGCGCGCGCAGCGCCGCCAACGCAACCGAGACGTCGCTCGCTGCCGCTTCGTTCCCGGCCTCCACCATGCCGATGAGCACGTCGGGGATCTGGTCCTCGAAGGCGCGCCAGGCGAGTTCCTCCGTGTCTTCGATCGCGTCGGTCGCGGGGAGCTCGAGCCAGTCCAGGCGCCGGCCGGCGGCGTCGATGCGCATCCACGTGCCGGGCTCCGGGTGCGGCACGGCCTCGTCGAACGCCTCCGCGCCGAGCAGCGCGTTGGCGAGCGCGGTGCGACCGCTGCCCTGCGCCCCGACAACCGCGACACGCGGCGCCCGGCGGTCGTAGAGCATCCGTCGAAGCGAGGTGAAGTCGCGCTTCACCGACGCGATGAAGGGCAGGCGGTCGACGACGGCAACCCAGTCGTCCATCTCGTTGTCGCTCGCGCGGGTCTTCGTTTCGGTCATGTCCTCTTCCTAGCCTGGGGCGTGGCGACCGCCTCCGGCAAGTCCACGCGCTCACAATGGCAACCCGGAACGCCGGCGGTTCCTTCCCGTGGACAGTCGAGTGGCCACCCCTCATCGTACGTAAGTGTGCGGAATTACAAGAGGTCGATCCTGGCATGGGCCTCGCATCGGAAGAAAAGTATGGTCCGCCGTACCCACCTGAGCCTGCTCCTTCTGACCCTCGCCGGCTGCGCGCCGACCGCGCTCGACACCGCCGTCGACGAAACCGGGGTGGAAGGCCCTCTCGAGGCCATCCCTGTGGCGGGCAAAGAGGACGCGATCTCGGAGCGCGGTCCGCGGGTGGCGGCGGGTGTCGACACCGAGGTCTGGCGGGTCACCCGGGCCTGGACGGACGTCGATGGCGAGGCGGGTCTCGCCTGGGACGCGGACAGCGGCCTCGACTGGGAGCAGAAGTACGACGCGTGGGTGGCCAGCCTCGAGACCGAGCCCCGCCACCACGGCAGCGGACAGACCTTCGTCCTGACGACGCCGTACGGCGACCGCACGTTCCACGCGCCGACGCTCGAGTGCGCAGAGGTGGCTCTGTTCCTCCGCGCGACGTTCGCGGCCTGGCACCACCTCCCGTTCTTCGTCGAGGGCTGGGACGCGAACTCCCGCCAGGCGCTCTACGTCGGCCACTTCGGCTTCGTGAACGCGAGCGGCGAGCGCGTCGGTCGGTTCCCGCGCTTCCGCACGAGCTACGAGGACCACGAGGGCGACTGGTCGCCAGGCGACGCGTGGCCGAGCGACGCCCGCCTCCGCGGCTACCGTCTCGGCGACGACGACGAGATGGCTTGGCTGGGCGAGGACCTGGGCGCTGGCGCGTACTTCGACGAGATGTTCCTCAACAAGCGGGCCGGGTACTTCCTCCGCCTCCTGTTGCTCTACTTCGGCAGCGCGAACCTCGCCGACGGCGCCAACATGTTCCACGTCCAGCCGGAGGCCACCGAGGCAGGCGACGTCTTGGTGCATCGCTGGCAGCGCCGCGGCATCGGGCACGTGATGCCCATCTTCCGCGTCGATCGTCACGCCAGCGACGCCATCGAGGTCACCCTCGCCAGCGGCTCGATGCCGCGCCGCGAGCCCGTCTGGGAGGAGCCGAACCGGGCGCGCGGCAGCCTCACCAGCGAGTACGGCGGCGGCGCAGGGGAGAGCGGCGACGGTCCATACGCGGCGCTGGGCGGCGGGGTCCGCCGCTGGCGGCAAGCGCGGATCGTAGATGGACGCTGGCGAAACCAGGTGCCCGTTCGGGACCGCGAGATCTACATCGACGACCAGGACGTCGCGGCCGTGGGCGCCCGTCCGGCGCGCTTCTCCGAGATCCTTCGCAGCCTCAGCGTGAGCGAGCGTCGTGACGTCGCGCTTCAGGCCATCGAGGGGGCTCGCGAGCATCTGCGGTCCTACCCGGCGAGCTGCGCCGCCCGCATTCGCCGCGAAGACGCGTTCGACTCGCTCTACGAGGTGATGGCCGAGAGCGGGCTCAGCCGCGGCGAGGTGGACGCCACGTACCGCACGCTCGAGGACTACGTGTTCGCAGCGCTCGTCTACGACCAGTCGCGCACCTGCTGCTGGAACCGCAGCACGGCGGTCATGCACGGCATCATCATGGACTACGCCGACGCCGAGCAGGTCGAGGCCGAAGAGAACGCGATGTGTGTGCAGCCGACGGTGTTCCGCGCCGAGACGACGGGCTATGCGCGCTGGTCCGACTACGCCGCGTCCCGCGACCAGGCTGGCGACTGGGCCGCGTGGAGCGAGGACGAGAGCTGCGCGCAGCGGGATGTCGCTGAAGACACCGTCGACGCCGAGCGCGCGGGCACGGACTTCTGCGAGGCCGGTATCGAGCCGGTCGACCCGGAGCCCGACCCTGACCCGGAGCCCGACCCCGACCCGGAGCCCGACCCCGAGCCGATCGACGCGGGCTGCGATCCCGTGGGCGGCGGCTCCTTCGAGACGGCCAGCACGCTCAACTACAACCAAGTCGAAAGCGCCAGCGTGTGCAGCGGCGAAGACGACTGGTACCGCGTCGATTCCACGACCGCCGTCAGCGTGCGTGTCGAGTTCAACCACGGCGAAGGCGACATCGACGTCGAGCTGGTCGGCTTCGACGGCGAGTCCATGGTGGTGAGCCAAGGCGTGACGGACTTCGAAGAGGTGTCGGCGGGCGGCCCGTTCTACGTGCGGGTCTACGGGTACGCCGGGGCGGCGAACAGCTACACCATCGTGGTTCGCTGAGCGGGCTTCCGCTTTCGGAAGACGCCGAACAGCGTGGCGAGCAGCAGTGTGCTCGCGAACCCGACCCCACCGACTGCGGCGCAGCGCGCGGGCCGGCGTTCGTCCTCCGTGCCAATGACGGCGTACCAAGCCGCGCCCTCGGCCGGGGCGGGGGCGAGCTCGAACGGCTCGTCGAACCCGGTAGCGCAGAGGAACTCCTCTCGCTCGAGACCGGTCACGTCGCGGGCCATGACGCCGCACTCGCCGACCGTTTGGTGAACGCCGACGCTGCGGTGCGCGCGAGGGGAGGACAGCCCGATGGCGACCGAGAGCGCGACGGCGTAGAGGGCGACCACGCCGACGAGCACACGGTCGTGGGACGAGGCCGGCGGCGCTCGGCGCGGGCCGGCGAACAGAGCGGCGACCGCGGCGTAGACGGCCAACCCACAGAAGAGCGCGATGTACCCCGGAGCGCCGCCGTCCAGCTGCTGGAGTGGCGTGATCTGCAACACCATCAGCGTCGTGGCGAGCCCGCTGACGGCCAGCAGCCCGATCGCGAAGCGCCGGTTCGATACCGGTCCGACGTCCCCGCCCTTGAAGCTGCCCTGGAGCGCGCGGTGCACCAGGAGCGCGTACGCGCCGGAGAACGTCAGCACCCACAGCGTCGAGCTCGCGGGCGCGCCGAGGATGCGGGACGCGACCGGCAGATCGGTGTCGTGCCAGGTCCACCACAGGAGCTTTGCGCCCGTGATGTCGAAGGGCGCGTAGAAGAGCACGGAGCATAGGCCGGTGAGCGCGGCCGAAGGGAAGGGGGCCCATCCCAGACGGCGCACCGCCGCGGCCGGGATGTACATGAAGCTGATGTAGACACACGGGATGTAGAGCGGCAGACGCGGGGTCAGCATCACCATCGCTTGGCCGTGCCAGAAGTTGTCGACCAGCGGCAGCGCCATGAAGATCAGGTCGTTTGCGGTGCCGGCGAGGAGCGCACCGAGAAACATGAGGAGGTGGCTCCGCCCCGACCGAGCCGCGTGCACCAGCGCGGTGATGGCCAGCGCGTAGAAGACGAGTTCGCCCACCAGGAACGAGGGCAGGACGTCCCACTGCGCGAAGGGCGAACGAACGAATGAAAAGTCCTCCATGGCGCGCTCTTCTCAGTACCGCACAAACGGAGGCGGACCGGCCTCTTCCTCTTCGACCTCTTGCTCCGGGCGACCGCGCCCTCCGAAGTTCTCGACGCCGTAGGTTCGGCGCTCGCGGCGCAGCGTGCCGTGCAGGCGATCGAACAGCGTTAGGTGCTGGCCGAAGTTCACGTGGAAGTGAACGTGGTGGTCGTCGTGGTAGGCGCTCGGGCCTTGCCACGGCAGGAGCGAGGTCAGCCGGACACCGGAGTGGTCGACGATGTTGAAGACGAGCACGTAGACGAAGACGGCGATGACCACGAGGTAGTGAAACGGCAGCACGAACAGCGGCAGGAACGTCGCCGCTTGCAGGAGCAAGAACTCCACGGGGTGAACGGCCACGACGACCCACGGCGTGGGCGCGCCCCACCGATGGTGGAACTTGTGGAAGCGGCGGTAGAAGAAGGGCCAGTGCAGCAGCCGGTGTACGTAGTAGGCGGCGCCGTCCACAAGCACGAACAGGAGCGGCAGGCCAAGAAGCGTCCAGGTCCAGCCGTACTCCTCGACCTCGAAGTAGATGGGCGTGCGCCAGCCTTGCTGCATCGCGAAGACGAGGGTGCCGGTGATGAGCCCGCCGATGGCCAGGTTGCGGCTGCTCGCGAGGATGGCGCGGCGCTGCTGCGCGGGCTTGACGATACGCTTCGGCTGAAGCTTCCACGCCTCGGGGGTCTCGCGCGCTCGAACGTAGTACCGGTAGTGGTAGTAGCCGGCGACTGCGAAGTAGATCACGAGCCCGCCGGCCATCGAGGCGAGCACGGTGCCGAGCCACGCGAGCGCGGGCTCAATCACGAGATGGCCTCCGGGGTCGCACGGCATCAGGGTCGCACAGCCGTCGATGTCCTCGGCGGAAATCACGACGAGGCGGTTCGGCTCACGTACTCGTCCTCGTACTCGTAGGGATGCCCGTGTTCGTGAACGTCCTCGGGTGCGAACCAGGGCCTTCGGGAGGAGCCTCTGATCGGTCTGCTCGTGCAGCAACGCCATCACGAGGCGGTCGAGGACGCACACGGGTGGGCGCGCGCGGCCGGGCCGGCCCCTCGGCGAGTTCGATGGCCGGGAAGCAGGGTGGGGTCGCGACAGCGCGAAGCTCCGTCGGGTACAGTCTCGGCGATGTCCGAGACCCCGTTCCCGCCGGTGTTCCCCGAGCGCTTCAACATGGCCGACTACTTCCTGGACGCCCGCGTCCGTGAAGGGAGCGGCGACCGCGTGGCCCTCGCCATCGGAGACGAGACCCACACCTACGCCGACGTGCAGGCGCGGGCGAACCGCTGTCGGCATGCGCTGGCGGATGCGGGGCTCGACCTCGAGGACCGCGTGCTGCTTCTGCTCTACGACGGCGAGGCGTTCGCTACGGCGTTCTTCGGCACGCTCAAGGCCGGCGGGGTGTTCTGCCTCGGCAACCCGCTGCTCGGCGAAGCGGACTTCGACTACCTGCTCGAGTACACCCGCGCGAAGGCGGTCATCGCCGACGCGGCGACCTTGAAGGCGCTCGCCCCCGCGCTCGACAGGCACCCTCGCTGCCACACCCGCTGGGCGGTCGGGGACGCGCCGCTGCCGCCCGGCTTCGTTCGATTCGAAGACGCGCTCGCGGCCGCGGACGACCGGACCGACAACGCGCCGACCTACGCCGACGACGTCGCGGGATGGCTCTTCACCAGCGGAACGACGGGCAAGCCGAAGGGCGCCGTGCACCTCCACCGGCACTACGCGTACAGCACCGAGTGCTACGCCAAGGGGGTGCTCGGGCTCACCGAGGACGACGTCTTCGTCAGCGTCTCACGGCTCTTCTTCGGCTACGCCACGGGCACCAACCTGATGTTCCCGTTTGCCGTCGGGGGGCGCGCGGTGCTGTTCCGCGACAAGCCCACGGAGGCGCGCATCTTCGAGCACGTCGAGAAGCACCAGGTGACGGTGTTGACGAATGTGCCGGCGATGATCCGGCGCATGCTCGACCAGGACGACGCGCCTGAGATGACGTCGGTCCGGATGTGTCTGAGTGCGGGCGAGGCCCTGCCCCCGTCTCTCTACGAGCGCTGGGCCGCACGCTGGGGCCACTGCGAGATCCTCGACGGCATCGGCTCGGCGGAGATGTTCCACATCTACCTCTCCAACGCGCCGGGGGACGTCACCCCGGGCTCGCTGGGCCGGCCCGTGCCGGGCTACGAGGTGCGGGTGGTGGGGCCGGACGGCGTCGACGTGCCGGATGGCGAGATCGGGCACCTTTGGATCAAGGGAGGCAGCGCGGCGCTGGGGTACTTCCGCGACCAAGCCAAGAGCGACGAGGTGTTCCGCGGGCCCTGGACGGTCACCGCGGACCTCTTCAAGCGGGTCGACGGGCTCTACTACTACGCGGGCCGCGGCGACGCGCTGCTCAAGGTGCGGGGCATGTTCGTCTCGCCGCTGGAGGTCGAAGACTGCCTGCTCGCGCTCGACACGGTGCGCGAGGTGGCCGTGGTGGGCGTCGACGACGGCGCCGGACTGACCGTGCCCAAGGCGTTCGTCGTGCTCTACGACGGGGTCGAAGCGAACGACGGGCTCGTCCTCACGCTGCAGACGCACTGCAAGGAGAGCCTCGCGCGCTACAAGTTCCCGCATCAGGTCGCCTTCCTCGACGCCCTGCCGCGCAACGACCGCGGCAAGGTCGTCCGGCGTGCGCTCGTGGGAGAGTCCTGATGCGCCGCGCCCCTTTTCAGCTCGCGGAGATGACCTACGAGGAAGCCGAGGCGGCGGCCAAGGCGGGGGCGGTGGCGTTCTTGCCGGCCGGGGCGACCGAGGCGCACGGGCCGCATCTGCCGCTCAACACCGACGTCATCATCTCGCGGGCCGCAGCGGTGCGCGCGGCCCAGCGTCTGAGCGCCGACGGACAGCCCGCCGTGGTTCTGCCGCCGCTCGCCTACGCGGTGACCGAGTTCGCGGCGGACTTCTCCGGCACCATCTCGCTCTCGCTCGAGACCGCCAAAGCGCTGGCGCGCGACGTCGTGCTGGGGGCCCACCGCGCGGGCTTCCGAGGTGTCGTGATCTGCAACGCGCATCTCGAGCCGGGCAACCTCGAGGCCCTCCGCTACGCGGTGACGGCGGCTCGGGAGGCCGGCGTGAAGGCGGCGTTCCCCGACATCACGCGCAAGCCGCACGCGCTCCGCCTCGGCGAGGAATTCAAGAGCGGCGCGTGTCATGCGGGCTCGTACGAGACGAGCCTCGTGCTCGCGGCGGATCCGTTCCTCGTGAAGGAGCCGATGCTCAACGCGCTGGAGGAGAACCCGAAGTCGTTGTCCGTTGCGATCCGAGAGGGCAAGAAGAGCTTCTTGGAGGCGGGCGGTCCCCGCGCGTATTTCGGGGCCCCGGCGGCCGCGGACGCGACCGAGGGGGAGCGCCTCTACGGGGAGCTGGCAGACATCTTCGCCACCGCCGCGAGGGAGCTGCTCTCGGAGGAGTGAGCGTCGACGCCTCTGCCGGCGCCTGCTCGGGGGCCATTGCTCCTGCGGCCCCGTCAGGAGTAGCCTGAGCAGCGTGATGACACGTGCCATGGTCGTGGCCTTCGCGTTCCTGACGCTGAGCTGCCAGAGCATCGAGCCGCTTCGGCCGACACCGTCGGAGCCGCCTGAGCCACCGGTAAACACCTGCGGGAGCGTCGGTGAGGCGCTCATCGTCTTCAACCGGCATTGCGAGACGTGCCACCAGGGCAGCCGGCAGTACCCGAACCTGACGCCGGCGGGGGTCGTCGAGCTCGTCGGCCTCGAGAGCCGGCGCATGCCGGGAGAGCAGCTGATCGTGCCGGGTGACCCGGAGGCGAGCTGGCTCTTCCGCAAGATGTCCCACACGCCTTCGCGGGAGACGGGCGCGCTCATGCCGCTCGGCGCCGACGAGCCGATCGCCGAGCTCGCGATGATCGAGAACTGGATCGCCGAGGGGGCGCCCACCGAGTGCGATGACCTCCCCCCGCGCGAGCCCATCCCCTACGATCCGAACGCGCTGGACCGCGGTGAGCTGTTCACCTGTGCGGACCCCGGCGCACCGCGCAGTTCCCCCGCCCGAGTGCGGCGCATCGACGCGCGCGAGTTCAACGCGCTCGCGATCGGCAAGGCGGGCACGAACCCGCTCTCGGCGCCGGAGGGAACGCGCTACAGCACCTACGCCGAGGGCAACAGCGTGGACACGCCGACGCTGCAGCTGTTGATGAGCCAGTTCCCGCAGGCGGTGATCGAGTGGACGGTACCGGACCCCCAACAGTCGGGTGCGCGGCGCATGTATGGCTCAGCGCAGGGGGCAGGTTGTGTGTCTTCGGGGACCCCGGACGACGCGTGCATCGACGGCTACATCGAGCGCCTCCTTCGCCGCGGCAACTACGGGCGCGACCCCTCGCCGGAGGAGCACGCGCGACTGCGAAGCTTGCTGGTGGACGCCCTCGCGCGCGAGGACTCGGAGGACATCCCCCGTCGCGAGACCCTGGAGCTGGTCGCCCAAGCGGCGCGGCTCTCGAGCGGTACCCTGTTCCACCCTGAACTCGGAGAGAACGAAGAGGCGCGGCGCCGGTTGACGGACGGCGAACTCGGTCTGGCGCTGAGCTCGATCCTCTCGGCCAGCCCGGCAGGCTTGCCGATTCCGAACATCCCCGGCGGCATCCTGTCGGACGAGGACCCGGACCTCGACAACCTGGACGGAGGCCGGCTCAACCGCATCGCCCTCGCCGTAGAAGACGGCACCATCGGCGACGCTGCCACACGCGTGGCGCTTTTTCGTCACTACGCGGGGGGCGTCGTCGCCGACCGTCGTCCGGACTTGTCGACGCGCGCCGCGGACCACGACCCCCGCGGCGAGTTCTGGATCGCGGACAACCTTCGGCGCTTCTTCCAGGAGTGGCTCGACTACGGAAGCGCCAACACGCGCTTCAAGCAGAGCCCCGATCTGACGAGCGGCTTCGAGGACGACGACACCGGGCCAAGCTTCAACAACCTCCGATCGAGCTCCAATGGAGACGAGGCCACCCTCGTGCAGCACCTCGATGACCTCATCGCCCGCGTGGTGGTCGAGACGGACGAGGGCAGCGGCGATGTGTTCGAGGAGCTGATGACCACGACGACGTGGCACCTGCCTTCCAACCTGAGCGCCGGCAGCACAATCCCGTGCACCGACGACAGCGTATGCGGCGAGCAGACCTGCACGCACACGGGGTACTGCACCGACTCGACGCGCCGCAGCCACTACTGGATGCAGGCGGTGTTCGGGATCCGCGACAACGTCGGCACGGCCCGCGAGGACCGGTGGGTCGAGATGGACGAAGGCCAGCGGATGGGCGTCCTGACGCACCCGGCGTGGCTCGCGGCGCACGGGGGGAACTTCGAGGATGACGCGAGCCTCGTGGTGCGCGGCAACTGGATCCGGCGGCGCTTGTTCTGCCAGAGCTTCGGGGACCTCTCCGACGTTCGCGGGTTGGTCGCGATGCTGCCGCCGCAGCCCGATGACGGCATGCTCTCGGCGCGGCAGCGGGTCTACCAGGCGACGGAGGACCCAGAGACCGAGAACGCGGCGTCTTGCTTCGGCTGTCACCAGTTCATGAACTCGCTCGGAAACCCGTTCGAGCTCTACAACCACGCCGGCTTCGAGCGGGCGTACGACCACGGCGGCGCGCCCGATGGCAGCACCGTCGTCGACAACCTGCCCGACCCCGCGCTGAACCGCGCCTACGCGACGCCCATGGAGATGGTCCAGGCGTTCGGCGCTTCTGAAGAGGCGCGGCGCGGATTCGTGCGGCACGCGTTCCGGTTCTTCATGGGCCGCGACGAGGTTCTCGAGGACGCCTGCACCCTGGTCGAGATGGAAGCGGCGCTCGCCGAGAACGGGTCGTTCTTCGCCATGATGGAAGCGCTCATATCCACCGAGACGTTCACGCATCGCCACGCGGGAGGAGTCTGATGAAGCCGTTCACTCGACGAACGTTCCTGGCCTCGTTGGCCGCTGGGGCGGCGACCGCTGCGATCGCGCCATGGCGCCGCGCCTCGGCAGCGGAGGGAGACCCCTGCAGGTTCCTCTTTGTGCTCGAGGGCAACTGCTACGAGCCGCGCACCATCTTGGCGCCGTCGGCGCGGGCGGTGCTCGACGACGGTGCGGCGTCCGGCCCCATCGGGGACCAGCGGTGGTGGTACCGCACCTACCAGCACGACTCCATGCTCGAGGTTGCCAGCCCGGACCTCGCGATGGCGCCGGCGCTGGGCGCGCTCGCCGACCACGGGCTGGTTGACCAGACGACCGCCATCTTCGGCCTGTCCTCCCGGATCATCGGCGGTGGCCACTCCGGCTACCACGGGGCGCTCAGCTGCACCCGGACGTTGAGCGGCCGCGCCGGCGGTCAGACGATCGACGCGTACCTCGCCGGCCTCGAGGCGGTGCGGGGGGAGACCCCGTTCGAAGCCGTGCGTCTCAACGTCGGCTCGGGCGCCCTGAACTTCGGGGCGTGCGCAGCCGCGCCGGGCCTCTCGCTGCCGATGATCAACGACCCCGTCGCGGCGCACTCTGTGCTCTACGGCGCGTTCGCGCCCGGCGAAGCCCAGCGCTCGTTCAACCGGCAGCGCCACTTGCTCGCCTACCTTCGGGATGACGTGCAAGGCGCCCTGCTCGACGGTCGTCTCGGTGGCGGAGAGGCGGCCAAGCTCGACCTCTACGGCAGGTCGATCGAGGCGATGCTGCTCAGCCAGGCACGGATCGAGTCAATGGACTTGAGCCCCGCGCCCACCCCGGAGTCCGGGCTCTCTCCGCTGCCGCGGCTCGGCGCCCAGCTCGACCTCGCCACCAGCGCGCTGATCGACGGACTGACCCCGGTGGCGGTGGTCGGCTCCGGTGCGGGCGGCCCCTTCTCGCTGACCTACTCGAGCGTGAGCAGCGTGAGCCGACACGACATGCACCATGGCTCGGCGGGCGACGCGACCCTGCGCCAGAACATCGAAGACGTGACGCGCCTGCAGGTCGCGGAGATCGCCCGTGTGGCCAAGCGCCTCGCCGACACCCCCGAGGGCGACGGCAACATGCTCGACCGCACCGTCATCGTCTTCATCGGAGACAATGGCGAACAGCACCACTCCACGGCGAGCGAGTTCCCCGTCCTCCTGATCGGCGGCGGCGCGTTCTTCATGCCCGGGGGGCGCACGCTCCTCTACCCGGGCGTCTCGTCCGATGGGAACCGGCAGCTCTCGAACCTCTGGAACACCCTCGGCTACATCGCCGGGGAGAGCTTGGACGACTTCGGCGGCGAGGCCGGCAACCTGCGCCGCGCGTTTGGCCCCTTGGAGGAGTTGCTGGCGATTTGACCTCGCCATGGCCACGCCGGCGGGGAGCCGGTACTCTCGTCGCTTACAAAGGAACTTGAACATGCAGCGCACTCTCTTTGCGGCCGCCGCCGCCACTCTTCTCTCCGGTTCGATCAGCATGCTCGCTCCGGGCGGCGCGTCCGCTCAGGACGACGACGACATCGGCGCTGCGACGGCGGCCATCTGTTGCGGCGGATCCTGCTGCGCCATCCCCGAGGGGGACGGATGCCAGAACCGCAACGAGGTCAACCCGGCCAACGAGTGCGAGGTGTGTGATCCCAGCGTGAGCACCTCAGCGTGGACGGCCGTGGCGAGTTGTGGAACCGACGCGGGCACCCCGGCGGACGCCGGCACGGACGCGGGCAGCCCGGTCGTGGATGCGGGCACCCCGGCAATAGACGCAGGCACCCCGGCGGTGGATGCGGGCACCCCCGCGGTCGATGCGGGCAGCCCGGCGACCGACGGCGGCAGCAGCCCGACCGTCGACGCTGGCACCGGCACCGACGACGGCGGCTGCAGTGTGCGCCCCGGTACGTCGAGTCACGGCGCGGCGGCCCTCGGCTTCTTGGCGCTCGGCGCGCTGTTCATTCGGCGTCGTCGTAGCTGAGTCCGCGACCTCCGAAGCGGGCGCTGTGGCGTCCGTTTCGGGGTTCTAGAGCGTCCGGCGTGCGCATCGTCAACCTCGCCACCAAGCCGTTCGATCGCCTCCGCTACCTCAACGCGGGACGACGCGGAAAGACGGTTTCCTCGACGCTCGAGATCGTGAAGGGCGAGGTCCTGGGCTTGCCGAAGGCTCTCGACGCTCTCATCGCAACCAGCGACCTGCAGGGCGTCGTGCCTTCCTGGCGGCGAGACGGGGCCAACGTGTTGTTGGGTGAGCACCTTCCTGACCACCTCGTGGGACTGGCGGAGGAGGGAGCACTGCCATACCCCGAACGCACGGGCGTTGTGCTGGCGGGTGACCTGTTCTCAGCGCCCGCCGCCAACGTGCGCGGGGCTTCGGGGGATGTGCGCGGCGTCTGGAACGCGTTCGCCGAGCAGTACCGTTGGGTTGTCGGTGTGGCGGGCAACCACGACCGTTTCGGCACCGACCGGGAGCGGGCACGCCTTCAGTCGCGTGTGCACCTCCTCGACGACGACGTCGTGCAACTCGACGGGGTTCTGTTCGGCGGGGTCGGAGAGGTCATGGGCGATCCCGCGAAGCCGGGTCGTCGGGCCGAGTCCGACTTGCTCGCCGGGGTCGACCTCGTCGTCGAACAGAATCCCGATGTCGTCGTCCTGCACCAGGGGCCGCCGGGGAACCGGCAACAGCGGGGAAGCGATCTCGTCAAGGCAGCGCTACAGCCGACCGGGGCGCTCGTGGTGTGCGGCCATGTGCACTGGGATGAGGCGCTCTTCTCGGTGGATGGCGGCCCTCAAGTGCTCAACGTCGACGCGCGAGTGGTTGTGCTCACTCGGGCGTCCTGAATCGCGCGAGGTCGGCGCGGCCTACGGTGCCGGGACGATGTGCAGCACGAACTCGCCGACGTCGTCCGCTTCGTAACCGGACACGACGATGGCGAAGGATTCTCCCGCCTCGGCCGTGAGCTCGAGCGCGGAGGTGGCGAGCGGGACCTCGTCGTCGTCGCACGCGATCTCGGTGAGGGGCTCGCAGGTGGGGCCGAGCACGTGGAGCACGGTGTCGGTCTCCGAGCCGGCCGTGGACAGCAGGAAGGTGCCCGCGGCGGGGGCCGTCCACGCGAGGACGAGGTCCTGCGTGTCTTCTCCGCTGCCGAACGCGGTGCAGTCCCCTGGCGGCAGGTCGTCTCCGGCGTCGGTGAGGGTGCCGCGGAACAGGCCGATGCCGGTCTGCGGGCCAAGGGTGCCGTCGGCGCACGTGGCGGCGGCGCAGGTCGCGAAGGTGGCGCAGTCGGCGTCGCGGCAATCCGCTTCGCCGTCGCTGTCGCCGTCCATGCCATCGCTGCAGTTGGTCTCGCGCTCCCGGCCGCAGGCGGCGACGTCGAAGCAGTTCGGGTCGTCGCAGTCGGTCAGGCCGTCGAGGTCCTCGTCGGTTCCGCCCGTGCACATGAGCTCAGGGCACGCTGGGCTGCCTTCGCAGTCTGGGTCGTCGCAGTCCACGGCGCCGTCGCCGTCCTCGTCCATGTCGTTGTTGCAGCGCGTCTCTCGGCATGCGGAGCTGCGGCTGCAGTCGGAGTCGGCGCAGTCCGCGGACCCGTCGCCGTCGTCGTCCTCGCCGTTGCTGCAGTCGCGTTCCCGGCACGCGAACGCGCAGTCCGCATCGTCGCAGTCGATGTCGCCGTCGCCGTCGTCATCCGCGCCGTCGTCGCAGTCGACCTCGGCGCAGTCGGTCGAACGCGCGCAGTCCGGGTCGTCGCAGTCGATGTCTCCGTCGCCGTCGTCGTCGGCCTCGTCGTCGCACCGCTCCTCAGCGCAGGGAGCACGGGCCGCACAGGTCGGGTCCGCGCAGTCGACCCGGTCGTCGCCGTTGTCGTCCGTACCGTCCTCGCAGCTGGCCTCGACAGGCAGTCGGGCGACCTCGGGTACGCCGTCTTGTGAGGTGTTCCAGAAGTGGACGGCCATCTCGCGGGGTGGCAGCTCGCGGTAGATGGTGAAGTGCCCTTGGGCGGCGTCCAGGTACGTCCCGATCGTGAGCAGGCTGCCGTCGAGCGCCGCCGTGTTGCCCATGGCCGGCAGCGCGACGGCCTCGCCGTCCCA
>JBGCFC010000108.1:0-84424 GCA_045106715.1 Sandaracinaceae bacterium
CTGCCGCCGCAACCTCTCAGCCGCCGCGAGGGCGCCGGAGGGGTCGAGGAAGTCACTGACGATCACGCACAGCCCGCCGCCCCCCAGCACGGCGCGCATGCCCTTGGCGGCGGCGGCGAGGTCGGTCGTTCCGTCCGCCTGCAACCCCTCGAGCGCCCGGAGGACCGCTCGCAAGCCGCGCGCTCCCCCACACGCGCGAACCCGGACGCGCGACCGACCATCCGCGTGATCCACCAGAGTCACGCGGTCCTCGCGCGCGACGGCGATCGCAGCCATGCCCGCGGCCAGCCGACACGCTTGCGCCAACTTGCTCGGCTCGCCGAACGCCATCGAGCCGCTGTGGTCGACGATCAGCCCGACCCGCAGTGGACGTTCGTCGGCCACGACCCGGACCCGCAGCCGCTCGAATCGCGCGAAGGCACCCCAGTCGATCCGCCGAACGTCGTCGCCCGGGCTGTACGCGCGCGTGTCGATCGTCTCGGTCCCGTTGCCCACACGACGGGAATGCCGGCGGCCTCGCTTGGCGGCGTCGGGCGCGCGCCGGGCCAGGAGCGAGAGCTTGGCCAGGCCGCCCAGCATCCCTCGGCTGAGCAGGGTCGGTCTCGGAGCCGTACTCACGCGTCCAACTCCACACCCCGGAGGGCCTCCTCGACGAGCCGTTCGGCGGAGAGCCCCTCGGCCTCTGCCTCGAAGCCGAGCACCATCCGATGCGCCAACACCGAAGGGGCGACCCGGTCGAGATCGGCGGCGCCGAGGGCGGCGCGGCCGGCGACCATCGCCCGGACCCGCGCGCAGGCCATCAGGGCTTGGACCGCACGGGGGCCTGCGCCGTACCGCACCTCGGGAGGCGTGTGCGTGGCGAGCACGAGGCGGGCTGCGTACCGAGCGAGCGCCGGCGTGGCGACGACCTCCCGCGCGGCGGCCTGCGCGTCACCCAAGGCGCGCGGCGACGTGACCGCCTCGGTGGGCTCCGGGGTGCGCACCCGCGTGCCGATCTCCGTCAGCGTCTCGAGGCTGGGCATGCCGAGCACGAGCTTCATCAGGAAGCGGTCCAGCTGCGCCTCGGGAAGCGGGTACACGCCCTCCATCTCAATCGGGTTCTCGGTCGCCAGGACAAAGAACGGATCGGGCAACGCTCGCGACACGCCCTCCACCGACACGGTGCGCTCCGCCATCGCCTCGAGCAGCGCGGACTGCGTCTTGGGCGTCGCGCGGTTGATCTCGTCGGCCAACACCAGGTTCGCGAAGATCGGCCCCTCGCGGTAGCGAAAGCCGCGCTGTCCGTCCGCGTCGGTCTCGACCAGGCTCGTGCCCAAGACGTCCGAGGGCATGAGGTCGGGCGTGAACTGAATGCGCGAGAATCGGCCGCCGATCAGACGGGCCAGTGTGCGAACGATTTGGGTCTTCCCGAGGCCCGGGGCGCCTTCGAGCAGTACATGGCCTCCCGCGAGCAGGCAGGTCACGACCTGTGCGAGCGTCTCTTCCTGACCCAACACGACCTCGGCGAGCGCGCCGTGAAGGGTGAGGGCCAGCTGTCGACCGTCTTCGAGGCGGCGCTCGAGCGCGTCGACGTCGTGCGGCGTGGAGGGGAGGGACGTCAGGGCGGGGCTCGCGCTCATGGGGACTCCTGGGGTGGGGCGGACGGACGGATGGACTCGAAGTAGCGACGCACGACAGCGCGGCGGGGGGCCGGGATGTCCTCAACAGCGAGGGCTTCCTCGACCTGAACGCCGTAGTCGGGAAAGACGTCGCGGTAGGCCGTGGTGGCGTTGCCGCGCGCGCCCATCCCCGAGATGGCGGCCACGGCCGGACCGCCTCGGCCGGTGACCTGAGACCGCGCGCGGGACCGGCTCTCGACCTCGGGCCCCCGCCGCGCCTCCCCGCGCCGCGGACGACTGTGACGTCCGCCGCCCGCCGCTGCCGATCCCTCGGCGAGCCCGAGCGCGGCCAGACGCGAGGCGATGGCGGACGACAGCGCGCGCGGGCCGTCGTCGTCGGGAGGGACCGCGCCCGGGGCCGTCTCAGCGTCGTCGGCGGACTGCCCCGCGTGTCCGGTGCGAGTGCGTTGAAGTGCTCTCGCCACCGCCTCGGCCAGACGGTGGACGGGCGCGTCTCGCTGCGCTCCGGCGACGGCCTGCGACAGCGCAGTCTCGCGCCGTTCGAGCGCGCGCGCAGCCTCGGCCATCGCCTCGCTCGCCGCCTGACGGTCGCCCTCGGTCAGGTGGTCTGCGGCGTCTTCCAGATGGCGGGACAACACTTGGGCGTGTTCGTCTTCCGGCGAACGCGCGGCCTGTCGGGAGGCCTCTGTACGTGCGCGCTGAAGGCGCTCGAGCAGCCGGCGCCGAGCGGCGCGCGCGTCGGGTGACGAAGGCATAGAGTCGTCTCGGGCCTGAAGGAGGCGAGCGAGGGCGTCGGCCCGATCCGATGCCTCCGTCGCGGCTCTGCCCGGCGCCGGTCCTCGCCGGGTGTTGGTGGGCCGCCGCGTCGCGAGGGCCCCGAACGTCCGCGCGATCGCCCGGAGATCGCGCTCCCGATCGCCTCGCCTCGCCGCCTGTGCGCGCATCTCCCGTTGCATCCGCGACAGCGTCTCGAGGGCCGCGTCGCGGTCGCCCCGCCGCACCGCTGCGGCCGCCTGCCGAGCCAGCCCGCGGGCGCGGTCCGCGGTCTCGATGTCGGCCTCGGTGTCCGCCCGCGCGGCTTCGGCCATGGCGTCCGCGGCGGCGAGCTCTTCGGCGGATGGCGGCGACATCAGCACCCGGAGCACGTGCTCGTCGAGGGTGCCGAGCGTCAGGCCCGCGAGCGCGATCCCGGCGGCGAGAAGGGCGCGAGCCCACGACACGCGACGCCGAGGCCATTCGGGCATGCCGGCCTGCTCTGCGGCACGCGCCGCCCTCCGCACGGCGAGCGCCGCGCCGCCTCCCTCGACCCCGATCAGGGCCCAGCCGTTGCTGACGACGTGGGCGCCCCGTTCGCTGACTGCGCCGAACGGGCTGGGCGCGACAAGCGTGTCTTCGAGGCGGCGATCCATCGCGCGGGCCGCGCGTCGAGGCTGGCCGCGCACCCGGAGCCGGATCCCGATCGAGACGAGCAGGCTGGCGAGTGCCGCCGCGCCGAGGCCGAGCGCCGCGGCGCGCGAGACGCCGGTCACGAGGTGCGGCTCGGTGGCAGGCCAGACCACACTGCGCGCCGCGGCGGCGAGTGATCCCACGCTGACCAGAGACAGCACGCTCCGCCGAAGGGCGTCTCTGCGTCGCCGACGCACGGCACACGCACTCCACCCCTCCACCGCCGCCCGCAGCTGGGCGACGGGGTGATCACCCGCCTGATCGCTCACAGCCGAAACCTCCCTACGCCGTCACTCAACGGAGCGCGCGCGTCCGGGGATTCCCAGCTGTTGCTTTTCCTCAGGCTGAGGCCGTCTACCTGCAACTGCGCTGTGAGACTTCGTTCCGACGACGCGGTCGAAGTTTCAGAACACAGTTGCTGCTATGCGGCTCTGGACACGCGCTTCTTGTTCGCCAGTCGAGTCGCCGCGCGGTGCACGACCGCCATGATCGAGTGCTGTGGGTTCACGCCCAGGTTCGTCGGAAACACGCTCGCGTCCATGACGTAGAGCCCTTCGAGGCCTCGGACCTGGAGCGCCTCATCGACCACACCGCGTTCGCCGGCGCAGGCCCCGCCGAACAGATGGGAGGCGACCAGGTGCATCGCCGCGCGCGGCACCGAGCTCTGCTCGATGGCGTCCAGCTGCCGCACGTCGGTCAGGATCTCGTCGAACCCGGCCACCCCTGGGAAGACCTCCTTCGCGCCCGCGGCGAACATGAGCCGACCGAGGGTGACGATGACCTCTTTGGCGACATCGAGGTCCCGGCGCGTGGGCTCGTAGCGCACGCGCGGCGAACCGAACCGCGTCACGACACGCCCGCGTGCGCCCATGCGGATCTGGCCGCACCACTGCGCATACGAGCCGAGGTCAGCGAGGCGCGCCTGCCACGCGGCGCCGGCCCCCGGGATGCGTGCGGCCAGCATCTCCGGCGGCAGGGCGAGCGACTCGAGCTTGTATCCGCGCTCCCGCCGCGGGATCTCGTAGCCTTGCGACGCACCGAAACCCATCTGCACCGGACCGTCGAAGCGCCCGACCATCGCCACTCCGGGATGGCACGCGAACCCCCGTCCCAACGCGCGCCCGCGCACCCCGCTTCGCATCAGGAGCGCCGGGCTGTGAATGGCTCCGGCGGCCAGGATCACGCCGCGTCGCGCCTGCACGACGAAGCGCCCCGTCTTCTTTCGCGGGCCGCTCGCCGGAGCCGACATCCGAACCCCCTCCACCGCGACGGCGCGCCCCCCGCGCCGAACGACCTTCGTCACGCGACAGCCGGTGTGGAGCCGCGCCCCGTCGGCCAACGCGCGCGGCACGTACGAGATGTCCATCGACTGTCGCGCGCCATTCGGGCAGCCCTGGAGGCACCGCCCAGCGCCCTTGCAGCCGGATACGTTGCGATGAATGACGCGCCCCGAGAGACCCAGCTCTCGCGCGCCCCGCGCCATGCGCTCGTTGTTGCCGCCGAGCACGTCGGCCGGCGTCTCGGCGACAGACAGCTCCCGCTCGAGCAGCGCAAACGTGTCGTCGAGGCCTTCGAGAGCCGGGCCCAGCCCGAAGTCGCGCGTCCAGGCTTCGCGTACGTCTTCGGGCATGCGCCAAATGATCCCCGAGTTGATCGCCGTCGAGCCGCCGACGGCCCGGCCTTGGAGCAGCGGCATCGGAACGCGGCTGTCGGTCGCCTGCATGCACATGTCGCGCACCGCGAGTCGCATCGCGTCGAGCAGCTCGGGCGGTCGGTCCTCCGGAGCCAGCCGCTCGCCCGCTTCGACCATCACCACGGAGTGTCCCGCGCTGGCGAGCACCCGTGCCGCGGTCGCGCCGCCCGCGCCCGTGCCCACGATCACAAAGTCCGCCTCGTCGTGCAGGTCGGTCATCACGCCACCTGCCGTGGAAGCACCGCAAGGGCGCGCTTGGCGGAGGGCGCGGGGTCGTAGCCGCTGAGGCCTCGCAGCCGAGCAGAGCGGAACAACGTCATGCAGGCGACGAGCTTGAGCAACAGCGCAAGCTCCCGAACGGCGTAGAAGCGGTGCGCGAGCAGGGCGTCCAGCAGACGTGCGCGCTCCGCCTCCGAGAGGCGCGCCGCGCTGCGCAGGCGTCCCCACAGCCACACCGGCGCCGTCATCGCCATCAACAACCCGAGCCGCACCGCCCAGCGACCCTCGAAGCTCGCGCGATCGAGGAAGTCGTCGAGCCCCCTCGCCCAGTCGATCTCCCCCGGCATCGGCGCCATCTGCGCGCCACTTGGCGCAAAGCCGCTCAGCACCGTCGTCCCCCAACGTCGTTCGATCCCCTGCATGGCTCCTCCTCGCTGGTAGTACCAGTGTCAGTATTGGTAATACCACTTGGGGCGGCGCGCAAGCAGACTCGTTGGATCCGATGTGGGGTTGCGGAGGGCGTACCCGCTACGGGGGCGTTGGCGCGAACACGGGCCACATCTCGCGCTCGCACACGGAGGTGTGAGAGCCGGTGCAGGAGACCGAGTGCCAAAGCCCTCCCGCTACGGAGAGGGTGCAGCGGTCACCGGCCAGCGGCGTCGGGTGACCGCTAGCGAACCGCAGCGCCCCCAAGACGGGCTCTCCCGTGTCCCACGCGTACGTCAAAGGCACGATGGTTCGCTCGAGTCCGATGAACCGTTCGCCACCCAATGCAGCGACAGCCGCCGCCTCGGCGTCCGTGTGAATGGTCGCCAGATGCGTCTCCCCCGTCAGTTCATCACACCGGTCTCGTGCAAGCAGGACGTCGGACATGGTCGCGTCCGGCTCGAAGCAGTGGAGGCCGTCGGCAGTCACTGCCCCCCCCGTGCTGCACGCGACCGCCAGCGTCGAGCACCCCCCGATGTCACGGCAGATCTGTGCGCGGAACATCGATACGGGCAAAGCCGATCAATGCCGTCCGCAAAGAAGAGGGTCATCCCGTCCGTGGACAGCTCCGGTCCGAAGTGGGCCAACGAGCTGTCTGCGAGTTCCACGTGGAGGCGCACAGGCGAGTGCACGACGCCGATGTCGTAGGGGCACGGCCCGTCGATCTCACCGTCGCAGTCCTGGTCGATCGCGTCACCGCACCGCCGCCGGTGAGATCGCTGTGTTGGCGTCGTTGCAGTCGCGGCGGGCGGGGGTCGGGTCGTTCGCGCAGAACGAGTCAGTGTCGTCGTCAATGCATTCGAACCCGCTGTCGGGCCCACCGTCGACGGGCCCGCCGTCGATGGGGCCTCCGTCGAGCGGACCGCCATCGAGGGGGCCTCCGTCGATGAGTCCCGCGTCGATGCCGCTGTCGAGGACGCTCCCGTCGCCGGCGTCCACCTCGGCGACGCGGCATACCGCGTCCGATGCGCAGATCATCCCCGCCGGGCAAGGGCCGTCATCGGGGCAGAGGAACCGGCCGTCCCGTGGCGTCACACAGGAGGTCGCCAGGAGCGAGAGCAGGATGGCGGCGCGCTTCAAAACTGACCCCTGAACGCCAGGCGAAACGAGGTCGCGGTGCTGGATTCGGAGCCGCTTGACGTGAGCAGCCCGACCCCGATGGCCACGCCGGCAACGCCCACGACCGCGCTCGAGACGCCGAACCCATCGAGCGCGTAGGCGCGGTCGAGGTCCGAGCGCGCGTCGCTCCAGCTGCGCGTCTCGTCGGGGGCGTTGGCGATGGTGTCCGCGTCGGCGATTCCAATGGCGAGCAACACCGCGCCCAGCACCACCAGCGCGGCTCCGACGCCGACGAGGGCGTACGCGGCGCCTGCCGTATCGCCGTCATCACGATCGACGTCGGCGGCGATGATCGACGGGCCCTCCACGCTGGAACTTGGCTCGCTTGGGTCGGGCTCGTCCGGGCTGGTCGCTTGCGTCTCTAGGGCCGCAAGACGGGGCCGCAGCTCGGCGAGTCGCGTCGTGGCTTCGACGCGCTCCTGCGGATCGGCCGAGGCGGTCTCGACTTACTCGTACAGCTCGACCGCGCGCCTGAGCCGCTCGGCCCGCTCCGCGCCGCGTTGTAGAGAATGGCGGTGTTCGGTTCGAGCGCGAAGGAGCGCTCGAAATACTCGAGGGCCTCTTCGTACCGCTCCGACTCGTAGGCGGCGAGGCCTGCTTCGAAGAGCCCACGCGCTTCCTCGACCGTGCCTCGCTGGGCGCGGACCGTGGATGGAGCCACGAGCATGAGGCTGCTCAGGGCGAGGAGGGACGCACGAACGAGCGAGGCCATCGACGCCGACTTTAGTCGGCCACCTGTCCGATTTCGACCGTCGCGTTTTAGATCAGCGGGCCGGGGCAGCCGAAATCGACGTCGATGTTGGTGACGCTGCCGTTCTGCACGCGCGTGCAGTCCGCGCCGTAGAATGTGATGGTGTTGCTGCCGGCGTCGTAGTCCCAGCCGCTCGTGCGGGCGGTGTTCCGCGGGATGAACGGGCCGCCATCGAAGCTGACTTGGAGCAGCTCAGGGTCGCGCATCGCGCCCCCCAGCTCGACGGTGCAGCTGGGCGGGATGACGTCGGCCGCGATGGTGTCGAGGGCCGTGTCGAGGGCGGCCGCGCTGTTCGCGTTGTAGGGGGAGCCCGTGCCGCCGGCGGTGGCCATCCGGTCGAGTGCGTCGCCGCCACCCGTGAAGCCGCCGCCGAACCCGATGACGTAGGTGTTGATGCCGGCTGCGCGCAGCGCTTCGATCGCGGTGACGGTCTCGTCGACCGTCTCCGTGGTGTTTCCCTCGGAGTCCACCGGTCCGCAGTTGGGCAGGCCGTCCGTCGCGAGGATGGCGTAACGGCCGACCGGGTTGACCGGGATGGTGGCGAAGTAGTCGCGCGCTGCGTCGATCGAGGGCGCGGTCGGCGTCGCGCCACCGCTGGTAATGCAGTTGAGCAAGCCGTCCGGAATGCTCGCGAGTGTCGCGTTGACGGCTGACGCGTTCCGCGGGGCGATGCCGTTGCGGATGGCGCCCGGTCCGCACTCGCCCGAGCCAGGGAACGTCATCAGGCCGAAGTTGATGCGCCCATCTTTGCTCGTGGTCAGGTCCGTCAGCGCGCCCTTCATGATGGACATCTTCGACGGGCCGGTCGGGAGGAGGCCGAGCCCGGTGCACATCGAGCCCGAGACGTCCATCACGATGAGCATGTCGGGCGGGTCGCCAATGATCGTCGTCTCGAGCGGGGTCGTCGCTTCGCAGCCGGCGTCGAACCGGGGCCCAGAGTCGCGCTCCACGATGGGACCGCTGTCGACCAAGGGGTTGGGCGGGCCGGCATCGAAGCCGGTGCCGGGGCCCGTGTCCGTGCCGCCGCCGGGTCCGCCGTCACGCCCGGAGACAGGGCCTCCGCCTGCGCTGCAAGCGAGGCTGAGTGCGGCGAGGCAGGCGATCCAATGGGCGTGACGCATGTCGGGTTCTCCAGGATGACGAGACAGGTTGTACACCAGCTTCAGGGTCGCGTCCCGTGAGCCCACGCAAGGGGCGGTCAGCCGCCGTTCTGACGCATGCGCTGCGCGATCCGGAGGGACATCTCGAGCGACTGCCGGTAGTTGAGCCGGGGGTCGCACGCCGTCGCGTAGTTGTCGCCGAGGTCCGCTTCGCTGATCGCGGTCGCGCCGCCCGTGCACTCCGTCACGTCGTCGCCCGTCAGCTCGAAGTGCACGCCCCCGAAGCGCGTGCCCTCGGCGGCGTGCGCATCCATGGCAGACTCGACCTCCGAGAGGATGCGGTCGAAAGAGCGCGTCTTGAAGCCGGACTCGGTGCTCACGGTATTGCCGTGCATCGGGTCGCTGATCCAGAGGACTGTGCGGCCTTCCTCTTTGACCTTCCGGAGCAGCGGCGGCAGCCCCTCCGCCACGCGACCCGCGCCCATCCGGGTGATCAGCACCAGCTTGCCGGGCTCGTCCTCGGGGTTCAGCGCGTCGATGGTCGCGATGAGCTCGTCGGGCGTGCAGGTCGGCCCGACCTTGACGCCCACAGGGTTGCGGATCCCTCGGAAGAACTCGATGTGCGCGCCATCGAGCTGGCGTGTTCGCTCGCCGATCCAGGGCAGGTGGGTCGTCAGGTCCCAGTACCCGTCACGCCGCGGCACCGTGCGCGTCTGGGCGCTCTCGTAGTGCAGGTTGAGGCCCTCGTGGCTCGTGAAGAACGTGACCCGGGACAGTTCGTCGACGCTGACCTCGCCGAGCGCCTCCATGAACCGAAGGGCCTCCCCGACACGGTCGCGCGTGGCTTCGTACTCCGCCTTCAGCGCGGGCGAGAGGCTCGCGTGCTCGAAGAACGACAAGTCCCAGTAGTCGGGGTGATGGAGGTCTGCGAAGCCGGCCGCGGAGAGCGAACGGATGAAGTTCGCCGTCATCGCGGCGTGCTGGTAGCAGTCCACCAGGAGGTTCGGGTCCGGGGTCCGCGCGGCCTCGGTGAACGGCGCGCGGTTGATGAGGTCACCGAAGTAGCTGGGGAGGCTGACTTCGTTGCCCGCGGCGTCCACGCGGGTCTCCATCGGACGGCTTCGGGGCTTGGCGTACTGGCCGGCGAACCGCCCGATCCGGAGCACCGGTCGCTGCGCACCGTGCACCAGCACCAGCGACATCTGCAGGAGGATCTTCAGCTTGTTGCTGATGACCCCGGGCTGGCAGTCGTCGAGGGTCTCCGCGCAGTCACCGCCCTGCAGCACGAAGCGCTCGCCCCGCTGGGCCTCCGAGATCGCGCGTTTGAGGCTCTCGACCTCCCACGACGTGACCAGCGGCGGTAGCGAGCGGAGCTTTCTCGTCGCCGCTCTGAGCGCGTCGGGGTCGGCGTAGGGCACGGCCTGCGCGGCGGTCTTCGATGTCCAGCTGTCGGGGGTCCAGTCGCTCGCCATTCCGGCGGCTTATCACAGCCCCGAAGAAGCGCTCATTCGCTACCCTCTCCCTCATGGTCGACTCCCCGCGCCCCGCGTTGCGGTTTGCCGCCGCGGGAGCGCGGACGGCGTCAGACCCCCGGCGCTCGGAGGAGACGCGCGCGCTCATGCAGGCACGGCTGGCCTTGCTCGGGCTGGTGACGTTCGGGCTCAGCGCGGGATTCGGGGTGCTGCACCTGAGCATCCTGGTGGTGACCGAGGGCCCGGCTTCGGTGGTGGCCGAACTGGTGCAGGCCCGTCGATGGACTCACCTGCTCGGTGCGTCGGCCAGCCTCGCGCTGTGGCTCGGCTGCAGGACGGGGACTCGGAGCGCGGACCTGCTGCTCGCGTTCGACGCCGTCGCGACCGTGGTCGCCGTGGTGCCGTACACGCTGATGGGACTGGAAACCGACGGCCTGGCCGGGCTCCTGATGGTCGCCCTCACGTTCACCCTGGTGCTGGTGACCCGTGCGCTGCTCGTGCCCAGCGACGCGCTCCGCACGTTTGGCATCAGCGGCGCGGCGGCGGTTGTTTCCTTCGCCATCGCGCTCTGGACCCGCCTCGCGACCACCGAACTCGGTTCCTTGACCGGCAATCTCGGGCTCTGGCTTCTCGTCGCGGTGGCCAACGCGACCGTCGCCTCATGGGTGCTCTTTGGCCTGAGGCAGCAGGTTCAGGAGGCGCGCCAACTGGGGCAGTACGTGCTCGGTGAGAAGATCGGCGAGGGCGGGATGGGTGCGGTCTACCGTGCGCAGCACGCGCTCCTTCGGCGCCCGACGGCGGTCAAGCTCCTGCCCCCCGAGAAGGCCGGCGAGACCTCCATGCGGCGCTTCGAGCGGGAGGTGCAGCTCACCGCATCGCTCTCGCACCCGAACACCGTGACGGTCTTCGACTACGGCCACACGCCCGACGGCGTTTTCTACTACGCGATGGAGTATCTCGACGGGGGCGACCTGTCCGCGGTCGTCCAGGCGACCGGGCCCATGCCCGAAGAACGGGTCGTGCACATCCTCGCGCAGGTCGCGGCCGGGCTCGCCGAGGCGCACTCGGTCGGGTTGATTCACCGAGACATCAAGCCCGGCAACGTGCTGCTCGCAGGGCAGCCGGCGGTGGCGGACCTGGCCAAGCTCGTCGACTTCGGTCTCGTGCGGGAGCAGGACGCGGGCTCGGGCATCACCCAGACCGACACGGTGCTGGGCACGCCGCTCTACCTCGCGCCGGAGGGCATCACGGCCCCCGACGACGTCACCGCGGCTGTGGATGTCTACGCGCTCGGCGCCGTTGGCTACTACCTCCTGACGGGCGATCATGTCTTCACGGGCGCGACCATCGTGGAGATCTGCAGCCACCACCTGCACTCGGTGCCGGTGCCGATCGGCGAGCGTCGCGGGAGCCCCGTGAACGAGATGCTCGAGGAGGTCCTGATGAGCTGCTTGGCGAAGCGCCCCGAGGAGCGGCCGGACAGCGCGGAGGCGCTCCGCGACCTGCTGGTCGCGTGCGCCGAGGACTTGCCGCCATGGGACGACAAGGAAGCGCGTCGGTGGTGGGCGGAGAACCGGGACGGTCTCTCGGCTTGACCCGCCTCGATCCGTGGGCACGGGACGCTTGCAACCGCGTTTGATCCATGTAACACCGGCCTTGGTTCCGTTTTCAGCTCAGCCGGCGCGTTCACGTGCCGCTCATCTGGGAGCTTCAGCTCGACGCGGTCGAGCGGGGCCGACCGTCCGCACTGCTCTGGGTTCGCCAGGACAGGACGAACGGTAGGCGAACACGAGGGCATGACGCACCCCAAGGCAGGGCGTCACCAACTCCGAACCGACGGCTGGGTCGTACTCGGGGGGTCGTCTTCGGGGCGCGGCCGCAGGTCGCATCCACGTTCGTCCAGCTACTGCGTGCCGCTCTTCGCGCACGTCGACTCGAGGGGGGCTCTCCCCCGATCTGGAGCCGCATGACCACCACGGCCGAGACTTCGACCGCCGACTCCACCCCTGACGCTACGGACGCCGACGCGCTTTCCGAAGCCCGTCGCGCATCCCGCCGTCGTCGCCGCAGTGCGCGCTCGAAAGCCAAGGAGGCCGAAGCCGCCGCGGCGCTCGAGAGCGGAGACCCCGAGCCGGGAGCGGAAGCGACCAACGGGGCGGCGGAGAAGGAGCCGGCACCCAGGCGGCGCCGCGCTCGAAAGGCCAAAGCCTCCGCCGACGAGCCGGCGGAGGCCAACGCAGATCCGGACGCGACGGACCCGGACGAAGCCGCGTCCGCGCCCAAGCCACGCTCCCGCCGCAAGCGAGCGCGCAAGGTCAGCGAAGATGTCGTTGGGGCGGAGAGCGCTGGTGAGTCCACGGCGGCCGAGTCCCCGACGGCGCGGTCCACGACGGCGCAGTCCACGACGGCGCAGTCCGCGACTGACGAGTCTGCCGCGTCCGACGCCGTCGATGCCTCAGGCGAGCCGCCGCCGAAGCGGCGATCCCGCTCCCGTCGTGGCAAGGCCAGGGCCGAGGTCGCGGAGGCCACCGATGGCGCGTCGAACGGCGCGGCGGCCGAGCCGGATTCGAGTGCCGAGCAGGCAGATACCGCCAACGACACGGCCGAGGCCAAGGAGGTTGCGCCCCCGCGCAAGCCTGATCCGGCGCGCATCTCGCAGCACTTGGCGACGTTCTCCGACCGCGCGATCCAGCGAGTGACAGGCGGCAACGCGTTCCTGCGGGGGCGGCTCTACGCGCGCCGCGGCCACGTGCACGACCTCTGGACCCACGGCAGCCAGGCCAAGGTGACGGTCCAGGTCAAGCAGGACACGAGCTACGAGCCAAAGCTGACGCTGACCGACGAGGAGCAGTGGGTCAGCGACTGCAACTGCCCGGGCTTCCGCGGCCCGACCAACCACTGCAAGCACGTCGCCGCGCTCATGGTGGCGCTTCGCGACCGGGAGCGTCCACCCAAGCCCAAGCAGCCCAAGAAGGACAAGCAGCCGGTCAACAAGCAGGAGGTCAAGGCGCACAGCCCGCAGACCGTCTCGGTCGGGGGCAAACGGCGAAGCCGTCGTCGTCGTCGGCGCGGAGGTGGCGAGGGCGGCGTGGAGGTGCTCAGCGCGCGTGACCTCGGGCTCAACGGCCAGGAGCCGCGCGGCTCGCTGGACGCGTGGCTGCCACCCGAGGACCAGGTCAAAGCGTACGAGCTCGACTTCCGGATGCAGGTTCGCGCTGCTTCGATCGCCATCACACCCGTGCTGAGCGGCTCCCGCTCGGCCGTGCCGATTGCGGACGTGCTCGCCGGCTTCAACACGGTGCCGTGCGAGCTGCGGCCTGTGCTCCGGGCCCTCGCGCGTCACACGCCCCGCAACAGCCCGGCCACGGCCGAGGTCCGTGGGGAGGACGCCGCCGAGGTGCTCTCGATGCTGCGCGGTCGGCGTGTGCTGCTGGAGCCCGCTTCGATGGAGCTTCGGTTCAGCGAGGAGCCGCTCAGGCCGCGCATCGAGATGGACTCCGCCAACGCCAAGGCGGTGCGCATCCGGGTCGTGTTCGAGTCGGGGAGCCGCAAGTTCGCACTCTCGAGCGGCCACTGGTTCGAGGGCACGCCCGGCTGGCACATCGACACCACCGAGGGCGTCGCCCGTCCCGTGCACGAGGCGGTGACCCCGGCGTGGCTCCAGCGGCTGTATCGCTCGCCTGCGCTGGTGCATCCAGCGATGGATCTGCCGCGATTGCTGACGGACTTCGTCCCGCGCGTCGCCGCGTCCCTGGCCACGGAGCTGCCTCAGCTCGAGCAGATCGCGGACCTCGTGGACGCACCCCCGAAGTTCCGCGTCGACCTCGACGGCGACATCATCAAGGCGCGCGCCAAGGTGACCGTCGCGTACGGGGACAACGAGCTGGAGGTCCCGCCCGAGGGCTTCCCGTCCCCGCTCGAGTTCCTGCCGCCGGCCTCCCCGGACAGCACGCGCCCCCGCGTGGTGCGTCGCGACATCGGCGCCGAGATGGTCGCCGTGCAGACCCTGATGAACCACGGCTTCGCGGCGGACGAGGAGAAGGTCCGCCTGCAGGTCGAGGGCGATCCAGCGGTCGCGTTCTGGACCGGCGGCGTCACCGAGCTTCCCAAGGAGTGGAAGACGCGGATCCCCGACGACCTCGCCAAGGTCAACGTGCGCAGCACGCCGGTCAGCGCGCAGATGCGGGTGTCGAGCGGCGTGGACTGGCTCAGCCTCGACATGGCGTTCCTCACCGAAGGCGTCGCGGTCGACCACGACGAGCTGCGGATGTGCCTCGAGAACGGGCGCAAGCTCGTGAAGCTGCAGGACGGGAGCTACGCCCCAGTGCGCGAAGAGGACGTCTCCGAAATCCTCGAGCGCATGGCCGAGATGGTGGCGGGCGACATGACCCGGCTGCCGCTGTCTCAGGCCGGGCGTGTTCAGGACCTCATGCGGCTCGTCGGTGACCACACCGTCTCGCCGGCGGCCAAGTCGCTCTTCACGAAGCTCGGCGACGTAGGCGAGATCCCGCTCGTGGCCAAGCCTCGCAACCTCAAGGTGAAGAAGTTCCGCGACTACCAGAAGCGCGGCTTCTCGTGGCTGGCGTTCCTGCACACGATGGCGGCCGGCGGCATCCTCGCCGACGACATGGGCCTCGGAAAGACACTGCAGACCATCGCGCTGCTCGTCTGGGCGAAGAACAAGCACAAGCGCCAGCTGAACCTGGTGGTGGCGCCGACGTCGGTGGTCCCGAACTGGCAGCGCGAGATCGAGAAGTTCGCGCCCAGCCTCAAGGTCGTCATCTGGCAGGGCCAGAACCGTGAGCGCCAGCGGGACGAGCTCAACGACGCCGACGTGATGATCACGAGCTACGCGCTGCTCCGTCGCGACGAGGAGCTGTTGCAGTCGCTCGGCCTCCGCTACGTCGTGCTCGACGAGGCGCAGCACATCAAGAACCCGATGAGCGCGACGGCGCGGGCGGCCAAGAAGCTAGAGAGCGAGCGCCGTCTCGCGCTGACCGGCACGCCGATCGAGAACCGGTTGAGCGAGATCTGGTCGATCTTCGACTTCGTCTCGCCGGGCTTGCTCGGCACCCTCAAGACCTTCGAGGAGCGGTACTCGCGGCCCATCGACCGGGGTGACGAGGAGGCCGCACGCAAGCTCCGTACGATCATCCAGCCGCTCATCATGCGCCGGACCAAGTCCGAGGTGGCGCCCGAGCTGCCGGAGAAGATCGAGCAGTCCATCGTCGTGCCGCTCGCCGAGGCGCAGTCGAAGCTCTACAAGCAGATGCTCAAGCAGGTGCGTGACAGCCTGATGAGCGAGGTCGAGAAGAAGGGCGTCAGCAAGTCGCAAATCCAGATCCTGGCGGCGCTCACGCGCATGCGTCAGGTGGCCTGCGACCCGCGCCTCACGAGCCTTCAGGGGGAGTGGTCGGACGAGACGAGCGGTAAGCTCCAGGCGCTCCGCGAGATCGTCGAAGAGGCCGTCGCGGGCGGCCATCGCATCCTGATCTTCAGCCAGTTCGTGACCATGCTCGGGCTGATCCGCGACCTGCTCGACGAGAGGGGCGTGACGTACGAGTACCTCGACGGATCGACCAAGGACCGGCAGGCCCGAGTCGACCGCTTCAACGAGGACGACAAGATCGACGCGTTCCTCATCTCGCTGAAGGCAGGCGGTACTGGCCTCAACCTCACGGGCGCCGATACCGTCATTCACTTCGACCCATGGTGGAACCCCGCGGTTGAAGACCAGGCGACCGACCGCGCCCACCGCATCGGGCAGACCCGGGTGGTCAACGTCTACAAGCTCATCGCGCGCGACACCGTGGAGGAGAAGATCCTCCAGCTCAGCGCCAAGAAGCGCGACCTCGTCAGCAATGTGCTCACCACCGAGAGCACCCCGCTCAAGGGCCTGACGCGAGCCGACATCGACGACCTGTTCTCCTGAACGACGCCCTGAGCCGGACCGCCCGCGCGGCCCCTTGCGCAGGGTTGCTCACGTCGCCGCGCTCCGCGCGTCGGACAGCACGCTGGAGAACTCACGTGTTTGCTGGCGTCAGTCGCAGCTCTGCACGCGACCTTCGCAAAGGTCGCGCAGGGTTTGCAGCATGGCGTCGCTCATCGGCTCGTCTGCGCCCCCTGTGAGCAGTCCCGCCGTCGCCGGGACCGCTCCGGCGGCACGGGTGAGGTCGCACGCGTCGAGGTCTCCGAACGAGACGGGCGCCGTTGTGTTCGTGGGAAAATCCGAGAGCGCGCCCCCGATGCTCTCCGGGTCGAGGACGTTCTCGTGCACGACGTAGCCCGCAATCACGCTGGCTTCCTCGTCCGGAGGCAGGTCGGCAATGGCGTTGCCGAGACGGAGGCCCGGCAGGCAGCTCTCCACCAGCAGGTTTCGGGTGACCTCGATGCCGCTGGCGTGGGGATTGGCGAACACCATCGAAGCGCCACTGCTGCGCACGAACAGGTTGTTGCGGATCACCAGGTCCCTCACCAGGCGCTGGTAGTCGGTGCGCGTGGAGTCGCAGGCGACGCCCGTGCATGTGCAGCCGTCCAGGGTGGGATTGCAGCGGCCACCGTGGTCGCCCATGAACAGTCCGGCCTCGTTGTCGAGAAACACGTTGTGGTGAATCTCGAGCCGCTGGAGCGCACCGCGGTCGCTCGCCCCGTTCTCCACGCTGAGCGCCAAGGAGCCCCCCGACCGGTAGACCAAGTTGTGATGCACCTCGAGGTGCTCCTGGTTCGCGGCGTCCCCGGCCTCGTCGAGGCCCCACGCATCGAAGTAGAGCGCCAGCTTGCCCCGCAGGTTGGTCAGGGTGTTGAACGCTACGACACCGAAGGTGCTGGGCCCCTTGACGTCCAGGCCTTCTCCGCCGTCCACGCAGCTTGCGACCGTGGTGATGGCCGTCGCGTCGGTTCGCCACGCGTCGCTCCCTACGCAGGCGCTCGAGGAGAGGCCGGTCGCGCTGAGCCGTGCGAGCACCGGGCGGTCGCCGAGCGCGGCCTCTTGGATGTAGTCCGCCTGGAGAGACGGCGTTCCCTTTTCGCGATCGCGAACGAGGTTTCCGATCACCGAGAAGCGATGGGTTCGCGACAGCGTGAGGCACTCGTGAAACCCGATCTGCACGGCCTGCTCGACGCGGTTGAAGAACACGTTGAGGTCGCTTGAAGAGGCCGCGAACACGCCCGACTGGCCCGTGTTGAAGGTATGCAGGCCAATGAGGGAGAGCGACTGGTTGCCCTCTGCGTAGACTCCGTGGCCGCGGGACGTTCGTACGCTGAACCCGCCGACTCGAGTGTGCTCGACGTCTTCGACGACGATGCCTGCGTTGAGGAAGCCCGTCGGCGCCCGGTAGCCGTCCGAAGAGTGGCGGGTGCCGGCCGCAGCGTCGATGGTGATGTAGCGGGCCAGGTCCTGCCCGAGGTGAGGCGCGTAGCGTCCGCGAATGACCGTCGGGTTGTCGGCCGTACCCGCCAGCCCGTCGATCCGCACCGGCTCGTACGTGCCCGGTTCCACCAGCATGTCATCGCCCGGAAGTCCCGCCCGGAGGGCCTCGACCCCTCGCGTGAGCGATCGGAACGGAAGGACCACACTGCCGTCTCCGGTCGCGTCATCGCCGCTCGGCGAGACGTGAATCACACGGCTCGACAGAGGCATCAGCGCATCGAACGCAGCATCGTCGAAGTCCTCGTAGTAGGGGGCATCGAGTCCTTCCACGGCGGGCGCACCCGTGCAGCTGGGCTGGCCGGGGTGCACCAAGGGATCGTCGTCCGCGCAATCGAACTGGCATGCAGACCAGCCGTCGGCGTCGAGGTCCGTCATCGGTCCCTCCGGGCACGCGCGGAGCGAGGGAAGGGAGGGCGCACCCCCGTCCTCGGTGCCGGCATCGGAGCCCGGGCCGGCTTCCAGGGTGCCGGCGTCGAAGTCCGGTCCAGCGTCCACCGCGGTGCCGGCATCGGCGCCCGGGCCCGCGTCGGATCCGCCATCGAGTCTCGCGCCCCCGTCCCGTGGACCTCGGGCACCCGCGTCCGCTTCGGGGGCGTCACCGTCGCAGGCCGAGATGGACAGGAGCAGTCCGAGCAGAATCACACGCCTCATACTTCACCTCTCTCGCCCGATGCCGCGCACGCGCTGTTCAAGGGCACCCGACACAAGGTCCGGCAAACAACCGTGCCATGAGACACGGGCGTTCTACGGACACTCTCGTCTTATGGGCACTGGTACTCTTAGACAGGTCCTCTATGGACACAGAGGGGCTTGCCGCTGTGCTGCCGCCGGGCTCAGCACGAGCGGCAGTGCCACGTCCACGACGCCGGGCGGGGAGGGCGCGTCGAACCGGAGGTCCCGGAGGGCCCGTACGAGGCACCCGCGCAGCGCCGGGTCCCCGGCCGAGTCGGATTGCACGCACGCATCGCCCACCGCGCCCTCCGCGTCGATGCGCACCGCGACATCGAACCGCCCGCCGGCGGCGCCAGGGCCGGTGGCGGTGCTGACGCAGATCGCGGCGCGCTCCCGAAGCGGGCCGAGTTGGCTTCGGAGCTGGTCGGCGCTCAGAGAGCCATACGGCGCCTCCTCAGCGAGGGGAGGCACGCCTTCAGGACAGAGCGGCGCGCCCTCCGTGGCCGGGGGGGCGGCGGGCTCCGGCAGGCGCGTGCCTTCCGCAAGGGCGACCGCAAGGCCGATGTGTCCGGCCACCGACCGTGGTGCCATCGCCAGAACCTCGGCGAGCCGGGAGAGCGGAACACCCGCCTCGGCAGCGATAAACAGGGTAGGCAGCCCGTCGATGCGGGGCTGTTCGGTCGGTTCTGTCGTGCCCATGGAGCCATCCGTGCTGCGCACGTACACGCCTCGGTCGGTCACGAACCACACCCGCGCCGATGACCTCGCAGTAGGGAGGGTGGTCGTGACCGCGGTCAGCGCGATGCCCTCCGCGTGCCCGCGGCCCAGCGGGCCCCATCGTGTCAGCACGGTGACCTCGCCGGCCCCAGACGAGAGACGGGCGTCGAGGTCGGTGTCCGCCTCCGGCAAAGGGCGGATCGCCGGCGCGAGGTCTGCGGCAAGGCGCCACGCGTGCTCTCCTCCGCCGAGCAGGCAGCCCTCGTCGGACGCGGTGTCGCGGCGTTGGTCGAGCCCGCGCGCGACGTCCAGCAAGTCGGCGTAGGTGGCATCTCCGGCGAGATCGCGATCGTTGGCGGGAGCCGGTGAAGAAGATGGAGCCGCGGCCGGGGTCTCGTCGCCGGTGCCCCGCGGCGGACCCGAGGGCTGCGGAGGGGAGGCTCCCGAGCCGCACGCGGCGAGCGTCGTGAGGGCCAGCAGAGGCCAGGCCCAACGGGCCGTCAATCTACTCCAAGCGGCCGCGGATCGCGGTGTTGATCTCGCCATGGGCACTCCGGTAGTCGTACCACCCCTTTGCGATCTTGCTCACGTGGGGGGCCATCGTGTCCTCGTCGTAACCGTCCTCCGCGCGTGACAGCTCGTCGATGTAGCCGTTCCATCCGCCGCGCAGCTCGTTCAGCGACGTGGTCAGCGACTCCAGCTGGCCGCTCAGATCGGACGGAGGCAAGAGCTGCCGAAGCCGCGGCTCATGCTCGTTCAGCTTCACGATGCACTGCTCCCTCACGTGGCGGGCGTACGCGTTCGGGCGGCGCGCGGCGCGCACCTGGATCTCCCGGCGCAAGTCCTGGTCACTGCGCAGGTCGTCGAGCTGCATCCCGGGAAGCGCGCAGGCCCAGAACCCGTCGAAGTGCTCGGTCTTCATGCCGTTGACCTGCCGCCCGATGGCCTCGTACGGCTCGTTGTCCTCGCCGGACAAGAGCAGCACCACCAAGCCCCCCCCAACGACCAGGGCCGCGACGGCGCCCAGCACCACGACGAGCGTGTTGCCTTTCTTGAGGGCCTTCTCATCCTCTTCGTAGGACGGGCCGAGCGGTGGCTGCCCCCCGCCGATGCCGAGATTCAGGTTCGGATCGCTCATCGGCAGAACGATACGACGAGACGCGCCGCCGTGGGCGCCGGATTCGTGGGGCCTCAAGATGAGGACGACGCCGACGTATGGCTTCCTGTGGCGATGCACAACGTCGAACCCGATCGAGGCCCGGCGTGAGCCTCGGCTTCACGCACAAGAACAGAGGAACCCGCCTTTCCCGCCCCTCGCGACTGGACTCCCAGGTGATCGAGCAGCTTCACGAGATGTTGGCCTTCGCCGGACCGGAAGCGATTCGGGACATCTTCCAGCTCTACTTGGCGGACGTTCCAAGGCGGATCGACGCGCTCCAAGATGCGCTCGCACACGCAGATGCGGAGGGGCTTCGAAGGGCCGCGCATGGGCTCCGCGGATCCAGCGTCAGCATCGGTGCGAACAAGCTCGCGGAGCTCTGCGGCGCTCTCGAGGAGGGAACGGTCGAGCCGAAGCGCCAGGTCGCGGCGATCCTGGCTGAGAGCGCGTGGGTCGTCGAACTCGTGAACGCCGAGATCGCGCGCCTCGAGAACGCGACGCCGATGGCTTCGACCGGCTGACACTCAGCGGGGGCGTTCGGGCCAGAGCCAGGCGGCGCCGCGCACGCCGCTCGAGTCTCCGTGTGTCGCGAGCCGGAGTGCGGTGTGAACGACGGCGCGTCCGGCGGAGTCGAAGACGTGCTGATGCCAGGTCGCGCGGATGTCCTCCAGCAAGCCGGGGCGGTTGCTGACGCCGCCACCGAGCACGACGACGTGAGGGTCGAGCACATTGATGACCATGGCGAGGGCGCGCCCGAAGCGGTCTGCGTGCCGCGCGATCGTCGCCGCGACGTCCGGTTCCTCACGACGCTGCGCCAGCTCGGCCGCGGTGACCGCCACGCCTGTTTGACGCTGGTGATCGGCGGCCAGGCCCGGCCCGCTGATCCACGTCTCGACGCATCCGCGCTGACCGCAGTAACACGCCGGCCCGGGGCGCTCGTCGTCGTTCGGCCACGGCAGCGCGGTGTGTCCCCACTCCCCGGCGATGCCGTTGGGCCCTGCGAGAAGTCGGCCGTCGACCACCACGCCGCCGCCCGTGCCCGTTCCGGCGATGACCCCGAAGACGACCCGTGCGCCGTGTCCGGCCCCGTCCGTCGCCTCGCTCAGCGCAAAGCAGTCGGCGTCGTTGGCGATGCGGATCTCACGGTCGAGCGCGCGCGACAGGTCGCGGTCGAGGGGCTGGCCGTTCAACGCGGTGGTGTTCGCGTTCTTCAGCACCCCCGTCTGGGGATCCAATGCGCCCGGGGTCCCGACCCCGACGGTTGCCTGCTCGCCGAGCTCCCGCTCCGCGTCGAGCACGAGCTGTCTCACGTCGCGGACGATGGCGTCGTAGCCGTCAGATGGGGTGGGCACACGTCGGCGCAGGACCGCCTCGCCTCCCCGGAACGCGATCACCTCGATCTTGGTCCCGCCGAGGTCCACGCCGATGCGCGGTCGAGCCACGCTCACAGCACCTCCAGCCGCCGCGTCGGGAGCTGGCCGCGGGCGGCTGCGATCTCGGCGTCTCCCCGCGCGACGACGTAGTCCGGCCGGACGCCGCGGCAGTCGTCTCGCTCGGGGCAGCCGTCGCACGCCGGCACGTACATTTGCGGGGTGAGCTTGCTGCCCGACAGCTCGAAGCGGTCGTCGGGTGTCACCACCATGACGCGTTCCGCGGCCGGGTCGTAGGCCATCCACACGAGGTCGCCGAGGAGGCAGCGCGGCAGGTGCAGCGAGCGCAGGCGGACGTCGCGTGCCTCGGCGACGGGCACGGCCTGGCGGATCGAATCGACGACGTCGGTCATCGCGGGCAGGCTCTCGGTGTTGTCGGCGTTGCCGTCGGTGAGCGAGACGAACCACAAGTCGGCGCCCCGCAGTCCCCGGTCGGCCAACCACGCGATCGCGCCGGGAAGGCGAGGGTGGGTCGCGCTGGTCAGGATCACGTCCGCGACGGGGTTCACGCCCGCGGCGACCAAGGCCTCGAGCCCGCGCTGCATCGCGCCGAACGCGCCTTCTCGGCGGACCATCGTGTCGTACTCGGTCGCCAGGTGCGTGTGGATCGAGACGTGGAACGTGCTGGCGCCCGCGTCGACGAGGCGCGCGACGTTGTCGGGGGTGTAGAGCAGCCCGTTCGATTGCACCTTGATGTCGGCGAACCCGAGCTTCTTCCCCGCGCGTACGAGACCGAGCAGGTCGCCCCGGATGGTGGGCTCGCCGCCGGTCAGGGAGAGATCTTCGTAGCCGCGCGCCCGGGCGTCGCGCATCGCGTTCAGCACGTCGCGGGTGTTGAGGGACCGCGCTCGCATCGCCGGCGTGATCGTGCAGTAGTCGCACGCCAGGTTGCAGTCGTAGCCGAGAATGACGTCCAACAGGGCCATCGGCGTTTCAGGGTATCGTCTTCGGCAAGAACGCGCAGGAGCACGCGCGAGAAGGAGAGGCCCGGGTGCCGTTGGACTGGGCGAATCAGGACTGGAGCGAGGACGGCGGCATCGATCGGGAGTCGCTCGCACAGCGGGCGCTCGCCGGCCGCCCGGCGGTGGTTCGGTTGGACGGGGCGCGCGAGGAGGTGCACGCGTTCGGCGGCGCGGCGCACACGTTCCGCGCCGCGGTCCAGGCGATGGCCGCGGCGCGCAGCCTCGGGCTCGCGCTTGGTGTCGTCACGGTGCTCAACCGGTCCAACGCGCGCGTCATGAGCGAGATGCCGGCGCTGCTCCGGGCGCGCGGCGTGGAGGCCTGGCGCGTGGTCGTGCCCACGTACAACGAGCCGGCGGACCTCGTTGGCCGCGCGCCGCGGCTCGTGCTCGCCCTGCCTCCGGTTCTGTCCGCGCTCAGCCGGGCGCAGAAGCGCGGACTCCAGGTTCAGTTCGTCGATGCACCACGCTGCCTACTCGGGCCGCTTCGGGCCATCGCGAACACGGAGTCCACCCGCGCGTACGGTACGCCATGCGAGGGGTGCCAGGAGCGCCCCAGCTGCGCAGGGGTCGACCAGGCCTACCTCGACCGCTTCGGTGACGGCGAGCTGCGTCAGGTGGCGGGTTCGAGCGGATCGCGCGCCGGGAGCGGCACCGGCTCGCCGGCCACGCGCGCCGGGCGAAGCAGATCTTCGGGCGCGACCAGCCAGGGCGGTTCGGGCACGTCCTCGAGCTCGTAGAACCCTCCGCAGAAGCACGCGTGCGGACACGTTTCGCACTGTGGTTTCTTGGTCCGGCGCGCCGCGAGGTAGTCGGCGAGGTTCACGGCGTCGTTGTTCACGAAGACCATGTGTCGCGACAGCTTCGCGAGGTCGCCCGTTGCGTAGGTCTCGTAGCCGGGCACAAAGCAGAACGGCAAGTTGATGAGCTGGACCTTCATCCGGTCGCCGTAGCGGTCGATGACATCCATCGCCCGGCGCGCGGCGGCGGCCGTGTCGGGCGCGACCCACTTGGTGGCTCGGCCGAACGGGGTGAGGAACTGGAGGTTGATCCAGCGGAGCCCCAGATCCCATGCGAGGTCCGCGAGCCGGTCGAGCTGCTCGTGGTTGCCCTTGGTGATCGTCACGTTCATCCCGAGCTCGACCCCCGGCGGGGCGTGCTTCACACACACGCGGATGCCTTCGGTGGTCTGCTCGAACGCCTCGGCGACGCCCACCTGCTGCGCATGGCTGCGGGCGTCGGCCCCGTGCACGCTGAACAGCAGCGTGGTGAGTCCGGAGCGCACGAGCGCCTTGCCGTAGTCCTCGTACGCGCACAGGCGACCGTTGGTCGTCACGTTCACCCGGTCGTAGCCGATGCTGCGCGCGTGCTGGACCAACTCGATCAGCTCCGGGTGCAGGGTGGGCTCGCCGCCGTCGAAGTCGACCATGTGCACGCCGCGCTCTCGGTAGAGCGCCAGAATCTCGCGCTGGCGGGGCGGAAAACCGTCGAGCTGGGTGCGTGTGCCGACCGCGCAGAACGTGCAGTGGTTGTTGCAGACGTAGGTGACGTTGACGATCAGCTTCTCGGGGCCGCGGGACGCGGCGAGCCGCTGCTCGAACGTCCAGCGGAACAGCGCGAGCGTCTCCGCATCCACCGACGCGCCGGGTTGGGTCGGGACCGTCTGGAAGCAGGGCCCCCAGTCGTGCACGACCGGCAGGCTCCGTCCTTCGGCGAGCTGGGTGCCGGGCAGCGGCGTCGCGTACTGAACGGCGGGCTCGGCGCCCGTTCGGTCGAACAAGTCGAGCGCCCGCTCCAGCGTCTCGTTGATCTCCTCGGCGCTCTCACCGGGAAGGCCGATCATCCAGTGCACCATCAGAGGCACCTCGAGCGCGTGCGCGTCGACGGCCACGCGCTCGATGTCGGCGAGATCCAGCTTCTTGCCGACCACTTCGTCGAGCACCCGCTGGCTGCCGGACTCCGCGCTGATGCTCACGGTCGTGACCCGGCCCCGCATGCGCTCGAGCTGCTCACGGGCGAGGTAGTCCGCGCGGTATCCGTTCGGAACTTCGAAGGCGAGGTCGGCGGCTTCCACGGCGTCCAGCACGGCGTCGAAGTGGCTCCTTCGCACGTTGATGAGCTCATCGAGGAACGCGACGCGCGTCGCGCCGTGCTCCGCTGCGAGTGCATGCACGAGGCGACCGGGATCGCTCAGTCGGCGCTGGATCTTCGCCTCGCCGGCCTGTCGGTCCGGATTGCTCGAGCAGTGGGCGCAGGTGAACGGACAGCCGCGCGTGGTCAACGCGGGGAGGGTGCGGCCGTCGATGCGAAACTGCCACTCGGCGCGGCCCGCACGAGCCACTACGCGCTCCCGAAACCGATCGAAGTGCGCGAGGTCGACGAGGTCCCACGCCGGCAGGGGGAGGGTCTCGAGGTCAGCCTGCGCCCCGCGGTGCACGCCGGCCTGAAATGCGTGCAAGAGCGTAGGCACAGTGACCTCCGCCTCGTACTTCACCCAGGCGTCGGCCTCCGGGTACGCCGCGAGCACTCCGTCGGACTCCACGTAGTGCTGGCCGGATTGATACGCGTCGGCGAGCACGACGGGCACGTCCGCTCCGACGATGGCGCGCACCCCTCGGAGCACGGCGGCGAGGACGTCGTCGCGGGCCGGCGGGCGATGGAACGGCCCGATGGTGACGACGACCGCATCCACGTCTCGCTGCGCTTCGACGGCGGCGAGCACCGAACCCACGGGCGCGCCCAAGTGGCCACGCTCATCTTTGCGCCAGTGCAGTGTGGCGTCCTCGAGCGCATACGCGTCGACCACCGTCACCGCGTCTCCGGCCTCCCGCAAGACCGCGGCGAGCTGAACCGCACCGAGGTTGGTGAACCACGGGTAGTCGATCCAATCCCGCGCGATCGTGACGGGCGGGTGGATGACGAGGGCCTTCATGCGAGCACTGTAGCAGCGCGAGGCCGCTTGCACGTCACTCGGGTGCGGGCGCGGGCTCCTCGACCTGCTCCTCGACCTGCTCCTGGGCCTGCTCTTCGGACGGCCCGCCCACCGCCTCCACCAGCAGATCGATCAGCGCCGGAACGAGCGTCTCCGCCGTGGCGGCGTCGGACTCGACGGACACGACGACGCTGTCGCCCTCGACCCGCGTCCGCGTCAACTCCGGCAGTCGCGCCAGCACCGGGTGATCCTCCGACGCTTCGTTTGCGACTCCCCTCAGGAGGCCCTCGACCGTCATCGACGCGATCTGGACGAACTGCGGAGTGGTGTGGAGGCGGACCTCCGCGCTGAGGGCCCCGTCGAGGTTCGCGCGGCCGGAGAAGGTGAACGGCTCGTCCCCCATGGCCGATTGCCCGAGAGCGAACCCCACCATGGCGTTGACGATATCCGTCTGGGCCACGTTCTCGCGCACGCGCGAGGGCCAGCGCTCGCCCGTCGTCGGGGGCGAGTTCACCCGCGCGAGCAAGAGCTCCATCGCCTCGGCGGGCGCCGCGAGCACCAATGTGTCGGGCCGAACCTGCGCCAGACTGGGGGCTTCGTCGTCGCTCGGATCCACGCTCTCGAGCACCTCATGCCCACGCACGGTGGCGATGGCGCTCGTCGGGCTCGCCGCGGCCAACCTCCCGACGACGTTGGCCTCGTAGCGTCCCTCGGCGAGGATCACGACTCCGTCCGGGAGCAAGCCGATCACGACCGTTTCCGTTTGTCCGATGAGCTGCTCGATCTGCTCTCGTGCCCCCTCGTCCTCGACCTCCGCGACGATCTGCATCAGATGCGGCGCGATGGCGGGATAGTGCGGCGAGCGGAGCAGGCGACCGACATCCGCGCGGGCGACGCCCTGGGTCTGCACGGGCAGAAGGCGCGGCAGATCCAGCGGCGGGAGCGCGGCCTGGGGCGCGGCTTCGGGGGTCTCCGAAGGCGGCACAGCGCCGCCGCAGCCCGCGACAAGGCCCGCCAGCATCATCAGAACCGCACCCGCCCGTCGAGGTCGCAACACCGACACGGGGTACGGCCGTCCCCCGGGCGGTGCAAGTCGGGGCCGAGAGAGATAGTCTCTAGGGCATGCTCACCGAGGAGGTTCACTCGTCCGGCGTAGCCGACGACAAGGTCGCTCAGCACGAAGACGCAGCGCACGAGAAGCGCAACTGGGTCCGGCTGACCTACGACTGCAACAACAAGTGCATCTTCTGTCTGGACTCCGACACCCACGACGGAGAGATGCGCGATCCCGTCGAGGTGAAAGAGCAGATCCTCGAGGGGCGCCGCAAGGGCGCGACCCGGCTGATCCTCTCGGGCGGCGAGCCGACGATCCATCCGCGGTACCTCGACTTCATCAAGCTCGGGCGCCTCGCGGGCTACCGGCGCATCCAGACGGTCACGAACGGGCGTCTCTTCGCGTACCAGGAGTTCATCGACAAGTGCCTGGCTGCGGGCCTGCAGGAGATCACCTTCTCCCTGCACGGACCGAACGCGCGGGTGCACGACGCGTTGGTCGGCGTGAAGGGCGCGTTTGTGCAGGAGAGCGCGGGGCTGCGGAAGGCGCTCGACGACGGACGGCCGATCGTCAACGTCGACATCGTCATCAACCGCGGCAACGTGAAGGTCCTGCCGGAGATGCTCGACACGTTCTACGGATGGGGCGTGCGGGAGTTCGACCTGCTGCAGGTGGTGCCGTTCGGCAGCGCGTTCCGCGAAGGCCGGGACATCTTGTTCTACGACCTCGAAGAGGCCGCGCCGTACATCCGCACCGCGCTCGAGTTCTCGACGCGCCCCGACGTGCACGTCTGGTTCAATCGCTTCCCGCCGCCGCACCTCGAGGGCTTCGAGCACCTCATCCAAGACCCGTACAAGCTCAACGACGAGGTCCGCGGACGAAAAGAAGAGTTCGCGCGCCAGCTCGAGCACGGGGAATTCCTCGACTGCCGTGAGCCCGACCGGTGCCGCTACTGCTACCTCGAGCAGCTCTGCGACGGACTCGAGGAAGCGCAGCAGATCACCCATCAGCACACCTTCGAGCGCGTGCGCATCGACACCACCTGGGAGGCCACGCTGCCTCCGGTGTTCGGAGGCGATCCGGCCTCGGCGCGTCGTGCGCGCGACGAGGGGCAGGACCCGCAGTCCGACCGGGCGCACGACGGCAAGCGCCGGCTTCCGATGGCCGGGCAGGGCCCGGGGCTCGAGCACCTTCCCCTGCCCGAGCGCGTGAAGGAGGGCGAGGCCACGCATTTTCGGGTCATCGCCGCGGATCTCGCGGAGGCGCGCAGCGCGCTCGAAGGCTACGACGTCACGGCGATCGAGCTGGAGCTCGGTTCCGACGAGGGGCTCTCGGATGCGCTCCGTGAGTGGCCGGTTACGCGTGTGACGGCGGCCACGCCCGAGCGGGCGGAGGCGCTGTTGGCGATGGAGGCCGACTTCGAGGTCGAGGTCTTGCTGACGCAGGACACGGCGGCGTGGCTGCTCGAGCTACCGGCGCCGCCGGCACGGCTCGCGATCCGTCAGGCCACCTACGAGCGGCTCACCGAGGCCGATGAGCAGGATGTGGAAGACGCGCCGGCGGTCTTCGCGTCGCTTGTCGAGAAGCACGCTGGCTGGGCGGACGTGCCGGTGGAGGGGTTGCCTGCGTGTGTCGTGCAGCGCGCGCCACGAACGGCGCCGACCACCCTCGACACCGCGTTGATGCAGTCGGATGGCCGCTTGGAGATCTTCCGCTATGCGCGCCGCTACATCCTCGATGGGTACCGGAGCAAGTCGCTGCGCTGCCGCGGCTGCGTCTACGACAACACGTGCAAGGGGCTGCACATCAATCAGGTGCGCGCGCACGGCTACGCGTGGCTGGAGCCCGTCGAGGCCGCGTTCTGAGTTCGACGAGAGCGGTTCGGCTGGGCAGCCGGTAGGTCAGCTGGGCAGCCGGTACGTCACGCCCGCGTTGATCGTCCAGCCGTCCATGCCCACCTCGCCGGCCTCCGGCAGGTCGAAGTACCAGTTGTGGGCGCCGCGGATCTCGAAGCCGAGCCCAAACTCGAGCTCATAGGCGAGGGCCGCGCCCACCCCGATCCCCCAGGCGTCCACGCGCCCTTGCGCGGTGGGCAGCGTCACGCGGCTGACCTCCACCTGGGCGGACGGGACAAACCCGAAGAACCCCTCCTCAGGCCGAAGTCCGGCCATGAGGCCCCCTCCAAACGCGGGCATCACGGCCGGAAGCTCGAGGACCTGCATCTGCGCGAAGCCCCCCAGTTCCAGCGGGCCGATGACCCGGAAAGCGAGCTCCGTGCGCAGGTGCGGCCGCCACTCGGTTTGGCCCTGCTCTTCGACCGAGATGGCCCCGCCGACGACCGCGACATGTCCGGTGTCGGCCTGCGCGGCCAAGGGCATCGCGAGGGCAGTGAGGAAGAGGGGGAGCGCGAGCAGTGGGCGAGCCATGCCCGCGACAGGAGCAGAAGCCGTGCCAGGCAGGTCAGACGGGCGTACGGGGTGCGCGAGCCACGACACCGTTGCTGAGCGTCACGCCTCTGACGTGAACGTTTGTCCTCAGCGCGTCAGGCGGCCGTGTCGTACAGGCCGTTGCTGATCTCGATCGTGTACGGGTCGCAGGCCAGGGTGGACCCCGCTCGGCGGCGCACGCGGATGAAGTAGTCCGCGCTGTTGCTCGAGCAGGCGCTGATGTCTCGTTGCCGGCTGTTGCTGCACGGACACTCGCCCGCCAGCCGACCGTCCACCGTGGCGCGGAAGTCCGTCGCCCAGTTGTAGTCGGTCAGGCCATTCTCGGCGCACTCGACGGCCGACTCACACGTGCCGCGGAAGACGTTGAACTCGAAGCTGTCGTTCGGGTTCGTCGTGAACTGCACTCGCACGTGGTAGTTGTCACAGGTCGTGTCGGCGCTGTCGACGCCGCGGAAGCGGTACCAGACCTCGCGATCGTCCGGCATCACGTTGCCCGAGACGACCTCCACCTGGCCGCTGTCGTTGAGGCTCCCGACGTCGATGGCGCCCCCACACGAGAGTCCGACGTCGAGCGCGGGCTGCGCCATGCACTCGCAGCCGGGCACGGAACGGTCGAGGTCGAAGGTGCCCGGGTCGCAGCCGCAAGATCCCATCATGCACTCGCCGCCGCCCGGGTAGAACTCGCACAGGGCGGAGGGGTCGCCGTCGTCGATCATCTCGTTGCAGTCATCGTCGATCATGTTGCAGATCTCGCTCGCCCCGGGGTTCACCTCCGGGTCGGTCTCGTCGCAGTCCATGTTGGCGGGGAAGCTGTCCCCGTCGACGTCCACGTCGCCCGGCACGCAGCGCCGGTTGTGGCAGACATCCTCCGGGCGGTCGCAGGTTCCGTCACCCCGGCACGCCGGGTAGTCGCGGCAGGTGCCATCGTCGCAGAACTGGAAGGGGGTGCACTCCCCGGCGCCGCACTCGACGCCGCCGCCTCCGTCCACCGGTGGCGGGCCGGTGTCAGGCATGTTGGCGTCGATCGGCGGTGTCCCCGTGTCGGGGGCGCCCGCGTCGGCGGCCCCCGCGTCGGGGGTGGTGGCGTCCACGCCCGTGCCGGCGTCGTCCTCCGAGCCGGATGCGCACCCCGTGGCCCAGAGCAAGCTGCCGGAGAGCAAGGTCACGAAGAAGACCCCGAAGCGAGTCGGGATGCGCGCGCTGTAGGCCGTACTCATGGACGTCGCCAGCATATCACCGCGCTGGACCGGGCCAAAATCACCGCTCGCTCCGGTCCTCGCGAGGGCGCCCGCGATCTCGGCGCCGCTCCTCTTCGCGGAGCAGCGCGCGCATGCGATCGTCGACGCGTTCGGCGGTGAGCGAGACGAGCAGATCGACGATCCGCTGCTCGTCGCCGGCGAGCGCGCACCCGCCCGAGGAGCGTGCGCCGGGCATGGGTGCAGGAGTCGGAGCGGGGGGCATCGAGGGCGCGGGACCGCGCGATTCCAGCGCAGTGAGGCGATGTTCGATGGCCTCCAGCCGCTGCAGCACCTGATCGAGTCGGTCGTCCATGCCGTCAGCATAGCAACGCGTCACCCGTTCACGAACCCGTGGGCAGCTCCCCGTTCCAGGTCGGCACACCGCGGTCGGCCAGGCCGCGCCGCAACAACTCCACGCGATCCGCCTGCCATGCGCGGTCGCGGGCCTCGGGGTGCAGATCGAAGGAGGCGCCCGCACCCTGCTCGCCGTGCAGGACATCGAGGCTGACGGACATGGCGGACTCCGCGAGTCCGTCCAGGAGCGCGTCGGGGTCGCCTGGCAGGGGGGGCTGGACGACGGCGAAGGTCCGAACGCCGCGCGAACGGAGGCGGCGCAGGATGGCGAGCCGCTCGTCGACCGGGGCGGCGCGGGGCTCGAAGGCGCGCCGGACGGAGTCGTCGATGGTGGGAATCGAAAACCCGACGTAGGCTCCCTCGATGGAGGCCAGCAGGTCGGCGTCACGCTCGACCAGTGCGGCGCGGGTCAGCACGAACACTGGCCGTGGCGTGGCTTCGTCGCGCAGCACCTCCAGACACCGCCGGGTGAGCTGCATCTTCGCTTCCACAGCGTGGTACGGGTCCGAGACAATCGGGCAGAACTTCAGCGGCAGCCCCTCGTGTTCGGGGAGCTCGCGCGCCAACACCTCCGGGGCGTCCACGCGCGCGTCGACGTACGACCCCCACGGCGCGTCGGCGAGCCCCCGAAACGCCCGCGCGATGCCGACCCGCTCCTGCGCGTAGCAGAACCGGCACCCGATGAGGCAGCCGATGTAGGGGCTGAGCGTCACGTAGCGGTGCTTGCCCGATCCGGCCGGCGTGAGGAGGGCCCCGCCCCGCGTCTCCCTCACCCGTCCCTCGTCCGGGTCTTGGGCGGCGAGCGCGTCGAGGACCCGGTCTTCGTTCACGCGCGCGCGCGCCGCCACGGCCTGACAAACCTCCATCGCGCGCGGTGAGCCCTTGCCGCGGTAGGCGAAGCACAACCGCGCCGAGCGCGCTGCGGCGGGCGATCCCTTCTCGGCCGGGAAGATCTCCACGTGCAGGGGGGCGCCCGCGTCGTCGAATGTCAGGCGCAGTCCCAGCTCGGACGAGACGCGCCTCAGCGTCGCGCCAGCGAGCTCATCGCCGATCTTGACGGGGGCGAGCAGTCCCAGCAGTGCGTCGTCCAGCTGCACGACCAAGAGCATGCCGTCCAATCGAGCGGCCGCCAACGGCGCGTGTTGCAGTTGCGCCGATCTGGAACTGTGCGAGGCAGGGGCGTGACGTTTGACGAACTCGGGCTCGCGAAGCCCATCCTCCGCGCCGTTCGCGAGGCCGGCTACACAGAACCCACCCCCATTCAGCGGGAGGCGATTCCGCCTGCGTTGGCCGGCCGGGACGTTCTCGGGTGTGCGCAGACCGGGACGGGCAAGACCGCAGCCTTTGGCCTGCCGCTGCTCCAGCGACTCGAGCAGAGCGCCGACGAAGACACCGTGCTCCGCGCCCTCGTCCTGACGCCGACGCGTGAGCTCGCCGCGCAGATCGAGGACAGCTTCAAGACCTACGGAAAGCACCTCGAGCTGTTCCACACGGTGATCTTCGGCGGCGTGAACGAGAAGCCCCAGATCCGCGAACTCGAACGTGGGCTCGACGCGCTGGTGGCGACGCCCGGGCGCTTGATCGATCTCATGAACCGCGGGTTCGTGGATCTCAGCGACATCGAGATCTTCGTGCTCGACGAGGCCGACCGCATGCTCGACATGGGGTTCCTGCCCGACGTGAAGCGCGTGATCGCCAAGCTGCCCACGAAGCGGCAGACGCTGTTCTTTTCGGCCACCATGCCCAAGCCGATCCGCGACCTGACGGATCGACTCCTGGATGACCCGGTTTCGGTCGCCGTGGCGCCTGTGTCGTCGGCAGCGGAGAAGGTCGCGCAGAAGGTGTTCTTCGTCGACAAGGGCGACAAGCGGCATCTGTTGGTGGATCTCCTCAAGCAGGAGGGTGTGGAGCACACGCTCGTCTTCACGCGTACCAAACACGGCGCCAACCGGGTCGTGAAGCAGCTCGACAAGGCGGGCATCACGTCCGCGGCCATCCACGGAAACAAGTCACAGGGTGCCCGCACGCGCGCGCTCAACGGCTTCCGCTCCGGCGACATCAACGTGCTCGTCGCGACGGACATCGCCGCCCGCGGCATCGACGTCGACGGCATCACCCACGTCATCAACTTCGATCTGCCGAACATCCCGGAGACCTACGTGCACCGCATCGGCCGCACCGCGCGCGCCGGGGCGTCCGGCCATGCGTACTCGTTCTGCGAGATCGAGGAGCGGGCCTACCTGATCGAAATCGAGCGGCTCCTCCAGGCGCACATCGATCGCGAAGAGGACCACCGCTACCCGCCGACGGAGCCGCTGCCGGGTCCCACGGACCTCGCAGGCCGCGGGCGCGCCCCAGGGCCGCGCGCGGGACAGAAGCGCGGTGGAGGCGGCGGAAACAACCGGCGCCGCGGTGGCGGCGGGGGTCGAGGCGGCGGCGGTGGACGCGGCGGCGGCGGTGGACGCGGTGGGCGCCCCCGACGTTCGGGTGGCGGCCCACGCTAGTCCAGAGAGCAGCAGCGGCTCTCTGCTACGGAAGGTGCGCGCGAATCATCCGCTGTCGTGTCTCCTTCGAGGTGAGCACCCAGAAGGGGACCGCCACGGGGAGAAGGAGCGGGAGGAGCGCGACCAGGATGAGTCCGGAGACCGCGCGCCGCACGGTTCGCCTCCAGCCTCGTTCCCAGCGGCGCCGACGCCTCATGGCGCCGGCCTCGAGTTTCGCTTTTGTGCGACGCGCCCCACTCTTCGTTGATCGGCGGTGCAGTGTTCGACTGAACCAGGGGACCTCGCTGATGTACGGCTTCGCCTGCGATTGCGACTGCTTCAGACTCCCGGAAGCCGATGTGGGCCGCTCTCGTCGACGTTGGAGAACGGCTCGTCGACTTCGACAACCACGGCCGTGACGTCGTCCTGGGCCTCGGCGTCGCGCGCCGCGTCCAGCAGGAGATCGACGCCATGCTCGGCGGATGCGCGCGCGGCCAGGAGATCCCGGATCGCCTCGTGGGAGAGCGCATCGGAGAGGCCATCGGAGCAGAGGAGGTAGACGTCGTGCGCGCGCGGTTCGTCCACCCGGAGATCGACATCCAGCTCGCTCAGGGCGCCGACCGCGCGGCTGAGCTTCTGGGCCTGGGGACCGTCGAGGCCGAGAGCGCCGAGCGTATGGTCCGCAGTCAGGCAGTCCATCAGGCCGTCGCGGAGGCGGTAACACCGGCTGTCGCCCACGTGGCTCACATACAGTCGCTTGCGGCGCGGGGAGACCCGCATGGCGACCACGGTGGTCCCCATCCCGGCGAGCTGCGGGTCAGACTCCGCCCGTGCTCGGATCCGATCGTGTGCGCGGTGCAGGGAGGCGACCAACTCGGCGCCCCGCCGTGAGGTCTCTTCCCGGTCCAGGCTCCCGAACTCACCCTCGTCGAACACCTCTTCGAGGGTCTCCATCAGAACGTTCGCCGCGACGCCGCCCGTCGCGTAGCCGCCGGTGCCGTCCCCCACCGCGTAGAGCTCGTGCTCCCGCGAGATGAGGAGCGCGTCGCTGCTCTTGGATTCACCCTCGCGCGGCAGCGTGCGACCGGCGGCGCGGACGAGGACCCGCGGGATAGGGCCGGTCGGCTCGTCGTCGTCGAACAGCGACAGCTCCTGGCTCTCCAGGTTGAGGCTGCCGGAGAGCTCGTCGACGAAGAGGCCCGCCGGCGGTGGCAGCGGGACGATCGAACCCTCCCGCGGCGGGGAAGGCGAGTCCCACGGCTGGCTGTGGCGAGGCTGCGACCAGGGCTCGCCCGCGTCGCTCGAGCGCCCGCGGCGCACGACGAGCCACGCGCCCGCGGCGAGTAGCGCGGTGCCGGTCAACGACGCGATGATCCACAGCTCCATTGCGAAACGAGTCTGCCAGGGGAAGGGGAGATTCTCACGCGCCGTTCAGGGCGTGGTCTCCACGGAAGGGCTCGGCGCGGCGGGCGGCGCGCCGAGTGTGGCGGCCAATGTGTCGATCTGTTGCCGCACGCGAGCCAGCTCCGCCGCGCTCGAGCGCGCTTCGGCCTGGGCGGACTCGAGCTGCTGACGTGCTTGCTCGGCTTCGTTCTCGGCCTGCTCTGCGGTCTCCTCGGCGTCAGTGAGTTGGGCCCGCAGAGCCACAGCGTCACGACGGGCTGCGTCGCGCTCGCTCTCTCGGGAGGCGAGTGAGGTCTCGAGCGCGGTCGCGCGGCTTGCGCTCGCCGAGAGCGCTTGGGTCAGGCGACTCTCGCGGGTGCGCGTCTCGGCGAGCGTCTCGCGGGTCTCTGCGAGCTGGGCGTGGGCCCGGTCGCGCTCGCGCGCTGCGGCCTCCCGCCCTTCCGTCGTGCGCGTCAGCTGGGCCTCGAGCGCGTTGTGAGCGCGGAGCGTGCGTGCGAGCTCCGCCCGGACGATCTGCACTTGGCCTTCGACGGTGGCCAGCTCGTTGGCGAGCTGGCCGCGCGTGAGGCGGCTCTGCTCGTAGCGCGCCATCAGCGCGTCGCGACCCTCTTCCAGCGCGGAGCGGCGCGCGTTTTCGACGATGAGATCGGCGCGCACATCGGCCGTCTCCTGCTGAGCGCGAAGCGCCCGGAGCTCTTCCGTCGCGGCCCTCTCGGAGAGCGCGTACACCGCCCCTGAGAAGGTGATCGCGAACAGCGCCACGAGCGGCAGCACCCAGCGGGCGATCCGAAGTCGACGCGCCCTCCGCTCTTCCGGGAGGGTCAACACCGCCAGCTCGTCGGCCAGCGCCTGCGCGGAGGGACGCCCGTCGGGGTCGAGGCTGAGCCAGCGGGTGAGGGTGGGCCGCAAGTACCGGAGTTCGCCCGCGCGCGGCAGCGGCGGCAGGCTCTCGGCGCGCCGCTCCACGAACGCCTGGACGGCGCCTGCCGGCACGTCGTCCTGGGTGTCGGGCTCGAGTGCGTTGCGAAGCGACAGCGCCAGCGCGAACACGTCGGCCGCGCAGTCCACGTCGCGCGCCTCCGGAGGGGACCCCAAGAACCGTCGTGCGACTTCCGGCGCGAAATACAACGGTGTGCCGCCGAGCATCGTTTCCTTCGCCTCCGCCGCGACCCCGAGATCGATCAGAACGGGGAGGATGCCCTCATCGTCCGAGGCATATCCCGGAAGACGCGTCAGGAGAATGTTCTCGGGCTTGATGTCCTGGTGGCGAATCCCGGCCTCGTGCAGGGCTGCCAGCGCACGAGCGAGAGGCTCGAAGATGTGTTGCGCTTCTGCCCGGCCGAGCGGACCGCGCGCCATGCGCGCCTCGAGGGTCTCGCCCTCGTACCAGGGCATCACGAACCAGAGGCGCTGCTCGAACCACCCGTGGTCCTTGAACTGCACCAGGGAGGGATGGAAGACCGCGGCGTTGAGCTTCAGCTCCCGAAGGGCGGCGCGACGTGCGCTCTCGCTGAGGGAGGGCTGGCGCAGCAGCTTGAGGGCGACCTCGTGGCCTGCGACCTCGATGTCCTGCGCGCGATAGACGTCGCCGAACGAACCGGTGCCCACCTCCTCGACCAGTTCGTAGCGGCCTCCGATGAGGGTGCCGGGCTCGAGCGTCTGTGCGTCCGCCAGCTCCAACGACGCGGTGGGGGCTTCGTCGTCGCCGCGCCACCGTCGCTCGAGTGCAAACGCCTCGACGTAGGCGGTGGCGCGAGCGCTGAGCGGGTCGGGCGCGGCGTCGCCGAGAATGCGGCGGCCGCGCGCCTCCGCCGTGTCGACACGAAGTTCGATCTCGTCGGCGGGCAGGTCCAACACGAAGGCGATCTCGCGCACGCTCAGCTCACGTGCGTGGCGCAGCTCGAGCAGCTCGCTGTCGTCTCGGTCGAGCGCGTTACGGAGCGCCTCGCTGGGCCCGGAGTCCTGTCGCCAGGGAAGCGCGCCGTCGATGCAGCGCTCCATGTCCGCCACGTACCGAGCGAGCCGGTAGAGCTGCGCCTTGGGCCCCGGGTTCTGGATCAAGTCATCGGCCGGGAGCGCCTTGACCCGACGCGTGAGCTGCGCGTACGCCCGGCGCCCCGAGCGGGCGTCACCGAGACGAAGCGCGAGGTACTGGGCCAGGCCCTCGGACCACTGCGCCAGCGCGACCCGGCGCAGGAGGCCGGGCGAGGTCTGGTAGACGCCCGAGTCGTCGCCGTCCCGGTGCAGGGGGGAGGCGATGGTTCCGAGCTCGGGCGCGATGGAAGGCATGGTGCGTGTATAGACTACACATGCCTACATCGTCTTCGAAGAAAGTGGTGAGCGTCCGAGAGCGCGGTCAGGGCTGTTCCACGCAGTAGACGCGCCGTAAGAAGCTGCAATCGTTTGTACCGATCTCGAGGAACTGGCCGTTGAGCTGCCCCGAGTTGCCGATTCGCGCGGTGTCGCTGTTGTCGTCCGACTGCCAGTCTTGGCAGTTCAAACGCACATCGGTGAGCGTCGTATGGTCCATGCGCATGCCCGTCCACACGGCGTTCGTCGACCCGATGGGGTTGAGCAGGGACATGGGCACCCCGCTGCGCACACCCAGCAGCGCCGAGCCGTCGGTCGTCCACACGTGGTCCCCGTCCAGATTGTAGTAGGCGACGAATGGACGCACGACCCAGTTCTCCTGGTCGTCCCCCATGTGTGGGGTCGCCGTCGCGCGACGCTCGTCAGCGGCGAACATCGCCAGGTAGTTCCCGAGCGGTTCACACAGCTGGTCCGCACCCTCGGCGGGGGTGCTCGCGTCGGGGAACTTGCCCCTCGTCGCTGCATTCGAGGTGCGAACGGTCAAGGTGTCGCTGACCGTTCCGAGGCACGCCACGCAGCTTCCGGTGGTCGCCCCGACGTTGGTGCCGTCGTCGCAGGCCTCCTGGGCGGGCTGACGGGTTCCGTCTCCGCAGAACGGGCCGCTCAGGCTCAGGGTGGCGGTGCAGGACGCGTCGCAGGCCGTGCAGCTCGGGGTGCCGTAGGGGCAAGCGATCTCCGAGATGGTGTTGCCGTCATCACAGGCTTCGCCGCCCACGGTCATGCTGTCTCCGCAGACCGGGTCGCAGCCTGAAGTACCGTCGCCCATGGTGCCGGTAATGCAGTCACAGGCGGTGACGGCGTTGTTGAAGGCGTTGTCTCCCGCGGCGTTGGTCGAGTTCGCGGGACACGGCACGCACACCCGGTCCTGCACGCGCTGGTTGGCCGCGCATGTGATGGGCGTGCACGCCGAGGACCCATCGCCGGTCGTGCCCGGCAGGCAGTCGCACAGCGTGTCGCCCCCGGAGGCGTTGTCGCCCGCTGCGTTGGCGGAGCGAGGAGGGCAGGCGACGCACGTGTTGGCCACGACACGCTCGTTGGCCGGGCACGTGATGGGCACACACGCGCTCGTCGTTCCGGCTCCTACGGTGCCGGGGTTGCAATCACAGGCGGTGTTGATGCCCGAGGCGTCATCGTTGGCAGCGTTCGTGGACATCGCCGGGCAGGCGACGCAGGCGTTGTTCTGTACCCGCTGGTTGGCCGGGCACAAGATCGGGACGCATGCAGCCGTGCCGGGCCCCATGGTGCCGGGGTCGCAGTCGCAGGCCGTGTTTCCACCCGAGGCGTCGTCGTCGGCCGCGTTGGTGGAACGCGCGGGGCACGCGACGCATGCGTTGTCCTGCACCCGCTCGCTGGCGGCGCACAGGATCGGGGTGCACATCGTGCGCCCGTCGCCGGCCGTGCCCGGGTTGCAATCGCAGTCGGTGTCCACTCCCGCCGTGTCGTCTCCGCCCGCGTTGGTCGAGTTGGCCGGGCACGCGACACACGCGTTGGACGCGACGCGGAAGTCGGGGTTGCAGGCGCCTACGCGGCACTCGGTGGTTCCGTCTCCGCCGAAGCCGGTGTCACACATGCAGGCGGTGTTGTCCCCGGAGGCGTCGTCGCCGGAAGGGTTGCTCGAGTTGGCGGGGCACGCGACGCAGGCGTTGTCCTGCACGCGCTGGCCCGCGTCGCAGAGGATGGGCATGCAGACGCTGGTGCCGTCACCGGTCGTGCCGGGGTTGCAGGTGCACATCGTGTTGGCGCCAGTGGGCAGATCGCCCGCCGCCCGCGTGCCGTTGGTCGGGCAGTTCACGCAGGCGTTGGCCTCTACGCGCTGGTCCTCCAGGCATGGCATCGGTCCGGCATCGACGCCGCTGTCCGGCATCGTCGCGTCCGGCATGCCGCCGTCCGTCCCGCCATCTTCCGGGCCGGCGTCCATGCCGCCGTCGACCGGGGGGCCCGCATCGTCTTCGACCGATCCGTCGCGTCCCACGCCGCCGTCTTCAAAGGTGAACCCCCCGAAGTCGTTGACGAGGCTGCAGCCGCTGACGAGCAGCGCGACGAGCGAGCAGAAAAGCAGCGCCGAGAGGCGGCTTGGCGTGTGCGTCACCATCAGAAACTCCCCCCGAGCGTGCCGGCGCATCCGTCCATCGTGCAGGCGCCCCCGAAGGCGACGCGGTCTTCCGAGCTGTCCTGCAGCACGAAGATGAGGACGACCCCCGCCGCCAGTGCGGCGGCGCCGGTGATCCAGAGCACGTCGGTCGTGACGGCCAGCGCCTCTCCGCGGCTCCTCGTGTCTCGCAGTTCGGCCGTGTCAGGGCACGCGCCTCCTGGGCAGGACGTATCGAGCTGACTGAAGTCGTCCGCCGAAAGAACGCCCGTGACCACCGCGGCCACGCCGAGCGCCAAGCCGGCGCCGGCCACGATGAAGCCCACCGGGGATGGGCTGAAGCCTCCGCCGGAGGACGGAGCCGCGGTCTCGCTGGACGTGGCTTCGCTCGGTGGCGGCGCGGTCGGCTCGGCGGGCTCGGTCGCGTCGGCGGGTTCGGCCGTGCCACCGCGCTCGCGCGCAGACTCCAGCGCTTCCAGGCGGCGCTGGAGTTGTGCGCGCTCCCCGGGGTCGAGGCCCTGGATCTGCTCCAAGTACAGCCGCAGCGTGCGCTCCGCATTCGCCGTGTCCTGGAGGTCTCGGTACGCGACATACGCGTTGTAGAGCAGGCGAGGTCGCGGAGAGGCTTCGTAGCTCGCCTCGAACTGCGCGGCCGCTTCGGCGAACTCGCCGTTCTCGTAGTGGGCCTGGCCGAGACGGAAGTGCCGCCGCGCGGCCTCGTCGTCCACCGAGGCCCCCTGAGCCGCACTCATCGAAGGCGACACGAGCGCCGTCGACGTCGCCAAGACCATCGCCAGCATGGCCGCCGAACCCCACTTGGACACAGTCCACCCCCTGCTCTTCTGCGCTTGAATCACAGCGGGTGACGTTAGCACAGCGCCTCCTGGGCCCGCCGCACTCCGCAGCGCACGGCGGCCGGGGTATGATGCCGATGAGGGGGCACCTTGAGCAACCGTACTACCGCATCGTTTTCGTGGGTCTTCCAGAACGCCGGCCGCCTCGCGCTGGCCGCACTCTGGGTGGCCGGGCTCACGTCGTGTGACGACCCGGAGGTCACGCCTCCCGATGCCTCGTTGCAGGACGCAGCGACGGATGCCGGCACCGACGCGGGTCCCGCTCCGCTGGCTCCGCTCGAGGTGAGGTGCATCAACCCGGAGCACGGGCAGATGGTGCTCGCGCGCCCCGGAGACATGTTCCGCTTGGTGGCGGCGGTGGGTGCGCCGGAGACGGTCGCGTCCGCGTCGATCGGAGGGACCGACGTCACGCCCGATGCGCTCGGTCTGCTCGAAGCCGAGGTGAGCGCGCGCTTCGGCATGAACCACGTTCGGGTCGAGGTGGAGCGGGTCGACGGACGTCGGCAGTCGCGTTTGTGCACGTTCCTGGCGTCCGAGCAGTACCAGCCGGGAGACGCGCCCCTTCCCGACGCCGTCACGATGCGGCTCGGGCCCGAGGCGGTGGACGACGGGGACCTCGATGCGACTCGCCTGGAGTCTCTGGCGGACATCTTCCTCGCGGTGGTGGGAGGAGACGGGATCGGAGCGCTGCTCGCGCTGTCGCTCGACAGCTCCGACGACGACGACGTCAAGCGCAGAGGCTGCGATCGAGAGGAGTCCGACTCACGCTGCGTAGTGGCATCCGAGGTCGACTACCGGGATGAGGCGATCGAAGTCGACGGGCTCGAGTCGATGTCGGTCACGCCGATCCGAGGCGGCATCCGCTTTGTCGGTCGAACGCGACCCGTAGTGCTGCAGGTCGAGGTGGACGGGGAGCAGATCATCGACGGGGGGCTCGACCGTGACTTCCTCGCGGACGGCACGATCCGCATCGAGTACATCGAGATCGACGGGGAGCTGGAGCTTCTCGTGACCGACGCGGGCGACCTCCGCGCGCAGCTGCGCACCGTCAACGACGTCGACACCGGCGACATCACCGCCAGCTATCCTACGCTGCCTGCGGCGTACCGTGACGCGGTGGAGTCGGGCACGGAGGACTACATCGACGGGGATCCGGGCGACCAGCTCCGGGACAACATCACCCGATACATGTTCGACGGTCTCGGCACCTTGCTCGATGGGTTCCTGTCGTCCATCGATTGCCGGAGCCTCGGCGATGGATTCGCGATCCCGCGTCTCGACGGCACGATGGCGGACCTGGCGTTCGACTCCTCGTTCAGCGGCGTGCGCGCGACCGAGGAGGGCATCGTCTTCGAGATGGCGACGCAGTACACCGAGGCCGCCTGCGACGCGGATTGCGATGCCGCGCACGACTCTCTCGGTGTTGCGCTGTCGCGGCGGGATGTCGGATCCGACAGCGACACGGTGATGCCCGTGGGCAACCGAATCTCGGACGCGGTGCTCAACCTCGTCATGCATAGCCACTGGCGCGCGGGCGGGCTCGACGGGATCGTGGCGCCGGACATGATTGTGGCGCCGGACATGATCGTGGCGCCGGACATGATCGTCGCACCCGACATGATCGTCGCACCCGACATGATCGTCGTGGACGCGGCCCTGCCGACGGTGGCGATGGCTGTAGGCTCCGATCAGGTCGATGTCATGCTCGGTGGGATGACGCTGACGCTCTCTGGAGGCGGCGTCTACGAGGGCGGCATCCAGGTTCGGGTGGGCGCCACCGCGCGGGCTACGCTCGCATCGGGGACCGGCGAGGACCCCGAGTTCGACACGGCCGCGATCACCGAGTTCGAGTGGTCGACCGACGCGGAGATCCCGGACGCCGACCGGGTGGGGCTCGAGGCGTTCCTCATCGTGTTCAGCCACCAGGTGGCGCAGTTCATGCTCAATGACAGCGGCCCGACGCTGCCGCTGCCTTCGCTCGAGACCGACTCGACGTTCACGCTCTTCGGCCTGGCCGCGGGACGTCAGCTTCGCACGCTCTCACCGACGGTGGTCGGGCTCGCGAACCACCTCGAGGTCGTGGGCACGTTCGGCGAGCTCGAGTAGCGCTACCGCAGCTCGGCGGTGATCTCGACAGTCGGCGGATCGGGGATCTCGGTCCAGCCGTAGAGGGGGCACAAGACACGGACCACCAAGAACACGATCGCGGCGGACACCACGTTGAGCACGAGGCCGACGCGCATCATGTCGGACTGGCGCACGCGGCCGCTGCTGTAGGCGATGGCGTTCGGGCCGGTGGCGATGGGCAGCATGAAGGCGCAGCTGGCGGCCAACCCCACGGCGAGGGCAGGCGGGACTGGAGAAACCCCGAGCTGGGCCGCGGTCGCGACCACGAGCGGGACGAGCATGTTGGCCGTCGCGGTGTTCGAGCAGACCTCGGTGAAGAAGATGGTGAACACCGCGCACACGCCCGTGAGCACCCAGAGGTCCTCGATGCCCGTGACCGCGATGAAGCCCTCGCTCATGCGGTGTGCGAGACGGGTCTCGACCAGCTGCTTGCCGAGCGCGATGCCGCCGCCAAACAGCAGGATGATGCCCCAGTCGATCCGGGCGGCGCGCCGCCAGCCCAGCACGCGGGCCCCCTTTCCGTCGGGCACGGCGAACAGGATCGAGGCGGCGAGCAGAGCCACGACCCCAGGCTTGAGGGTCGCGCTCAGGGTGGCGGCGAAGGACAAGTCGAGCGCCTTGACGACGCCGGGCACCGTCCAGCCCAACACGGCCAGGCCAAACGACACGGCGGTCGTGACCTCGCCGCGTGACCAGCGGACGGGCACGTCGTCGAAGGCTTCCAGCGCCGCTGTCGTGGTGTCGGGGCCGACCGCGGTCTCGGGTGGGAACATGCGACGTGTGATCCCGTAGACCGCCAGCCCAACGAGCATCGCGGTGGGCAGGCCGATCATCGACCAGTCGAGGAAGCCGAGGTCCACGCCGCCCTCGCGCAACAGCCGAAGTGTGAACACGTTGGGCGGGCTGCCGACGAGCGTGCCCAGGCCGCCGACCGAGCAAGCGTAGGCCAGGGCGAGGATCGCGCCGGTGGCACCCTTCTTGTCCTTGCCCGAGAGCATCTTGAGCAGGATCGGGATCAGGATCGCCGTCGACGCCGTGTTCGAGATCCACATCGACAGCAGCGCGCCCGCCACCATCAGCGCGACACGGACGCGTTTGGGGGCGCCCGCGACCCAGCGCGCCGTGAGCACGGCCTTGGCGATGCGTCGGTCGAGGCCGTGCTGGCTCATCGCCTCCGCGATGAAGAAGCCACCCACGAAGAGGTAGAGCAACGGGTCTGCGTAGTGCCGGAACGCGTCGCTGGCGTCGGTGACGCCGAGCACCACCATGAGCGGGGCGATCAGCAGCGCGGTGGCTGCGATCGGGATCACCTCGGTGACCCAGGCGATCAAGACAGCGCCGAAGATGGCCGCCAGGCGGTGAGCTGGGAGGGGCAACGGCAGCGGCAGCAGGAGCAACGCCACGAACACGAGCGGCGCGCCCACCGCGCCGAGCACGATGCGCCAGCGTCCGTCGGATTCGATGGGGTCTTCGTCGCGCACCGCAGGCGAAGCCTCGCCTCTACTGCGTGCCGGAGGCAACGAACCGTGTCCGTCTTGACTCGCAATCCCGCCCAGAAACCCCGTTTACGGGGCCTCGCCACCTGGCCCCGATCCTGCTTTTCCAGGGGCCGTGACCCCTCCTCCCGCGAAACTTGCGCCCTCGGTACGCTTGCTCCAGGGTCCGGCGAAGGCCTTCATGCACGCTTTCGTCCGACACGCGCTCCTGGTGACAGTGATCTTCTTCGCGGGGGCGTGTGATGGCGTCGAGTGGACGGGCCCCACGCCCGAACCGACTCCCGGGCCGGCCGCGCCTCCGCCAGAGCCCGAGACCCAGCCCGAGCCCGCGGCCGAGCCCCACCGCGTGGACAGCCGCCCGCCCCCGATGGCGCAGCCGGTCCCGCTCTGGGAAGAGGGCCACGCGGCCACCGAGGTCGACGCGGCGACCGCGGCGGAGAACGGCTATCTGCTGCTGGACCTCGGCGAATCGTGGACGCCCTACCTCTTCACGGAGCGCGGCGCGGTCAACGAGGAGCGCGTCGAGCATGCGTACCGGGAGACCTACCTGGCGCTCGCACGGGGAGAGCACCCCTCGGATCACCACGGCCGTCGCGCCGAGCGGGACAAGTACCTCGAGCTCTTCGGGATCATGCCGACGCTCGGGCTCCTGCGGGACCGCTTTCGGCGGGTGCGCGATCTCGAGTGCAGAGAGGCGTTGGACCTGAGCGCGCTCGAAACGTTCGACGGCTTTGTTGCCTATCGGAACAACCGTGTCGCGCACCGGGCGGCCAACCATCACGCCTACCTCGAGCGGCAGGTGGCGGGGTTCGTGTCCGAGCAGGGCGTCGAGTCCGAGGCTGAACTCGACGCGGACCGGCTCGACGAGCGTGAGCAGCGGGCGCTCCGGGAGCTGCGCACGGGACGCGACGAAGTCGAGGCCATCCGCGCGGCGCAGGCACGACTCGAGTGCGAAGGCTACTTCGAGGGCAAGGGTCGCTACGTCAACGGCGCGCTGGACTGGGCCACGCACGAGGCGCTCGCCGAATTCGAGCGACGCCACCGTGTCTACGGCTGGGGCTTCATCGGTCGCGAGACGCTCGACGCCCTCCGTCTCTCGCCGCTGGAGCTCGAGCGGCGCGCGGTGCTGCGCATCCTCACCGAGCGCGCGATGCACTCGCTCGGCGTGCTCGAGGACGGCAGCGCACCCAGTCGCGGGGACGATCCCGCATCGTTCCTAGGCGCCGATGGCGTTCGACACCCGATTCCGAACCTCGAGGCCGAGATCGAGGAGCGCCTCGAGGCGCAGCTCGGGCTGTCGACCCCGGAGTCCACCCTGGACTTCCTGGAGGGGCTGGGCGAGCTGTCGGTGGGCAGCGAGCGGCTCATCGCCATCGAGGCCCCAACCCTTCCCGAGTACTACTCGGACGACATGGACATCCGCATCGAGATCGATCGCGGCGACATCTGGTACGAGTTCCCCTACGACGCGGAGGGCAACGAGCGCTCTCAGCCCGTGCAGCGCCGCCCGCGCACGAGCGTGGTCGTCGAGTACCGCGGGCAGTCCATCCCGATCGCGCGTTTCGGCACCACCGTGGGGGGCTGGCGCACCGAAGAGATCGACGGGCGGATTTGGTGGCGATACAAGAACTCCCCGGTGGGCGAACGTGTCTGGCACCAGATCGTCAGCGCCCCCGTGTGGATGCCGCCCAGTTCGACGCCGTCCCGCAGCCTGCTCAACCGCGTGCCCGGGCGGAGCGGCGCCGACGCCTACCGCATCAACTACCACGAGACAGGGCCGAGCTACGCGAGCGCGTACGGGCTGGTCGCGGCGTACCACCGCCAGTTCCGCGAAGGCACCGACGGCACGATCGACATCCGCGGCGACGAGGGCATCCGCAGCCACGGCTCGGTCGACTACATGAGCATCATGCGGCGCCACAGCCACGGCTGCCATCGCCTGCACAACCACATCGCGGTTCGGCTGATGAGCTGGGTCCTTGCGCACCGGCGCCATCGCCGCAACGGCCATGCGGCGACGTCCTACCACCGGCAGATCGAGCACGAAGGTCACCTCTACGATCTCGACATCGAGCGCGGCGGCTACGTGTTCGACCTCGAGCGGCCGATCGCCGTGCGCGTGCTCGAAGGGCGCATTCGCGGGGACCGTGCCACTCCGATTGAGGAGCCGCTTCCCCGCTACGACAGCGACGCGGAGGCCTACTTGCTTCCCGACGGAAGCGCGGTGCGCATCAGCCGCATGGGGGAGATGACGCCGTACGAGCTCCCCGACGCCGGCACGGACGGCGGCGCAGACGCGGGGCTCGACGCGGGCGTGCCTTGAGCCGGCATCTCGGCGGGATGCTGCTACACGGGAGCCATGGCTTCGCTGCACCCGAAGGACGGCGCGCGCATCGTGCTGGAGCGCCAATCCGTCGACGATGAGGTTCACTACCGGGTCTCCGTCTACGAGCCCGATGCCCGCAAGCTGACCGGGGTGGCGGTTTTGGGGGACGCGGTCGCCGTCACCTGGGACGAAGAGACCCCGGCGGCCTGGCTCGAGACGTTTGTCGGGCGCTGGCTCAAGGCGCTGCCAAAGAAACACGCCGCCGCGAAGAGCTGGCCACGCAAGCTCACCCGCTGGCGTGCCGAGCGCGCCTGACGTCTTCCGGATCAACGTGCCAGGAGCGCGGGGAGGGACGGGCGCGCAGAGCTCACATGCCCAGGGCCCACGCACCCACCGCCCACGCGCCGAGCGCCCCGAGCAGCACGCCGACGAGGAGCGCGTAGAGCGTCAGGGGTCGTCGTCGTCGCGCGGGCAGCCCGATGCGGTGCACCGTGCCGGCATCCGCGTTGACGAGCAGCACGCCGTGCACGTCGAACGCGTGGGCGTACTCCAGCAGCTGGCGGCGGGTCTCGGCGGTCTTCAGTCGGGGCGCGGTTCGGCCGGTCTTGACCTCGACCAAGAAACGTCGGCCGCCCCGCTCGGCGAGCAGATCCGCGCGCACGGTGACGTCCACGGCGGCGCCGTCGAGTGTGTACCGGAGCACGCGCGTCGGCTGGCGGCGGAGGACGCGGTAGCCTCGCTTCTGGAGCAGTCGCTCGGCCTCCTGCTCCCCTTGTCGGCCACGCCGCCGGCGCCTCGCGAAGGCCCAGCGGCGGAGCGCGCTCTTCAGGGCATATCCGGCCGCGCCGGCGCCCATGAGCGCCGCCCACCCCCAGGCTGGCCAGGTCTCCACGGCTTCATGGCGCCGGCTTCACGCGGCGGGGTCAACTTTGTCGCTCATCCGTGCCGCACCACAACCGGGACGCGGCTCCCGCCGATGAGCTGCGCATGGCCACGCTCGAGCTCCACCCGGAGGATGCGACCTATCCGGTCTCACTCGCCGATCTGCCCAATGCTCCAACCCGATTGTGGGTGCGCGGGGCGCTGCCTCTCGGGCCCCGTGTCGCCATCGTCGGGACGCGCCGCGCCGACCAAGAGGCGTGCGCGTTCACCGAGCGCATGGCCGCGGTCTTCGCGCACCACGGCGTCGGGGTGGTCTCCGGGGGCGCGCTCGGGATCGACGCCGCGGCGCACAGAGGGGCGCTCGACGGCGGAGGACAGACGTGGGTGGTTCAGGCCGCCTCGCTCGCCGATCCGTACCCCGCATGTCACCGACGGCTCTTCGCCGAGGTCCTCGAGCGGGGCGGCTGGTTGTCCGAGACGCCTCCGGGAGCGCCGCCGGTGCGAGGCCGCTTCCTCGCCCGCAACCGCCTCATCGCCGCGCTCGCAGACCACCTGATCGTCGTCCAGGCTCCGGCCCGTTCCGGGGCTCTGTCCACCGCGCGCTGGGCCGCGCGGTTGGGACGCCCGGTCCACGTGGTCCCCGGCGCGCCGTGGGACCCTCGTGCGGAGGGGGCGGTCGCATGGCTCGACGGCCGTGCTCAACCGTGTCTCGGCGCGGGGGGTGTGCTTCGCGCGCTGGGGATCGCGCCATCCCCGGCGCGATCCGTGCCGCTCCCCGAGATCCCAGCCGCGTTGTGCACGCTCGCCGATGCACTGTCGGGTCGCGCGCGCGCCGTCGATACGCTGGTCGAGCGAACCGGCTCGACCAGCGTCGAGGTGCAGCGCGGGCTCGTCCAGCTCCTCGGCCTCGGCGTGGCAAAACGCAGGGGAGCTGGCTGGATTCGCACGACAGGCTATAATGTGTCGGAGTGACACGTAAGGAGCCGCATGAGTGATCGAATCGACCGGTACGTAGGCTGTCTTCTGGGGCAGTGCCTCGGAGACACGTTGGGATTCCCCGTGGAGGGCGCGCCGCCCGGTACCTGTGCCGCGTACGTCCGCGAGGTCCTTTCGACCGACCGGCTCGGCCACGTCGGCAAGGGCGTGTTCGGCTTTGGGCAGTACACCGATGACTCCCAGCTCGCGCGCGAGCTGCTCGCGTCGTTGGTGCATCGAGAAGCGTGGGACCCCGACGACTACGCGCGGCGCATCGCGTGCATCTTCGAGGAGGACCGCATCGTCGGCCGCGGCAAGTCCACGCTCCGGGCGGCGGGACGCCTGCGCCGCGGTGCACACTGGCGTGAGTCGGGTGAGCCGGCCCCGAACGCGGGCAACGGCACCGCGATGCGAGCGGCCCCGGTGGGCCTTCTGTTTCGTGATCGTGCGGCCCGACTCGCCGTGGCCCACGAGCAGGGGTTCATGACTCACAAGGACCCGCGATGTTCGGCGGGCAGCATCGCCATCGCGGAGTCGGTGGCGTGTGCGCTGGAGGACGACGTCGACGCCTTGGTCGAGCGCGTCGCTAGCGCGATGCAGGACCACGCGCCCGATTTCGCGGCGGACGTTCGGCGCTTGCACGATTGGGTCGCGCTTCCGCCGGACGAAGCGGCGGTCTTGATCCGCAAGGCAGGGCAGGCGGCGGGCTTTCCGGACAACTGGTACGGCATTTCGCCCTTCGTCGTGCCGAGCGTGCTCTTCAGCTTGTACGCCTTCCTGCGTTCCCCCGACGATTACTGGGGTGCGGTCACCACCGCCATCGCCGCGGGGGGCGACGCCGACACCACCGCCGCGATGACCGGCGCCATTGCCGGCGCCGCCCTCGGCCGCGCCGCGCTCCCCGACGCCCTGATCGCCAAGCTCAACGATCGTGACACCTGGCGAGAAGCGGACCTCACGGAGCTCGCGACGCGCGCGGCCCAGCTGGCTCCTCTATCGCGGGATGCGGGGTGAGTGCGGCTTACGGTTCCGCGCTGAGCCGCCGCCGCACCCGCGAGAGCCGGATCCGCGCGCCGCGTGAGTCGGGGTTGAGCTCGAGCGCCCGGCGGTACGCGACCATGGCGCCCTCGAGCTCCTCGAGTGCGATCAGCGCGTCGCCCAGCAGCTCTTCGTGGCTCGCGTCTTCTGTCTCGAGTTCGGTGGCGCGGCGCGCCCACTCCATCGCCGGCTCGGGACGCTCGGTGGCGAGCAGCGTTTCGGCGAGGCCGTGCGCCGCCGCGGCGCTCGCCGGGTCGTGCTGAAGCGAGACACGCCAGACCTGCTCAGAGCGGCGGTATTGATGGGTGCGGTTCAGCGCGCGCGCGCGGATGCGGAGGTCTTGCGCAAGCTGCTGTCGCTCCAGTGTCGAGAGAGCCGCGATCGGAGCGGGGATATCCCCGAGATCGAGCGGACCCTGCTCCTCCTCGGCCACCGCGGGTTCCTCCTCGACGGGCTCCGGTTCCGGGGCGGCTACAGGGGGAGCGGGGGGAGGCGGTGCAGCGGCGGGGGTCGGTGTGGTCGGTGGAGGCGTCGTCGGGACCACCGCGACCCGCGAGGAGGCGCCGGCGTCGAACGCCGTCCAGTACAGCGCCACCGCGATGAACGCGCCCAAGGCAGAGGCGAGGAACACGGGCAGCCACCGGCCGACGCCCGATGCGGCGCGCGGCACGGGTTGGCTGGGCGTCGCGGGCGCTCCCGGAAGGCTGCTGGGGGGGGCGTGAGACGCGAGGATCGGAGTGTCGTCGTCGCTCCGGAGCGCGGGGGCCGCGGACGACGTGCGCGCGCCCCGCGATGAGCGCGCCGAGCCCGTCGTGCCGTGTGAGCCCGTCGTGCGGTCGTCCGCCGACCTGCGGGCCGCGCTGGCGGAGACGACTCCGGGCTGCCACTGCGCGGAGGCCAGATCGTCGGAGGGGTTTCCTCCCGGCGGCTTCGCCGAACCTGGCGCGTCTTCTTGCGACACCCGCGGGTGATCGGGACCGCTCTTGCCGGTCGGCTTTGCGCTGGCGAGCTCCCGGTCGCCGTACACATGGCGGCGCGTCTTTTCGTCTTCGCGCTCGCGGCGCGGCGCCTGGGCGGCTGCTTCGACGGACAAATCGACCGGCACCGTCGCGTCCCCGCGCGCGGTCGTCGTGGCGTCGGCCGGACGCTCTGAGGCCTTCTTCAGCTCCCCATGGGAGAGCCTGTCCAGCCGCCGCCGCACGGCCGGGTCCGTGGCGTCTTTCCGCTCGGCCTGTGGCTGCCGAACCGCGGGCCCGACCTCCTCGATGACGCCGCCGTTGGGCTGCGCGCGCTTCTTGGCCGACGGCTTCTTCCGACGTCGCGATCGCCGGGTCGACGCCGACTCCACACGCTCCTCGTGACCTCGGGTCGGTCGACGGACGGAATCGAAGTTGTGTGCCGCTCGCTTGGCGGGGCCGAGGGTGAGGGGCTCCGGCTTCTTCTTCTTGCTCTTCTTCTTCGCCGGTTCGGTCCGACTGCGGCCCGAGCCTGACGGAGCCGAGGCGGGGGGCGAAGAGGGGGCATCCTCGGCTCGGTTCGGCTCGGGCAAGGGGTCGCGAGCCGACGCCGACATCGCGAGGTGCGACTCCGCGGCGAGCTCAGCCAGACTCCGCACCTGCATCTCACGTTCGGCCGCCGGGGGTGGGGTCGTGACTGCGCTGTCGGTGTGCACGGGCCCGCTGCGCTCGGGTTCCGGGGCTGCGGGTGGACGGGACTCAGCCTCGGCTCGGCTCGCGGTGTCGCCGTGGGTCGCAGCGTCGCCGTGGGCCGCAGCGTCGCCCGCCGCAGCGTCGCCGTGGGTCGCAGCGTCGTCTTGGTTTGGGGTGTCGTCCTGGCCCGCACCCTCGTCGGGCGCCTCGGCTTCGCCCAAGCCCTGCAAGGTCGACGGACGCCTCGCCCCCGGCCTGGATGTGGAGCGGTCGTCGGCGCTGTCGGCGGCACTCACGGCCGGCATCGTAGCGCGCTACCTCCCAACCTGCGAAATGAACTCTTTTTTCTGTTCTCGCTGAAACTGGAGGCCGGCCGGTGACGAAGCTCCCGCGGCGGCGTACACCGTGCCTATGTCACGCGTCCGCGCCTGTCGAACTCTCGTTCTGGTCTCGCTGCTTCTCCCGGCCGCGACCGTCTCGGCGGATGCGTGGACCCAGGCCGAGGGGGCCTGCTACGCCAAGCTGAGCGCGCGTGGGATCTTCGGGTCCACGGCCTACCTGAGCACCGGACTGCGCGACTCGCGCGAAGACGTCGTCGACTACCGCGACATCCAGGCGCAGCTCTACGCCGAGTGCGGCCTGCACCCGCAGCTCACGGCTGTGGTGTTCGGCACCCCCATCGGATACGCCGACGCGAGCCGGGACACAGGCTACGTCGGTCCGCTCGGGGTGGGCGCGCGCCTCGATCCGATCGGCGACGGGGGCCCGCTCCGCTTCGCACTTCAGGCCAACTACGCCTATGCGCCTGACGTGGGTGCCGAACGGCTCTTCGACGAGCCCGGGGCCAACCCCGCCGTGTTCTATCAGCCGGCGCTCGAGAACCACTACGGCGAACTCAGCGCCCAGCTGGGTCACGGATTCGTGTTCAGCGATGACGTCAACGGGTGGTTCGTCAGCACGGTGGGCGTTCGATTCCCCAGCGCGTCGGGCGTCGACCCCGCGCTGATCGCCAATGTCCAGGTGGGCGTCACGGCGTGGTCGTGGCTTCAGATCGAGGCTCATTTTCCACTCTACGAACCGTTCTTTCAGCCCATCGAAGAGACCAACGTCTCCGGCGTCGGGCAAACTCGGTATCTCGGGTTCGGCCTCTCGGCGAGCGCCTGGTTCCTGCCCGAGTTGGCCGTCACCGCAGGCGTCGACGGCGTCTTCTACGCATCGTCGAACGCCGCTACCCCGTCGCTCACCCTCGGGCTGGAGTCTCGGTTCCAGGCCTGGCAGCCCTGACTCTGAGCGGCGCGTTCACCGCGGTCTTCTGGGTCGCCCATCGTCCCGATCCACACCTGCGCGACGCTTGACGAAGCGAAGGAGCTGGCGCGGTCGCTCCAACCGGACTGAAGCGCGGCAACCGGGGAGCGGATCACACAAAGGGCAGTGAATCTGCGAGCGACGGCGGAGGGTCGCTGACTCGCAGGGATCGCCGTGCAATCCGGCCCGGCTGGCCTGCCGGCGTCTTGCTCCGGGGCTGCTACGTTCCCGCCATGACCGAACCGGTGACGATCGTAGGAGGCGGACTCGCGGGCAGCGAGTGCGCGTGGCAGCTCGCGGAGCGCGGGGTGCCGGTCACGTTGATCGAGCAGAAGCCGGAGGTGCGTACCCCCGCGCAGAACGGGGACGGGCTGGCGGAGCTGGTGTGCAGCAACTCGTTCCGAGGCGCGGCGCTTCACAACGCGGTGGGGCTGCTCAAGGAGGAGATGCGGCGGGCTGGGTCGTTGATCATGAGCGCCGGCGACGTGGCGCGGGTGCCGGCCGGCGGGGCGTTTGCCGTGGACCGGGATGTGTTCAGCGCGGAGGTGACCGCGCGGATCGAGGCGCACCCCAACATCACGCTCGAGCACCGGGTGGTCGAGGCCATCCCCGAGGCCCGGCCGGTCGTGATCGCCACCGGCCCGCTGACCGGCGACGCGCTGGCCAGCGATCTGGCGAAGACGGTCGGCGCTGAGCACCTCGCGTACTACGACGCCATCGCGCCCGTGGTGACCGCGGAGTCGCTCGACTGGGACAAGGTCTTCCGCGCCAGCCGCTACGACAAGGGGGACGACGCGGCCTATGTGAACTGCCCCATGACGGAGGAGGAGTACACGACCTTCGTCGCCGCGCTCGTGGCCTCCGAGAAGGTCGTCCCGCGGGAGTTCGAGGACATCAAGTACTTCGAGGGGTGCCTGCCGGTCGAGGTGATGGCTGAGCGTGGGCCCAAGACGCTCGCGTTCGGGCCCATGAAGCCGGTGGGGCTCACCGATCCGAAGACGGGACGATGGCCTCACGCGGTCGTGCAGCTTCGGCAGGAGAACAAGGCGGCCACCGCGTACAACCTGGTCGGTTTCCAGACCCGCATGAAGTGGCCGGAGCAAAAGCGCATCCTGCGCACGATTCCAGGGCTGGAGAACGCGGAGTTCGAGCGGCTCGGTTCGGTGCACCGGAACACGTTCCTCGACAGCCCGCGCGTGCTCTCCGAGGAGCTGGATCTGTGCGCGGCGCCCGGGGTCTACCTCGCGGGACAGGTCAGCGGCGTCGAAGGCTACGTCGAGAGTGCAGCGCTCGGTTTGCTGCTCGGTGTCCAGCTCGCCCAGAAGGCGTTGGGCCAGCCGGTGGTGCCTGTGCCGCGCGAGACGGCGTTCGGTTCCTTGCGCTCCCACCTGCACGACACGGAAAAGCCCGTGTTCCAGCCGTCCAACATCGTCTTCTCGATGTTCACGCCGCTCGAGACCACGAAGCGCATGAAGAAGCGGGCCCGTCGCGATGCGATGGTCGCGCGCGCGCTCGAGGCCCTCGAAGGCTGGTTGGACGCGGTCGGGGCGCGTGTCGTGCGCGCGCAGGCCGAGGGCCACGCCGCCTCGGCGACGGGGGCCGTCATGGCTCCGTCCGCACCCGAGGCGATCGCGTGACGAAGAAGCCGGCTCCGAAGTGGCGCACGCCGGTGCTGGTCGTGATCGCCACGGCGCCGATCGCGATCATCTTCGGGATCTTCCTCTACGGGAACCGATACCAGTCCGCGTTCGACGAACAGACCTGCCCGTTCGAGGAACTCTCCGTGCAGGATGTGCAGGCGCGCATCCAGGTCCGCGAGGAGCGCCGCATCTGCCAGCCTGATGTTGAAGAGCACCGCTGGGTGCTGCTCCGCGAGGGGCGCGGAGCGCTCGAGCTGGGGCGCCGTCCGCTCGGCCTGGACGCGTGGACGGACGGCTACCACTGGGAGACCCGCGTCGTGAACGATCGGGTGCGCGTGCTGATCCACAACGTGGGGCAGGACGAGCCGCGGATCTTCCAGGAGCCCAGCCCAGAAGCCGGACTCGCTGAGTACTGACCTATCTAGGGTCCGAGAAGCGGGGGTCTTCGAGGAACCGGTCATCGGTCAAGCTCTCGAGGAACGCGAGGAGCGCGCTGCGTTCGTCGTCCGACAGAGAGAACCCGGTGAGGCGCGGGCTCGTCCGCGCGCTGGCCGCGCGCCCGCCTGCGGCGTAGTGGTCGAGGACACCGTCGAGGGTGTCGATGGAGCCGTCGTGCATGTACGGCGCGGTGACCGCCACGTTCCGCAAGCTGGCGGCGCGAAACCGGCCCATGTCGGCGTCGTCGAAGGTGATCTCGAAGACCCCGCGGTTGGGCACGGGGTAGCTTCCGGAGCCGTCCTCGTCATAGAGGCCCGTGTGGTGGAACCCGTGTCCGGCCAGCGTGGGGCCGGAGTGACAGCCGACGCAGCCGAGCCGTTCCGACTCGAAGAGGGAGAGACCGCGCTCCGCCTGATCGCTCAAGGCGTCCCGGTCGCCGGCGAGGAAGCGGTCATACGGGCTGTCCCCGCTGACGAGCGTGCGCTGAAAGGCCGCCAGCGCCTGAAGCACCCGCGGCCAGCGCACCGGCGCGTCGTCGTCCGGGAACGCCTCCGCGAAAGCACGCACGTACGCGGCGTCGTCCCGCAAGCGGTCTTCGAGCTGGGCCTCTCGACCGGCAAGCCCGAGCTCCACCGGAGACTCGCCGAACAGGGGGAGGAGCGCCTGCTCTTCGAGGCTGCCGATGAGCGGGTTGGCCCAGGTGAGCGGGCGGAGGTAGCCGACGTTGGCCAAGGGCTGTGCGCTCCGGTGGCCCACGCTCCCGTCGATCCCGGGGGACAGGGCCCGGCCGTCCGTGAAGGCACGCGCTTGCTCGTGGCAGCTGGAGCAGGAGAGGGTGCCATCCGCGCTCAGCGTGGGGTCGTAGAACAGCCGGCGACCGAGCTCGACCTTCGCCTCGCTCATCGGGTTGTCAGCCGGCACCTCGGGCGGCGCCCAGCCGACGGGTAGATCCCACTCCCAGGTCGGCTGGTCACCCATGGGCGCGCAGGCCGCGAGGCAGAGCGAAAGGCACCAGCCCGCCCGACGCACGCACGTCAACGGGGCGGCGCGGTCGGGACGAAGAGCCGCTGCGTGCCGGCGGTGCCGCCGCCGAACGGGAGCCCGAGGCCGCCGAAGATCTGCTCACACTCGGGGTCGGTCGGGCCGCTCATGCAGCCGGGCATGCCGCCCATGTCCGTGTCCATGTCGGACTGGCTGAGCAGCGCCGCCACGTCCACGCGAATGCCCTGTGTGTCGGGGTCCAGCGCGAGCTCGATCTCCGGCCGGTTGTCCGCGGTGCACATCGTCACGTTGCCGCGCTCGTCGCCGTCGCAGCCGGTGCTGCCGAGGTGAATGCGAAACCCGTCCGGCTGACCGGTGGTGCGGCCGTCGATGCGGAGGTGCTTGTAGCCGCCGTTCCAGTTCCAGAACATCGACGGGAAGCCGAGGGGGGAGGGCGCGGTCGACACGTCCGCATGGTTGAGCGCGAAGGGCACCCCGAGCCGGAAGCGCACCGCGGTGAAGGGCCCGCTCTCCTCGACGGTGCCACGGATGCTCGTGTTCAGTTCGGCCGTGCCGTTTTCGCAGCCGGCGGTGCCGTCTTCGAAGTCCAGGAGCGCGACGTTCTCATGCTGCCACACGCCGTCCTGCTCGAGCGTCACCGGGACCTCCGTCCCGTCCGCCCGCACCACGCGGAGGTCGTGGACGTAGAGTCGGAAGTCCGCCAGCGTCATGCTCGTGCCGCTCGTGCCGATCCCGTCGTAGGACTGCCCGCACGCGGCAGGTGCTTCGCCCACCAGGCCCGTGAACGTCAGCTCCACATCGCCGCCGCCGCCGCATGCCGTGAGTCCCGAGAGCGCCATCAAGAGAGCGGCCCGCGTGAGGCCGCCGCTGTGTCCAAGCTTACCCATGGGTCGAATCTACTCCCGTCTGACCGAATGTCCCGCGCCTGCGACCATTTGCCGCATCCCCAAACCCTTGATGCGCGGGGCGGGGGCGCTACCTACCCGTCGTGTCTCGCCCATGCCTGCTCACGTTCCTGCTGCTCGCCGCGTCAGCGCCGAGTGCAGCGTCTGCCTGCGCGCCCTGTGAGAGTGGGGACCCGACGCTCTCCGTGATGGGCGCGGCGACGCCGTACGCGGGTCGGGTCCGCGCCGGCAGCCTCCTCCGGGTGGGCTGGCAGACCGAGACCTCCGAGGGGCGGACCACGCAGCGCACACAGGCGGACCTGTCTCTCGCGCTGGCGGTCTCCCCGCTCGACTGGCTCACGCTCGCGGTGGACGCACCGTTGACCTTGGTCGACGTGACACGCGCTGACCTCTCGGCCAGCACGACCCTCGGTCCGGGCGATGTCACCTTCCGTGCGCGTGCGTTGCTCCTCCGAGACCGACGGTGGCAGCCCGAGCACCGCCTCTTCGTCACCTTGGGCATGCGCGCGCCGACCTCGGTCGACCAGACCGACGCACTCGGGGCGCTTCTGCCGTACGACGCGCAGACCGGCTCGGGCGCGGCGGCGCCGTTGGCGGGTGTCTCGTATGGGTTCTCCGGCGAGTGGTCCTCGCTGTTGCTTCGTGGTCAGGTGCACTGGCCCGTCGCCAGGCGATACGGCCTCACGCCCGGCCCGTCGGCCCAGCTTGTCGCCGCCCCGCAGTTCAGCGTCACACCGTGGCTGGCGTTGCGGGGGGCGGTGGGTCTGCGCGTGGACGCTCCTGCACGGATCGATGGCCAAGCCGCGCTCGATGGCGCCGTCACGTTCAGCGCGACGCCCCAGGTGCTGCTGCGACCAGAGTCGGACTGGCTCATCCGCGTCGGAGCCCAGCTCCCGCTCGTGCAGACCCACGCGAACGTCGGGCTCACCGAGGGCGCGGCGGTCTTCGTCGGTGTTTCGGCCGACCTCGGCGGTGCGTCATGAACACCTGGCGTCTCGCGCTGTCCCTCCTTTTCCTCTCCGCGATGTTCCCGTCCTGCGCCCTGCGCATCTCGAACGGGACGGAGGTCCGCGTGCGCGCTTCGCTCGGGGAGGGCGCCGCCGCCGGTGTGGCGCTTTCGGATGCGCGACTCAGTCTCGACGAGATCACGCTCGTGCCTTGTCCAGGTGAGCTCGAAGCGCACCGGTGGAGCTTGCTCTCTACGGCGCGCGCCCATCACACCACCGCGGACGGGCGCTCGCTCCTCGAGTCTCAGGTCTCGCTCGGCGACACGGCGGATCTCGGGGTGCTGAGTCCGCCTCCGGGGCGCTATTGCGCGGTTGAGGTCATCGTCGCGCCCGCTCGGGCCGCGCCGCTCGAGGGGCACACCATTCGCGCCGAACTCGTGCGTCCGCGCGCCCGCCTCGAGGCCGTGGGCAACCGGCTCTTGGAGCTCCCGATCGCGCCCTTCGAACTCAACGCGGCGACCCCCAGCGCGGAACTCACGTTGCGCATCGGGCTCGCCGAGGCGCTCTCCCTGCTCGACCTCAGCCTGCCTGGCGACGACCTCGCACTGGACCTCCTCGTCGCGCTTCCCGACCACGCCGAGGCGCTGGTCGCGGTCGATCCACCGGCGTAGCCTGTTGCCCGTGCGCGCGGCTCGGCAAGTGATCGACCTCGGCTGGCTCGTCCGGCTCCGCTGGCTGACGATCGGCGCGCAGGGGCTCTCCATCGCGACGGCGGCGGCGACGAGCGACCTCCCCCTGCCGCTCACCCCCGCGCTCGTGGTGCTCGTGCTGACGCTGCTCTCGAACGGCGTGCTCTTTGCCCTGCGCGCCCGCCTCGGGGACGGCCTCATCGGTCCGGTTCTGATGGTCGACACGCTGGCGCTGACAGCGTCGCTGCACGTGACGGGGGGCGCGATGAACCCCTTCTCTGCGCTCTACTTCGTGCATCTGACCTTCGCCGCGGTGGTCCTCCCGGGGCGCTGGGTGTGGGGCCTCACCGGGGCCTCGCTGCTGGGGTTCGGGGCGCTGCTCCTGTTGTCCGACGGGCCCCTGCACACGCACTCGCTGGTGGCCCATGTGCGCGGCATGTGGGTGGCCTTCGCGGTCGCGGCGGGGCTGGTCGCCGTATTCGTGACGAGGTTGACGGCGCAGCTCGCGTCGCAGCAGGTCGCGCTCGAGGAGGCCGAACTTCGGGCGGAAACCGGGCGGCGGGTCGCGGCGTTGACCGGACTGGCCGCCGGTGCGGCGCACGAGCTGGGCACGCCCATCGGCACCATCGCGTTGGCCGCGGGGGAGCTCGACCGTGCGCTTCTGGACGCGCCCGCGGAGGTGCGCGAGGACATCACGCTGATCCGCGAGGAGGTGCGCCGCTGTCGGCGGGTGCTGGACCAGCTCTCCACGTCGGCCGGCGAACTGCCCGGGGAGCGCCTGGTGGCGGTCCCGTTCGAGGCGCTCGCCGAGGCGGCGATCGCGCGGCTCGATGAAGGCGAACGCCAGCGGGTCGAGGTCCACACCGACGGCGCGAACGTCCGCGTCCCCAAGACGGCGGTCGCGCAGGCGCTGGCCTCGCTGCTTCGGAACGCGCTGGACGCGTCGGAGGCAGGCGACGCGGTGTGGCTGCGCCTCGAGAGGGCGGGCGAGGAGGTGAAGCTGTCGGTCGAGGACCGGGGCACCGGCATGCCCGAGGAGGTGTGCGATCGGTCCCGGCTTCCCTTCTTCTCGACCAAGCCCGAAGGCAGCGGGATGGGGCTGGGCTTGTTTCTGGTCGACGCGCTCGCGCAACAACTCGGCGGACGGCTCGCGCTCCGCTCCACGGAGGGACGAGGGACGACCGCGATGCTGTGTTTGCCGACCCATGCCAGCGCGGAGGCCCCATCATGAGCGAAGGCGTGCGGCAGGCCGTGCTGGTCGTCGACGACGATGATCGGTTTCGCAGCCGATTGGTCCGCGCGTTCACGCAGCGCGACTGGGACGCGCGCGAGGCGTCGAGCGGAGAGGCGGCGCTCTCTTTGGCGAGGTCCGAGAGCCCGGAGTACGCGGTGGTGGATCTCCGCATGCCTGTCATGAGCGGGCTCGACCTGGTGCGCGCGCTCACCGAGATCGACCCCACCACCAAGATCGTCGTGCTGACCGGCTGGGGCAGCATCGCCACCGCCGTCGAGGCGGTGCGCCGCGGTGCACACGACTACCTCACCAAGCCCGCCGACCTCGATGAGATCCTCCGCGCGCTGCTCCGCGAGGGGGACGCGCCGCCGCCGCCAGAGACCGTACCCAGCCTGGCGCGCACGGAGTGGGAGCACATCCACCGAGTGCTGGAGGAGTGCGAGGGCAACATCTCGAAAGCCGCGCGGCTCCTGGGCATCCATCGGCGCTCGCTGCAGCGCAAGCTAGCGAAGTACCCGGTGGCCCGCTGAGGCGTTCATCGACAGCGCTGCACGCGGTCGGTGCAGACGGAGCCGCACGCGCCCTCCGGGTCGCCACAGACGCAGGTTCGGCCGGTCTCGCCGCACGCCGGGGCCGAGCCCTGCCAGCCGTCACCGCAGCCCGACAAGCATCGGCAGTTGCCGAGGCTGGACCCGCAAGCGGGGTTGCGGTCCTCCGCGGTCAGCTCGCCCCGTTGGCTTCCGTCGCAGTCGTAGTCGTAGTCCCCGCACGCGGTGGGTTCCCCGAACCACTGCTCGCCGCCTAGCACCTGCGGGCGAGCGGCTGCATCCGCGTCGCAGCAGTCCTCAGGGCGGTCCGCTCGCGTCGAGCCCACAGGGCAGCCGAACCGGGGCGCCGCCATGGCGCTCAGATCCGGGCATGCGACGGTCGGCGTTCCGCTGGCCGGATGCCCGTCGGCGTCCGCGTCGGGGAGGCACTCGATGGTGAGGCCTTCGTCGCTCTGCCCGTTGCAGTTCTCGTCCTGGCCGTCGCAGAGATATTCTTCGTCGGTGGCCAGCACGCCCGTGCACGCGGTCCACGTGCCTCCCTCGCACATCTGCATGCCCGCGAGGCAGCGGCCAGGGCCATCCATCCCACAAGCGCGCGAGCTACCGGGCGGCGCACAGCCGCAGTCCTCGTCCGTCTCGCCGTTGCAGTTGTCGTCGAACCCGTTGCAGACCTCGGGGACGACGGGGTTGACCGTCTGGACGGCGTCGTCGCAGTCGAGCCCGCACACCCGGCTCGCGCCCTCCCCGTTGCAGCATGCGCGGTCCACGAAGCGGTCTTCGTCCGCGTCGCGCGTTCCGAACGTGCTGAGGTCGCAGTCCTCGTCCCGGTCCGCGGCGTCGCAGACCTCGAGGTTGCCGGGGTAGCGATCGGCGTCGGTGTCATCGCAGTCGTCGCCGCCGCACGAGAGTGGAGCGTGGCCGTCGCCGTCCTCATCGGGGCAGTCCGGCGCGCAGCTCCGGTTCACCTCATCGCATGCTGTCTCGCACGGGGGTGTGCCCGCGACGCATCCGAACCGGTTGGCCACGGGCGAGCTGGCGTCGCACCGCTCGTCGCCATTGCAGTAGAGTCCGTCCGCGCAGTCGTCGTCGCTCGTGCACCCGCTGGGGGGAGGTGTCCCGCTGTCGTCTTCGGTCGGTGGCGGCTCTTCACCGCAGGCCCCGAGCACCGCGGCGATCAGGAGGGAAAAACACAGCGTGCGTGCAAACACCAGCATCGTCTGAGCATAGGGACATGGAGGGTTCTTCGCGAATCCTGTACGGAACTTGGGCGGGAGGGGGCGCTCGGTCATGGTGAGAGGATGGCCGACGCGTTCGACGCGCAGATCGCCCGCTTCGTGGAGCATCTCGAAGGCGAGAAGCGCGCCTCTCCCCTCACGGTGAAGACCTATCGGCGCACGCTCGACTCGCTGCACTCCTATGTGCTCGAACATGGCTTGCCGGCGGACGCATCTCGTCTCCGGGTCGCGGTGTTGCGCGGGTGGCTGGCTACGCTGTTCGACACCAACGCGAGCTCGACGCTGGCGAAGAAGATCGCGGCGGTGCGGAGCTTCTACCGCTTCTTGGTGCGTCGCGGCCTGTCTGAGAGGGACCCGGCGGCCCGGCTGAAGATCCCCAAGGTCAAGAAGACGCTCCCGCGTTTCCTCACCGTGGACGACGCGTTTCGGGTGGTTCAGGCGCCCCACGCCGACGCGGGACGCCAGCCGCCGCTGAAAGTACGGGACGCGGCGATCCTGGAGGTGCTGTACGGGTGCGGGCTGCGCGTCGGCGAGGTCGCCACGCTGCGTCTGGACGCGTGGGACCGCGCTCGGTCGACCCTCCGGGTCCTGGGAAAAGGCAACAAGGAGCGGCTGACCCCGCTCGGCGGCAAGGCCCGTGAAGCGCTCGCGGCGTACCTCGAGGTGAGAGGCGCGCTGCGCTCCAAGGACGGTGACCAGCACGCGACCCACCTCTTCCTCGGCCGCTGGGGCACGCCGCTTCGAGCCCGGCAGGTCCAGAACATCGTGCAGCGCTACGGCGCGCTCGGCACGGGCCGAGGCGACCTGCATCCCCACGCGCTCCGCCACACCTGCGCGACGCATCTGCTCGATGCGGGCGCGGATCTCCGCTCGATTCAGGAGCTCCTCGGACACGCGAGCCTCTCGACCACCCAGCGCTACACGCACCTCACGGTCGACCGCCTGATGGAAGCGTACGACCGCGCGCACCCGCTCGCGCACGACGATGAGTGAAGCCACCTGTGCGCCGAAACGCGGTTTGCTAGGTTCCTCGCATGTCTGATCCGAACGGTGGGGGATTCCGCCCCCCGGGCGGTGCGCCTCCGGGCGGCTTCCATCCCCAGGCCGCGGCACCCCCCGGGGGCGGCTTCGGTCCTCCGCCGGGCAGCCCACCGCAGGGAGGGGGCTTCGGTCCGCCACCCGGGCCGCCTCCGCCCGGAGGGGGTTTCGGTGCGCCACCTCCAGGCGGCTTCGGAGCACCTGGGGCGCTGCCTCAGATGGAGGTGTTGCCGTCCATCGAGGTGAACATCATGCCGGCCTTCGTGCTGGCCGTGATCACGATGTCCGGGTGCGGCTGCTTTCCGCTCGGTCTCGCGGGTATCTACTTCGCCGACCAGGCCAAGAAGGCGGGTTTCCGCGGCGACGCGGCCGGCGCGAAGAGCAAGCTGCTGATCTCGTACGCGCTGAGCGGTGTCGCGATCGCCTGCGTGCCGATCGGGCTCGCGCTCTATGTCCTGTTCATGGTCCTGCTGCAGCTGTAGTTGACGCGACTGTCGACCTGAACGCAGCGACGCCGCGCCCGAGTCTCGGGAGCGGCGTCGTTCACGTCAATCGAGGACGAACTCAGCGAGACGGGTCGTAGAACCAGGCGGGCCCGCTGCACACGGACGAGCTGGGGGCGCAAGCGGTCACGCTGCCGAAGTCGCGGTACTGCGCAAAGAGGTCTGACTGGAGCTGCGCGTCGTTGTTGCACACGTGGTAGTCGCCGAGCGTCTCCGAGGTCGCGGCGACAACCACGCCCATCGCGTCGTTCAGGCCTTCTTCCCAGCCCGCGCCCGAGGTCCAGGCGCACTGGTTGGCGTTCGCGAGCACAAAGTCCACGTCACCCGTGGCCAGCGCGTTGACCACCGCCGCGGTGCCGCCGATGCCGTCCGGGCAGCTCAGGTTGGCCTCCGCGTACGCGCTCAGCTCTTCCACAATCTCGGCCACGAGGGAGGCCTCGAGCTGGTCGAGGCTGAGGAACGTCGTCCCGCACTCGCAGCCTTCGAAGGCGTCGGCGAGCGCGAGCAGATCGACGCGACTCCCGCCAACCTCGTCGGACCAGACCTCGGACAGCACCGGCGTGCCTGCCTCGTCGACGTCGGCTACCGCGGTCCCGTGGTTGGTCATCTCCGAGACCCGCACGACCTCGTCCCCGCAGGTGACCGTCAGCTCCATCGTGGTGTGCGGAGGCCAGAAGCTCCGGTTGCGGCCCGCCGCGCTCACGTAGGCGTCCTTCTGCATCCACCGAAGGCGCGCCGTGCACTCGTCCGCAACGCGGCACATGCCGGCAATGCAGCGCGTGGTGGGGCAGTTCTCCGCCGGACAGAAGAGCGGCGGGCAGTCCACGTCGGCCCCGCAGGAGGCCGTGCAATCGGGATCCGTGCGCGGGCAGAACTCGTCGCAGTAGGCGCCGTCGCCGTACCAGCCGTTGTCTTCGCACAGGTCGCGCGCTCCATCCGCCGAGCCGCCGCCCATCGAACGCGCTTCGTCGCGGGTGAGGTTGCTGAGGTCGTTGCTACACGCCGCGAGCGGGAGGGCGAGCCCGAGCAGGGCCGCCGTTGCCAGGAAAGCACGCATCCGCTCACCGTAGCAGCCGGGGGCCCGGCTGTCCGGTTCCTTTGCCGGGCGAGACTCGGATCGTTCCTCTCCGTTGACGGGGGACCCCACGATCCCTAGCTTGCGCGCTCCATGCACGACGAGCCCCGCTTCCGCTCCACCACCATCATCGCGGTTCGCCGTGACGGCAAGGCCGCCATGGCCGGCGATGGTCAGGTCTCTCTCGGCCAGACGATCATGAAGGGGCAGGCCCGCAAGGTGCGCCGCATCGCCGACGGCAAGGTCGTCGCCGGGTTCGCCGGCGCGAGCGCCGACGCCTTCACGCTCCTCGACCGCTTCGAGGCGAAGATGAAGGAGCACGGCGGGAGTCTGCCGCGCGCCGCCGTCGAGCTGGCCAAGGACTGGCGGACCGACCGCTACCTGCGGCGGCTCGAGGCGATGCTCATCATCATGGACGCCACCCACACCCTGCTCGTGAGCGGCACGGGCGACGTCATCGAGCCCGACGAGGGCGTGATCGCCATCGGCTCGGGCGGCTCGTATGCGCTGGCGGCCGCGCGTGCGCTCTACCGACACACCGATAAGCCTGCAGCCGAGATCGCCCGAGAGGCGCTTCGCATCGCGGGTGAGATCTGCGTCTACACCAACGGCGAGATCCTCGTCGAGGAGATGAACTCGTGAGCCAAGGCGTTCGAAACCTCACCCCGCGCGAGATCGTCACGCGGCTCGACGCCTACATCGTGGGTCAGCAGAAGGCCAAGCGCGCCGTCGCGGTCGCCCTTCGCAACCGATGGCGCCGCCAGCAGGTCGACCCCGAGCTGCGCGACGAGATCGCCCCGAAGAACATCATCATGATCGGCCCGACGGGCGTCGGGAAGACGGAGATCGCGCGGCGTCTGGCGAAGCTCGCGAACGCGCCGTTCATCAAGGTGGAGGCCAGCAAGTTCACCGAGGTGGGCTACGTCGGGCGCGACGTGGAGGCGATGATCCGCGACCTCGTCGAGATCGCCATCGGGCTCGTGCGCACAGAGTTCGTCGAGGCGGTGAAGGAGCGGGCCGACCGGTTGGCCGAAGACCGTCTCGCGCAGATGATCGCGCGGACGCGGCAGCCGGCCGCCACCGCCCCGGTCAGCGCCCCGGCCAAGCCGGGGGCGGGGCAGATGTTCGGGCCGTTTTTTGTCCCCGGGGGGACCGCGCCGGCCACCGCAGATGCGGCCGCGCCACCCGCTTCGGAACTCGAGGCGATCCGGGAGCAGATCCGCGCCGGGGAGCTCGATGACGAAGACGTCGAGCTGGACGTGGCCGACAACTCGAGCCCGTTCATGCAGATCTTTGGCAACCACGGCATGGAGGAGATGGAGGTCAACCTCCGCGACATGCTGGGGCAGCTGCCCGGCTTCAAAGGCAAGACCAAGCGCCGCACGATGAAGGTGCAGGACGCGCTCGCCATCCTGAAGCAGCAGGAGGCCGAGAAACTGGTGGACATGGACCGCCTGCAGCGGGAGGCGCTCGACCGCACGCAACAGGCGGGGATCGTGTTCCTCGACGAGATCGACAAGGTAGCGGGCCGGCAGAAGGCCGGTTCCGGCCCGGACGTGAGCCGCGAGGGGGTCCAGCGGGATCTCTTGCCCATCGTGGAAGGCAGCACCGTTAGCACCAAGTACGGGCCCGTGAAGACGGACCACATCCTGTTCATCGCGGCGGGTGCTTTCCACGTCGCGGACGTGGGGGATCTCATCCCGGAGCTGCAGGGCCGCTTCCCCATCCGGGTCGAGCTGGAGTCCCTCGAGAAGGCGGATTTCGTTCGCATCCTGACCGAGCCGCAGAACTCGCTCACCCGTCAGTACGAGGCGCTGCTGGCGACGGAGGGCCTCAAACTCGGCTTCACGGCGGACGCGGTCGAGGCGCTCGCCGAGTACGCGCAGGAGGCGAACGAGCGCAACGAGAACATCGGCGCTCGACGACTCCACACGATCCTCGAGGCCCTGCTGGAGGAGGTCAGCTTTGTCGCGCCCGAGATGCAGGAGGACAAGCTCACCATCGACGCCACGATGGTCCGCGCGACGCTCGCGCCCATCCTGGGCGACGAGGACTTGGCCAAGTACATCCTGTAGCGGCCTCAGGCCGCTTTGACCTCCGCGCGCACGACGCGATTGCGGCCGGAGTCCTTGGCTTCGTAGAGGGCCTTGTCGGCGTCCTCGAACAGGACGTGGCGGTCCCAGGGGCCGAAAGGACTCGAGCTCGCGACCCCGAGGCTGGCGGTGACCGAGATGGGACCCTTGGGGCCCGGCACCGTCGCTGCGAACAGGCGGCGACGGATTCGCTCGGCGACCTTCCAGGCGTCGTCGCCGTCGGTGTCCGGCAGCACGATGGCGAACTCCTCCCCGCCGTAGCGGGCGGGCACGTCGCCACCGCGGACCGCGTCGTGAAGGACCTGACCGACGACCTTGAGGACCTGGTCCCCGAGCGCGTGGCCCCAGGTGTCGTTGAACTTCTTGAAGTGGTCGACGTCGAGCACGACCAGGCTCACCGGGCGCCCGGTCTGGCGGGCGTTCACGAGCGCCGTGTCGATGGCGTGCACGTAGGCCCGTTTGTTCGGCAGCCCCGTGAGCGTGTCCGTGCCCGCGAGGCGCTTCAGCCGCGCGTTCGCCAGCTCGAGCTGCTCGGCCAGCTCCTGCTTCTCCGCCAGCAGGTTCTCGAGCATCTGCACGAGGCCCTCGTAGTGGATGTTCATCTCCGCGAGGCTGCGCTGCGCATCGGCCCGAAGCGAGGTGAGGTCGATCTGCTCGCCGAGGTCGCGGTCGAGCGCGCGCCCGGTCTCTTTGACCATTCCGGGCATCATCTCGAGGATGGTCTCGACTTGCTCGCGGGTCAGTCCGACGGACTCGGCGTCGTCGACCGCCTGTGCGCTGAGCGCGGTGGCCGCGCCTCCCTCGAAGACACCGGCGAACCGCTCCGCCAGCCAGCCGACGTCGGTGGGCGGGGTGCCGAACGGGGCTTTGTCGTGGTGGTGGGCGATCGCGCGGACGATGTCGGGCCCGAGGTGAAGACGCTCGGCGAGCTGCGAGCCGGACTGCGGATGGGGGTCGAGGTCCCACGTGCGCTCACGCAATATCCGCTGATCCGCCGGACAGCGGGCGAGCTCCAGCGCGACGTCCAGCGCCTCGGTCGCGAGCGACAGTTCCCCCGCCTCGAGCAGCAGGCCCACGGTGAAGTGCGCGGTCGGGTCTTCGAGACCCATTGCGCTCGCGATGGCCTGCGCCGCCACGCCCCGCCGGACGGAGTTGGCCAAGAGGACGCGCCCCCCTTCGTTGTCGGGCGCCATGTCGGAGACCATCAGACTCAACGCGACGTTCCGCAGGCCGCGCACCCCCAGCTGAGCCGCGGCGCGGTGCACGTCGTCGACCTTGTGGCGGAGGCCAAACGCGGGGCTGTTGGCCACCTTGAGCAGGCGGATCGCGAAGCCGGCGTCCACCGCCGCATACTCCGCAAGCTCCCCCACGGTGCATTCGGGCCGCAGCGCGGACTGAACGATTTGGGCGGCCGCGCCTGAGAAGACGTCGTCTGAAGATGCAGTGGTGGTCACGGTGTTCTCTCCCGATGTCCACATTATCGGACGTCCGCCGCGCGTCTTGAGGGGGCGCGCAACGTGGCTTGCGCTTTTCTGCCACCGGCTCATGGCTGCTCCAATCTGATTCACTGCTCGAGCGACCTGCTACACGTCCCCCCTCTTGGACCTCCACACGGCGGCACGATGCACGAACTCCCCTTGTTTCTTCCCCGAAGCGCCTTCTCGCCGCGTGAAGCGGCCCGCGCGGGCGACGTCTGGCGTCTGTTCCAGGACATCGCCGTGGCCGGATCGATCGCCGCGGGGTGGAGCCCCACGCGGTACCGCGACGAGGGCTGCTCGATGATCGTGCGTGGCATGACCGTCCAGCATCACCGGGAGACCCTCTACGGGGAGACGCTCACGGGTGCGACGTGGCCGTCTCAGGCGCGCCGTGGGGTGTTTTTCCGGCGCGAGGGCCGTCTGACCTGTGCGGCGGGGCCGGTCGCTTCGGCGACCCAGGAGTGGGTGCACGTCTCGATGGAGGCGGGCGAGATCCGGGTGGCGCGCGGCAGCACGGGGCTGGTCGACGCGTTCACGCCCGAGTCGCACGGGCCGTCGGTGGCTCTGCCCTCGTTCGAGCCCCGGACCGACCGCGCCGAGCACCGCTTCGAGTTCGACTGCTGGCATTCGTGGATGGACCCGCTCGACCACGTCAACCACCCCGCCTACGTCGACTTCTGTGACGAGGCGATCGCGCGCGTCATGGCCGAGGCCGGGCTCGACCCGGTGTCCCTCTGCCCGGTGGCGGAGAAAGTGACGTTCCGCAGCGGCGTGAAGGCCCGAGAGCGAGCCCGTGTGCGTACACAGCTTCGCGGTGAGACGCAGGCCGGCGACGCGGTCTTCGACCACCGCGTCGAGGTGGGCGAGAGACTCTGCGCCCAGGCCACGACAGTGCGGCGGCTCGTGTCCGAGGAGGGACGAAGCGCGCTGCTGTCATTGTAATCAGGGCGGTGGCGGCGGCCGCGGCGAGCGCGCAAGATGCGCGGCCTCATGGTTGAACACCTGATTCAGAAGGCCGCGATCCTGCACGAGGCGCTGCCTTACATCCAGCGCTTCCACGGCAAGACGTTTGTCGTGAAGTACGGCGGGCACGCGATGGTCGACGAGGCGCTGCGCGACAGCTTTGCGCGCGACATCACGTTGATGCGCTACGTCGGGCTCAACCCCGTCGTGGTGCACGGCGGGGGGCCGCAGATCGACCAGCTTCTGTCCAAGATGGGCGTCAACTCCGAGCGGATCGAGGGCCTCCGCGTGACCGACGACGAGACGATGGAGGTCGTCGAGATGGTGCTCGGCGGCAAGATCAACGGTGAGATCGTGTCGCTCATCGGCACCCATGGCGGCCGCGCGGTGGGGCTGACGGGGAAGGACGATGGCTGCGTGCTGGCCGAGAAGGTCGATGAGATGCGCACCCAGTCGGGGCGGCTCGTCGACCCTGGGCGCGTCGGCCGGGTCGTCGACGTGCGCACGGGCGTCATCGAGCAACTCGTCGAGGGTGGGTTCGTGCCCGTGATCGCGCCGGTCGCGGTCGACGCGGCGGGCCGTTCGCTCAACGTCAACGCCGACACCGTCGCGGGGGCCGTCTCGGCGGCGCTGGGGGCGGAGAAGCTCATCCTCATGACAGACATCGACGGGATCCGGGGCCGCGACGGTGACGTCGAGTCGTCCCTGAGCCGCGAGGAGATCGAGGCGCTCATCGCCGACGGGGTGATCGAGGGCGGCATGATCCCGAAGGTGAAGTGTGGACTCGAGGCGCTCTCGAACGGCGTGTCCAAGGTGCACGTGATCGACGGGCGGACCCGCCACGCGTGTCTGCTGGAGATCTTCACGGACCTCGGGATCGGGACTGAGATCACGGGGTGACGCGCGTTGGTCGCGGGGGCGGGGTTTGCTACACCCGTCCGATGTCGACCAACGCAGAGCTCGTCGAGAAGGCCCAGCGGGCCCAGCTGCCCAACTACCGGCCGCCGCCGTTCGTGCTGACCGAGGGGCGCGGCTGCCGGGCGACGGACGCCGACGGCAACCGCTACCTCGACTTCAGCGGGGGCATCGCGGTGCTGTCGGTGGGGCATTGCCACCCGAAGCTGGCGGCGGCGATCGCGGAGCAGGCCGGACGCCTGATGCACACCTCGAACCTGTTTTACAACGATCAGGCCATCGAGCTGGCCAGTCAGATCACGGCGCGCACCCCGTTCGACCGGGTCTACTTCGCCAACAGCGGTGCCGAGGCGAACGAAGCGCTGCTCAAGCTCGCGCGCCGCTGGCAACACGAGCACGGTCACCCCGAGCGGGTCGGTCTCATCTCGGCGCTCAAGAGCTTTCACGGCCGCACGATGGGCGCGCTCAGCCTGACGGGACAGCCCAAATACCATGTGGGCATGGCGCCGCTCGTCGGCGGGATCAAGCACGTGCCCTACGACGACATCGCGGCGCTGGAGGCCAGTGTGGACGACACCACCGCGGCCGTGTTCCTGGAACCAGTGCAGGGGGAGGGCGGCCTCGTGGTCCCGTCCGAGGGTTACCTCGCGGCCGTGCGCGCGCTCTGCGACGAGCGAGGTGCGTTGCTGTTCTTCGATGAGGTGCAGACGGGCTACGGCCGCACCGGGCGCTTCTTGGCGCGGGAGCACAGCGGGGTCGTCCCTGACGGATGCGCGCTCGCGAAGGGCATGGGCGGCGGCTTTCCCATGGGGGCCATCGCCGTCACCGAGAAGATGGCCGACGGACTGCCACCCGGGAGTCACGCCAGCACGTTCGGCGGCAATCCGCTCGCGTGTGCTGCGGGGCGGGCGGTGCTGTCGATCATCGACGAGGAGGAGCTCATCGGCCACGCGGCCTGCATGGGGGCGCGCCTCGAGGCGGGGCTGCAAGCGATCGTGGACGACCCCGCCATCCCGGCCGCCGCCGAAGCGCGCGGCATCGGCTTGCTCCGAGGGATTCGCATCGCCGATGGGGTGGACGCGATGACCGTGTACCGGCGCTTGCGGGACGAGAAGAAGATGCTCGCGTCGGTGGCGGGAGGGATCGTGTTGCGGCTGGCGCCCCCGCTGAACGTGCGCGAAGAGGACGTCGACGAAGCGCTCGCCACGGTGCGCGCGCTCCTCTCCACGGTGGAAGCATGACCCGGCACTTCAAGACCCTCTACGACCTGAGCCCCAAGGAACTGACGGCGCTCCTCGACCGCGCCGCCGAGCTCAAGCGTCTCCGCGGTACTGCGGATGCGCCGCGCCCGCTCGAGGGCAAGAGTGTGGTCATCCTCCTGGAGAAGGCGTCGACGCGGACCCGCGTCTCGTTCGAGGTCGGCGTCTTCGAACTCGGCGGGCAGCCGATCACGTTGCTCGCGAAAGACACCCAGCTCGGGCGAGGCGAGCCGCTGTCCGACACCGCGCGCATGTTCTCCGGGTACGCGCACGGCGTCGTCTACCGGACCTTCGGCCACGATCGAATCGAAGGGCTTGCGGAGCACGCTCGGATCCCGATCGTCAACGGGCTCAGCGAGGACTACCACCCGTGCCAGCTCCTGGCGGACCTCCAGACGGTGCGCGCCCACACGGGCGGCGTGCTCGAGGGGGTGTCCGCCGCGTGGATCGGCGACGGAAACAACATGGCCCATTCGTGGATCGTGGCGGCCGCGCAGACCGGACTCGACCTGCGCCTCGCGTGCCCCGAGGGCTACGACCCCAAGCCCGACATCGTCGAGACCGCGCGCGCGAAGGGGGCCACGATCACCCTCACGCGCGACCCCCACGAAGCGGTCCGCGGTGCCCGCGTGGTGACCACCGACGTGTGGGCCAGCATGGGCCAGGAAGAGGAGCAAGCGGCGCGTGAGGCCGCGTTCGCGGGCTTCGAGGTCGACTCGGCGCTGATGGACGGAGCGGCAGACGACGCGCTGTTTTTGCACTGCTTACCCGCCCACCGCGGCGAGGAGGTCGCGGCCGATGTCATCGACGGGCCTCGCTCCGTCGTGTGGGAAGAGGCAGAGAACCGCTTGCACGCGCAGAAGGCGCTGCTCGAGTTGCTCGTCTCGATGTCCTGAGTCCTTGGCGGAAGTCGTGACGCGCCTCGCCGGGGACCGGGCCCCCCTGCGGCGCGTCGCTCCTCGCCGATGCACCGCATCGACCTCCCCACGGCGCGCTCGTCCGGTTTGTGAGGCGCGTGCGCGCGATCTGATAGCATCGGGCCCCCGCGAATTTCCGCCGATGGCTTCGAGCACCGACAGAGTTCCCCGACTTATTGCGGGGATGGATCTGACTTCTCTGCCCCTGTCTCCGCTGGAGGGGTTTGTGCTGTCGCGGATCGACGGAACGGTTGCTTTGGCCGGGCTGGCGGACCTCACGAGCCTCGAGGACGCGCAGATCATCGCGATTGTGGAGAAGCTCATTGGGCTCGGCGCCGTCGAATGGGCGCGGGAGACGGTGAGTCTGCCGCGCGCGACGGGCCGCCGGCCCAGCAAGACTCCGTCGCGCGAGGTCGAGGTGCCCGAGTCGCTGCGTCGGCCGTCCACTCGGCCGCGCCGGGCGACGGCGCCCATCCGGATCACCAAGCCGTCCGAGCGACCCGGCGGCACGTATCGCGTCGAGGGTACGTCCGAGCACGTTGACACACGCGCTTCGGGGTACCCGAGCAGCGCGCCACGCGCCTCGCACACGGGAAGCATCTACCCCGCGGGCGAAGTGGTGGATCCGGCCTCGAACCCGGGGCTGCGGGCACCGACCCGAGGTCGCAAGGAGAGCGCCGGGGAGATGGCGCTGGACGAGATCCCGGCCGAGCCCCGGCTCCCCGGCGAGCCCCGGCTCCCCGGCGACCTGCTCTCCGGCGACCTGCCGCTGCCGGATCTACCGACGCTCGATGCGAGTGCGTCCTCCGGCCCCGTCCCGACGCAAGCGGTGCCCTCGGAGTCTGCGCCGCCGGAGTCCGCGCCGCCGGAGTCTGCGCCGCCGGAGTCTGCGCCGCCGGAGTCTGCGCCGCCGGAGTCTGCGCCGGAGACCGCATCGGCCCCCCAGTCGGAGAAGCCGCTCGTTGGCATCCGGCCCCCAGGGCCGGCGAGCGCCCCCGCGGAGTCCTTGCCCCGCGACTCGGCGGCTGCGGGCGCGCCGTCAGACGCCGATGCGGTGGATCCCCGCGACTTCGCGCCGGAACCCGCGGCTGCTAGCGAGGCGCCTGACGAGGACGAGCAGCTGGATCTCCCGGCGGACCGTCAGAAACGGATCGACGACCTCTACATCGCCCTCGAGCTGCTCGATCACTACCAGGTGCTCGGCGTGGAGCGCTCGAGCAACCGCAAGACCATCCGGACGGCGTACTTCACGCTGTCCAAGGTCTTTCACCCCGACACGATGTTCCGGAAGCGCCTCGGCTCGTACAAGGGCAAGATGGAGGCGGTCTTCCAGCGCCTCACGGAGGCGTACGAGGTGCTCGGCAAGAAGAAGCCGAGGCTCGAATACGACCGCTACTTGGAGACCCAGGACCGCACCCGGGCGGTTGAGGTCGGCGTCGGCGAATCCGCGGGCGACTCCCGGCGGGTGCGCGCGCAGGCCGCCGCCCAAGCCGAGGTCGACCTCGCGGCCGGAGGCAAGAAAGCCGGATCGTCACAGCCCGCGCCCACGCCTCCCGACTCTGCGCCGCCCGACTCTGCGCCGCCCGACTCTGCGCGCGCCGACTCCGTGCCTGCCTCGTCGGCTCCCCCGAGCGAGCCGGACACGCCCGATTCGGTCGAGGCCGACGCGTCCGCTGCCCCAGCGTCCGCGGCCCCCTCGGAGGCCGACCCGGTCCCACGGAGGACCGCCATGAGCCCGGAGGCGATCGAAAAGAAGAAGCAGCTGATGGCTTCGAGGCTGCGCGGCGCCGTCCGGGCGTCCAACCGTGTGCATCGCCCCAAGAGGAAGTCCTCGGAGCCCTCCCCGACCTCGGAGAGCCGACCGAAGGTCGGGCGAGAGCGGGCGTTGCGGGACCTGGCGAGCACCCTCAAGGGGTCGATGACCGGCGTCGGTTCGGACCGTGCACGCCGCCTGCAGCTCCAGGCGGAGCGGGCGGAGCGGGAAGGAAACGTGACCGAGGCGGCACACCTGCTGCGACAGGCGGTCGCCGAGGACCCCGAGCGCGCGTCCATCCAGGCGCACCACGATCGAGTCGAAGCTGAGATCGCCGCCGACTTGGCCGACTCGTACGAAGAGCAGGCGCTCTACGAGTCCAAGCACGGGAAATGGGGAGCCGCCGCGCTGTCTTGGTCGAAGGTGGCCGCGGGCCGTCCGGAGGACCCGGAGGCGCTGCGTCGCGCGGCCGACGCGCTCCTCAAGGCGAAGGGCGACCTCCACAAGGCCCGCGACTTCGCGCGGCGCGCCGTCGACCAGGCCCCTGACGACGTGCGGTGCATGCGGGTTTTGGCGCGGGTCTACATCGAGGCGCAGCTCCCGTTGAACGCGCGACGCATCCTCGAGCGCGCGGCCGAGCTGGACCCGAAGGACCAGATCGTCGAGAATCTGCTCCGCGATCTGAAGGGCTGAGCAGACTCGGCTGCATACCCGCAATCGTGGGTATGGTATGACGGTCGCTCACTCTTATGCTGCGTCGGCGCTCATGGCGTGGACGTTGTGCGGCGTCGGCCCACGTGGCGTGGGCGCTGTGGAGACCTCGTCATGGAGAAGGTCATCGGGATCGATTTGGGGACGTTCAACTCCTGCGTAGCAGTGGTTGAGGGCGGAACCCCCATCGTCATCGCCAACCGTGGTGGTTACAAGACCACCCCGTCGATGGTGGCCATCACGGAGGCCGGAAAACGCCTCGTGGGCCACATCGCCAAGCGGCAGGCGGTGACGAACGCCGAGAACACCGTGTACGCGGCGAAGCGGCTGATCGGGCGTAAGTTCGACAGCACGCAGGTGCAAAACACCATCGTCTCGGCGCCGTATCGAATCGTCGAAGGGCCGCACAACGACCCCCGCATCCAGATGCGGGACAAGACATACAGCGTGCCCGAAGTCAGCGCGATGATCCTTCAGGAGATGAAGATGATCGCGGAGGACTATCTCGGGCAGGAGGTGGTCAAGGCGGTCGTCACGGTCCCGGCGTACTTCAACGACGGACAGCGCCAGGCGACCAAGGACGCGGGCGCCATCGCCAGCCTCGACGTCATCCGGATCATCAACGAGCCCACCGCGGCCGCGCTCGCGTACGGGTTCGGCAAGAACATCGACCGCACCATCGCGGTGTACGACCTCGGGGGCGGCACCTTCGACATCTCGGTGATGGAGATCAGCTCGAACGGCGTCTTCAAGGTCGTCTCGACCGCCGGGGACACGTTCCTGGGCGGCGAGGACTTCGACCAGCGCATCATCGATGGCCTCGTCGACGCGTTCCGCAAGGAGCACGAGATCGACCTCCGCGATGACCGCATGGCGCTGCAGCGCCTGAAGGACGCTGCCGAGAAGGCCAAGTGTGAGCTGTCGAGTGTCATCGAGGTCGAGGTGAACTTGCCGTTCATCATCTCGAGTGCACGCAACGAGGCGCTCCATCTTCAGCGGCTGCTCACCCGCGGCGAGCTCGAGGACCTGACCGACGACCTCGTCTCGCGGACGGTCCAGATTTGCGAGATGACGCTCGAGGAGGCCGGCCTCGACAAGGAGGATATCGAGGACGTGGTGCTGGTCGGCGGCATGACCCGCATGCCCAAGGTCCAGTCCGCGGTCGCGGCCTACTTCGAGCGTGAGCCCTGCAAGGGGGTGCACCCGGACGAGGTCGTGGCGCTCGGCGCGGCCATTCAGGGCGCCGCCTTGGTGGACGAGTCGCACGACATGGTGCTGCTCGATGTCACCCCGCACACGCTCGGGATCATGGTCGTCGGCGGTTACTTCGAGGAACTCATCCGCCAGAACAGCACCGTGCCCACTTCGAACAACAAGATCTTCACCACCGTGCGGGAGAACCAGACCGCGGTGAAGATCCTCGTCATGCAGGGCGAGTCGCGCCGCGCCGACGAGAACGAGCTGCTTGGCGAGTTCATCCTGACGGGCCTTCGCCGCGCCCCTGCGGGCGAGGTCGAGATCGAGGTGACCTTCGAGATCAACGCGGACGGCATCGTCAGCGTGCACGCGAAGGACCTCGACACGGGCAAGGCGCAGTCCATCACGGTGACGTCGACCAGCGGTCTCACCGAGGACGAGCTGACCGACATGATGGAGGACGCGCGAAACTACGCGGTCGGTCGCCGCAAGGACGAAGACTTCGAAGAGGCCAAGCAGGAGGCCGAGACCTTGATCGCAGAGATCGAGAAGCTCTTCCCGCAGGTCGAAGAAGTGGTGGCCGGCAGCGACTTTGGGCGCGACGCCATCGAGAAGGCGCGATCGGTGGTGGAGCGCAGCCGGCAGCTCATGGAGCAAGGCAACACCGAGGCCATCAAGGAGCAGGTGGACGCGCTGGCGCGCACGCAGCGCATGTTCAAGGGCGTGGTGGGCAAGCTCGCGTGACGTGGCGAACCGCGACTCCTCCGCCACCGAGTGCACCGTGCGGAGCGTGTGAGTGAAGTGAGCGACGATCCCCCGCAGTCGTCCGAAGAGCCGCGGTCGTCCACAGAGCCGCGGGCGCCCGAGGAGGAGACCGGCGGACGCCGGAAGCGGCGTCAGCGGGTGACGCTCAAGTGGAACGCATCACCTCTCTCCTTGCCTGGGGAAGCCCCCACCGCCGAGGAGGACGACGCGTCGGAGCTCGCGCTCCCCACCCTCGACGAGGACGAAGGGGACCTTCGGCCCTCGTCCATTCCGCCGCCGGGAGAGGGGCCCGGACTGGATGGCTGGGAGCGTCAGCTGTCGACCATCTCGGGGACCCAGCGCCGCACGAGGCCGCCGAGCGCGAGCAAGATGCCCGCGCACGAGCAGCCGGGGGATGCGCTGTCGTTGATCGAAGCCCGTGAGCGTCCGTCCCAGACCGGGATCGATCTCCGGACCGAGATGCACGACCGATATGCGCTCGGGGACTACACCGATGCGCTTCGGTTCGCCGAACTGGTGCTCGGGCGTGACCCGGACGACGCCGAGGCCAGGGAGGTCTCCGAGGAGTCCAAGCGTCGGCTCGCCGGCATGTACCTGACCCGCCTGGGGGAGCGACGCAGCATCCCGCACCCGGTCGAGATCGACGTGCGCTGGCTCGGCCTCGACCACCGCGCTGCGTACCTCCTGTCGCGCATCGACGGCTCGACAACCTTGCAGGCATTGATCGACTTGGCCGGCATGCCCGAGCTCGAGGTCCTGCGCACGTGCGTCGAGCTTCTCGAGGTCGGCGCGATCACGGTCGAGTAGTTCGGACCGTCGCCTCATGACACCGGCGGCTTGCCCTCGGGGGGGCACGCGATTAATCTGAGCGGGTGGCCTGAGCACCGGGGGGGAGCTCCCTGGTCGTGGCGATCACGGAAGATCGCCGTCGGGCCCGGAAGCGAAACTTGCCCGTACCACTAGAAGGTTCCTGGTTGGAGCTGACGGCCGTCGTCCTCTCGGTCCTCGTCGGCTCCGTGCTCGCCGCGCTCGAGGGCGCGCTGGAGGCTTTCGGCGAGGTTCGGCTGCTCGCCGCGCAGGAGGAAGGCGGGCGCGACGGTCGCACCGCGACGCGGCTCCTCGAAGAAGGGCCGCGGCTGCATACGCGCATCGTGACGGGCCGCGTGCTGCTTCTCGTCGTCGCGACCGCATTGGTTCTCGACCTCAGCATGGCTTCGGGAACACGCTGGTTCACGCCGCTTGCGCTCGCCGCACTGGGGCTGTTGTACGCGTCGCTGACCGTCGGGGTGCGGGCTCTCGCCCGGACACGCGCGACCCGCTGGGCGTTGCCCATGGCGCGTTGGTTGCGGCCGGTCGAGCTCATGGTCTGGCCGCTCGCCATGCCGCTCGGTGCGCTCGTTGCGTTCATCGAAGCCAGCGTCCCGCCGGCCACGCCAGAGGAGGGCGAAGGCGAGCACGCGGTCCGGCAGATCGAGCACATGATCGAGCAGCGCGAGGAGAGTGGGTCGATCCCTGAGGAGTTCGCCGAGCTTCTGCTCAGCGTGCTCGAGTTCAAAGACACGATCGCGCGCAACGTCATGGTCCCGCGGACGCAGATGATCGCGATCAACATCGAGACGAGTCTCGACGAGGTGCTCGCAATCATCGTGGAGTCCGGCCACAGCCGTTACCCCGTGTACCGCGGTCGGGCCGACCAGATCGAAGGCACCCTCTATGCGAAGGATCTCTTCCGGACCTTGCGGCAGCGCCTCGCGGACGACGACACGGCCCCCGCGCTCTCCGAGATCCTGCGGCGTCCGGTGTTCTTCGTCGCCGAGACGCACAAGATCGGCCAACTGCTGCGCGAGATGCAGGCGCGACGGATCCATCTGGCGGTCGTCGTCGACGAGTTTGGCGGAACGAGCGGCATCGTGACGCTCGAGGACATCGTCGAAGAGATCGTCGGTGAGATCGAAGACGAGCACGACGTAGCCGAGCAGCCCATCGAAGCGGTCGGCGAGGGACGCTGGCTCGTCGAAGCCCATGTCTCGGTCTACGACCTGGCGGCTGCGCTCGAGACCGACCTCGACGTCGACGGGGACTTCGACTCGGTGGGCGGCATGGTCGTGGACCTTGCTGGCCGGGTCCCGGTCGCGGGGGAGCGGATCACCGCATACGAGCTGGAGTTTCGAGTCCGGGCCGCCGATGAACGTCACGTGACCAAACTCGAAGTGCGGCGTCTGGCTGGGCCCGACCCCATGGACGCTGCGGCGGAGTAGCACCGTGCCCCTTCAGCCCGACGTCGAATCTCACCTCGCGCGCGTGTTCGGCGAGGCGCGCACGTTGGCGGTCGACCCAGACCCTGAAGACGTGAATGCGCCGTGGGTGGGCGTCGCGGTGGCACCGGGGATCCGAACGGACGGGGCGCTGGTGATCGCCTCCGATGCGCGCGACCTCGGTCTCAGGATCGAACGTGCCGCTCAGTGTGTCCCTCCCGGTCGTTCGCTCGTAGTCCTGCATCCGTCGGGTGCCGGCGGGGTGCGCGGCGCGATGCGCCGTCTCCTCGCGTCCAAGGCGCCGGTGTGTCTCGAAGACGCTTGCGAGGCGCTGCTTCAGTCCCGGCTCGCGAGCGTTCGCGCCGAGGCGGTGGGACGCGGTGGGTGGCTTGCGTGGGGCCGTGTGCGCGGCGTCGAAAGCTAGAAGAAACCGCCGATCCAGCTGACTAGAGAGAGCCTTCCCACGACCGCGTGCTCAATACTCGACCCAAGTCTGCTCGACCAGCGTGCCGTCCATGCGCGGAGTGATGACGGCGAAGTGAGCGAACCGGCCCTCCGGGGAGGCGCCCACCGAGCCGACGTTGACGACGCGGGTCTCGCCGTCGAGGTCGCGCTGAAAAGCCACGTGCGACCCGCCGCAGACCACAATGTCCGCGGGATCGTCGTCCACCAACGCGCGCAGCTCGTCGTCCGTCATGTCGATGGACATCTCCGTCGTCGGATCGCGGGGCGAGCCGTGAACCATGAGGATCTCGCCGCCATCGATCATGGGGATGCGCAGTTGATCGGGGAGCCGCTCGAGGTATTTGAGCGCGAGCTCGCCCACGGCGTCTCGCGTCGACTTGAACGCCGCGGCGCGCCGCACCTGGGCCTCGTCTCCAGGCGCGAGGGCTTCGGGGCGGACCTTCACGAGCGCCGTGTCGCTCAGCCCACGGATGCACTTGGCGTCCAGCTGTTGCAGGCGTTTGAAGACCTCCGCGGGAGCGTCGCCGCCGAGCAGGAGGTCTCCCGCCACGTACACTTCGCGAACGACCCGGCGGTCGAGGTCCGACGCGATGGCGTCGAGGGCCTCCAGGTTGCCGTGGATGTCCGACAAAAACGCGAGCGGTGCGGAGGCGGGGGTGGGGCGACCAAACGACATTCGCCCGGTGTAGCGTGTGATGATCAGCCCGCAACGCGGAGAGGCGAACGGCGCCGCGCGTCAACGTGCCAGGCGGGCGCCCGTCATCTGCCAGCGCGCCGAGGATGGGAAGAAGTTCCGGTAGGACGCGCGCACATGGTGACGTCGTGTCAGGCACGAGCCACCCCGCAGGACGTATTGGTTGGCCATGAACTTTCCGTTGTACTCGCCGAGCGCACCGGGGGCGGCGCGATAGCCGGGGTAGGGAACGTACGGGCTCGCCGTCCACTCCCAGGTGTCACCGAACATGCCGGTGAGCCCCTCGCCCGCGGCCCTCAGCGGGGCTGGATGAAAGCGCCCATCGTCTGCGAAGGCACCCTCGCTACCGGCCTCGGCGCTCGCCACTTCCCACTCGGCCTCGGTCGGGAGTCGGGCCCCGGCCCACTCCGCGAAGGCGCTGGCCTCGAACCAGCTCAGATGGCAGGCCGCCTCACCGAGCGCGACCGGCTGCATGCCCGCGAGGGTCATCGTGAACCACCGCCCGTCCCGCTTCTCCCAGTAGAACGGCGCGGTCCAGCCCTCCGTCTGGACGGTCGCCCAGCCCTCCGAATGCCACAGGGAGTGCGTCTGGTATCCGCCGTCCTCGAGAAACGCGATGAGGTCGCCGTTGCTGACCGGCCGGGTCGCGAGCGCGAACGCCTCCAGGAAGACGCGGTGGCGAGGCTGCTCGTTGTCGAACGTGAATCCGGTCCCGGGGCGCGCGCCGATCTCGCGAATGCCCTCGTCGAAGCTGCGCCACGCGCACCCGGGCGCCTCAACTGAGTTCGTCTCCCGCGCGCGGTACGCCGGGCGCAGCGGGTTGACCGAGAAGACGTGCTTGATGTCGGTCAGGAGAAGCTCCTGATGCTGCTCCTCGTGGTGCAGGCCCACCTCGACGATCGCCGCCGTCGCCGCGTCCACGCCGGCGGCAAGCAGGGACACCATCGCCGCGTCCACGTGCGCTCGGTAGGCGCGCACCGCGTCGAGCGTCGGACGGGAGAGGAGCCCACGCTGCGCACGTGGGAACTGCTCCCCCACGGTGTTGTAGTAACTGTTGAACAGGACGGCGTAGGCGGGGTGGTGCGCGGTGTAGTCGGCGTCTCGTGCGAGCACGAACGTCTCGAAGAACCAGCTGGTGTGCGCCATGTGCCACTTGGTCGGGCTCACGTCGGGCATCGACTGAATGACCGTGTCCTCCGCCGACAGCGGCGCGGCGAGGGCGTCGGTGAACGCGCGGACGTCTCGGTAGCGGGAGGCGAGGTCACTCATGCGCGCCAATCTATCGCGCGCGCTCGACTCGGCCAGGTCTCCGCCGGGAACTGGACCGATATGTAGGTGAGAGTGCGATGATGTGGTTATGGCGCCCCCCGCCCTCAAACCCCCGGCGCGAGCGCGTCGCATTCGCGCGCTGACCGAGCGCACGCGTGTTGCGCTCACCGACAACGCGATCCGCGAGCTCTTCCGCAGCGCAGAGGTGCTGACCGAAGGAGGCTTGGACTCGTCGAATGGCTGGTTCGGCTCCGTGATGGTGACCTTCGACCTCGCCCGTCTCGTGTCCCGCAGCCGCGATCTGGATACGCCCGCGCAGCTCGCTCGCTTCGTGGACGCCATCGAGGGTTCCGTGCGGGTCCGGATCCGTGCTCATCGCCTCGCGTGCGCGGAGATCTACCGACGTTTCCCGGACCGCGACGTGGGGACGGTGAACCTCGAGAGCCGGTTTCGTCGTGAGGGGGACCAACTCTTGCTCGACATTGACCTCGAGGCGGCTATCGATCTGCCGAAGGTGGAGAGCGGTACGTGAAGGACAAAGAGGACAAGGGCGGCGACGTCATCCACGTCGCGTTCGGGCCCGAGGGCGGTCGACGGGTCGAGCCGCCTACGCCTCCTCCGGCGCCGCCTCCGGCCGATGCGTCCGCCACTGCAGCTCGCGCGCGAGAGCCGTTCGGCGACCTGTTCCGTAGAGCCGAGGTGTCGCGTCTCTTCGACATCCCTGAGGGCCGCTTGGAGTACTGGGACCGATCCGAGTTTCTGTCTCCGTCGGGGCGTGTTGGCCGGCGCCGCTACTACACGTTCCAGGACCTCATCGCGCTCCGTGCAGCACGGGATCTGCTCGCCGGCGGTGCGCCACTGCCCGCGGTGCGACGCGGCCTCGAAAACCTGCAGAAGACCCTGCCGCACGTGACCCGTCCGCTGACCGAGCTGCGGGTGACGGCCGAGGGCCACAGCGTGGTCGTGCACGACGCGGAGCGCGCCTTCGACGCGGCGACCGGGCAGCTCCAGATGGACTTTCAGCTGCGCGACCTGCGCGACGATGTGGTGCGTGTGCTCCGGCCCGAGCGCATCGACCCCGACCGCCGACAGCGCGCGTACGAGGCCTACCTCGAGGGGTGCAGGCTCGATGAAGACGAGGCGAGCTACGAAGCCGCCGAGAAGCAGTACCAGGCGGCGATCGAGCTCGACCCCGGCCTCGCCAACGCGTTGACCAACTGGGGCAACCTTCGTTTTCGGCAAGGGGACGCGGAAGGCGCCGAGGCCCTCTACCATCGCGCGCTCGCCATCGACGAAGAGCAGCCGGAGGCCTACTACAACCTCGGTTTCCTCGCCTACGACCATGGCCAGATGGCCGACGCGGTCGTGCTCTTCGACAAGGCGGTCGCCTTCGACCCCGGCTTTGCGGACGCGCACTTCAACCTCGCGATGGCGCTCGAAGAGTGTGGTCGGCCGAGCGATGCGGCCCCGCACTGGAAGACGTACCTCGAGTTGGACCCCGACGGTCCGTGGTCTCGCATCGCCCGCGAGCACCTCGTCTCGTAACGCGATCGCAGCTACTTGCGACGCGGCGGCGGGGGCGGCGGCATGCTCGTCTTAGGCGGCGTTGGCTCGATCTCCTCGAGGTCGTCGAGCTCTTCGATCTCCTCGAGGTCGTCCAGCTCCTCGACCCCGCTGAGCTCGCTGAGCTCCTCCACCCCGCTGAGCTCTTCGATCGCGCCCAGCTCTTCGAACGCGCCAGGGTCGTCCAGGGACTCGACCGAGTCGGCGCTGTCGTCCGCGGGCGCCGCACCCAGAATCTCCTGCTCGAGGTCGGGCAGCCGCTGGGCAGGCATGTCCATCGTCTCGTCCTCGGCAGGCTCGTCGAAGAGCTCGATCTCCCCGGTCCCGAGGACCTCGATGTCGTCCGGGCTGGAGGGCCTCAGCTGGTCGAACACGTCGTCTGCCACCGCGGTGTAGTCGTCCTCGAACTCGCCGGGCGGACCGGGCAGCAGGCGGTTCGGATCGATCGCCGGTCGCGACGCCGGCAGTGGCGGCGCTTCGCCCTCGCGCGGGGGGCGGAGCTGCGCGGTCTGAGCCGTGCGAACGCCCCGTCTCGGAGGCGGGCGGAGGGAATCCTCGTCGTCGTCCTCGGCGGGCTCGTCTGCGGTGGCGGCCGAAGGGACGTCGGGCAGCGCGGCGGGCGCGCTGAGCTCGGCGACGAGATCGGCGCGAAGTCCGTCGTCCATGAGCGTCTCGGAGCTGTCCGGGATCTCCGTCTCGTCCGAGTTCATGGTGAGGTCGTCGAAGTCGTCTCCGACCGGCGGCAACGCGTGTTGATCGGTCCCGGGCTCCGCCGACGCCAGATCCGAATCGGACAAGACGAGGTCCTCGCTGACCAGGTCGTCGCTGACCAACTCCGCGCTGACCAGGTCGTCGCTGACCAGCTCCGCGTTGGCCACATCCGGTGGTGCGTCGATCATCAAGTCCGAGTCGGGCTGCGGTCGCTTCGAGGCCCGCTCGAGGCGCGCCATCGACGCTGTGGCAGTCGGGTGCCCCGGCGCTTCGGCGAGCACCTTCTTCCAGGCGTCGATCGCCTCCCATCGGTTCTGGATGTCCTGGTCCCAGACCTCCGCGATGCGGATGAGCACGGGGATGCGCTCCTCGGGGTCGGCGCGCCGCAGATCGCGCTGCAGAGCCACCAACAGGTCCTGGTGCTTGCCCGCCTTGCGGAGCGCGTTTCGCAGCCGATCGCGCGCCTCGGTGTCGCTCGAGTCCACACTGGCCAGGCGTGACCAGACCTCCGCCGCGTCCTCGTATCGCCCGAGCTTCTGCTCCAAGAGGTTCGCCCGGCGGCGGAGCAGGCCGGCGGCGGTGCGGCTGTCGAGCGCCTCGTCGATCAGGAAGGCGAAGTGTTGGTCAAGCGCTTCGAGCCGCTCGAGGCGAAGGGCAAACGCCTCCAGCGCATCGAGGACCGTGTCGTCCGCAGGCGCGAAGGCAGCGGCCTTCTTGATCGCCGCGAACGCCGCGTCGGAGTCACCGAGGTCGTCGGCGAGCAGGCGCGACGCACGGTGCAGCAGCTGAGCACCGCCCACCGGGTTCTCTTCCATGTCGTCGGCGAGCATGGCGTAGATGGTGACCAGCGCCTGACGCAGCCCGGACTCCGCGCCCGGTCCGCCCGGTTCGGCGTCGAGTGCCCGGGCGCCCGCCTCCAGAGGCTCCGCTTGCTCCGGGGTGCGCACCGTCAGCGCCACCGCTTGCGCCAGGTACTGCGTCGCGAGCTCGCGATTCAGGAGGGTCTTTTCGCTCCAGCGCACCGAGCGAAGCAGCGCCTCGACCCGCCCTGCGTCGTCTTCGGCGGCGGATCGGCGCTTGTCGTACGACACGAGCAGCTCGTCGGCGCGGCCCGCGCGGGCCGCGCGCTCCTCCGCGAGCGCCAGAACCTCGTCGTCCGCAGGAGAGAGCGAGTACGCCCGCAGGGTGTGGTCGAGCGCGGTGTTCGTGTCGTTGGCCCGCGTGTCGAGCAGCGCCGCGTGCCGGAGCAGCAAGCGCACCTTGTCTGGCGCGGCGTCCCGCTGCCGAATCAGCGTCTCGTAGACCTGAGCCAGCCGCGGCCAGGCCCCCGCCAGCTCGGCGAGACGGTCCGCTTCGTCCAGCGGCCCCTCGTCCTCCAGGTCGACCGCGAAGGCCCGCAAGACCGCCTCCAACGCGTTCTTCGGGTCGCCCAGCGCGCTCTCTTGCACCTGGGCCGCGTCCATCCAGCGCCGCTTCTGGTCCGCCGGATCCGGGAGCGTTTGGGCCAACTCGACGTACAGCTCGGACAGCGCCGCGCCCCGACCGGAGCCCTCCGCCAGCGTGCGCAAGTCCGCCTCCGCGTCTGCGTCTCCGTCACGGACCCGCGGTGCGAGGCGCGCCCAGGCGCCGTCGACGTCCCCCAGCTGGCGGTACGCGACCTCGGCGCTCTTGCGCACCAAACGGGAAGCCTCTTCCGCCGGCTCGAGCCCTGCCAAGCGGTCCACCGCGGTGCACAGCTCAGCCCACCGGCTGGCGCTCTCGAGAAGGGAGACCAGCCGCCGCATGGGCACCGGATCGGTCGGGTCTGCGTCAGCCCACCGCGACAGCGCGTCCACGGCGCGCGCCACCTCAGGGGCTTCCTTCTCGTGCAGGTCCGCCAGCCGCCGCGCCACGGGGACGCGGAGATCCTGGTCGGTCAGCACATCGAGCTGCCGCCAGAGCGCGTCGGCGAGACCGGGAAGGTCCTGAACCGCCTCGCACAGCTCGGACAGCTTGGTGAGCGCGCCGAGATCTTCGGGCGCGAGCTCCTCCACCACCTTGCGGAGGTCCAGAATCGCATCGCGTGGACGCTCGAGGCGGTCGGCCAGGAGATGCGCACGGTCCAGCAGCACCTCGCGTTGTTCGTTCGGATCGGTGACGAGCGTCGACAGCCGGCTGAGCACGTCTTCGAGCACCTCGACGTGGTCCCGCCGGGCCGCGTGGCGATGCAGGAAGCGGAGCGCCTCCTCGTCCTCGCCTGCCTTGAGCACCTCGCGCCACGCTTCGGCGGCGGCGTCGTCGTTGCCGACTTGGCCCGCCAAGGTGCGCGCGATGCGGCGATAGAGCTCCGCGCGCCGACGCGCATCGGTCTCGTGAATGGCGGTCTCGCGCAGCAGGACCACCAGGTCCTTGTAGCGGTCGGAGCGTTCGTACACCGAGCAGAGCGCGTCCAGGACGATGCCGTTTCCGGGGGCCCGCTCGAGGGCGCGCGCGTAGAGCTCGGCAGCCCGCGCCAGATCGGCCAGCGACTCGTCGGCGATCGCGGCCATCTTGGCGAGCACCGCCGGCTGCTGCTCGGGAGGGATGACCTCGACCTTGTACGAGAGGGTGGAGAGCAACCGTTCCCACTCCCCCGCCGCTTCGTCGATGGAGACCATGTGGGACAGCGCGTCGAGGTCCGACGGCTCTGTCTCGAGCAGCTCAGCCCACGCGACAAACGCGCCCTCGCTGTCTCCCACCTGTTCTTCCAAGACGGTTGCGAGCGTGCGGAGCAGCCCGGCGCGCGCGGGGCCGCCGGACTGGGCGATGCGCTCACGGAGGATCGGGATCGCTTCCAGCGTGGCCCCCGCCTCGAGCAGCACATCGCAGAGCATGTCCCGCCCCTGGACG
>JBGCFC010000109.1:0-20211 GCA_045106715.1 Sandaracinaceae bacterium
GCCGGATCGACGCTCGACCGGCGGATAGTTCTGTCCGCCACTACCGCCGCCGCCGTCGCGGGGTGGACCGCCGTAGCCACCACCGCCGCCTCCGCCGCGGGGTGGACCGCCGTAGCCACCACCGCCGCCTCCGCCGCGGGGTGGACCGCCATAGCCACCTCCACCGCCACGCGGGGGACCGGAGCGAGGAGCCCGTTCCTGCGCCTCGTTGACGCGGACGTTGCGGCCATCGACCGCGGAACCGTCCATCTTCTCCTGGGCGGTCTTCGCCGACTCTGCGTCAGCGAACGTCACGAAGCCGAAGCCGCGCGACCGACCGGTCTCACGATCCGTAATCACCCTTGCGTCGACCACTTCGCCGTAGGCCCCGAAGGCCGTCTTGAGGCTCTCGTTGGTCGTGGCCCAAGCGAGGCCCCCCACGAACAGCTTGTTGCTCATCTCTCTGTCGTTTCTCTCTTACAGTTTGGGTCGCGTCCGTCGCGATCCAAGAAAATCGGAAGGTGCCAGCGCGGAAGGTGCCAGCGCGGATGGTGCCAGCGCGGATGGTGCCAGCGCGGCGGATGGTACCAGCGCGGAAGGTGCCAGCGTGGCGTCGTGGGGTGTCCTCAGAAGAGCCGTGTCCTCAGAAGCGCGGTGCCCCCAAAGCGAGCTGGGGTGTGGGCACGGCAGCGACAAGTCGAGGACAAGACGTGTGCGGCACGAACCCTCCCCCGAGTGGTTTGCCTGGCACCTGGAATCTGTCGGATCGACCTCGCGCACGCTGAACGGCCCCTTCGGGCCTGCTTGAATGGTGCGAGGCCGCTCGCCCGGGGTCAAGAGGGAACCGAACGACGGATCGAGTCTCGTCTCCACGGGGGCAGCACGCGGTTCTGCTCATTCTGCGTCTTCGGAGCCGTAGAACGCGGCCCATACTGTGGTGTAGGTGTGCAGGTGAAGCGCGCCACCGACCGGCCCGAGTTCTCCGTTGCAAAAGAGGCCGCCCAGCGGCGCGGGATGACGGTCGCGCTCAAACAGCGCCGCGGACAGCCGCTGCGCGTCGTGGTTTGGCTCGCCGTAGAGACCCTCGCCCCGGCCGAGGCACGTGAACATCAGCGCACCGTCTGCCTCGGGGCGTGCCCCCTCGAGCCGAGCGAGCAGGTCCGCGCGCGAGCTCTCCGCATCGCGCACGTGGAACTGCACGACCGGGTGTCCATCGAGGCGCGCGGCCACCGCCAACACGCCGCGGTCCGGCTCCGCGCCGAGCAGCGGCCGCACCAGAAAATCCCCGCGGCGGTACGGCCCTGTCTGGTCTCGCATCTGCACCCCGAGAAAGAGCGCATCCCGAAGCCGCGCCTGCTCCTCGGGCCTACTTCGCAGATGCAGCGCACGCAGCACGTCGAGGGGCCGTCCAGCGTCGAGCTCGAGCAACCGGTGGCCGTCCGCGCGCACGACGATCATGGGCTCCCCGGGGGGCCGACAGCCTTGGGCGACGCCGGTCTCGACGGTGAAGGCCCCCGACAGTGCAAGCGCGGCCACCCCGCGCGTCACTTCGCCTCGCGCGAGCACCCGCTCGTTGCCGCGTCTACCGCTCACGAGCCCGCCCACCACGGGCACCGGCAACGCCGCCAGGCGCGCCAGGCGAACATCGGACACCGCCTCGGGCGTACCCAGCGTCAGCACCACCGCTTCGTCGCCGTCGAGGCGCGGCGCGTCGACATCCACCCAGCGCGCGCGGCCGCTCGGGAGTTGGAGCGTGGTCACCGCGACCGCGGGCGCGCCTTGTCGCTCGATGCCGCCTCCGACGACGCCGCTCGCAGAGCCCGCGAGGATGGCCGCGCCCTCGAAGCGTGCGGCCAGGCGCGATGCGAGCCCAGGCGTGATCCAACTCGCCGGCGCCGTGACGAGCACGACGTCCGCGGCATGCGGGAGCGGATCCAGCGCCGCAGCCAGCGCGGAGGCCGGGGAGTCGCCCTCCCCCAAACGAGACGCGATGAGCATGCCGGCCAAAGGGTGCCACGTCGGGGCGCGGCCCGTACCGAGCACCCGGTTCGACGGGCGACGGCGATTGCCGCACGCTGCACCCATGTTCGCCCGCCGCCAGGACCGGAGCCCAGGTCAACGCGCGGTGGGCCTGCTTGTCGTGCTCCTCCTCGGTGCGTGCAGTTCCGATCCACCCGTCGTGGACGCCGCACTGGACGGCAGCGTCGACGCCGGCGCTCCGCAACGCGACGCGCGGCCGCCCACACCACCCACCCCGGTGCCGCCGCGACCGCGCCCGTTGGATGCGGGCTGCCCGCCGCCCCCCGACCCCGGCGCGGCCTGGGTGCTCGACCTCGGACTCACAACATTCGACGTCGGCGACCTCGTGCGTTCGGGCGACGGCGGCGCGTGGGTCGTCGCCACCTCGAGCGCCCCGACCCGGCTGTGGTGGATGCGCTTCGATGTCGATGGCGCCCCGCGAGTCGTGCGACGGGCGGCCATCGACGTCGCCGAGCCGCCTCGCGCCGCACCCGTTCCCGGCGGCGGCGTGGTCCTCACCAGTCGGCTCGCCGACGCGCTGCTCGTCGTGCGCATCGACGCCGACGGGGAGGTCGAGTGGGCGCACACGCGCACCCCGCTCGACGCTCGCTTCCGCGGTCCAACCGCGATCGCCGCGGACACCGACGGCATCGCGGTCGCCGGCTCTCTGTCCCTCGCCACGACGCGCACCGAAGCGGTGGAGTTCGCCTGGCTCACTCCCACGGGGGAGACCTCGCACGGTCGACGGATCTCCGGAGCCCGCGACTTCGCCGCGTTGGATGCCATCGCGCTCTCCACCGAATCCGCGGTCCTTTCGATCCGAACCGACGGGTTCAGCGCCCGCACGCACGTCGTCAGCGAGCTCGCGATCCCCGTCGTGACACCGTGGATCGTAGCGGTCGACCGGGACGGGGGGCGCGCATGGGACACGTCCTTCGATGTGTCGATCGGAACGCACCTGCACCTCGACACCCTCGTTCGAAGTGCGAGCGGGTGGTCATTGGGGGGCGCGACGGAAGCCAGCACGGGCCGCCCCTGGGTCGTGGAGCTGACGTCCGAGGGGGTCGTGCGGACCGTGGCCGAGCTGCCGCGCATCCCGGGACTGTCAGTCGTGGATCTGGCGCGGGACGAGGCGGGTCTCCGCATGATGCAGTCCACCTCGGACCTCCTGTATCTGGGCCCGGCCAACGCCGAGCCCGAAGCGCTCGTGCGGCTCGACATGCGCCGCGGCAGCGCGCGCCTGCTCCCCGGTAGAGGCCTCTACGCCGGGCCCCCGCCGCCCTGCGACGCGCGTATCGCCTCCAGCAGCCACCCCGCGTTGTGCGGGACCACGCGACGCTCGATGATGTTGCTCCCGCTTCCGGGCGACTCCGTCTCGCCATGCATGCGCACGCTGTTCGTGGAGCCGCTCGACGACCAGGATCGTTCTCGGCCTCTCCCCGTCGAGCTCGAGACCGGCCCGGACCTCCAGCCCTCCGACTCCGCGGTGGAATCGCTCACGATTGAGGCAGAGGCCATCGACGTCGACGCGCAACGCCTGTGTATTTCGCGGCCGGGCTGCATTCGAGCCTTCCCGGCCCTCTGAGAAAGCAGGCCCTCAGCGCGCGCGTCGCCGCACGACGAGCATGCCCGCGCCCACCAGGACGACCAAGCCAGGCGGGGCTCCCTGTCCGCCGACGCCCACCGCACAGCCGCTGGGCTCCCCGACGCATTGGCCGCCCGCGTGGTGCGTGTCGTCCGGTCCGACCGGGTTGGTCTCGAGGTGCTGGCCCTCCTCGCAGGCAGGCATGACATCGGCCGAAGCCGTGGGCCCGCCCAGTACGAATGCTGCGCCGAGCGCACACAGGAAAAGAACGCCGCTCCTCACTGATGTCTGCACCCGTCGATGGTCCCGATGGGACGTACGTGCGTCAAGCGCGCGCTCGCACGCGCGTGCGACCACGCGGCAAGCCGGGCGATCCGCTTGCCACTTCCCATCTGGCCCTCTACTGCCGGACGTGGACACGCCGGGGCCAGACCGCTCAGACGAGGACGCGCTGCCCCCGCTGAGTGGCGTCGCCGCGCTCGCCGATCGCGCCGTCGACCCGGTTCGCGTCGCGCGGGTGTTGGGGGCGGTGGCGCTGGCGTTGGGACTCAGTTCCGGACTCTTCGTGGAGCACCTGCTCTCGGGCGCCAACGTCGAGCCCGCCGCCGCCCGTGACCTCCATCGGAACGCAGCTCCGCCCGCTGCCCCCGACGCGCCGCCGGCCCGCGTCGCCGTGCTTCTCGTCGACGGCATGCGCACCGACGAGGCCAGCGCGCTCTCCAACTGGAACCGCGACGGCGTCTCCCGCGGTCGAATCCGGCTTCCGCTGCCGACGCTCTCGCGGCCGTTTCAGCATCTCTTGTTCACGGGCGTGCCGCACTCGGTCTCCGGCGTGCGCACCAACCGCTACACGGGCCGCGCGCGCTTCGACTCCGTGCTCGATCGGGTGCGGGACGAACACGGCACGGTGATCGTCGCAGCCGACGGGCTCGATTGGATCCAGCGCATGCACGGCGCGGACGACGACGGAGGCTCGAGCCGTCGAGACGCCCTCGACGACATCGGAGCGACATGGCTGCCGGCTCTGCAGGGCGGCGCCGCCCCGGGCCTGCTCGTCCTGCACGCGATCCGCACCGACGGAACCGCGCATCACGGCGACGCCGAGGGCCACAGAGAGGCGCTCGAACAGGCGGACGCCCTGCTCGGAACCCTGCTCGACACTGAGCTGAGTGTCGTGTGCCTCAGCGACCACGGCCACGTGGACGGAGGCGGACACGGCGGTCCGGAGACGATTGTCGCGCGCTCCCCCCTCTTGGTTCGCGACGCCGCGGGGCGGCTCCCCACGGACCTGGGCGAAGTCTCCGCCGGTCGGCTGGCCGGAACGCTCGCCAGCCTGCTTGGGGTGTCCCGGCCACGGCACGCCGTCGGTTCGAGCTTGCTCGGCGAGCCCGACGAAAATCAGAGCCGGGGCGCGGAAGCCGCCCAGTCGGGCGTGGAGCGATCCGTACGCGCGCTGTTCGTCCGACGTCGGCTGGGCGGCCTGTTCGCGTTTGTCCTGCTGTTCATGGCGCTCGGCCCCATCAAGCGAGCCTACGGCTTCGACCGCGCGACGCCGTGGGCCCTGTTCGCGTTTCCCTGCCTGGTCGTCGGGCTGCACCTGCTGCTCGCACGCCCGCTCTCGCTCTCCGCCATCGATTCCCGAACGGCGCACGTGATCCGCGTCGTCGCCCTGGGAACGGGGAGCGCCGCGCTGGCCTTCGTCGGAGCGCTGATGGCCGGCCGCGGCGCGATGCGGATCCGTGTGTGGCGCAGCGCGGCCAGTGTCGCGTGGGGAGCGGCCGCGTCCGCGTTGGTGGCCTTCGTGAGCTGCGGGTTCGCGCTCGGGCCCTGGCCACTCTCGGGGCTGACCATATACCTGCCGCTGCTGTTTGGCGGCGCGGCGGCTGCGGGGCTCGGCGCGATGGGGCTGGCACTGCTGTTCAACAGCGTGCGCGCCGCATGACTACTCGACCCGGTGCTCGATCTCCGGTGGGCGCCGATGGAACGCGTTCCGCTCGGGGTCGTTGTAGGTCTGCCACTCGATCGGGAACGGCGTGATCGTTGTCTCTCCGTCGACGCTCCGCTCGAGCCGCATCGCCATCGGCGTGACGCCTCGGTAGCTGCTGCTCGCGGGGAGGTCCGCGTTGTCCTGTCCGCCCGCGCTGAAGAGCGTGATCAGGAGGCCGTGCTCGTCGTCGTACACCCGGCGGAAGCCCTCCTTCACCTTCTCGTGGCCACGCACCAACGTGTTGCAGCCGACGCGCTGCATGAAGCTCGCGAACTGCATTTGACCAAACGGGAACCGCGCCGTCTGCTCCTGCAGCGCCGCCGGAATCACGCCGGCGGCGCTCGGGTCGCTCCACATCATCTGAAAGCGCATGTCGGCGTCGTTGAAGCTCGAAAGGTCCTGCCAGCGCTCCTTGATGTCGCGGTCGCGCGGGATGCCGCCATGCACGAACATCGTCCGGTCGAAGAGCAGCACGTTGGGCATCACGTCGAACAGCGCCATGTAGCGGCGGAACACCTCGACGGGCAGATGCGGCTTCAATGAGTTGATGGCCTCGGCTGGCTTCACGCCGCCGTACACCTGGCCCTTGAACTCCACGTAGTACTCGTGGTTGCCGCGCAGCACGTAGACGTGCTCGGGCGCCTGCATCTGCATCTGCATCACGGTGCGCAGCACGCCATTGAGGCTGAAGATCCCGCGGTCGATGTAGTCCCCGAGCAACACGAGCTTCGGGTTCGGGTTGTTCGCCGGATCGTTTCGGTACGCCTCGACCTTCTCGAAAAAGCGCGTCTGCATGACGGCGCCCTTCAGGCAGCTGTAGCAGCCGTGAAGATCACCCAGCACCGTCAGCTCGTAGGCCTCGCCGGGCTGGGGCGCGAGCACGTGTGTCCACCCGTCCAGGAACGCGCTGCCCGGCGTGAGGTCCGCGACGGTCTGGACGCCGTCGAGCTTGCCTTTGCCGGCCTCGGCGCGGGCCTGGAAGTGCGCGGCCAGGTCGTCGACCAGCTGAATGTCCGCGCTGATCTGCTTGGCGATCTTCTCGCGGTCCGCCGAGTAGTGGTACTCGAACTGCTGAAAGAACGGGTGGTCGGCGTCGACCGGGATGTGCATGACTGGGTTCACGGCCGTGCGCGGCGACGGGTCGTCCTCGAGCAGCTCGACCTCGGCCGGACTGGCCAGCAACGCGACCAGCTCGCTCCGGAACTTGAGCTCCGCTGGGTGCAGCTCCCCGTCGGCGCGGATCAGCTCGTCCACCGCGTCGAGGAGCGCCTCTTGGTTCGTCTGATCGAACGCCTGGAACAGCTCGTAGCAGCGCTGCTTGAGCTTGGCGTGCACAAACGTGTCGCGGTCCTCGTCTTTGGCCACCGGCTCGTGAAAGAGCTCGTCCACGTGCGCGTCGATGCGCTCGAAACGCTCGATGAAGTGCGTCGTGAAGCGGGCCACCAGGTCCGCGCGCACGTCCGGCTGGGCGTCCGGCATCCCCGTGTCCACGCGGCGCTCGACCAGGCCACGGATGGTGCCCTTGATCAGCTCCTTCTCCGCGTCATCGAAGTCGCCGTCGATGTACCCGAAGGTCGTGAGCGAAAAGATGAGCGCCTCCATCTGGCGCTCTGCGGTGGCCGGGTCGGCGCTGAAGCTCAGCATGCGCGCAAGATACCGCGAGTGCGCCGGTTTGGCCGCAGGCTTCGTGGCTCTGCGCCCTTGACTCGTCACCCGGCGTCCTCGGATGCGGAGGTCTCGCGACGGCGGTATGATCGCCCGCATGCCGGCGCCCGACTCCGACGACCGACAGAAAGAAGAAGCCGCCGCGCGGCTCGGCAGCGCCCGCGCGCTGATGGCCCGGTTCCGCCGTACGCCCATCGAGCTTCGACGCTTCACGGGGACCGAGCGGCACAGCGAGACCCTCGACGGCCTGCGCGTCGTGCACCTGACCGACATGCACTTTGGGCGGGTGACGCCGGAACGCGTGCAGCGTGAAGCCGTCCGGCTGGCCAACGAAGAGAAGCCCGACCTCGTGGTCATCACGGGCGACTTCGTCTGCCACAGCCAGATGTACCTGGACCAGCTGAGCGACGTGCTCGGCAGCCTCGACGCACCCACGCTCGGCGTGCTCGGAAACCACGACTACTGGTCGGGCGCAGACGAGGTGCTCGCGGCGCTCGACCGCGCGAACGTGGAGGTGCTCCGCAACCAGAACACGGTCCTGACGGTGCGCGGGCAGCGGCTTCAGCTCGTCGGACTCGACGACGCCTACACCGGTCACCACGACCGGGAGGCGGCGGTCAAAGGCCTGCGGGACGACCTGCCGTGCCTGGGGCTGAGCCACATCGCCGAGGAAGCCGACTGGCTGTGGAACAAGGGCATCTCGCTCGTCCTGTCCGGCCACACGCACGCCGGCCAGGTCACGCTGGCGCGGCTGCACGAGCTGTCCGTCGGTAAGCTCGCGGGCCACAAGTACGTACACGGCCTCTACGGCTCACGCCGCAAGAAGCAGAAGCACCCGGGCAGTGTCTACGTCGGGGCCGGCATCGGCGCGGCGGTGATGCCACTCCGGTTCGGGGACCGCGGCCGTCGCGAAGTCACCGTGTTCGAGCTGGGCCACGCGCTCGGCTCACTCGAAGAGCACCACCAGGAGCAGGCGCCCCTTCCGGGACGAAAGCCGAGCCGTGCCCTGCGATTGAAGCGGCAAGAATCGGTCAAGAAGAAGGCCATGAAACGCGCCAAGAAGCGCTCGTAACTCAGCCCCGTCCCGGGTGCCTCCGGCGCCTCCACCCGTAGAGCGCGGCCAACGGCAAGAGCGCCCATGGCGCGCCTCTTCGGTCACCTCCGGCGGCGCGGCAAGAGCAACCCTCCTCCATCGGCTCCGTCCCTGCGTCGACCGAGACCGAGCTGTCCGGGCGGCTCGCGGCGTCGCCCGCGGGCATGGGCGGGCCGGCGTCCTGTCCACCGGCGTCGATGCTCGCGCCAGCGTCCATCCCGGCGTCCGGCACCCCCGCGTCGGGCGTGGGTGGGGGGCCGAGGCGGCGCTCCCGCATCGCGACCCAGAGGTTCGCCGGCTCGACGTCCGTCGCGGGCGGGTCGGTGGACTCGGCGTGCTCGAGGTGCCAGTCGAGGGCGCCCTCCGGGATGCTGTCGCGTGTGTCGAACCCGACGAAGGTCATCGTGGGGCCGTAGTTCGCGGCCGGAAGCGACAGCGCGCGCGCCCCACGGACGTTCCACAGCGTGTCGTAGGAGGCGGTGTGCGGACCCCGGTCGCCTCGACCGCCGCTTCGGAAGGGACGCTCGCCCGCACCGAGGTCGAGTTCGGTCCACAGTGTCGCGTAGGGCGCGGCGCGGTGATGGTCCATGCAGAGGTCGTCTCCGCGGCCGCGTGCAAACACGATCCCGTGCGCGTACCACTCGTTGGTCAGGTCGTGCACAAACGTGGTTTGGATGTCGAAGTCGACGAACAGGTTGTCGCCGCCAAACCCGTTGTTGAGACCGTGATGACCGGTGAGCTCACCGCGGTCCCCCGTCGTGTCGAGGACCACGCCGGTCGCCGTCGTGAAGAACGAGTGGTTGAAGCTGACCCCGTAGTCCGCGTTCCGAATGCGCACGTCCCTGACCCAGGAGTTCCATGCGTGGCGGTAGTGGATCCCGTTGAAGCCCTCTTCGTTGAAGTGCCCCGGGTATGTGGTGACGGGGAACTCCATCGTCAGGTGCTCGACGCCCACCTCCTCCAGCGTGGGCACGACCGCGTACACCGTCGGCGACCAGCGCGTCTCGACGTCCACGATGAGCGCGCGCTCGAGCGTGAGCGTGTCCCCGTCGATCGCCGTGACCCGGGTGGGGAAGTTCATGCCCACGTCACCCGTGTTGTCCGTCCCGCCCGGCACGTGGTCGTCATGCAGCCTGCGCATGAGCGTGCCGCCCGCGTCGGTCTGCCGGATCAAGATCCAATCGCCCACCGCGATCCCGCTCGCGTCCGCGACGACGAGGGATGTGCTCCCTCGGAGCGCGCCCTCCGTGACCGTCGTCAGTGTGGGAAGAGTCGAGTTGCCGTAGGCCTGAATGAAGCCACCGCCGAACGAATAGTCCCCGCCGTAGAGGGGGGTCAGGGCTTCCGGGAAATAGAGCACCGTCTGCAGCGGGCCGGCGCCGCGCAGCACCACTCCCGACGAGAGCTCGAGCCGCCGGCGCATCGAGTAGCGCCCCGCTGGCAATAGGACCGCGCCTCCGCCGGCGGCCTCCGCGGCGGAGATGGCGTCTTCCAACGCCTGCCCATCATCTGTGGACCCATCGCCAACCGCGCCGTAGTCCATCACGTTCGCGACGACGGCCACGTCGGGGATCGCGCGCTCGCCCGCTCCGTACCCCGCGTACGACCAGTCCATGAGCCGACCTTCGGGCACAAAGGCTTCCCCGTCGCTGCCATAGAGTGCGCTGGTCAAGCTCGCGCGGGACACACCGACGGGATCCGGGCTGGCACAGCCGCACAGGAGGAGCAGGAGCAAGGTGAGGCGGGCGTTCATGAAGACACGATAGCTCCGTCCTGGATCGCGGAAGACGAACCGCTATCCTCGCCCCATGCGCTCCACCGTCCTGGTTGCGGCTCTCGCCAGCCTCTGCGCCGGCTGCGGTGCAAACGACGGCACCACCTCCAGTGACCGCACGGCCGCCGCCGAGAGCACGCCCGCCGCCGAGAGCACGGCCTCGACCGACGGTACGGCCTCGACCGACGGTACGGCCTCGACTGAACCGGGCACGTCGGGGGCGGCTCACGGTGGCGCACACACCGAGACAGACAACGTCCAGGCGCGGAACGCCCCCGGAGAACCGGAGGAACGAACGGGCGTGATCCGCGCCACGAGCCCGCTCGGACACGGCCGGTGCACGCAGCGCTCGTACGAGGTCGAAGCCGCCGGCGGGCAAACAGAGTGGCTGCACTGGGAGCGCTGCGAACCGAGTTCCGACGGCCCGGACTACAGCGGACTCGCCGTCGGAAGCCGCTACCGATTTCGGGTGCGCCGCGGCACTGGCGGCTCGTTCGGCGACGCCCCCATGATCGAGTCGGCCATGCCCGCCCGCTGAGCGCACTCCGAGGTGCCTGCTATGGTCCGCCGCGCGTGTTTCACAGCGCGTTGGAGGTGCCCGATGAGCGTGTTCAAAGACGACATCCTGAAAGACAAGGTCGCGTTCGTGACGGGCGGGGGCTCGGGGATTTGCCGCGGGATCACCGAGGCCTTCATGGCGCACGGCGCCGACGCCGCCATCGTCGGGCGCAAGGCGGAGCGCCTCCAGAAGGCGGCCGCGGAGATGAGCGAAGCCACCGGCCGCGCATGCCTCGCCACCCCGGCCGACGTTCGGGATCCCGCGCTGGTCGAGGCCGCGATCGATGCGACGCTAGCGCGCTTTGGCCGCATCGACATCGTGGTCAACGGCGCCGCCGGGAACTTCCTCGCGCCCGCCGCGGCGCTCTCGTACAACGCCTTCCGCACCGTCATGGACATCGACACGAACGGCACGTTCAACGTCTGCCGGGCGGCGTTCGAACGCACCCTGCGCGACAACGGCGGGCTCATCCTCAACATCTCGGCCACGCTTCACTACACGGCGACCCCGCTGCAGGCCCACGCCTCGGCCGCCAAGGCCGCGGTTGATTCGCTCACCCGGAGCCTCGCGCTCGAGTGGGGGCCGTCCAACATCCGGGTCAACGCCATCGCGCCCGGTCCGATCGACGACACCGAGGGCATGGCGCGCCTCGCGCCGCCGAAGATGAAGGAGAAGCTCACCGAGACGATCCCGATGAAGCGCTTCGGCACCGTCGAAGACATCGCCAACGCCGCGGTGTTCCTGGCGTCGGACGCCGCCTCCTACGTGCACGGCGAGGTCTTCGTCGTCGACGGAGGCGCTTGGCTCCCCGGCATGGCCGCCGCCTTCTCGATGTGAGCGCGCCGCACCTCAACGCGGGGTCTCCGCGCGTCATGCTGCCGTGGGTGCTGCCCGTTCTGTTGTTCGCCTGCGGACAAACCTCCGAGCCCAGCGAAGCCCCGGCGGAGCCGGCTGTCGATCCGGCGATTCACGGCGAAGTGTCCGGCGACGAGCCGCCGCAAGACGACGAACTACCTGAAGACGAGCCGCCGGAAGACGACGCGGACGAAGGTGGCTCGGACTCCCAAGCGGCTTCAGCGAACCCTTGTGGCGTCGTGCCCGAAGGCATGACGTGCATCCCAGGCGGCCGGTTTTCTCGGGGTCGCGACGACGGCCCAGAGGAGGAACGCGGCGCCGCCGACGTCACCGTCTCGAGCTTCCTGCTCGACACCCACGAGGTCACCAACGTCCACTACCGCGAGTGCATCGCCGCGCGCGTGTGTCGCCGGCAGATGCCCTACCGCGGCTACATGGGAGACGCGCAGCCGGCCGTCGGCATGCGATGGGAGGACGCGGACGCGTACTGCCGCTGGCGTGAGAAGCGCCTGCCCACAGAGGCCGAGTTCGAGCGCGCCATCGCGGGCCCGGACGACCTGACCTACCCGTGGGGCGAGGACGCCCGCGAGCCGTGCAGCCGCGCCATCGTGCGCATCGCCGAGGGTCGCGGGTGCGGGACCGGTGTCACCTGGGACGTCGGCAGCCGACCCGTTGGACCGTGGGGGCTGTACGACATCAGCGGCAACGTCTGGGAGTGGGTCTCGGACCATTGGTCCTGGTGCTACCGAGGCTGCGACCGAGAGTGCGGGGATGCGTGCGAGGGGACCGATCCCCGAGGGGCCTGCGGCGATCCGAGCGCACCCTGCCCCGAGGCGCTCGGCCGTCGGGTGGTGCGCGGCGGGGCGTGGTGGCACGGGATTGAGCGCGCGACTTCGACGGCGCGGCGAGGCATGCCCGCGCTGAACGAGTCGAATCACCGGTTCGGTTTCCGCTGCGCACGCGACGCTACGGACTGACCAAGCTCCGGAGCGCGTCCGCGATGGCGGAGACGTGCGGGTCGGGCTCTCCCATCTTCGCCAGCCAGCGCTCCAGCTCCAGCAGGTATTCGTCGTTGGGCCCGCTCGGCCCGCGCCGCGTCGCGATGGTGCGCGCGATGTCCTCGTCGCTCGCCGGCCCGAGGAACTCCGGGTTGTCCGGTCCCGCAAGATACACCGTGGCCGAGCGAGGCGCGCCTCCGCCGAGCGGCTCGAGCGTCACCTCGTGGCGCTCGTACCCTCCCTTCTCGCGGTGGTCGAGCGTCGCCATCACCTCGCTCCACACCGCCTGGGAGACGCGATAGGCCATGCCGACGGTCTCCGCTCCGGGCATCGAGACGAGCGTCACCACACGGCCGGGCGCGCCCGGAACTCCACGATGATCGGTCGAGCCTTGGTAGAAACGGCGGGCGTACCCGAGCAAGCGGCAGGGCGTTTGCTCGAGCGACTCAAACGCGGGGCGCCAGACCAACGAGCCGTAGCCGAAGACCCACCGGTGCATGGCTTCGGTGCGCCGCAGTGACTGTTCGCTGGCCATGACCGCGCGCTCACCCTCTCACATGATGGCTCCGCTCGCAGGACCGTTCGACGCTGCTACGCTGGCCGGCCGTGCGTATCTGTCTGCTCACCGTCTTGTCGCTGCTCCCGGCCACCGCATGGGCGCAGTCCGTGCCCGACGACCTCACCACGCCGCTGGACAGCGCCGCGCGCTCCATCGCCGAGGACGTGCCCGACGAAGGCACCCCCATGCCCGGCGAGCACTATCCCGTCAGCAACGAGCACCGTCACGACCTCTTCTGGGAGGACCTCGAAGACCTCGGCGGCGCGTTTGTCGGGGTGGGCTCCGACCAGTGCTACACCCTCGCCGCCATGCAGAACGCGCGCATGGTCTGGCTGGTCGACTTCGACCCGCTCGTGCCCGAGATCCACCGCATGTACAGCGTGCTGGTGCCTCGCTCCGAGACCGCCGCCGAGCTGATCGCGCGGTTCGCGCCCGAGAATGTGCCCGCCACCGTGGCGATGCTCGAAGAAGCGCTCTCCGATGCCCCCGACCGCGCGCAGATCGTGAGCGCCTTCGAGCGAACCCGTCCCCGCATCTACCCCTATCTCCAGCGCGCCCAACGTCAGCCGCGCGAGGGCAGCTGGCTCGCTGAACCCACGCTCTACGCTCGCGTCCGTGCGCTCTTCGTCGCGGGACGCATCGTCGCCCGCAACGGCGACGTCACGGCGGAGGGAGCGCTGCGTGGCGTGGGGCGGGCGGCCACCCGCCTGGGCCTCACGGTGCGGGTCGTGTACTTCAGCAACGCGGAGCAGTTCTTCCCCTACAACGAGAACTTCCGCGCCAACCTCGACGGGCTCCCGACCGACGAGCGCTCGATCGTGCTTCGCACCTTTCGAGAAGAGGGCGCGTTCTATGTAGAGGGCGCCACCTGGCACTACCTGGTGCAGCCGGTCAGCGACATGCATGCACGCATCCACGACAACGGCTACCGCCACAGCCGCCAGATGGTGCACGACCTGATGAGCGCCCGAGACCGCTTCATGGACGAGACGGGCGTCTCGCGCCTCGATGCCCGCATCCCGCGCCGCTACGACCTCTCGGAGTAGGCGCCAGGCGCAGATCAGAAAGCGACCGTGTCGGCCTCGAGGTCGGGCAGCGTGACGTCGAGCGGAATCATCGGCTCGCCGCGCTGCGCTCGGTACGCCTCGTAGTGGGTCAGCACACGCCGCACGTAGCGATGTGTCTGCGCGAACTCGATGCGCTCGAGGAACGCATCGAGCGGCAGGTCGGCGCTGTAGCTGTGCATCCAGCGACGCACGTTGTGAGGGCCGCCGTTGTAGCTCGCGACGGCCAGCGGGACCCGCCCGTCAAACCGCTCGATGAGGGACGCGAGGTACCACGCGGCGAAGTCGATGTTCGTCTCGGGGTCGAGCAGGTGGTCGACGGTGAAGTCGTCTCGTCCCCGCGCATTTGCGATGAGGCGGCCCGTGCGCGGCATGATCTGCATGAGGCCAATGGCGCCGGCGTAGCTGATGATGCGCGGGTTGTAGACGCTCTCGACCCGCATGACCGCAAACAGCAGCTCTGGCTCGATCCCGTGTCGGTCGGCGGCCGCGTGCACGATGTCCGAGTGTGCACGCGGTCGGGCGCCGGAGTACTCAAAGCTCCCGCCGAAGCGGATCGACAACCCGTAGTCCCCGAGCGCGGCGGAAGCGCGCGCGAGCGTCGTGCGTGCGCTGGCCGGGAACGTGCGGCGCGCACGCCAGGTCTCGCCGCTCACCCGGTGGCGTCCGGGGGCCGAACCGCGCAACACGCCGGCGAGCCCCGCTCGCAACGCGCTTCGTCCGTTGGCGTCGCGCCAGGCGGTGTACGTCTCATGAAGCTCGGCAGCCGCCGCGTCGGTCTCGCCAATGCGGACCAACGCCACTGCCCGCGTCAGCCAGGGGAACGCCTCTCCGTGCTCCTCGGCCAGCGGCTCGAGCAGCGCCACCACCTGTTCGTTGGACAGGTCCACTTCGGGCCGACGGCCTCCGTCCCCCTCTACCTCGAGCGTGGTCGCGACCTCGTCGGCCTCGTCGAGGGGGTCCACCACGTCGTCCGAGTCGGTCGGCGGCGGCTCGGAGGCCGATGCAACTCCGGTGGGCGACGCACCGGGCTCCACGCACGACGTCTCGATTTCTCCAGTCTTGCCGTGTTGGTCCTCGAAGAAGGTGAATGGACCCATGGCGCACTCGATCGCGGCTGGCGGGCTCACGAAGGCGAGCTCGGGAGACGCGGGCGTCTGCGCGGCCGCTTCCTGGGTCGCGAGCAGACGCGAACGGGACCACATCGCGTAGAAGGGCAACCGCGGGGAGTCTTCGGCCACGACCTGCGCGTACGCGGCGCGCGCGTCCGTGAGCTGGCCCATGCGCTCGAGGGTGCGGGCGTAGTGGTACCGCGCCTGCACGGCGTAGCGCGGATGGTGCATTGCACGTTCGAACAGGGCTGCGACAGACGCGTCGTCGCCCGTCCCCGCGGCGACCAACGCCGCATCGAAGCAGAGCCCCGGCGGCATGCGGTCGCGGCGGAGGATCGAGGCGGCGGCCTGGTTGACCTCGGCCGTGAGCCCGGCCCGTGCGGCGATGCGAAGAATCGAAAAGACGCGGGCCGTGGGCTGCCGATCAATCGAGCGCCCGCGCGTGAGCTGCCGAATGCGGCTGCGCGCCTCGTCTTCGGCGCGCCCCTCCGCGGCGGCGGCCATGTCGGAGGCGCGCGCCGTCATCGACTCGCGCTCCTCGTCGGTGAGCGAGTCTTGCCCCGTGGCGACGCGCAACAACCGTGCGGCTTCGTCGAAGCGCCCCTCGACCCGCGCGATGCGGGCCGCCGCGGACGCGAGCTGAGCGGCCAGCGGACGCGGGAGCGCCACCTGTTGCAGACGGGCCACCTCGGAGCGCGCCAGATCCATCGGCCCGGACCGGACGAGACGCTCCGCCCGGTCGACCTCCTGGGTCACGGTGAGCGGGCGGATCCGGACACCTTCGGCGGACAGCGCAGCCAAGCGCTCACGTGCCGTCTGCGCCCAGGGGCTCCCGGGGGACATCAGGTCGACCCGTCGGTACACCGCGGCCGCCTCGGAGCCCTCGCCCCAGCCCTCGTATGCCTGGCCGAGCCGGATGGAGAGTTCGTCCTCCATGGTCAGCTCCGGATAGCGACGCTGGAGATCGGCGAACCCGTCGATGCCGTCGCGGTCGCCGGTCATCAGCTGACAGCGCGTCAGTCCGATCCGCGCCTCGACGGCCACCGAGCGGTGGGGGCTCTCGAGCGCCCGAGAGTAGGCCTCGCACGCCGCCGTGCTCGGCCCGGCCGCCATGCGGTAGTCGGCCTCCTGAAGCGCGAGGCGGTCGGCGAGCAAGGGCTCCGCCTCTGCGACCACGCGCAACGACAGGATGGCCTCACGGTGGCGACCCGCCTCGGCGAGGGACCGCGCATGGGACAGCGCCTCTGCCGCATCCTCCGCCTCGATCGGCGCCTCGGCGCCGAGGGCCTGAGGCGCACACATCACGGGCGTGGCGAGCGGGATGGCAAACGCCGCCGGCTCCGGGCCGCCCGCCGTAGGGACCGCGCAGAGCAGGTTCGGATCAAACGCGTACGCTGGGGCCGTGATCGCAAAACCGGCGACCATAAGAGAAGCGAGCGTGGTTGGGAAGAGAGAATTTGTCATAGCGACCCCCAACTCAGTGTTAGGGATCGACGGCGAGACTGCAAAAAACGAGCGGTTCCGCCTCGATACGTCGAACGGATCCGAGAGGGTGAAGCGCTGCCTTTTCTCACACGATGCCGTCGATCCATGCCCCTATCCGACGCGGGACGGATCGATTTCATTCGCGGGCACGTGCGCAGGACGGATCAGGACCGATGCGTGCACGTGGACTTCGCCCGGCGTTTCAGGCGCTGTCGACGGGAGAGACGACCGTTCTCAGGCGCGTAGATCGACCTTCGAGAGGTGTGCGATCGCCTCGTCGGGACTCCATGTCACCAGCTCCGACCCGTCGTCGCCGTCTTCGAGCGTCGCGTTTCGTTGCTGCATCGCGATCGTCGCGCTGTCCACCAGCACGGCACGTGCCTGATATCCGGTCAGCGAGGACGCCACCCGCTTCATGTCCGTGAGGATCTCGGCGGACTCCCCATCCAGCGGATACAGCCCGCGCAGATCCATGAGCACGCGGAAGGGGTCACCTCCCGTCGCCTCGAGCGCGCGTGCGTGGGCCCGACCAAGCGTGCGCATCTCAGGAGGCGCGACGTGCTTGCTCAGCTGAAGCGTGAGCCGCCGCTCGTCCGGCTGGTATTCGATTCGCCACATCAGAAGAGGCCAGGAGGTTCGCATGGGAGGCCACGGAGGACCGCTGCATAGACGCTGCTCAACGAACAACGCCGCGCCCGGTCCGAAGATCGGCGCGGCGAAGAAGATCGTTCAGGAACCCTGAAGGAGACTAGTTGCACTCCGTCGGGACGGCCTTCTGCATCGCGGCCAACCCAGTGCGGTAGCCCGCGATGGTCGACGAACACGTGGCCTCGGGAATGTGCGTCACGTCGTTGTACGCGTCACACGTGCTCGCGGGCACCGTTGCACCCATCGCCGCCACGTAGGCGCGACAACACGCGGCGACGCGCGAACAAGCTCCGCCCCCGCCGGCCTCGCCACCGGCCTCCGCGTTCGCGGCCTCCGCGGCCTCGTTGGCCTCCTGGACGGCCTCACCGAGCTCTTCGAAGTCGTCCGCGACATCACTCACGGCCTCCGCGGCCATGTACATGCCGTAGAGGAAGTAGCCGCCGCCGAGACAGCCCGAGAGCAGGAACAAGCCGAGACAGCCGAACAGCACGTACTTGACCGCGCCGCCCTTCTTCTTCTCAGGCGCCGCGGCCGGAGCCGCTCCGGGGGGAGCCCCCGCCCCACCAGGAGGCGCACCGAAGCCGGGCGCTGCGCCGCCGCCGCCGGGAGGCGCACCGAACCCACCACCAGGAGGCGCACCGCCAGGGGGCGCACCGCCGGGAGGCGCACCGCCGGGAGGCGCGAACGCCGCCGCGTCGACCGGGGAGTTCATGGCCATCGTCTTCTGGAAGGCGAGGTTCTTTCCGCCACCCGGGGCCGCGGGCGCACCGGGAGGTGCTCCGCCGAATCCAGCGGGAGGGGCACCACCGGGAGGGGCACCACCGGGAGGAGCACCGCCGAACGGCGCTCCGCCAGGGGGCGCACCCACAGGCGCTCCGCCACCAAATCCACCGCCGGGAGGGGCACCGCCGGGAGGGGCACCACCGGGAGGGGCACCGCCGAACGCTCCGCTGGGCGGAACCCCTTGAGCCGGCGCGCCACCGAAGCCGCCACCGGGAGGCGCTCCGCCAAACGGAGCCGGACCTCCGGGAGGCGCTCCGCCTGGGGGACTTCCGGGAGGCGCTCCACCAGGCGCACCCGCTCCAGGCTCAGGAACCTGGACACCACTCATCATCATGGTGCCCTTGAACTTCTGGGGCCCCTTGGGCTGAAGCTCGGTGCCGCAGGCAACGCACTGGTTCGCGGTGTCGGTGTTCGGTTTGCCGCAGTTGGGACAGAAAACGGTCACGTGGCCCTCCAGCCAAGCTCACGAAGGTCGTGGCGCGACGCCTGGGTCGTGCATGAGTAGCAGTTCATGGGTTGACGCATCCAGCGTCGATGACGTGCTCACGGCGCACCCCCGGCGCTCGCGCGAGCCGCGCAAGGCTACCTCCTCTGCGGCGAGGAGCAAAGGGAAACGTCCTCACGCCTCGCCGGCCGGATCGTGCTCGCGCTGGAGGTCCGCCATCCGAGCGCGGCATGAGCGGGTCCCCGCCCCTCTCGCTTCGCGCACGCGCGCGGTGAAGAGATCGCCGGGCGGTGACCCCCGCCTGCTTCTGCGCGCCGGATCGATCCGCGCATCCGGCGGCGAAACGCAGGATCCGGCCGTCGCTCCGGCCCATTGGGCCGTGCCGTATTCCCCCCCGCGCCCACGAGCCGCGGTCGCGCTTGACACAACGCCGAGCACAGCCTAGCGTCCGCACGCCCGAGACCCCCCAAATCCCCTCTGAAACCCTGGTTTTTCGGTCCCCGACGCCCGGGTGGTGGAACCACTGGGTGTCGACGAACTTCGGTCGTCGATGAACAGGGACCGCGACTGCACCTAGTGTCGTGGTGGGAGGGGGGCACCGTTTCATGGGGCGCTTCGTGCGCCCGTTCGACCCTCGACTTGCACACCCTCGACGTGCACACCCTCGGAATGGCAGTGGCGGCATGGCGTTCAGTCTCTCTGCGGAACAAGAACAGGTCGTCGACGCACTGATTGGGCGCTACCCGACTCGCATGGCCGCGTGCATCCCGGTCCTCCATCTCTGCCAAGAGAAGGAGGGATGGGTCAGCCCGGACATCATCGAATTCGTCGCCAACCGGCTGGACATGAGCACCAGCCAGGTGAAAGGCGTCGTGACGTTCTACACGATGTACCACCAGGAAGAGGTGGCCGAGAACGTGGTCTGGGTCTGCCGCACGCTCTCCTGCGATCTGCGCGGCGGCAAGACCATCCAGGAACACCTGGAGAAGCGGCTTGGCTGCGCGAACGGCGGCACCAGTCGGGACGGCAAGGTCACGCTTCTGAAGGCCGAGTGCCTCGCGTCCTGCGGGACCGGCCCGATGGTCCAGTTGAACGACGAGTTCCACGAGGATCTCACGACGGCCAAGCTCGACGCGCTGCTCGACGACATCGGAGTCGCGCCGATGCCTGCGGAGTTGCGCGAGCCGCCGTCGTTCACCAGCGAGCCCATCGACGCGGACGACACGACCGAGTCCGAACCCCTTCGGAGCGACACGTCCTCGTTCCGCGCGGTTCGCCTGCGTGACTCGCAGGAGATCGACCAGATCGACGAGAGCGAGGAGGAATAGTGGCCGACTACGAGCACATCCTGTCGAACCGGTTCGACGTGGACGAGGCGTGGACCCTCCCCGTCGCCGAGCGCCAGGGCGCCTACCGCATCGCGCGCAAGGCCCTGACGATGATGGACCCCGACAAGATCAAGGAAGAGGTCAAGGCGGCCAACATCCGTGGTCGCGGGGGCGCCGGATTCCCGGCCGGCATCAAGTGGGGGTTCCTCCCCAAGGACGCCGAGACGGTCTACCTGGTCATCAACGCCGACGAGGGCGAGCCGGGCACCTTCA
>JBGCFC010000011.1:0-44259 GCA_045106715.1 Sandaracinaceae bacterium
GGGCCACGCCCCTCGACGTGGCGCGGAAGCACCCCACCGCAAATGGTGAGTTGTCGCTGGTGCCATCATGTCGCGCGGAGCGTGGCCGCCCGCGGGAGAAAGACTCTCGATCCGTCGGAGACGGGGAGCTCGAGGGGCCACGCCCCTCGACGTGGCGCGGAAGCGCCACCAGAAAATGGTGAGTTTTCGAATGTGCAAAAATGCGCGAAGCGCGCACATTCGAAAACTCAGTCCCGGCGAGAGCCCGTCACGTAGGGAAGCTCCACGACGCCCGACGTGCAGCCTCCGGGGGTCTCGGAGCGGGCCGTGAAGCGCAGGAGGATCTCGGTCTCCTCGGGCACGCCCGCGAGCAGAGGGTTCTGGATGTCCGCCTCGATGCGTCCGTCCCCCGGAGTGTCCCCGTCCGCGCCGTCTTCGAGGCTCACGAGCGCGATGACCCGCACCGGAATGCCCGCATCCGGGTCGCCCGGTCCGTCGGGAAACACCGCCGCGACTTCCACGGAGTGCGGCGCGGGCGCGCCGTCGCATCTCATCAGCGAGATTCCGATCTGCGCCCGAACGGAGAAGTCGGCGATGGGCAGCTCACCGGGCTCCATGCTGGGCTCGGCGAGCTCCGCCCACTCAGCCGCGCCGCAGAGACCCACGGTCTCGCCCCCGCAGCTTCGGCCGAGGTCGTCACTCGGTCCGCAGCCGTTCAACACGCCTGCCAGTCCGGTCCACAGCAGGGCTGCCGCCATGGACCGCGCCATTCGAGACGGCGCAGGGCCGACATCTGGCCTGCGTTGCAGAACCGCGCCTCGCATCCGTCAGCCGCGCGACTGGGCGCGTTCGCTCTCGTCACCGAGTGCGTCGTCGTCTTCGAGCCCGTCCTCGTCGGCATCGACGCCGGACCGCCCACGCGCCGAGAAGCTGGAGAGCCCCCGCCGCGACAGGTTGAACAGGCTCTCGGCCACGCCGATCGCGAGGTAGGAGGTGAGCAGCCAAACGAGCGCGAACGACGGGTGGAACAAGAGGGCGACGACCGCGCTGCTGCCGAGGGCCGTGCCCACGAGCAGCAACGAGCGCACGTTGAGCCGCAGGTCCTTGAAGGACCGGAACTGAATGGTGCTCACCATGAAGAACGCGAGCACGGCGACCAACGCGGCGACGACGGTGGGGTTTCGCGCGAGCGAGCCGTCCACCACGTAGTTGGCGACGACCACCGAGACCAGAACGCCGGCCGCGCCCGGAATGGGCAGACCGACGATGTACTTGCCCGGCTTCTTGGGTCCGCCGCTCTTCTCCATGGCGAGGACGTTGAAGCGAGCGAGCCGGATGGCGCCGCAGGCGACAAACGTGAAGCACGCGACGGTGCCAATCATCCCGAGGTTGCCGAGCGACCACTGGTGCGCCAACACGGCAGGGGCGACGCCAAAGGAGACGACGTCCGCGAGCGAGTCGATCTGCACCCCGAACGCGCTCTGCGTCTTGGTCATCCGCGCAACGCGGCCGTCCATCAGGTCGAAGAACATCGCGAACACGATGAGAAGCGAGGCGCGGTAGAACCCCTCCGCGTCCGGCTCGTCAACGCAGAGCAGCGTGGCGTAGAACCCGCAAAAGATGCTCGACAGGGTCAGCAGGCTCGGGAGGATGAACAGCGTCTTTCGAAGGTTCATCGCGCTCGCCTAGCCATGATCATGCCCCGCATGGCGCCGACAATAGCGCACGAACGCCCGAGGTTCACGTGCCCGGCGTGACTCCGCTCAAGCCGCAGACGTCCGCTACGATCCGGCGCGCGCGGCGAGGGCGTGGTTCCGAACCCGGAACCGCGGCATCTCTTCCCAGGCCGCTTCGAACGCCTCGGCCGCTTCGTCCCTTCGCCCCGCTTGCATCAGGAGCACGCCGCGGGCCTCTTCACCGTGCTGCCCCCCGGCTTCGCGGTACGGTGTGACGGCGCCGAGTCGGCGGGCGAGCGGTGCGGCCTCGGACCGGAGCAGGAGCCAGCCCCAATAGGCGCGCAGCTCGACTGGCGAGAGGTCCTCGGTCAGCTCGCGACGGTGCTGGCTGTTCCAACGCGCCTTGTACAGCGTGCGCACGACGAAGGTCGGGGCGACCTGCCGGCCCGCGCGAACCAGTCCGTACTGCTCGAGCGTCGCGACGAAGCTCCCGAGATCAGCGTCCCGCTCGGGCCCACCACCACGCAGCGCCGCCAGCGCCCGCTCCATGTCCTCGATGCGCAGTGCCGACACGATCTCCGGGCCATGCGCTTGCACCGACGCCTCGACCGTGCGCAGCAAGCGCTCCCGGCGGAGCTGCGCTTGGGCTGGGGCGTCGCCCGCCCCGACCTCCGCAAGGTTCATGGCTCGAAACGCGGCTCGATGCGCTTCGATCGCGTCCGAGGTCGGAAGCTCGGCCGCCTGCCCGGCGTCCGCCCGTGTTTGTTCGGCGACGGCGTCGGCGTCGAGTACCAGTGCGGGCATCTCCGTCGGCAGCGAGGGTCGCTCGCGGGTGATCAGCCAGGTGAGCACGCCGGGCGTCACGAGCACACCGATGAGCGCGATCGTCCCGAGCGTTCGGGAGCGAGGGTTCACGGAGGCGGTCGGCTCTGGCTTGACTTCCATCGTCACCAGAGAGGATAAACCGGCCAGCCGCCGAAGGGCGCGAAAGGACCCCGTGACCACGAACCGACGCCGCGCCCATGAGAGATTCGAGCACCGGCTCGATGTCGTGGTCAAGCACCCGGAGGGCGAGATCGCGTGCGCGACGCAGAACATCAGCCTCGGCGGGATGTCGCTGCTCACGGACGAGCTGCTCGAGTACGGCGTAGTCGTGCAGCTGAGCTTTCGTCTGCCCGCCCTGAAAGAGCCGGTGCTGGCCGAGGCGACGGTGCGCTGGGTCAAGGACGACGGCTTCGGCGTGCAGTTCGGTTCACTGCGTGCGCGCGAGGTCTGGGCGCTCAATCAGCTGTTCCGCGACGCGCCGGGGTAGATGTCCTCGGCGGAGGTCGCAACACGCCTCGACGGCGGGAGCGGGCCCCGCTGCGCCGCGTCCCTCCTCGCCGATGCACCGCATCGACTCGTCACGCCGCACCACAGCGGGACCCGGTCGCGCTCGTCGATCCGCATCACGACTTCCCCCTCGGCCATCTAGAGGGCTCTGGCGAAGCGGCTCGTGCTCGTGGAGCGGGGTCTGCGCCCCGCCCCTTTGAGGACCGAAGCCCCTTGTCGGCGATCGCCGACGGTGGCATTCCTCGTCCATGGCCGGAGGACATCCCGAGACGCAGCTCGGCTTCGCGTTTCCGGAGGGGCCTCCACCGCCTCGCCCGCCGCGGGATGCGCCGTCGCGGGGCGTCCGGACCAGCGCCGCCGAGCCGACGCACGGCGCGTTGCCCTCAGAAGCGTTGCCTGCGGAAGCGTTGCCCGAAGCGCTGCCCGCGGAAACGTTGCCGGTCGCCGCGCCGAGCGAAAGGAGCGCGCTGGCCGTGCGTCCGGGCGCCCGGGTCCGGCTGCCCACGGGGCGCTCCGCGATGGAGGCACGGATGCGCGCGGCGCTGGAGTGCCCGGTGGAGCTCGTCATCACGGACAACCGGCGCACGATGATCAGCACCAAGCGCGGCGTCGATCGACTGACCGTGCGCCTGCACCACATGTTCCTCGACGCGCCCACGGACGTCGTGGAGGCGCTGCTCTGCTACCTCGCCGAGCAAGACGCGCGCTCGTCGCGCCGCATCGGCCGCTACATCGAGGCCAACAAGGGCCGCATTCAGAAGCCGCGGCGTCGCACGCTGCTCCGTCCGCGGGGCGACACGTACGATCTGACGGAGCTGCTGACCGAGGTCCTCGACACGCACCTCCCGGAAGCGCGCGAGACCCGGCCGGCCATCACGTGGGGCAAGCGCGTTCCCACCAAGCGTCGTCGCCGCCGTCGGAGCATCCGCCTCGGGACCTACACCCACGACGCGCACCTCATCCGAATCCACCGGGCCCTCGACCAGCCCTCGGTGCCCCGCTGGTTCGTCTCGTTCGTGGTGTTCCACGAGGCGCTTCACCACGTCGTCCCGCCCGTGTCGAGCACGAGTCGAGTGGACTATCACCCGCCCGCGTTCCGTCGGCGGGAGCGCCTGCATCCCGACTACCAGCGAGCGGTCGAGTGGGAGAATGCCCACCTGGACGCGCTGCTCGGGTTCCGGGGGTGAGCCCCCGAGACATGCAGACGACGTCCGAGACCACCGAGGGCGACGACGCCCGGGCCCTTTCGTTGCTGCGGCGCTGGCAGGCTGAGAAGCCGTTCGCCCGCAAAGATCCGAATAGCCTTGGCGCGCTCGAGGTGACGCGCCGCGGTCCGCGACAACTGACGCTGACGTCGGTCTACGAGTCCCGCGGGGTCAAGTACAAGCTGAAGCCGGCCGAGCGGCGGCCCGCTGTGCAGGACGAGGGTCCCGACCCCTGGGCCGTCCCCCTGAACCATCCGGACGGGTTGCCCGTGGGCAGCGAGGCCCGAAAGCACCTGCCGAACGGCCGTGTGCATATGGACTGCGGCCTCTGCTCTGGCTCCGGGGAGATGACGTGCCGCTCGTGCGGAGGCGACGGTCAAGGTGCCCGGCAGAGCGGCGACCGTGGGTCTTCGCGTTGTTATGGGTGCGGCGGCAGTGGCCAGGTGCGTTGCTCTCAGTGCAAAGGCAGCGGCGGGCTGTTCGGGACGCCGACCGTGTGGTCACGCATCGATCAGCACGAGGAGATCCGCGTCGAGGCCGCATTGGAGCTCCCCCTCAGCGTGCTCTCGGATCTCATGGACGGAGACGACGGGGGCGACCTCGAGCACGTGCAGGAGGGGCCCGTCATCCAATCGCTGCAGCGCACCGGGGGCTACCGCGACGCCGGCCAGACGGAGGACGCGCTGAGTCGGCTCGCGGCCAACCTCTGCCAACACCCGAACCTCCCGCCTGGGGCGAAGATCCACCGGCAGCGCCTGGAGGTGCGCCGCGTGCCGGTGTTCGAGGTACGTGTGGGATCCGCGCCGAGGTTCTGCGTCTACGGGGAGCCGCCGCGGGTCAGGCCCAGGCGGTCGCTCGAGACCGTCTCCGCCAAGCTGCTGCGCGCATCGCCGTGGCTCGCGGGTGGGGTCTTGGTCTGTGGCGCCATCGCGGCAGCGTGGCTCATGCGCTGACGGTGCGCGCCACCGATCATGAGGCTCCTGCGACCGTGAGGTAGCCGTTGACGTCGTTAACCTCGCCGGTGATGGTGCCGGCGACGAAGACCTCGGTCTCGTTGATGTGAATCGTGTCCGCGCGCAGGTCGCCGAGGACGATCAGGCACATGAGCTGTCCTGGAATCGCGAACTCGCCCCGGACCGTCACGTCTCCAGCGATGCACACGGTCCCGATGTCTGCGTGGCCATGGTCCTGCGTCAGCTGAGCGCGTGTGTCGGCGTCGAACAGGGCGCACACGTGTGGCCAATCGGCAAGCCAGCCCGCATCGACCTCCATGGCCTCCTCGAAGTACGCGCACAGGCATCCGTAGTCGCCACCGGACTTCAGCCTCGACTTGGTTTGATGACGCGCATCGAGCTCGTTCTCGGTGAGCGGAGCCGGAGAGGTTGGGTTCCCCATGCTGGCCAGTGTCGTCGCGCAATCCCGGAGTGCAAGCGACCGCCAGCGGTCGAGCCACAAACGAAAAAGGCCGACCCAGTGGGCCGGCCTCGTTCGAGTTCGGGTCGCGTCAGTTCGACGCGGTCTCTTCGCTGCCCTCGTCGTCCGACTCGGTCGCCGTGCCGTAGCTCAGCACGCCCGGGTTGATGCGGATTTCGCCGTCGGCGTCCGCCTGCTGCCGGAGCCCACCCACGAAGGCCGCCACCGTCTCGCGGCGCTTCTGCTCGAGCAACCGCCGCTGGATGCGGTCGCGTGTCTCGTCGTCGAACGACTCCTCGTCGGCGTCGGTGCGGTCGACGACCTGGTAGACGAAGAAGCTGTCTCCGAGCTGCATGGGCTCCTCGGGGAGCGGGTCCTCGAGGTCCATCTCGAAGGCGGCACGGGTGAGCTCAGCGCTGTCAAACGGACCCGAAACAGCGTTCTCGGTGCGGCCGAAGGCGCGGGTCTCGCGGACCTGCGGCGCGCGGGGATCACGGGGCGCCGGCGGCTCTTCCTCGTCGAGCGCGGCCAACTGGTCCTCGGTCAGCTCAGCGTCGGGGTCGGCCTCGGGGTCGATGACCGGCGCCTCTTCTTCCCAGTTGTTCTCGAGCTGCTCGTCCAGCTCGTCCATCGTGTGGCCGTCGCTCAGGTAGGCGAGCGCGCGGTCGGCGTCGGCCTGGGCCAGCTCGGCGGCCCGCGCCGTGCGGAACAGGTCTTCGGCCAGCTCGCGCTTCGCGACGGCCTCTTCCACGTCGCCCTCGCGGCGACCCTGGACTTCGATGATGTGGAAGCCGAACCGGCTCTCCACCAAGTGGTCCACGATGGCCGTCGGCTCGGTGCCGAAGGCGGCCTCTTCGAAGGGAGGCACCATGCGGCCGCGCGGGAACCAGCCGAGGTCGCCGCCGCGTGCGCCGCTGCCGCTGTCGGTGCTGTGCTCCCGGGCGAGCGCCGCGAAGTCGCCGCCGTTTTGGACCTGCTCGAGCAGCGACTCGGCGAGCGTGCGTGCCGCGGTCCGCTCGGACTCCTCGTCGCTCTCCGCGGAGCCGATGAGGATGTGGCGCGCCAGGGTCTGCTCGGGCAGATCGGTGTAGCGGTGTCGCTGGCGCTGGTACTCGGTGTCCACCGCCTCGGTGTTCTCTTCCATCCAAGCGGCGACGGACTCGTCGGTCACCTCGACCTGGGCCGTGTAGTACTCCGGGTCGAACCGGACATACTTGAGCTGTGCGCGCTCGGTGTCCTGCACGTACGTGTCCCAGACCTCGCGGGGGCTGACGTTGACCGACGCGGCGACCGTGTCGCGAACCTGAGCGGCGAGGGCTTCTTCCACCTGCCAGTCGACGAACTCTTCCACGCTGCGACGGAGGCCGTTCCGGATGAAGCGGCGGAGGTTGTCGGAGGAGAGGTTGCCGCTGCGGTCGCGGAAGCTCTGCCGGATGTCGCCTGCGGGGTAGCCGTCGGGCGCGCCTACGGGGCCACCGAGCGTGACGATCTCGTCCTCGGCCACACGACGCATGATCTCCTCGGGGTCCGCCTGGAAGCCGAGCCGCTCCGCCTCCCGGACGAGCAGGCGACGCTCGATCAGACCATCGAGCGTGTACTCACGCAGCCGAAGGGTCTGCGCGCGGTCGGTCGGGTAGCGGTTGAAGCCCGTGAGGGTGAAGGCCGCGCGGAAGTCACCCTCGGTGATCGTCTTGCCGTAGACCTGAGCGGCGTACGCCGGGCCATCGGTGTTGCAGCCGCCATCTGCGCCGGGAGTGCCGAACCCGACGACCCCCATGATGACGCTGAGGAGCACCACGATCAGGATGAGGAAGATCGTCTGGATCTGTTTGCCGAAGTTGTCCCACATACGCTTCTCCGCGCCCGGCTGGGCCGAGCGGCCGCGAACGATAGAAGAGCCGTGCGACCCGGGCAAGCTGTCGTTCGGTGCGGAGGTGCTCGGAAAGTGGTACGGACCCCCATGGCCAGGAAGACAAAGAAGGCTCGGCGGCGCGAAGAGCGCGAGCGCAAAGAGGTCGCCGAGCGCGAATTGGCCGAGGCCCGCGAGAAGCGAACCCGGACCTACCGAATCGCGCTGATCGCGGTCCCCATGGTCACATTGGTGGTCTCGCTCGGGGTCTACTTCGGGATCGACAACCGTCAGCTCGCGGGACTGCTGGGTATGGTGGGCATCGCGATCTGGGTGCTCACGGGCCTGTCCTTCGTGGGCGGGAACGTGACCCCGCGGGACCGCACGCGCGCCGGGTCGATCGACTTCGGCAACAAGCGCTGAGGCCGGCCCCCTGATGGTTTTTGCGCACGCAGCGCTGACCGCGCCGGTTCTCGAGTGAGCGGAGGGGCGGACTCCGGGTCGATGAAGAGCGGCGTGCGCCTGCCGATCGACGCCCTCCGCGGGGCCGTCGAGGCGGCGCTCGCAGAGGGGCCCGTGGTGCTGGCGGCGCCGACCGGGTCGGGGAAGTCCACGCAGGTGCCCCGCTGGCTGCCCGGCAAAGTGGTGGTCATCGAGCCGCGACGCGTGGCCTGCCGGAGCCTGGCGTCCCGCATCGCTTCCCTCGAGGGGTGCCGTCTCGGCGCCGAGATCGGCTACCGCGTCCGGCACGACGTGCGCGCGAGCGAGCAGACGCGCGTGCTTTTTGTCACACCGGGCATCGCTCTTCGGGACCGCAGCCTCATCGAAAGGGCCGACGCCCTGGTGATCGACGAACTCCACGAGCGAAGGCTCGACGTCGATCTGCTCCTGGCGCTCCACCGCACGCACCCCCGCTTGGTGGCGATGAGTGCCACGATGGACGGCGACAAAGTGGCCGCCTACCTCGGCGGACAGTTCATCGAGGGGACGGGGCGGCTGCATCCCGTCGAGGTCCGCTACCTCGAGACCGGCGCGGTGCTGCCCCACGCCGACAAGCTCGCGATCCGGGTGCTGCGCGCGGTCGAAGAGGCGGCGGCACTCCCCGGCGATGTGCTCGTGTTCTTGCCCGGGCGCGCCGAGATCCAGGCCTGCGAGGACGCGCTGTCGGAGCGCTCGCTCGACGTGGTCCCGCTGCACGGAGGGCTGTCGCTCGACCAGCAGGGCCGGGCCTTCGAGCGGGCCGCACGCCGCAAGGTGGTGCTCGCCACGAACGTGGCCGAGACGAGCGTGACGATCCCCGGGATCGGCGTGGTCATCGACTCGGGGCTCGTGCGGCGGACGCGGTACCACAAGGGGCGCGGCTACCTGACACGTTCGCCCGTGGCGATGGACAGCGCCGACCAGCGCGCGGGGCGAGCGGGCCGGACGGGCCCTGGCGTCTGTCTGCGGTTGTGGAGCGAGGCGGCGATCCTGGACAAGCGGACCGCGCCCGAGGTCCACCGCGAGTCGCTCGTGCCCATGATGCTGGCCGCCGCGCACGCCGGGATCCGACTCGAGTCGCTGCCTCTGCTGGATGCAGCCAAGGACTACGCGCTCGACGCGGCGCGCGAGGAGCTCACCGCGCTCGGCGCCATCTCAGACGACGGGCTGACTCCCATCGGGGCGCAGCTGTTTGCCCAACCGCTTGACCCGCCGCACGCTCGCTTGCTCGTCGAGGCAGAGAAGCACCCCGCGCTGCTGGGCGACGCGATCGACCTCGTGAGCGTGCTCGCGGTGGGCCGGCCCCTGTTCGTCGGTGCGGCGCGAGACCCGGAGGACGACCTGACTGAGAGCGGGTGCGACGTCCGAGCCGCGCTCGAGGCGATGCGCCGGGGCGATCCGCGCCAGCACGGGCTCAGCGCGTTTGTGCTCAGCGAGGCCCGGAAAATGGCCCGCCGGCTCCGTCGCGCGCACGGGCTCGAGTCGCACAGCGAGGCGTCGATCGACCGGCGCGCGCTCGGCCTTCTGTTCATGGCGGCCGACCCTCGGTGCGCGCACGTGGCGCGTCGTCGGGGCGGAAAGAAGCGCAAGATGCGGGTGGCGTTTGCCAACGGCGGCGCCGAGGTGGAGCTCGGTTCGCGCAGCGCGGCCGCGAAGAACCTCGAGTCGGTCGAGGCGGTGCTCGTCCTGGAGACGCGTGCGCTCGGCATCGGGCTACGCGACACGCGGGTGGTGGCCACGATGGTCATGCCGGCCCCGCTCTCGTGGCTTCGAGACGCGGGCCTCGGTCGCAGCCGGGTGGAGTCGGTGACGTTCAAGCGCGGGCGTGTCCTGGCCCGGGTCGAGCAAGTGCACGCCAAGAAGGTGCTCGACGTTCGCGAAGAGGTGCCGACCGGCGCGCTCGCACGTGACGCCATCCAGCGCCTGTTGCTCGACAACCGACTGCTGAAAGGGACCGGTCGTCGGGTGGCGGACCGTCTCACAGCGCGTGCGCTGGCCCGCCGGCTCGCGCAGGCGGGATTCGAACTCGACGGAATGCCGCTTCCGTCGATCGATCCGGTGCCCACGCTCGAGGAACACCTCGCCGCGCGGCTCCTCTCGCTGGGCGTCGAGACGGGCGAAGATGCCGCGTTGCTGTCCGCGGAGGACCTTCTTCCCGAGCCGCTCGACCCGTGGATCCAGGAGCGTCTCGACGAGCACTACCCGCGCACCTACGACCTCGGCGATGCGTCCTACGAGATCGACTACGACGTGAAGAAGCGGCAGGTCCTCATGCGCATGGTGCGCGGGTCCCGGGACACCCCGCCTCCGCCGGGCTACCTGCCTCGGTTCCCCGGGTTCCGGGTGCGCGTGGAGACGCGTCGCTCGATTCATCTGGTGCGGGGGTGACGATCCTTCGAAGTGCTTCAGAGGTTCGCAACAGGTGCTGCGTTGATTGAGGTGTAGAGACCCCCACACACGGAGACACCATGACCCTCAACGACCTCTTGAAGAAGACCTCTCGCCTCGCTCTCGCCGCCGGCCTCGCTGGCGCCGTCGGGTTCGCGGCTCCGGTGGGCGTCAGCTTCGCTCAGGAGACGGGCGTCTCCGAACGCGAGGCGCGGCCGGGCCATGGGCGACGTGGACCGCGACGTGGCCATGCGCGCGGCGAAGCGCGAGGGGATCGGGGCCCGGACGCCGGCGATCGCATGGAGCGCCGCGTGGCACGCATGACGGAGCATCTCTCGCTCACAGAGGCGCAGGCGACTGAGATCCGCGGCATCCTCGCGAATGCCGCAGCGGAGCGGGCGGCCGTTCGGGAGAGCGCCAATGGCGACCGGGCCTCGGTGCGTGAAGCGATGCGTGAACTCCGCCAGAGCAACCGGGCGGCGGTGCGCTCGGTGCTGAGTGAGGAGCAGGCCGCGCTCCTCGAGGCCCGCCACGAGCGTCGCGGTGAGCGTGGTCATCACGGCCGGCGCGCTCGGCGCGGCGGCGGGCCAGGCGGGGGCAACGGCGCACGCTGAACGCGCTCCACTCCGACTCGTTGCTGCCAGGGCGTCGCGATCTTCGCGGCGCCCTGGCGCATTTCTGCTCCACTCCGTCCCCGTTCTTCGGACCCGCGTTTCGCGGAGCCCTCTGGTACCGTCGCGCGGTGCGCTCGGTTGTCGTCATCGCGCTCGCTCTCGGCCTCGCGGTCCCGTCTGCGCGCGTCGCGGCGCAGGTTCCCGTCCTCGTGGACCGCGATGCGCCCGCCGACCGCGTCGCCGTCTGGACCGCCCGGGTCCGCCCCGAGCCTGCGCGCGCCATCGAAGAGGTGCGTGCCTCGCACCCCGTCGGCACGGTTGCGGCGCGTCGCCTGGCCGTCCTGGCCGAGATCGAAGGCGCGCTCGCGATCGCCCGCTCCGCGGCAGCGCGCCTCGAAGAGGGCGTCGCCCTGTCGGCGCTCAGTCAGGCCTCGCGACTCGCGGAGTCCCATCTCGACATCCCGGGGATGGCCTCGTGGTACGCCGAGGTGCAGCTCGCCATCGCGCTGACCGCGACCCAGGCGGGGCTCTCGTCGCTGGGGGAGGCGGCGCTCGCGCGCGCGGCGAGCGTCGACCCAACACGGGGTGTGCTGGCAGCCGAGGCCCGCCCCGAGGTGGTCGAGCGGGCGCGTCGGGCGTACCGGGCGGTCGCGACGGCGGCCCGCGGGCGGTTCGAGGTCCGCGCGGACGTGCCGGGGGCGGTCGTGTATCTCGATGACCGCCGCCAGGGCGCCCTGCCGCGCCGGGTCGAGGCGAGCGTCGGGCCGCACATCCTTCGCGTGGAGGCTCCTGGACACCACGCGTGGGCGCGGCTGTTCACGGTGCTCGAAGGGGACCGCCTCCCGGTCGTCGTGACCCTCAGCCCCGAGCCCGCGTTGCGTGAGGCGCGTCGCGCGTTGGCCGCGGCCCAAAGGGGGCAGGTCGAGGAGGTCGAGCGGCGACTGGCCCGGGTGCCCGCGCTGTCCCTGTCGCTGCTGTTCCCGAGCCGAACCCAGGACCGCGCGCTCCGCCTCCGCTGTGGCGCCACGGGGTGCGGGGAGGCGGAGCGGCTCGCCGCGGACACGACGCTCGAGGGGAGCACGGCGCTCGGAGACGGGCTTCGTTGGTTGGAGCGCGCGCCGGGCCCGGTCGTGTCGGACGACCCTCCTTGGTGGGAGCGCTGGGAGTTCTGGACGGCGATTGCGGGCGGTGTCGTGCTGGGCGTCTTGACGGGCGTCGCGCTCGCCCAGCCTCAGGGCGAGCCGCCTCTCGTGGTGGTCGTCGACCCGACCGGTCTGTAGACTGGCGTCGTGCTTTCTTACCGGACCCTCTTCCTTCTTCTTTCGGTCATGCTGTGGGTCGCGGGCTGCGACGGAACCATCAGCGTGACGTTCTCCACCGGCCCCCAGCCGTTTGAGGTGTCCACGCAGTCGCTGTCGCTGCCGGCCGAGCTCGAGGCGCCCGACGGCCGGATCGGCAGCGTGCCCTGCGGTCCGATGGGCATGTGCCCCTCGACGGAAGACGTGGTCATCACCTGCGAAGCGGACGTCTGCGACCCCGCCGAGCGAACGGTCTCCGTCCCCGTGGGCAATGTGATCGACGTCGACGACCTGCTCGCCGAGACCCGCGATGTGGGCCTGCGCATCGTCGACGCGTACGAGATCGTCTCGGTCGTCTACGACGTGCAGAGCAACACGTTCACGCTGCCGGTCGAGGACATCGTGATCTATTGGGGCCCGGAAGCGGCGAATGCGGTCGACCCGATGCTCGGCGTGCGGCGCCTCGGCACCGTGCCGCGGCTCGAGGCCGGCACGACCCTCAACGATGGGCAGGTCATCATCGACGTCGATGGCGCGGCGGAGTTGAGTGACTACCTGGTCGACGGAGGCTCTCGCATCCGCTTCTTCGCGCAGACGACCGCCGATCTTGATCCGGGTGACCCGTTCCCGGCTGGGGGGGTGTCCCTCACCGTCAACGCCACGGTCCGCGCCGTGGGCAGTGTGTTCGACTGAAGGCCGAGTCACGGATGATCGAGTGATGGGTGTGACTTTGTCGCGAACCGTGCGCTAGACTCTCGCCTCTTCAACCTGAGGGGGTCGCGTGGCGTCCGAGTCGAGTCCTCCCCCGCCCGTAGCGGGCGGCGGGAATCTCCAGTACGGAATCATCGGTGTGGTGCTCCTCGGCGGGGCCATCGCGCTGTACTTCGGCATGAAAGGGTGCGAGGCCGACACGCCCCCTCCGGTAGCGACGCCCACCGTTGATGCGGGGGCGCCGATCGATCGCTCCACCGCCATGGTGGAGGACGAGCTGGTGATCCCGGAGCTCGAGGTGGACGCCGGTCCGCCCCCAGACGCGGGAACGCGCCGGGTTCGCTACGTCACGCGCTATGTCGGCGGCGGCGGCGGCGGCGGTGCCAACTGGAACTGCTCCGGGCAGATCGATCCGGCGCGCGCCCGGGCGGCCCTCTCTCAGAGCAGCCTGCAGTTCCGGAACTGCTACGAGCGCCGCCTGAAGGTCAACAACACCCTCGAGGGGCGCGTCTCGGTTCAGATGCGCGTGTCCTCCACCGGCGCGGTGGACGCGGTCCAGGTCGGCGGCACGCTGCGCGATTCGCAGGTCCTGTCTTGCGTGCGCACCATCGCGCGGCGGATTCGCTTTCCGCAGCCGACGGGTGGCCGATGCGCCACCGTGGCGGCACCCTTCAACTTCACGCCGCGCCGCTAGCGGCGAGCCCACTTTCCACTGTTCAAGTCCTGCTGCGCGGCGCGCGGTGTCGAACGGAGAAGCGTCCCATGGAATACCTGCGCGGTTGGCGTGCGATCAGAAACGACCCCGAGGGCTTCCGCAAGGTCGGGATCGGGGCTCTCATGGTCCTTTGCGGCATGTTCATCCCCGTCGCGGGGCCGCTCCTGCTGCAGATGGTGTTGCTCGGTTGGGGCTCACTCATGCTTCGGCGTGCGGTCTCCGGCCAGGACGCGCCGCTACCCCGCCTCGAGTTCGATATCGACTACCTGAAGCTGCTCATCGAAGACGGCTTCAAGGCGTTCCTCGTGCGGCTCATCTGGTCGCTGCCCGTGACCGCCATCATGATGGCCAGCTTCTGCTGCATGTACGCCGCGATGTTCGGCATGATGGCGACGGCGGGGGTAGGTGCGCAGGCGGGCGGTGAAGTCGGCGCGGGGCTCGGCGGCATCGCTGGCATGTGCATGATGATCGGGTTCTGGTTCGCCCTCGTGGGCGTCATCCAGCTGGCTCAGATGCCCCTTCACCTCGCGCTCATCCGCGTGGAGCTCACCGGGGACCTCAACCAGGGGATGCGCTTCAAGGAAGTCATGGACATGACGAAGATGCTCTTCAAGGAGCTCTTCTTCGGCCAGATCGTCATGGGCATGATCGGCTTCGTGTGTGTTCTGACCGGCGAGCTGATGTGCTTCGTCGGGTTGTTCCCAGCGGTGATCGTCTTGAACGTGTTGATGAACTTCTGGCACGCCGAGCTCTACAAGACCTACCTCGCCAAGGGCGGCGAGCCGCTCCCGATCGGGCCGCTCGCGGTGGGCACCGATGCGGTCCAAGGGCCGGGCGCACCCGCGCAGGCCTGGAACCCGCCCAACCAGTTCTGACCTCGCACCCCGTTGCGGTTGACGAGCCCGTTCTCCCCAGGAGAGCGGGCTCGCCGCGTTCAGCGCGCTCGGATCGTCGGGGGATCGCGGCTCAGATCGGCTACCACCGTCCCGCGGTCGCCGGGCGCGAGCGTGATCGTCGTCCGCGCCTCCCGCCCGAGGGGAGGGCAGCGGACGAGCACGGTGTGCTGCCCCGCCCGGAGCGCCAGCGCACGCTGCGGCGTGGTTCCCATGGGCCGCCCGTCGATCGAGATCTCGCCCCACGGGACGGCGTTGACGGTGAGGCTCGCGCGTCCGCTCGGCTCGGCCACCACCGACCGTCCGCTGTCCAGCGGCGCCGCATCCCGCTCGGTCTCGGGACCCGCGTCCGGGCCCGCGTCCGGTCCGGCGTCCGGTCCGGCGTCCGGCGGACCGGCGTCGACTTGAACGACCGGAGGCGGAACCACGGGCTCGACGACGGGCGTCGGTGCCTCGGGGCGAAGGCTCCACCAGCCAACCGCGGCCGCGACCCCCAACGCCAGGATCGCGCCGCGAAATCGCCAGGAAGCGGCCGGAGGCGGTGCCACCTGGAACGGTCTCCGCGCCTCTCCAACACCTTGGCTCGCGTCGGGATCGTCGCTCGGGGGGGCGTCGCCGGAACTCTCCGCGGCCTGCGCGTTCGAGGGACCGTCGTCAGCCGGCTCCTCGGCTGGGTCCGGCGGCTCCGCATCCGGCTCTGCGTTCGACTCTGCGAGTGGGCTGTCCCCAGCGGCGTCCGTCTCCTCGGCGGTGGCGCGCTCCAGTGCGACGGTCGACGGCTCTGGAGCGCGCCCCTCAACGACTGCCGTGTGCGGCTCGTCCTCAGGTGTGTCGTCGCCCGTTGGCGGCTCCGCCGGCAGGCTCTTGCGCCCTGGAATCGCCGCGGTGCTCGGAGTGGCTCCTGGAGCCGCCCCAGTGAGCAGATCGTCGAGCAGGTGGCTCGTCGCGAGCGTGCGAACGTCGTTGCCCGGGGTCGCCACCGAGTCCCCCACGGGGTCGTGCGCGGCCGGCTTCTGGGACTCGACTTCGCCGGCGCGCACGCCGAGCTCCGGGCCGACGCCCTCGGGGGCGCGGCTCGCCAGCCATCCGCGAAGCGCCTTGCCGAGCGCCTGCGCACTCCCGAACCGGTCGGCCACGTCGCGCGCCAGCGCGCGCTCCACGATTTCGGCCAAGCCCTCGGGGATCGACTCGAACGAGGGCGGGTCGCCCTCCAGACGCGTGCGCGCCTCGTCGATCGTGCTGCCGCCGTACGCGCGGGTGCGCGTGAGCGCCTCGAACAACACCGCGCCCAGCGAGAAGACGTCGCTCTCGGGGGCCACCGCCGCCCCTGCGAGCTGTTCCGGCGAGATGTAGCCCGGCGTGCCGAAGAGCTCGCTCGTCTCGTCATCGGCCGGCGCGGCGATCCCGAAGTCCAGCAGGCGGCAGTGCCCGGCGTCGTCCACGATCACGTTCCGCGGCGTAACGTCACGGTGCACCACCCCGAACCGACGGTGCGCGTAGTGGAGCGCGTCGCAGACCTCGATGCCGAGGTGGGCGACGAGCTCGGGTTTCAGGGGCTCCCCGCTCTTCAGGATCTCGGAGAGCGTCGCGCCCTCGATGTACTCCATGGCGAGGAAGTACACGCCGTCGACCACGCCGAGCTCGTACACCGGCGCGATGTTGGGGTGCGTCATCTGAACGACGATCTTCGCCTCGTTGACGAACATCGAAACGAAGCGCGGATCCGAGGCGAGCTCCGGCAGGACCTGCTTGACGACGAGCCGTTTCTCGAAGCCGCCCAGTCCACGCAAGCGCGCCAGAAACACCCGCGACATGCCGCCGCGGGCGATCTCCTCATCGAGCAGGTACTTGCCGAAGGTGGTCGTACTCACGGGGGGCCGAGGCGGAGGTTCCTCCGCAGACGCTGCGGTTCGGAGCGTCGGACTGGTACGATCATACCTGCATGCGCGCCCAGCTCGGAGTGTTCTGCATCGTCCTGTCGACCCTTGGCCTCACCGGTTGCAGCGCCGAGCCGCGCGAAGTGCGGCTGACTCTGCTGCCCCCCGAAGCGCTCGGGTGCCGCGCCACCGAGGTCACGGCGCTCCGCGTCTCGCCGCTGGGCGATTTCCCCACCGAGGTGCGGCCGACGATCTCGCTCGATCCCGCGGGTGAACCCGTGCGAATCGAGCGCTTCCCGACGGACACGCTCTGGGTTCGGGTCGAGGCCGAAGGCCGCTTGGGGGTCGCCGAGCCCTGGCAGGGTGGGGGCCTGGCGCCGGTGAGCGGCGACGGCTCGCTGAGTGTGCCGCTCTTGCGCCTCGGCCGCGGCTGCGCGCTGTCGGACCCCTCCGCGCGGGTCGCCGATGGCGCGGTCGCGCTGCCGCTCCCCGACGGGCGGGTGATCGCGGCGGGCGGGAACGACGGAGGCGCGCAGGCCAACATCGTGTTTGTGCGTCCCGGCGTTCGGCTCTCCGAAGGAGGGCGCCTGCGCCTGTTCACGCCACGTACGGAAGCGGGAGGCGCGGTCCTCCAGGACGGTCGGGTGCTCATCGCGGGGGGCGCGGTGTCCGCCGAGGGCGGGGCGCTCGACACGGTCGAGGTGTTCGACGTGAGAGAAGGGGAGGAATCCTCTCTCGACGGCGGATTCCTGTTGCGGGCACGTCGGGCACCGGCCCTCGCGGCCCTCGCCGACGGTTCGGTGCTGGTGGTCGGCGGTCGAGACGGCGAAGCGGTCGGCGACGCAGAGCGGCTGACGGTCGACGGCGCGGTCGAGAGCGCATCGCTCGGAACCGCCGTGGCGCGATGGGGGGCCGTGGCGCTGTCTCTCGATGACGGCAGCGTGTTGATCGTCGGTGGCCAGGACGAGGATGGCCCCTCGTCGGCCATCGAGTCGTTTGATGGCGATCGGCTCGAGCGACTCGGGGATCTCCCGGCCCGGGACGGCGCCGCCTGGGTTGCCTTGCCGGGAGCGCGGGTCTTGCGGGTTGGCGGGATGGACGGGGATGCGCCGTCGCACGAAGTGGACATGTTGCTCGAGGGCGGGCAAACGCAGATCGCGCTCGGTCCACTGCTCGAGGTGCCCGAGAGCCCCGCGGCCCTCTCGTTGCCCGACGGTCAGGTGTTGGTGTCGACCCGTGGGTTCGAAGGCAGCGCGCACGCCCAGGTGATCGATCCCGGCGGCACGCGCGCGGCGATCGTCGTCGAGCCTTCCCGTGTGTCCACGCGCCTGCTCCGACTCGAGGACGGCACGCTCGTCGAGGCGAACGCGTCGGGCATGTCGCTCCTGCGCCTGGGGGTCGAGAGCCCCTTCGATGACCCGCAGGCCAGTCTCTTTCCGGCGCAGCCGGACCAGCGCGCGGAGCTGTCCCTCGACGCCGCGGAGCGCTGGATCGTGCGCGGGGACCTGCTGCTCGCCGAGGCGGACGGCGCCCGGCTGGATCTTCCGACGGCGCGCTTCCGTGACTTCCGCGCCGAGCTCGAGGTCGAAGGCGAGGGCGCGATCCTGCTCGACGTCGACGGCCAGCCGGCGCACCGCGTGGAGCTGGATGGCGACACGCTTCGATGGGGGGAATGCGAGGCGCCCCGTACCTCTCCGATCGTGATCGAGCGCCGCGGTCGCACCCTCCTGCTCGGTGATGTGAGCTGCCCGCTCGAAGAGTTGGAGCGCATCGGACTCGGTCTCGTGCTCGTCCGCGGGTCTGGAATCCGGCGGATGTCCGTGCGTCGTTCGGGAGGCTGAAGCGAGAAAAGGTGCGCTCAGGCCCGCCGGCGCTTCTTCCGGCGCGCTTCGACTTCGACGTCCTCCGGCTCCCGCTCGGCTTCGACCCTCACCTGCGGCCGACTCGGTTTCGCGTGCGGCGAGGGAGGCGTCCGCGGGGCGGCTTCTCCGCGCTGCTTGGCTTTCTGACGGGCGACGTACTTGCCAAACGCGGACGTTGGGTCGGTCGCCGTGCTCGCGCGCTGGGCGTTCATTCGTTGACCCGCGCCCGACAAGTGTTTGGCGGCGGCGCCCAGCAGCTGGGCTACGCCCTCCTCGATGACGCGCTCCAACTCTTCTTCGGCTTGCCGGCGCTTGTCGGCTTGGTTCCGTCGGTCCGCGCGCTTTCGCTTTTTCCGCGCGCGCCGCGCCTCCGCCTCGGCGATCCGACGCGCGCGTCGATTGCGCCGCCCCCGCTCCTGTCGAACCTGCTTCTCGTTCGGGCCCGCAAACGCGGACACGCCGTGCATCGCCAACCCCGCGCCCCAGAAGGCGGCGAACCACACGGCCCACACGCCGGTGAGGCCAGCCAGAAAGAGCGCCACCGCGGCCCCGCACACCACGCTGAACCCGGCGACATGCCGGAAGAACGCCAAGCGCTGCGCCGCCGCCAGCTCCTGCCGCACGCCGTCGGTGGCCAGCTCCTCCTGCGTTTCGGCGACCGCCCGCGCGAGCGCCTCGTCGTCGAGCCCCATCTCCCGGGCGGCGGCGGCGAGCTCGTCGTGCGTGTAGCCCTCGCCTTCGCTCGCTTGGCGCTCGAACGCGCGTTTGAAGATCGCCTCGACTTCGTCGTCGGAGTAGTTGCGACCGTCGCTCACGCCCTCGGTCTATCACGTTCGTGGGGCAGACCCCACGCGCCGAGGGCTGCAGCCCACCGTGGCCGCGAACGGAACCGCAGCCTCGACCTCCGGCGCTCGGCTGGCACGCGGTTCGCTTACGCTCCCGGGTGTGAATCCCGTGCTCCACGTCGGAACCGCGAGCCTGCGCGGCCGCCGCACCGAGAACCAAGACGCGCTGTTGTCAGTTCCCGAGGGAGGGCTCTTTGCGGTCGCCGACGGGGTGGGCGGCCAGCCGGGGGGCGCCCTCGCGGCGCGGTTGGCGATCAGCGCGCTGGCGGAACGAGCGACCGACGACGAGCTCACCGACGATCTGCTCGCGGATCTCGAGCTCGATTTCCTGCTGGCGCGAGACCGGGTCGCGGCCTGCGCCAAGGGTGAATACCGCGGCATGGGGACGACCCTGATCGCCGCGCGCATCGACGGACCGGCGGCGATCGTGGCGCACGTCGGCGACAGTCGGGCGTACCTGCTCCAGCAAGGGCAGCGTCTTCACCAGGTGACGCGCGACCACAGCCTCGCCAACAAGTGGCGCATCGCGGTCGGGGATGAGGTGCCCGTGCCCAACCGGGTGGCCCGCACGCTGACGCGCGCCATCAGTCGCGACTTCGACCCCATGCCGGAGATCAGCGCGGTGGAGCTCTCTGTGGGCGACGCGCTCCTGCTGTGCTCCGACGGGGTCAGCGGACCGCTCTCGGAGGGCGCCATCGCGCGGCTGCTCTCGCTTCCCGCCGAGCGTGCCGCCACCGCGCTCGTGGAGGCCGCGACCCAAGCCGGCGGCGAGGACAACGCCACGGCGGTCGTGATCCAGCCCAAGTAGCCGCCGGGGATTGCGTTCGAGCGCTCAAAGGCTGTCGAAACAATCCGAGACGGGGAGCTCGAGGGGCTTGCCCCTCGTCCGTGGCGCGGAAGCGCCACCGGCAAATGGTGAGTTCTCGCTCGTGCAATCATGTCGCGCGGAGCGCGGCCGCACGAGCGAGTACTCAAAGACAGTCGAAACAATCGGAGACGGGGAGCTCGAGGGGCTTGCCCCTCGTCCGTGGCGCGGAGGCGCCACCAGCAAATGGTGAGTTTTCGAATGTGCAAAAATGCGCGAAGCGCGCACATTCGAAAAACTCAGCCTGTCGAAACAATCGGAGACGGGGAGCTCGAGGGGCTTGCCCCTCGTCCGTGGCGCGGAGGCGCCACCAGCACATGGTGAGTTTTCGAATGTGCAAAAATGCGCGAAGCGCGCACATTCGAAAAACTCAGCGCGTCTTCACGGCGGGCGCGAGCTTTCGCCCCATCAGAGTGAGATACGCCGCGGCGTCGCGAAGGTTGCCGCTTCGCGCCCACACGTGGCGAAGCATGCGTGTCTTGACGTCCAGGCCCGCGTAGAACTCCGACACGACCGCTTCCCGATAGTCCCAGAGCGTCTGGGCGTCGGGCCGATCCAGATCGAGCTCGTGCGCCGCGTCTGCGTTGAACGCGTCGAAGGACTGCATCACCAGGATCTGCGCGTCCTCGGGCAGGTGGTAGAGCCGCCGCCAGAACAGCGCCTCTGGGTCCTCGTCGTAGCGTGTCGCCCCGAGGTCGTCGCTGTACGTGGCGATCACGTGGTTCGCGACGGCGCGGATCGCCGTTTCGTGGAGATGGCCGGCGGGCACACGACTGAGGAGGATCGTCAGCTTCTCTGCGATGGTCAGACAGTCCCAAGTGTCGGTGCCCGGGAGGGGAATCACCATCGACAGGTTCATCATGTCGACCGCGCCGCACTCACGCAGCTGCCGCGCGAAGCGTGCCGTCTCCTCCATCTCGTCGGCCGTCTCGGCGGCGACCACCCGTCCATTCTTCAGGGGGAGCCGCGGGAACCCGGCCATGAGGAACGCGTTGACGTAGAAGTAGACCCCGGCCTCGCGGGTGAGGCGCTTCAAGCGCACCAACGCCTCGACGATCGCCTCGTTGTCGAGCCGGGCCCCGCCCTTGCGGACGAGCTCGCGCCGCACCCTCGCCGAGCCAGACTCGATCCCGATGGCGGTACCTCGCCAGCCGGCGCGAATCATCAGGGACACGAGGCCTTCGACCGAGCCGACGTCCCCCTTTGCGAGATAGCGCGAAAGGGGTCGACCCTGCGCGAGGGTCTCGTAGCGGATGCCGTTGTCGGTGGTCCACTCCACTTCGAGGTTCCGGTCGAGGATCTCGCGGCAGAGCGTGACCACGAAGCCGTAGTCCTGCGTGAACGCGTCGTCGATGAAACTGAAGCGCGTCGCGCCGTAGGTTGTGGCGTAGAACTCGAGGTCATCCACCACCACGCTCGGGTCTCGGTAGCGGAGGCGTTTGCCCGACATCTGCCAGGCCGCACAGAAGGTGCAGTCGTAGGGGCAGCCTCGAACGAGCTGGACCGGCCAGTAGGCGGGTCCCGACGTCCCGTGTGCCCCGCGGTAGAGGCGCTGCTGGCGCAGCTCATCCTCCGAGAAGTGGTAGCGGAGCCAGCCTCGGCGGTCGGCCCGTTCGAGGTCGATGAAGCGTGCGGCGGTCCCTTCCACGCGGTCGGCGTCCCGGTCGTACCGGTAGACCCCGGGGATCGAGCCGGGCAGCGGGGTCCTTCCCTGCAAGAGCTGATCGACCAGCGCGGGGAAACTCTCCTCGGCTTCGCCGCGGCAGACGTAGTCCACGAAGCTCACGCCGAGCAGGCTCTGATAAGCCTCGGTCGGATGGGGCCCTCCGAGCACCACGGTGACGTCCGGGCACGCCCGCGCGACACGGCGGAGGCCCTCGAGGGTAGGACGGATGGCCTGGCTGTAGGTCGAGACGCCCAACACGCGCACGCCGAGGACACGGATCGCCCGTATCAGGTGCTCGAATGGATCGCGGGGCTCACGGCACGGCAGGTTGTAGTTCAGCACTTCGCAGGCCACGCCGCGGTCGCGGAGGACGGACTGCAGCACCCGGACGCCGGGGTGCGGGAGGGCACCATTGACGTCGCTCATCGGCGGAATCACGAGCAGCACCGGCACGGGGCCTTCCGCGTCGAAGCGGGAAGCGAGGCGTCGCCCGTCGTAGAGCCCGTAGCACAAGCGCCGGCTCACCCGGTCCGTCACGGCGTCGTACGCGGACACCCACGCCCGGGCGAGTGACATCTGAAGGCGGGCGGTGGGGAACTCGACCATCTTCGCCCATCATGCGCTCTTCAGGGCCCGGCCGCGAACCCGCGGATGCGCGTCGTCCCCAACCACGCGTCGCCAGTCGATCCGGCCCTGGTGGTGCGAGACGTCGATCCCCTGGACGCCCCTCTCGAAACTCGGCTCACAAGAAGCAGCGCCCCGGCGATTCCACCGAGCCCAGCAGGAGCGCGATCCCGGTGCGGCGCCTCAGCGTCGACGCTGCGGCCGCGAGAAGTCGGTGGTCTCGACGGCGCCGCTGGTCTCGGCCTCGGGCCCGGAGCCGACCTGCGGCGTGCCGAGGTAGATGTCGAACTGCCAGATGCCGTTGACCCCGACGTTCGAGCTCGAGCAGAGGCCCAGCACCCCGCCGGTCCCGGAGCCGGGGAGGATCTCGTAGATGCTGCCGTTGCCCGCGTCGAAACCCGCCTGCGCGGGCGTGCCGCCCAGGCCACCCTGACCGCCGGACGCATTGCCCGTGGTCCACTGGCAGCGGGCGTAGCGGAACTCGACCCGCCAGAGGTCGTCCTGGTCGAGGATCTCGTTGCTCGTGATGATCAGCTGGAACGAGTTCTCGCGGTCGTTGCTCTGCGAGTAGTAGCCGACGTTGTGCCACGTCACGACGACCTGCCCTGGCTGGATGTCCCAGTACACCCCGTTGCGTGCGGGGCGACCCCCGCCGCGGGTGTCCACGTCGGCCCAGAACGGCGCGATCATCCGGTTCCCGCTGACCGGGAAGCGCGCCGGGGTGTACGTGCTGGTGGCGCCTCCGAAGGTGATGGTGCCGTTGTTGTTCACGTACATGGACGTGTAGCGCTGGCCGAAATACTGGAGGCCGCGCGGGAACGCGCCGCTGATGTCGATCTGGCTGCTCGAGCCGTCGTCGTTGTATTCGAGCACGCCCTCGCCAAAGCCGGCCTGGCCACCGAGGCCGGTCATCAGCGACGCCTGCGCGGAGACCGACGCCGGGACGAGCACGCCGAACAGTGCGGCCGCAGCCAGGACGTGGAACGCCCTCCAACCCGTGTGCAAGCGCGCCTGTCCGTATCGTCTGGCCATGTCGTCGAGGTGTCCCATCCTGAGTTCGACGTTCCGCGACGCGGATCGTTCCACCCTATTGTAGGGGTGTACGGTTGAGACGCCGGCGGTCTTCCACACCTTGGTGTCGAGGGACCGTTTCACCGCCCCAAGATCTGGTTCAGCAGCGCGGCCCGGTCCGTCTCCGGGAGAATGCGGGCCTCGAACTGCCGCACCCGTCGGCCATCGGCGCGGCTCAGCGGGACGTCGAACGTGCGCGTCAGCTCGAGCAAGTCGATCAGCGGGACGCCTGGTTGCTCGGCGTCTCCGCCCACGCGGAGCGTGTCGAGCGCCGGGCCCTTGAGCGTCAGCCCGGGGACCACCTCGATGCCCGCCAGCGAACCCGCCGCAAGCTGCTCGAGCGCGTCCACCGTCTGGCCGACGGCCTCAGCGCGCGCCGGTGTGATGCTCGCGGTCATGCGTCCGCGTGCACGCGGTGACGGGAGCAGCTCGGCGACCTCCGGCGAAGTGGCCATCCGCGCGAGCACGGCGCCCGATTGGGCCTCTTCGACGCTGACTCGGAGACGCCGCACATCACCGGCGTCGACGGTGAGCGCCGCGCCCGGGAGTTCCCGCGACCTCCACGCCTCAGCGAGCTCCGGCGCGGCCGCAAGCACGACGACTTCGGTCGCGCCCACCCGGACGGCGGGCCTCCCGCTGAGGGCGGCCGCCACGTCGAGGTCCAGCAGGAGGTAGGCGGTGTGCCCGGCGTCACGCGCCATCGCCATGAGCGGTGCGGCCATCTCGCGACGCGTTCCAAACGAGACGTTGTCCTCCTGGGTGTCGATGCGCGCGCGCACCATGTTCTCGACCGGGGGCGCGGCGTCGCAGTCGTTTACCGTCACCGAAGTGCCTTCACCCAGCCGCAGGAACCGGGGCTCGCCGTCGAGGTCCTCGACGCGCGGGCCCCCGGCGCGCTGCATCGTGACGAGGCGGTCCAGCTGCAGGCCCCCGACCCGAATCGCCTGAAGCGCTTCGATCGACGGCGGCGTGTCCCCCAGCTCGGCCCGGATACGGCCGGCCAGCGTCGCCAGGTCGAGCCCGACCGAGTCGAGCATCGGCCCGGCCGCGGTGAGCACGAGGGCGCGGTGCCCGAGATCCTCGGGGCGAGGCTCTTCCACGAACGCGAGTTGACGGGAGACGCGCAGCTCGCCCCGCACCTCCAGCGCGGCGCTGTCCTCCTGCGCCTGCACGCTGCGCTCGACCCCGGCGCGCACCGTCGCCGGATCGCTGTCCGGCGTCGCGGTGACCGTGACGATCGCGTGCCCCGGCGCCAGCGTCGTCTCGATCCGGCTCACGCCCTCGACGAGCCGCAGCCCGTCCTCCACCGGCACGATGCGTTCCTCGAGCGCGGTCGGGGACGTGCCCGGCACGTCCAGAGAGACATGGACTTCGCGCCCGCAGACCGGCCCCGTTGGCGCCTCGGGCTCACATCCATCGCAGCCGAGGAGCCCACATGCGGCCATGAGCGAGAGCGCCATGAGACGCGGCACACCTCGGGCGGTACCCGGCAATCGGTCAGCGTGGTTCATCCGTGGATCCTGGTCGCGCTACGGCGCGTCGGCGTCGTTGAGCAGGTCGCGGAGACGCTCATTGGCCACCGACGAGCCGCCCGTGGTGCGGCCGTCGAGGCTGCGGAGGTCGACGCTGGAGAGCTGAATGCGGGCACTGAAGAGCTGACGGTGGACTTCTTGCGCGAGGCGCTGTGGGAGGGTCAGCGGCTCCTCTTCTTCACCTTCTTCTTCGTCGCCTTCGTCCTCGTCGGTGTCGTTCGACTCGACGATGGGCCGCACCTGAGCGCATCGGATCTCGTTGTCGGTCGAGCTGCGCAGGCATGCGCGGAGGCCGCCCTCTTCGGAGCCTTCGACGACGAGCGTGAATCCGCGTGAGGAGTCGTGGAAGCGGGGCGAGGCCTCGAGCAGCGACACGGCCTCACCGACGTCGCCGCCGCTGCCGCGCACCTGGACGGGCAGGCTGAGGCCCAGGCGCCGGAACACCCCGGGGTCCGTCTCGAGCGCCTCTGTGTACAGCTCGTTCGCACGGCGATGCCGGCCCATGTCCTCCGCGGCCTCGCCAGCGACCGCACTCACACGCGCCCGGACCAGCGGCCAGCCCGCCCCTTCGAGCTGTCCGAGCGCCTGGGTGGCGAGCTCCACGGCCTCTTCTTCGTCTCCCCGTGCGGCTGCGATCTCGGCCTCGAGCGCGGTGTAGTAGCCCGCCGTGCCGGGGTGATCTTCATCGAGCGCGCGTGCCCGGTCGAGCCCGACCGCGACGATCGCGGGGCCGAGCAGGTCGACCAGCTCCCCGACCATCCAGGGCGAGAGGTTGTCGATGCCGCCCGGCACGTAAGGCCGCAGGGTGTCGGTCAGTCGGTCTTCGTCCGCGAGCACGGCGACCACGCGCTCCTCGTCGGGCCACGCGCGGAGGCCATCGCCCAAGCTCGTGCCGCCGTGCCAGAGCCGTGCGCCGAACCCGCGCCACGCCGCCGCCTCGGCCCGTTCTTCCGCCACGCTTCTCTGGATCATGCGACGCAGCAGGGCATGTCTGCCGCGCGCCTGCTCCGCGCCGTCGGTGGTCAGCCCTCGCCGGTCTGGGCGCTCGAGGGCGCGGTCGATGTGAGACAACGCCTCCTCGGATTCGCCGCCAAACAGGAGCACGGTGGCCACCGTCGCTTCGATGTCGGCGCGCGACTGGTCCCGGAGCGACGCGGGAGTGCGATCGTTCCAGCGCATCATTTGGCCGAAGGCCTCGATGGCAGGGTCCATCTGACCGGCGCTGAGGCGCAGCTCCACCAAGACACGCCACGGGTTGGCCGGCGTGGGCTCGAACTGCCGCGCGCCCTCCAATGCGAGCGTCTCGGCGTCCGCGAACTCCAGCGCCGCGGCCGCGGCGCTCGATGCGTTGTAGGCGTCGACCGCGATGCCAGCGCCTTCGCGTTCCGCGTCACCGGCGTGCGCGGCGGCCTCCCGGCGGGCGTCCTCCATCGCGGCCAGGCACGCATGGTGGTACGTCGCGCGCGTCCGAGCTTCACCTTCGACCGCACACAGCGCGTTGTAGCCGGCGGAGCGCTGCCATGGGTTGGGGGAGCCGACGGCGGTCTCTGCGAAGGCCCGCGCTTCGTCGATGCGGCCGAGCTTCATCAGGGGCCAGCAGCGCTCGGCGATCATGTCCGGGTCGTAGAGGTGGTCGTGGTAGCCGAGCAGCTCGAGCTGAAACTCGTAGAGCTCCATCTGCCCCGCGAGCCGCGCGGTCTGGAAGAGCAGCTCCTGGTGAAAGGCGCCTCCCGACGTGCCAACCGAACGCTGCTCGTAGAGCTCCCTGGCGCGGCCCAAGTGGTACATCGCCCGCGCCAGCGAGCCCTCGGCGTCGAAGTACGCCCGCCCCAAGACGTAGTGGCCGACGATCGAGTCCTCGTCGTGCCGGAGGATCGTCTCGGCCTGGGTGCGCGCCGAGATCATCAGCCCGTTGGCGAGTGTCTCGAGGGCCTCTTCCTCGGCGGGCGAGTGCGCTTCGGGCATCGACGAGCTGGTCTGCGCACGGCCGCTCGCCACGACGGCGATCGAGAGCGCGAGCACGAGCGATCGGAGGAAAGGGCGATTCATGTTCAGCCGTAGGCCTGACGCGCGAGCTTCTCGAGCGGCTCCGCGAGCAGCTCGGTGACGAGGGCGTCGACTTCGCCCGCGCCTGGCGCGAGCTCGAGCCGGTGGTTGAAGGTGTAGTGCGCGAGCGCGCGCACGTCGTCATCTGTCACGTAGTTTCGGTGCTGCGTCAGCGCCCGAGCCTGGAGCGCCGGGATCATCAGCACGAGCGCGCGCGTGCTCAACCCTTGCAGGACGCGCGGGTCGTTGCGGGTCTGCTCGGCGACATCGACGAGGCACTCGCGGATGGCCGGCGCGCAGTGCACCTGGTCCTCGACCACGCTGCGCGCGTCGAGGATCTCCGTGCGCGTCATGCGCGGCATGTCCGGCGCGTCGTTGCGTTCCCGCCGCGCCCGGATGGAGGCGAGCACCTCGAGCTCGGCGTCGCGCGGGATGTGCACCATGCGGATCTTGAACAGGAAGCGGTCGAGCTGCGCGCTCGGGAGCGGGAACGTGCCGCTGAAGTCGAGCGGGTTCTGCGTGGCGATGACGAAGAACAAGGGGTCGAGGTGGCGGGTGCGGTTGTCGACCGTGACTTGCTTCTCGCCCATGGCTTCGAGCAGCGCAGACTGGACCTTCGGAGACGTTCGGTTGATCTCGTCGGCCAGCACCACGTGGGCAAACACCGGGCCGGGCCGGAACGAGAACTTGTTGCTGTTGGGGTCGAAGATCGTCGTCCCGGTGACGTCCGAAGGAAGCAGATCCGGCGTGAACTGGATCCGCCGGATTGCGACGATGTCGTCGTCGGGCAGGTCGTCGATGATGCAGTCGCCGAGCGCCTTGGCGAGCGTGGTCTTGCCCGAGCCGGGGAAGTCCTCGAGCAGCACATGCCCGTCGCCCAGGATGGCGATGATGATCGCCTCGATCACGTCGTCGCGCCCGCGGACGGCTGCCCGCAGCCGGTTCCGCATGCGCGTCACGACCCCGTACGCCGCGTCCAGATCGGTGATCCGCGGCGCCGGCTCATACGTGATGTGCTCGCTCTGCTGAAAGTCTCTCTCTCTGTCGGACATGTCTGCTTCCTCAAAGACTGTCGATAATTCGGAGAAGGGGAGCTCGAGGGGCTCGCCCCTCGACGTGGCGCACAAGCGCCGGCCAAGAACTCAGTCGTCCTATCGCGAGTCCAGGAACGAGGCCGGGTGCAGGACGCCCAGCCAACGGCGCCAGCGCGGGATTTCATCTGCCAGCTCGGTACGGACCGAGCGGGTTGCCTTCTGCCACGCTTCGAGGTCGGCGCGCTCCCCGCCGGGCCACCCCAAGCGGTCGGCGAGCAGGAGCTTCGTGGCCTCTCGGAATGCCGGCGCCGTGCCGGCGATGCGTGCGGCGAACTGCTCTCGGGTCTCCCCGAACTCACGCGCCAAGCCCACCTCCGCGAGGCGGTCGAGGCTCAGCCGGTAGTACGCGCGCGGCCGGTTCTTCTCGCCTACCACCGATGGCGCCACCCGTCGCCAGAGCTTGGCGAGGTAGAGCCCCATCAGGATGAGTCCCAGCGCGGCCAGGAACATGCCGAGCAGGACGTTCCCAAACACCGAGGGCGGCGGAATGATGCTGTCTTCGTCCTCGTCGTCGGGGTCTGGGTCTGGGTCGGGGTCCTCCTCGCGCGCCATCTCACCCAGGAGGCGCTGGAGGTCCTCGTCTTGCCCAGGACGGGAGGGGTCGAGGTTCTCGGCCGCGGCGATGTCGAGCACGACCCAGCCGACGCCGGTGATGTAGATCTCAGGCCAGGCGTGCGCGTCGCCGCTCCGGACGAGGAGCGCGGAGCCGCCTCGACGGTTGGCCTCGGGGGTGGCGTAGCCGGCGCCGATGCGGGCCGGGACGCCAACGGAGCGGTACAGGTAGACCGCGGTGTGCGCGAAGTGAACGCAGTAGCCGATCTGGTTGCCAAAGAAGAAGTCGACCGTCGGGTCCGGCACGTTGGCGTGCCGTTCGCGCGTCGAGTAGGTCAGCATCGAGTCGAGGCGCAGCTTGATGGCCACCGCGCGTGCGAACGGGTCCGACTGGCGGGCCGTCGGCATCTCGTTGACGACCTCGAGCGCGAACTCCTCGAAGCGCGGGTCGGGGTGAGGCTGCAGGTACAGCCGTGTCAGGTCGTCGGACCACTCGGGGTTGCCGGCCTCGCGGCCGAACAAGCCGGCGTAGGGCACGCTCTGCGCCTGTGAGACGAAGCGGTAGGCGCGACGGAAGCGGTCGGGGTTGGGGTTGCGCGCGTCGCGGAACCAGAGCGGGCTCTCGAGCGCCCAGGGGACGTCGTGGTCGATCAACAACGCCACCATGGCGGCCACCGCGGTGCGACCGTCTTCGGGTGGGGGCTCTACAGCGAGGCGGCCCACCGTCGGGAAGCGGCTGGCGAGGTCGCGGTCAGCCTCGGGCAGCGGGCTGGGCACGAGGCGTGAGCCGTTGAAGTGGCTCCAGACCTCTTGCCGGAAGTAGTACATCTCCGACGGCGGGGAGTAGTCGTTGTCGAACAGGACCACCGCGATGGGCGCGGCCGAGGCGGCGCCGGTCGGCGGTGGCGCGTCGGTGAGGTCGACCTCCTGCGGCTGTCCCTCGCTGCCGCCTTCCCCGCCCTCCGACTCGGACGGGGGGGGGAGCTCGAGGTCGTCGAGTCCAGCGTCCCAGCCGTCCCAGGGGTCAGGCCCCGTGTCCGGCAACGGTCCGGCGTCCCGGCTGCCGCCGGACGCGCCCCCGCCGTCGGCGCCACCTCCGCCGGTGCTGCCATCGAACGCCGCGTCTCCGCCGCCGCCCGCACCTCCGCCGTCCCGCCCCGCGTCTCCGCCGCCGCTCGACGCGCCCCCGTCGGGTCCACCGTCTCCACCGCCGGCGCCGCCTCCATCCGGTCCGCCGTCTGCGCCGCTCGGCACGCCGGCGTCCATGCCGCCGTCGCCTCCCGCACCGGTCTCGCCTCCGTCGCGGTCGCCGTCGTCCCCACCCCCGTCGCGCCCGCCCGGCTCGGGCCCACCCGCGTCGCGGTCGCCGTCCTCCCCGCCGGGGCTCTCACCGTCCTCGCCGTCGTCGATCGGGGCGTCACCCTCTTCGTCGGTGATGTCGGGAGACGCCTCGCCGAGCTCGGGTCCGATGCCGGTAACGTCCAGGCAGGACACCCCGAGGATCGCCAGCAGCGGCAAGAGAGGGAGCGCCGCGAGGCTGAGCTTGCCGCGCTTCTCGAACAGCAGGAGCGAGGCCGAGAGCAGCGCGGCCCCTACGCCCATCGTGACCAACAGGTCTGCAGGGTCGAGCCCGCGCCTCCACGCGAAATCGCTCAGCCAGAGCGGGCGGGCGATGACGCCGTGACGGTGGCCGGCGAGCGCGGTCGCGACCGCGAGCACGACAAACCCCAGCTCCAGCGTGAGGAAGCCGGGCTGCCGCTGGGCCAGCAGGCGCATGCCCGCGACGAGGAAAAACGCGACGCCGCCGTAGGTGAGAAACCCGATGGTGTTCAGCGCGCCGCCGGTGCCGAAGATCCGGACGAGGAACTCGAAGTGACCGATCGCTGCACCCAGCAGCAGGGCCGCCCCGCTCGCGACCCCGAGGCTCAGGAGCGCGGCCCACGTCTTGAGCTTGCCGCGCCCCAGCACTTCGCCCACCACGACGCCGGTGGCCGCGGCCATGAGCCCACCGAAGATGCCGGGCGAGAGCGCGATCCCCGCGATGAACGCGTAGACCGCGATGCACATAATCAGCATGCGCAGCGGGTGACGGGTGCTCCGCAGCAGGACCCCGAACCAGCTGTCCTTGTTGGCGTCCTTCTTCGGCGGGCCGCCGCGCGTCGGGCCGCTCATCGGAGGCCTCCGGCTTCGGTGACGTGTCCGTCGCGTCGGTCGACGATCAGCACGCGGGCGCGCAGCTTGGCCAGCGCGCTGACCACGCGATTGAGCTCATCGCGGTCCACGGGGGCGTCGTGCGTGTCCTTGGGCCCGTCGTGTTCGGTGGCGCGCCGGAGCAGGGAGCGCGGCTTGCTCACGCCGACCCCGTCGGTGCAGACGATGAACTCGAAGGGCGCGAGGCCCATCTTGTTGCGCGGAATGGACTGCGCCGCCGAAAGCAGACCGTCCAACCACGGGCCGGGTTTGCCGGGCACGAACACCAGCGCGCGGCCTCCGTCTCCGGCGCTCGCCTTTTCGACAAACGCGGCCAGGCCCTTACCGCATTCCGCGGGGTCGGCGCTCGCGCTCTTCGCCAGCGCCTCGAGTGCGGCGTTCTTGTTGTCGGCCGGCTCGTCGACCCCGTCTGCGCCGAAGGCCCAGTCGCCGCCGAGGGCGCCGACGTCCACCGCGACACGCGCCGCGCCCGCGGCTGGCTCGTCGCCGGGGCCGCTGACGAGGTAGGCCATCGTCTTCTGCGCGTGGGAGATGGCCTTTTCGGGCGTGCGCACGACCAGCTCGCGGGTGCGCGCGAACACGCTCCAGAGCACGAACCGGATGGGGTCACCAGGGGCGTAGGCGCGGATGTCGAGACGCTCCCCTTCGGGGGTGCCGTCTGGGTGAGTGAGGTCGCTTCCGCCGCTGAGCGTGCGCACGACGTGCATTTGCTTGAGACCGCCCACCGAAGGCAACAAGCGCACGGGCCGGACCTCTTCCGGGGTCAGCGCGACCGCCGCGAGACCAAACGCGTCCGCGACTTCGATCCGACGCCGTACCGACTCGGCCCAGCCGCGCACATGCGGGGTGATCTCTTCTTCCAGGCGAAAGAGGCCATCCTCGAGCACGCGGACGTTGGCCTCCGGCTCGGTCCATCGCCACGTCACACGCACACCGGGCAAGAGCCGGAGGGAGGGGAGCTGAAACCCGGTGCGCACCGGGTAGCCGCACTCCATGGTCAGCGGTGTCTCCGTGACCCCGATCCGCCCGAGCGCGCGGTGCACGCGGAAGGTCCCGATGAGCACCGTCACGAGTGACAGCAGGACGGCGATCGCCCCGACGCCGCCCGCGCCCAGCAGCACCAGGTCGACCTCCCCGAAGCCCGCCCACATGCACACCGCGCTCAGCCCCGCCACGCCGGCACCGAGCGCGGTCAGCGGGAAGCCGTTTCGCAGGCGGCGGAGCATGTGGCGTGACTTCGTCAAAGGATCGTCGGCGTCAGGGTCACCAAGGGAAGCGCGGAGCGGCGCTCAGCGCCAGCTGCATCCGCGATTCGAGTCGGGATAGAAGTCGGGCGGGCGGGGGTTCACGCTCGGCGCCTCGACGCTGGCCACCGGAGGGCACCGGATGCGGCGGAACACTGTTCGCTCATTGACGGAACGTCCGCCGTCGTTGTTCACCGACTGGAACTCCAGGATCGACGGCTCGATGACGCCGCTGAAGTGGTCGAGGTTGTACCCCCATGGGCCGCTGTGGCACTGGGCGCTGTCGAGTCTCCACTCGCCGTACGCGCCGAACTCGATCCGGAGGTCGTCCGTGACCGTGCCACGCGCGTCCATCGACACGACCCACTCGTTGCCGGTCTGCTGCGCGCACTCCGGCGGCTCCTCGTCGGCTGCGGTCCCGTCCCAGTTGTGGTTCGTGATCGTGCCGGTCAGCTGAGAGGGGTTGTTCGGGTCCCGCCGGATCCGGAGGGTGAACACCGACCAGTCGCCGTAGCGCACGTTGTAGTTGTGGGAGCGCCAGATCCCCGCCACAAGCTCGTCGTCGCACTCGGCTGCCGGGGGCAAGCGCGCGCGCTGCTCGGCGATCGTCGCCGGCGCGCGGCGTGGGATGAGCCAGAGCACCACGATGAGCAGCGCCGCCCCTGCGTGTGCGGCCCGTCGCCCTGCTGCACCCCCCATGGGCCGAAACTAACAGCTTTTGCACGCGGCGCGGGCGGGGCGGAGTCAGACCCGGACCGTGTCCGATTCGGCGAGGGGGAACGTCGTGCCGAGCACGCACCGCCCTGGCCGCGCCGGTCGCGATGTCCGTGCTCATCGAGTCCGCGTACCGCTCGGGGAGCGTGCAACTCCAGCGCTGGAGCCGCGCGGCCGCACCCTGGCTGCGAGCTCGCGGTCTCGCGGGTCTCGCCCAATTCGTGGACGAGACCCGTGACTTCGATTGCGCGCGTCGCGCCTGCAGGAGGCGTGTGAGGTCGCCGAGTCCATGCCGGCGAGCGAGCGGCGGGAAGCCGTCCAGAAGGGGGTCGCCCAGCTCGCAAAGAGCTCGAGCGCGCTCAAGTCCTGACGTGTCGTCACGAAGAACGCGGTACCCTGCTGGCTCTTCGGAGCGCTCTGCCGCGGGAAGAAGAAGGTGCGACCCACACTCTCCCCACTACGCGCCGTGCAGCTCGGACTCCTCGCTGGGCTCGCGGGCTGCACCCCGCATCTCTCCACCGCGCCGCTGCCACAAGGCGCGGGCAGCCTGTCGCGCATCGAGCTGTCGGTCTCCAACGTGTATGTCGTGGAGGGCTCGGGCGGCGCTGTGCTCGTCGACGCGGGCGATCCCGATCAAGAGGGCGACGTCCTCAACGCCCTCGCGCGGCTGGAGATCCATCCCGCCTCGGTGCGCCTCCTCGTCGTGACGCACGCCCACGCCGACCACATCGGCTCGGCCGCGGCGCTGCAAGCGCGCCTCTCCGTCCCTGTCGCGCTGGCCCGCGCCGACGTCGCCACCGCGCGCGCCGGACACAACCCGACGATGCACCCCACGGGGCCGACCGCCGAGCTGCTGCTGTTGGTGCTGCGGCAGGACTTCGCGCCCGTTGCGCCGGAGCTCCTGGTGGACGGCTGTCTCGATCTGGCTGACTACGGCGTCGAGGGGCGCCTCGTTGCCGCGCCGGGACACACGCCGGGCTCGTCGGTCGTGTTGCTCGCCGGAGGCGACGCCATCGTCGGCGACCTGGCGCTCGGCGGCTACCTCGGCGGCACGATCGCCCCCCAGGTGCCGACCGAGCACTACTTTCAGGAGCACCCGCGCGCGGTGCGCGCGATCCTCGAGTGGCTGTTGGCGTCCGGCGCGGAGCGCTTCCATCTCGGGCACGGCGGCCCGGTGTCGGCGGAGGACCTCCGCACCGCGCTCGCGGGTGGGGACCTTGGACCGCCGCCGGATCAGCCGTTCGTGCCGGACTGTCCTGCGCTCACTCGCACGTCGCCCCCTCGTTGACCGAGGTGCCGGCCGCGTTGGCTTCGCACTCGTTCGCGTAGGCGACTCCGTCGCACCCGCAGACCTCCGGGCCGTCCGTGCTGCACACCGTCGGGCGGGGGTTGCAGAAGCCTGGGCCCCGGCACTCCGGAGGACGCGCGCAGTACTCGTCCTCCGTGCAAAACAGTCCGCTTCGATCGCACGCCGGCCCTGCGTCGTCGGGCGTCATCGGGTCCCCTTCGCAGCCGACCGCGGCCAAGGCGAGCAGGAGGGCGAGCGCCGCTGCCCTCATCGCGACCCCGCGATGTCATATGCGACGATCTGCCCCTCGGCCTCGGCCCTCACGTTGCACGTCGTGATGTACATCCGCTCGTTGTGCACGAGCGGGACGGCGAAGCGCTGGCCGGCGTTCGGGATGGGCTCGCGTACCGCGTTCCAGCCGTCGCGCACGCGCACGCCCCACAGCACGCCGGGCGGGGCGTGGGTGCCCGAGCCGCGGCGGGTCTCCACCACGAAGACAAACGGCTCGCCGTCGACATCCACGATGATGGGCCGACCCGGGTGATGCCGGAAGATCTCCTTGGCCTCCTGCGAGTCGGCTTCGGGCACCTGCCACATGAGCTCGAGGCGCGGCTCGCCGGCCTGCATGATCACGCGGAGCGCACTGATCCCGGAGGGGTGCGTGTTGTCGGCCATGACCGACGCCACCACGATGACCGGGTCTCCATCGATCATGGTCACCGCGGGGTGCGTGACCAGCGTTCCGATCCAGAATGCCCGGCACTCGTCGTCCGGGGTGCCGCAGAAGTCCATCAGCTGCAGCCGCTGGTACATCGTGCCGAGCCGCTCGTAGTCGAGCAGGTAGATGGCGCCGTCCTTGCCGGGCTGCACGACGACGCGCGGTCCGCCTTCGGGCTGCACGACCACGGGCATGCTCGCGCCGAGGTCGCCGTCCAGCACATGCAGGCACTCGGTGTACTCGAGGCCGTCGCAGATGCCGTCCTCGGGATCGACGGTCTCTCCTGGAGGCAGATGCGCCGAGAACACGTTCTCGCAGCTCGCGAGGCAATCCACCGGCGCGTCCAAGGGGTCGAACGCCTCGCACAGGGTCTCGTCGCAGCCTCGATCGAACGTGAGTCCCGGCGGCAGCCGAAGCGCCGAGTAGGCGTATGAGTTCTGCGTGTAGTCGAGTCGCCCGTTGCCCGTGGCGAAGAGAATGGAGTAGCTCCCGTCGGGCTCGTCGATCAGTTGGACGCCGGCCGCGTTCCAGACGCCGGCGCCGCACGAGCGCCCGGAGCGGTTGCCTGGAGCGCCGCAGTCGTTGGTGGCGCTGGTGTTGAAGACGGCCCCGATGGCGGAGCCCCCGCCGTCCGTCTGCCACGCGTCGAGGTCCAGCTCGAAGATCCACCCGTGGAACGGCTGCACGCTCGGCCCGTTGCCCATGGCCACGTAGGCGCGGCGGTCCCGGACCACGATCTCCGAGCGCAGCAGCTGGTAGGTCGCGTCGTAGTTGATGGTGCTGCCGTCGTAGGCGGGGAACTGCGCCGAGACGTCGAACAGCGGGTAGTCCGCGTGCAGCGCGCCGGCGTCGAGGTCGACCACCGCGAGGCGGGTGCGGGTGCGGACCCGGGAGTCGACCTCCTGCCAGCCCACGATGGCGGCGTGCCCGCCGTCGATGATCCCCGGGGTGGCCAGGTTGTCGAGCACGGCCTCCGAGTCCTCGCGCGGCAGGTCGAAGTCCCAGAGGGAGGTGCCATCGTCGGGGTCGAGCGCCGAGACCCGGCCGAATTGATCGGTCGCGAGGATGATCTCCTGCTCGCCGCTCATGGCCACGACGGGCGAGGCGTACGTGCATCCGGGGAAGGTGGAGGACGCCCAGGCCTCGGTGAGGGTCGCTCGCACACCGCCGTCCGGCGGGGGGTCGATGGGGTCGGGCTCGTTGCAGCTCATCAGCATCGCGCAGGCGATGATCCAGGTCCCACTTCGCATGACGAAGACCGTAGCAGGCTGCCAAGTCGGATGCCGGCGCGCGGGTCTGCCCGGACACACTGGCGGACCGATCGTGTGGGGAGTGACACGCAGGCAGCGCGCGGCGGCGCCTCAGGAGCAGGGAACATCCTGAAAAAGCAGGGTCGGGGCTCTGGACGACCGAGTTGGCACGAACCCTGAAAAGGACTCTGGCATGCTGACCCGACTGCTCGCCGCCATCCTGACCGTCCTCGCTCTCGCCGCGCCTGTTTCGGCGCAGGTCGAAGAGGAGGCCGAGGCTCCGGGCCTGTTCATCGTCGGCGACAGCCACGTTCAGATGCTCGGCCCGATGCTGTCGCGAGCGCTGACCGACGAGGGCTACCGCGTGGTGGGCTACGAGTCGCGCCCCGGCTGGTCCACGGCCGCCTACGTCCGGCGCGGTGACCTCCGCGAAGTGCTCGAGGCGGCGGGTCGCCCGGAGATCGTCGTCGTTTCGCTCGGGGGCAACGATTTCGCCGCCGGCCCCGAGTCGTACCTCGCGCAGCTGTCCTGGATCGTGGACCAGGCCGAAGCCGCCGGCGCCGAGCAGGTGCTGTGGGTGGGCCCGGCGACCTCCGACATGGAAGTCAGCGAGCGGGCCGCCGTCACCGGCGCGCGCCATGAGCGCAACGCCGAGCTGCAGGCCGACCTCTTGCCGTCCCTCGGCGTCAGCTGGATCGACAGCCGGCCCCACACCGTCGAGGACCACGGGCGGGACGGCATCCACTTCACCCGCGTGGGATACCGTTCGTGGACCCACGCCCTCGTGCCCGAGGGCGAGGCCAAGATGGCGGCGCCGTTTGTCGACGCGGCGATGGCGCCCGCGGCCGCCCGCGCCGACGCCTGAGGGTGCAGGGCGATTCGACGGAAAGCCGCGGCGGAGGAGCGATGTCAGCGAGTACAGTCCGTGTTCGAGCGTGCCACCGTGCGCGCGACGCACACTCGAACACGGAGTCGACGCCATGCACCCCCACACTCACTGCTGGGTTGTCCTGAGCGTCTTGCTGGCCGCGTGCAGCGGGTCGTCGCAGTGCGCCGGTGGAGCGCCCCGGTCGCCCTCGGACACAGCATCGCCCTCGGCTCCCGAGGGCAGCGCGGCGGAGCGGCCTGCGATGACGGCCGTCGATGCCGAGCCCCACCTCGCCGCGCTGCGGACGCACCTCGAGCAAGAGCTTCTCGTCGCCCCCGATGTGACCGCGGAGGCAGCACTCGCCGACGGGGAGACGACGCTTGTCTTCGCCGTCCACAGACACGACCGGTTTCAAGCCTGGCGCGCTGCCCAGGAGGAGGCGGGGACCTGGGAGACGGCGCGGGCGGAGGCCGCGGAGCGGGAGCGGGCGTGCCGAGACAACCACGAGGCAGAGGTCCAAGCGGCCGACGACGACTTCGCCGCGGCTGAAGAGGCGTATGCGCGCGACCCCTCCGAGGACAACCAGGCGGTCCTCGAAGAGGCTGAGATCAGCCAGGCGCAGTTCGCGAGCGAGGTGCCAGACTGCGACCCCTGGGTCGGCCGGTCGCAGGGCCATGCGACGCTGCTTTCGGGCTTTCGCATCCAGGGCGAGGAGGGGTCACGCACGGTCAGCTCCGCGATGCCAGACGTCGAGCTCGACACGAGCGGGCTTCCGCTCGAAGAGGCCGAGGTCAGCACGAGGGACCTCGACGGGGACGGCCGACCGGAGGTGGTCGTCCTCTATCGCCACCCGACCCAGTTCGAAGACAACCGAGGCGGCGACGTCCAGGTCTACAGCACGGGGGAACAGCTGCTCGTGGTCGACACTCACGGCGCCGTGATGCTCGACGCGCTCGTCAGCGAAGACACCGACTACGCGATGCACATGGCCTACTTCACCGAGGAGGACGGCTCGAGGGACTTCATTCGGGTGCGTTGGGACCTCGGCGCGGGCTGCGCTTGCGACGAAGATGCGCTGCCCGGCTCCCGGCAGCGAGAGCTCAACGACTTGTCTTCGGCTCTGGACGAGGCCGGCGCGTTCAACTTTCGCCGGTGGACGTGTGAGGACCGCCCGCCCGCGGATCCGGAAGACAGCGGAGCGTGCACGGTGACGGAATCGCGCGACGTGCGTCGCTTCGACGGGCAGTCACGACGGTGGACTGCGCCCTGAGGCGAGTCGCGGCGCTCGTCGGCTGCTTGGTCGCCGCTCACGCTGCGCTCGTGAGCGCGCAGGCGGACGCCGAGTGTGTTCGCTGCCACGCGCCGACCACGGCTTCGTTTGGCGCGCACGCCTGGACCGACCCGATCGTGGTGGCCGAGCGTGGGGACGACACCACCGGCTGGTGCGGGAGCTGCCATCGTCCCAGTGGCCCATCGACGGGCGGCCAGCCGGCGAACGCGCCGTCCACGAACGAACCCTCGAGCGGCGTGGGCTGCGTCGACTGCCACGTGGACCAGGGCGTGGTGTTGAGCCCGCGCTCGCCGACCGCGTCAGGTTTGGCGGCGCACGCGATGCGCGCCGCGGAGTGGGATGGCGTCCGCGAATGCGCGGGCTGCCACGAGTTTCGGTTTCCCGGCGCCAACGACACACGCAACGTCGTCTTCGACCCGGAGGGGTGGCTGCAGCGAACCGCCTCCGAGTGGCGATCGAGTCCGGCACGCCAACGCGGCGAAACGTGCGTCTCGTGTCACATGCCGGACGGAGGTCACGCGATGCGCGCCGCCGAGGGGCAGCTCGAGGTCTCCGCGCGGGCGAGGTCCACCGACGGGGGAGCCAACGCACTGGTGACGCTGACCGCCCGCGGCATGGGGCACGCGTTCCCCACCGGAGACATGTACCGCGCCCTCGAGGTCCGGGTCTGGGCGCCCGGCGCGCCGGAGCGGGCGGTGACGCAGCGGCTGACCCGTCACTTCGCCCGTGGCGCCGACCGTCTGCGCCGCGAGGTCCTCGACACCCGCCTCGTTCCTGGCGAGCCACGTCGTGTGCTCCTGAGGGTGTCGGGTTCGAACCTGAGCGAGCTGCGCTGGTCGGTCTCGCTGTTGCGGCTCCCTCCGGAGCGCGCCGCGCGGATGCGCGTGGAGGCACCACCGCGACCGCTCCGTGAGGGGACGGTGCGGGTGGCGCCTCCCCGAAGACGCTGACCTCAGCGGTTGGGCTGCGGCGTCATGCGCAGGTACGGGGTTAGCTCTTCATGGCCCTTCGGGAACTTCTCGGCGATCTCCTTCGGGTCCTTGATGGACGGAACGATCACCACGTCGTCGCCGTCCTTCCAGTTGGCGGGGGTCGCGACCTGGTAGTCGTCGGTCAGCTGAAGCCCGTCGAGCACACGCAGGAGCTCGTCGAAGTTGCGGCCGGTCGCCGGCGGGTAGGTGAGCGTGGCGCGCACCTTCTTGGCCGGATCGATGAAGAAGACGCTGCGCACGGTGAGCTTCGCGTTCGCCGCCTCGTGGATCATCCCGTAGAGGTTGGCGACCTTCTGATCGGGGTCGGCGACGATCGGGTAGTTCATCTTCACGCCCTGCGTGGACTCGATGTCCCCGACCCAGCCGTTGTGGCTCTCGACGGAGTCGACGCTGATGGCGACCGTCTTGCAGTTCCGCTTCTGGAACTCCCCCTGGAGCTTGGCGACCGTGCCGAGCTCGGTCGTGCAGACGGGGGTGTAGTCCGCGGGGTGGGAGAAGAAGACGACCCAACTGTCGCCCGACCAGGCGTGGAAATCGATGTTTCCCTCCGTGGTGTCGGCGTTGAAATCGGGTGCGACCGTTCCGAGCTTGAGACTCATGGGACCTCCTGTCCGTGCGTGAGATGGCAGCGGGACTCTTGGGGCGGGGGAGGGCTCATGTCGATGAGGTTTCTCCAATGGTTCGCTCGTCCCTGGAGGCGTTGACCCGCCTTGAGTGAGGCCCGTGGCCCGAGCATGATGCGCGTGGTGTCGCTGACCAACACCCGCACGCGTCGTGTGCTTCGCGCGCTGTCGACGAGCGCTGCGCCGCGGGTCGCGGCGGGCCTGGGTTTGCTGCTGGCGCTCCCCGCGTTGGGGGTCGGGTTCTTCAACGACGACTTCGGGCAGTTCCTGATGCGCGAGGGTGCGTACCCGTTCTCGGCTTCGGGCCCGTGGCAAGCCTACGCGTTTACCCCTCCGGGTCGGGGGGCCGATACGCTCATCGAGCACGGGTATCTGCCGTGGTTCACCGATCCGGCACTTCACTTTCGCTTTCTGCGACCCCTCTCGAGCCTGAGTCTCGCCGCGGACGACTGGGCCTTCGGGCGCAGCCCGCTGGCGGGTCACCTGCACAGCTTTGGCTGGTACGCGATCCTGCTCGCGCTCGTGGCGTTCCTGCATCGGCGCGTGTTGCGTCCCGCGGAGGCGACCGTCGCGACGCTGGTGTACGCGGTGGCCATCGGGCCTTCGCAGGCGCTCGCCTGGGTGGCCGCGCGGCACGCGCTCATGGGTGCCGCCCTCGGCGTCGGTGCGATCACCTTGCACGTCGCCAGCCGCCAACGCGGACGCGCAGCCTGGGGGGCACCCTTGTTCTTGGCGGTGGGTTTGCTGTGCAGCGAGAGCGCGCTCGCCGCGGTGCCCTTCATCGTCCTCTACGAACTCATCGTGACCGAAGACGGCGCCCGAGGTCGTCTTGCGTGGGCGATTCCCTCGCTGCTGGTCGCCGCCGGTCACCTCACGGCGTACGGCTCCCTTGGTTTTGGCGTGCGTCACGGTGGTGGCTACATCTCGCCCTTCCACGAGCCCGTCGCGTACGCGGAGGCGGCGCTGAGCCGCGGTCCCGCGCTGCTCGCCGAGGCCTTCGGCGCCGTCCCCTCTGCGCTGTTCGCGATCGCCGAGCCGGCCCGCCCCGTCCTCGTCGCATGGGGGGCCATGACCACTTTCGCAGTGCTCGGCTTGCTCTTCGGCGTTCGCCATCAGCTGCGCCGCAGGGAGCGCCGGCGCGCGCTGTGGCTCCTCTTGTCCCTGGCTGGCGCGATCGTGCCGATGCTCGGCGGGTTCCTCGGCGGGCGTCTGCTGCTCGTCGCGGGCGTCGGGGCGTCCGCGTTGCTGGGCGTGGTGATCGTACAAACGCTTCTCAGTCCCATTGCGGGCCGCGGCCGGCGCGTCTTGCTCGCGGCGTTGTTGTTCCTGCATCTCGGCTTCGCCCCGCTGGTTCGGCTGGGTCTCACGGCGGCATGCGACGGAATCAGCGACGCGGAGCGCGACCTTGCGGCCTCTCTCGACCCGAGCCCCTGCGCCGAAGGGACCCACCTCTTGCTCGTGGAGGGGGCCGACCCCGCGCTGTCCATGTTCTTCGAGCCGGCGCTGCGCTTCCATGCCCCCCAGACTGCCGAACACTTCGCCAGCGCGCAGGCGCTGAGCATGGTCCCCTCGCCACACCGCCTGGAGCGAACCGCGGACGGGGCCCTGATCCTGCGCGTGTTGGATGAGCCGCGCCCCTCCAGCCCCTTCGAGGCCGTCTATCGCAGCCGGGCTTTCGAGGTGGGCGATGTCGTGCGTGCCGGTGCGCTTTCGGTCCGGATTTTGGAGGTCGAGCGAGGCCTCTGGCGCGCCGCTGAGATCACGGTCGAGGGAGGGTTGGACCAGGCGTGCATCGGCCGGTGGGACGGCACGCGTGTGGTGGTCGGGGCGCCTCCTTCTGCGGGCGTGTCGGAGGTCATCCCGACCTACCCGGGACCGACGGGGTAGAGCTTGGAGCACGCTCGACTTCGGCCAGAATCTCGGCTAAGTGCCCTTGGCGGAGGTCGCAACGCGCCTCGGCGGGGGAGCGCGTCCTTGCCGATGCGCCGCATCGCCTCGTCACGCGCACCACAGCGGGGCCCGGTCGGCCATCTAGGTTTCTGACATGATTCGCGGCTACGAGATCGCAGCGGTTGGTCATACGCCTGACCGTGCTGAGGGACGACTGTCGGCGGGAGGCTTGCCGACGTACGGGGTGCGCCGAACTCGGGACGGAGAATGGGTCTTCGTGCCACTCGAGTCCGTGTCCCTGACATGGGCGGCCCGCCGCCTGTGGTCGTTTCGCTGGAGCCTGCGGGAGGGCAGGAGCGGCGTCGGCTACGAGGACTACGTTTGGTCGGTGGAGCGATTCCGGCTCGACCCGGGCGATCACGGTCTCGAGGTGGTGCTCGAGTGGAGCCATCGGCTCGAAACGCGTCCGCCAGGTACCCCTGACCGTCTGGCGTTTGTGCGCGGGACGGCCCGTCGGATTGTGCAGCTCCGCTATTCGGAGACCGACTTTCCCGGCTCGGTGTTTCTCGCACTCGACGCGAACGGGGGCGCCACGGAGTTTGAAGCACGCACCGACGCGCTCGCCCATCTGGGGCTCCCCGAGAAGCCCGTCTCGTCTCCCGACAAGCCCCTCCCCTCCGCCTCTGGCGAACTCGGTGCGCTCGGGCCGGTCCTGGCATCCCCCGACGACGACGACGTTCGGCGGCGCTATGCATCCCTGCTCGGCGGCGACAGAGGGGAGTACATCACGCTTTCGCTCGTGAAGAAGCCGACCAAGGCCGCGCGCGCGAGGATGAAGGAGCTGCTTACGGGCAATCGCGCGAGTTGGTCTGCGCCCCTTGGGCTGAGCTTGACCGGTCAGCGGTGGGCGCGTGGGTTCGTGGTGCGCGCGGTCACGTCGACTTCCGCAACCCCGACGAACCTGTCCCATCCCGAATGGGGGTTCGTCGAAGAGATTCCCGGCAATTCCAAGCTACCGCCCCCCGACCGCATGGACATGTTGGCGTCTCTCGGGACGTTCAACGCCGCGTCTTGGCTTCGCCAGCGGCGTTCGCCGTGGAGCGCTCTGCGGAGCCTCATGGTTCGCCTGGCTGAGGCGGAACTCATCGCTTCGGAGCGGGAGAGGTTCCCGGCCCTCGAGGAAGTGACGCTGTTCGTCAAAGAGGAGGAGCTGGTCACCCCCGCGGTACTGAACCTCGGGACGCACATCCGTTCGCTCTCGGTCATCGGACCGCCTCCTCGAGGCGGGTTAACGGCGGTGATGGAGCACTTTTCGGCTCGTTCGATCGAGACGCTCACCTATGCGCCTCATGATCGGATGAACGGAGGCATCGCGTTGTCCCGCGGTGAGGATGGCGGCTTTCGTGTGCTTTCTGCGCTGCCCAGGACAAGTGGTGCCAGCGTGCTCCGCTGGCTCCACGAGCTGCCGCACAAGAGCCTCGACCGGATCGCTTCGAAGCTCTCGCCGGAGGCGTGTGAGCCCTGGATGCGGCGCTGAGCCCCGTGATGCTCATGGACTCTCTCGGGGGTCAATGGGTTGGGTGCCCTCGAGTTCGTCTTGTGCCCAGCCCATCCGCCTCTGCATGAGCGAGAGCAGCTCGAGGTTGTGGAAGTAGCGCAGCGTGACCCGTGGACCGACGAGGATGGTCTGGTCGAACCCGATGATGTGGAAGCCAGCGCGCAGCTTGGTGGCGATGATTGGGTTGTTGAGCAGATGGTGGTTCGAATCGACCTCGTCGTAGTTCGAGGTGGCCGCGAGCATCCGAGTGAGCAGCTCACGGTAGATGCCTCGGCCGCGGTACTCCCGCTCGACCAGGGAAACGTGCATGTGAAAGCGTGACGGGCTCTCCGCTTGCCCGTGGCTCAGGCCCACGAGCCGGTTGCCGTCGAAGGCGCCGAGGCGGATGCGCTCGGACTCGAGCGAGAACCCCTCTGCCTCACGGCGCCGTAGGTGTTTGGTCGATATGGACGGGCCGAGGTTGCGCTCCATCAGCTGGCTGAGGTGGTCGTTGTCGAAGCTGTCGACCCTGCGAACTTCGATGGTCATTGCCTTCTCCAGAACAGGAACCGTTGATCGTGCACGCTAGGACATGGCACCGACAGATCGGATCTGAAATCGTCCCTGACAGATGCCGGATCTGAATCCGTCCCGGGCACATGTCGGGGGGCGATCTGAATCCGCCCCAACCTGTGAATCCGTCCCGGGCACGTGAATGACGCGTTGTGAATCCGTCCCGGGCACGTGAATGACGAATCCGTCCCGGGCACGTGAATGACGCGATGGCTGGTCGTGGGCGTATGGGGTCAGATCTGGACGCGAGCGTCATGGCTGGGGCGAGTTGGCGGTCTCAGAAGCGGCTCGACGCCCCTTGGACCCCCCGCTTCCGCTCCGATCTCCCCGTCCCCGTCCTCCGCCGCGGCCTCCAGACGCACCGATGCGACGCCACCCGAGGGCAACGTCGCTCTCCCCAACCTTGAAGGCCGCCTACGTCTCGAACGCCGCCATCGCCGCGCCGTGATGCACGCGCATCCAGTAGGTCCCCG
>JBGCFC010000110.1:0-19648 GCA_045106715.1 Sandaracinaceae bacterium
CGGTGCTCGCCACCGCCTCACTACGATTAGCGGAGCGGCTCCGCGGCGCTCCGGACACGCGGCGCAGCGGCTTTCGAGCGTGGCGCGGTGCGACGTTCGAGCTCCTCAGTCGGGGCCGCCCGATCCGCCGCGACCTCACGCGGTGGACAACGGACGGTCCCGGGCCAGTGCAGACCCGACCCTGGCACCGGGCGAGGCTTGACCCGCCGAGTGCCGCGCTGGTTCGCGCGCGCATCCTCCGACTGCGGGAGCGGACCCAACGGCGCGTCGAAGGACTCGGCCGGTTGACCGAACGACTTCGCGGCCTCGGGTTCGATTGCATGGTGGAGCCGGCGGGAAGCAACGGCTTCGGTGCGCTCGTGCGCCACGGCGACGCATCCCACATCGCGCGCGTTCTTCGCGCCGAGGGCTTCGGCGCCGCGACCCGCGAGCTCCGGGGGCTGGGAGGGCAACCTCGTGCCGCATCCCTCGAGGCGTCGCTCATCCGCATTCGGGTCCCGACGGACGCCTCGGGTTCGCGCGACCGCGCGGCCGATCGCGGAACACGATATCCTCCGCCCGATGACCGTGAAGACCGACCCACGTCAGCGTGAGCTGGAGTCCCTCGCCGCGCAGATCGAGCACCACGAAGCAGCCTATCGCGCCGGAGCGCCGGAGATCCCGGACTCCGAGTTCGACACGATGTTCGACCGCTATCAGGAGCTGGCGGACGCGCTTGGCGTCGCCAGCAAGGACCGGTTGGACGCGGCGCCGGGGGCGGACCACACGGACGGGTTCGAGACGGTCGAACACCGGGTCCCGATGCTCTCGCTCGAGAAGCTCTCGCCCAACCGCAAGGACAGCGCAGGCGAGCCGCTCCCGCTCGAGGAGCAGCTCGAACTCTGGTACGCGCGGCGATACAAGGAACTCGAGCTGACCGAAGAGACGGCGCTGCCGTTGTTCGTGGAGCCGAAGATCGATGGCATCAGCGTCTCGCTGCTCTACACCGACGGTGCGCTGGCCCGCGCAGTCACCCGCGGCAACGGCCGGACCGGAGACGACATCACGCGCCAGGTTCGGCAGTCCGGCGCCGTGCCCGAGACCCTGTCCAAGCTTGGCGCAGGGTCGATTGAGATCCGTGGGGAACTCTACTGGCCGAGGCCGGCGTTCGAGGCCTTCAATGCGCGCCTTCAAGCGAGCGGGGAGCGCACGCTGATCAACCCCCGAAACGGCTGCGCCGGGCTGATGAAACGAAAGGAGCCCGAGGGGCTCGAGCACACCGGAATCCGCGCGTTCCTCTACCAGGTCGCGTGGGCCGAGGGCCCGGAACTGCCCGACACCCAACACGGGGTGCTCGAATGGCTGCGCGAGGCGGGGGCCGAGGTCTACGCCGACGAGGTCTTCCTCGCGCCCGACGCCAAGGCCGCGTTCGACTACTGCGAGGGCTACCACGGCCGCCGCGAGGAGCTGGACTTCGAGATCGACGGCATGGTGATCAAGATCGACGAGCACCGGTGGTACGACCGACTCGGCGGCACGGGACACCACCCTCACTGGGGCATCGCGTACAAGTTCCCGCCCGAGCGCAAGGCCACGCGGCTCCGGGACGTGACGGTTCAGGTCGGCAAGAGCGGCAAGCTCACCCCGGTCGCCGAGCTCGAACCCGTGTTCCTCGCCGGCACCACGGTTAGCCGCGCGTCGCTGCACAACTTCGTCGAGGTCGCGCGAAAAGACATCCGCATCGGGGACGAGGTCTACGTCGAGAAGGCGGGCGAGATCATCCCGCAGGTCGTGGCCGTCAACGTCGCGGCGCGCCCCGGCGACGCGCGCGAGGTCCGCCCGCCGAAGGAGTGCCCCGAGTGCGGGACGCTTGTCGTGGAAGAGGAGATCTTCATCTACTGCCCCAACCCCGGCTGCCCGGCGCAGGTGCGTGAGCGCCTTCAGCACTTCGCCGGTCGCAGCGCGATGGACATCGAAGGGCTCGGAAGCAAGCTCGTCGACCAGGTCGTCGAGATGCTCGGGGTGGACAAGCCCCACCAGCTCTTTGCGCTCGAGGTGGCGCAGCTCGCCGGGCTCGAGCGCATGGGAAAAAAGAGCGCCGAGAACGTACGGCGGGCGCTCGAGGGGGCCAAATCGCGCGGCATGGCCCGGGTGCTCGTGGGGCTGGCGGTTCGGCACGTGGGCGTGACGATGGCCGAAGACCTCGCGCGCTACTTCGGCAGCGTGCCCGCCCTGCTCGACTTCGCGGCGCGCTACGTCGCGGGGGACGAAGAGGCGGTGTCGGCAGTGGCGCCGGACAAGGGCACAGGCGCCATCGAAGGGCTCGCGAAGAAGTCCGCCGACGTGATCTTCCAGGAGCTCAACAGCCCGGGTCTGCGGGCGGTCATCGCCGGCTTGGCCGAGCAGGGCGTGTCGCTCGAGGCGAAGGTGGAGCGCCGTGAGGAAGTGGACGGTGTCGCCGGCAAGACGTTTGTGCTCACCGGGACGTTGCCAACGTTGAAACGAAGCGCGGCGGCCGACCGCATCAAGAAGGCGGGCGGCAAGGTCAGCGGCTCGGTGTCGAAGAAGACCGACTTCGTGGTGGCGGGTGAGGAGGCAGGCAGCAAGCTCGCCAAGGCTGAGAAGCTCGGCGTGACGGTGCTCGACGAGTCAGCGCTCCTGACCATGCTGGGCGACGAGGCGTGACACGACGGTGGGTCCTTCTGGGGCTGACGGCGGCGTGGATCGGCTGCGCCGGCGCCCAGCGCGGTCCCGACTGGCCCGACGTGCCCGACGGGGCGTGTCGTCCGGCCGACGACCCGGACGCGCGGCCGTGGCTGGGGCGCGGCTACGACATCCCCGTGCCCCGGATCGCGCCGCGCATGGGGACGGAACGGCCGCGGGTGGTCGTGCAGGTGTTCAGCGACTTCGAGTGCCCGTTCTGCGCGCGGGCCGCGCCCATTGCGGCGCAGCTGGTCGAGGAGTACGGCGCGTGTGTCCAGGTCGTCTGGCGGAACCGTCCGATGCCGTACCACGAGCATGCCGCGCTGGCCGCGCGGGCCGCACACGAGGTCCATCGCCAGCAGGGGGACGAGGGCTTCTGGCGGTTCCACGACCGGCTGTTCGAAGCCGAGACGCTCGACCGGCCGGCGATCGAGTCCGCCGCGGAGGCCCACGGAGGGCTCGACATGGAGGCCTTCTCACAGGCGCTCGACACAGACACCCACCAGGCGCTCGTCGACCGCGACCTCGCGACCATGCAGCGCGTGAACCCCGAGTTCGGCACGCCCTCGTTCTTCGTCAACGGCCACCTCATCCACGGCGCGCGCACCCTGCGCGTGTTCCGGTTCGAAGTGGAGACGGCGCTCGCCGAACTCGAGGCCGCGACGCCGTAACCGGTCAGCCTGTTCGTTCGTCTTGTCCCCACACGTCTCTTCAGGGATGCCCCTCATGCCGACTCGTCTGCTCCTCATGGTCCTCCTCGCGCTCGGCTGCTCCTCTCCCGAGCAAGGCAGCACGACCCCGCGTACACCGCCGCCGGAGCCCGCGTCGGAACCGGAGCCGGCGGAGCCCTCCGAGGAGGAGTCAACGGCGACGGCCGAAGCTGCGCCCGGGTTCGACACCACTGCGTGGGAGGCGCTCTTGGACGCCTACGTGACCAACGACGGCGGCTTTCGATACGCGGCGCTGCGAGGCCGCGAGGCCGATGTCGCGCGCCTGGCCGAGGTGGTCGAGGCCGTGGGGGCGGCCTCGCCGGACGGGTGGTCGCGGGACGCCCAGCTCGCCTTCTATCTCAACGCGTACAACGTACTGACGGTGAACTCGGTGCTCTCCCACTGGCCGCTCGAGGGGGTCATGACGGTCGACGGGTTTTTCGACGAGGAGACCCACCGCGTCGCGGGCGTGGACCGGACGCTCAACGCGCTGGAGAACGAGATCATCCGCGACCGAGAGCGTTTCGGTGAGCCGCGGATTCACTTCGGGGTGAACTGCGCCAGCGTCGGCTGCCCGTGGTTGAGCGGCGACGCGTTCACGGCGGCGAATCTCGAGGCGCAGCTGGCCGCGCTGAGCCAGTCGTTCGTCCGGCGCACCACGCGTCTCGAGGGGGGCGCGCTGCACGTCTCGCAGATCTTCGAGTGGTTCGCGGCCGACTTCGCACCCGATGGAGTGAGGGCATTCCTGGCAGCGCGTCTCGAGGGGGAGCTGGCCGACAGCGCTCGTGATGAGGGCACCGCGCTTTCGTTCGACGAGTACGACTGGGCGCTCAACGCCCGTCCCTAGGAGACTCGATGGCCGAGGCGCGTGGCGACTTCCGCCGAGGACATCGAGCTACGAGACGTCGTCGCGAGGGCTGACCTCCAGGGGGATCTGCACCTCGTTGCGGCGCAGGAACCAAGGGGTCCACGGCGGGTCGTACTGCGCGACGGTGGGCTCGCCCGCTGGCTGCAGGCCCTGCTCGCGCACGAGCTCCCGCGCCTCCGCGATGCGCGTCTGGCGGACGTCTTCATCAACCTTGCCGGAGAAGGTGAGAACCGCCACCGTCCGCGGCGGCAGCTCGCGCAGGGTCACGAGCGGGTCGTTGGGCTGCGGGAGCGTCGCGAGGGTGAACTCGCTCGGCATCGTGAAGGTGACGGTCCAGCCCTCCGCCCCGCCGACGCGCTCGACCGGAGAGGTCATCGCGATGCGTGTGCCTTCGACCGGCGCGCGTTCGACCGGGGTGGTCATGGCGATGGACTGACCGCCGTCGTTGCCGCCGAAGATGTAGTTCGCGAGGCGTGAGAACCCGACGCTGGTGGCGCGCTCCGCAGACGCGTCGCCCGGCTCGACGAAGGTCTCCGCGACCACACGGGACGCGTAGCGGCGCACCTCGAGGGGGCCCCGCTGCTCGACGGCTTCGTACGCGGGCTCCTCGTATCGTCCGCGCCAGCCGGCGACAGCGGCGGCGGCAGCAGCGGCGGCCAGTGCGCCGCCGAGGCCGAGGAGGATCTTGGTGCGCAATCGCATGCCGGGGACATGGGGTCGTGATGCGCCGTTCGCCAGTTGGCCTACGCCTCGACGGCTTCGTCCTCGAGCCGGTCGACGTCGCGGATCTCCGGAAACAGCGCGGCGTAGACTCCCGTCACCAGCAAGGTCCCGATGCCGCCCAACACGACCGCGCGCACCGTGCCGAGCCACGCCGCGGTGAGCCCCGATTCCAGCTCGCCCAGCTCGTTGCTCGCGCCGATGAAGACCATATTCACGCTGGCGACGCGCCCTCGCCACGCGTCCGGTGTTCGAAGCTGCACGAGCGACTGCCGAACGACCACGCTGATCATGTCGGCCGCGCCGGTGACCGCGAGCGCGGCCAGGCTGAGCCAGAGGTTCGTCGAGAGCCCAAACACCACCGTCGCCACCCCGAAGACGGCCACGCCGGCGAACATCCAGCGACCGGCGTGCCGTTTCATGGGCCGGACAGACAGGACGATGGCCACGACCGCGGCGCCCAGCGCGGGGGCGGCGCGGAGCAGACCGAACTCGACCTCGCCGACGTGCAAGACCTCCTGGGCGATCACCGGCAGCAGCGCGACTGCGCCGCCGAGCAGCACGGCGAAGAGATCCAGGCTGATCGCGCCGAGCAAGACGCGCTCGCGGAAGACGTACCGCACGCCGCTCGAGAGCAGCGCCCAGCCCCGCTCCGGAGGGGCCTCGCGGGGGAGCGCGCGGTACGGCATCACGCTCAGGGCGACCGCCGCACCGAGCCCGAGCGCGGCCGAGACGAGGTAGGCGACCGTGGCGCCCCCGAGCGCGTAGAGCAGACCGCCAAGGGCGGGTCCAGCGATGGTGCCCACTTGGAACGTCGTCGAGCTCATCGCGATGGCGCGGCTCAGCCGGGAGGCGTCGACGAGGCTGGGGAGCATCGCGACAGAGGCCGGTGAAGCGAACGCGCGGAGCGCACCGAGCCCGGCCAGCACGCCGTAGATGGGTCCGACGCCCCACTCTGGATGTCGGCTCAGTCCGGCGAGGCACAGCGCGCCGAGCGCATAGAGCACGCGGCAGACCAACAAGATGCGCCGCCGGTCGAACCGGTCGGCGATGCCGCCGCCGTACGGGGAGAGCAGCGCGAGCGGCAGGAACTGCGCGAGGCCCACCCAGCCGAGGTCGATGGGGTCTCCGGTCGTGGAGTAGACCTGCCAGCCGACGGCCACGCTTTGGACTTGGATGCCGAGCGTTCCGACCAGGCGGTCGCTCAGGTAGGCCGCAAGCCCGCGTCGTGAGGACACGCCGCGCTGTACCCTGCTTCGTGTTCATCGGCCAATCCGGTCGCCGCCCTCGGTCGTAGTATCGGCATGCGTCGGGGATTCGTGGTGGCGCTCATGTGGCTCTGTTTGGGGTGTGCCGGGCTGCCCGAGGCGGGGTCCGGAGACGCCGCTCCGTGCACGGTGATCGAGAACGCGCGCCATCCCGGTGGCGCGCCCGCCCGGCTGGTCGTGCAGGATGGCGTGGTCGTCATCAGCGACGCGGCGTGCGGGGAGGTGTCCGTGATCGACGCGGAGGGACGCACACTCGTGCCGGCCGTGATCGACGCGCACGTGCACCTCTCCTACTACCCCGTGGACGAGCGGCTGGCGTCGGTCGGGGTCGCGGCGGCGGTGGATCTGGCGTGTCCCATGTCGGCGCTGGGCGAGCCGAGTGCAATCGCGGTACTGCGCTCCGGGCCGATGATCACGGCGCCCGCGGGCTACCCCACGCGCTCGTGGGGGCGCGATGGATATGGTCTCGAATGCGACGGAGCGGAGGCGTGCGCGGCCGCGGTCGATCTGCTGGTGCAGGCCGGTGCGGCGGTCCTCAAGGTGCCGCTCGACCACGGTCCTGCGCTTTCCGACGCGGCACTCGAGGCCGTCGCGACGCGCGCCCATGCCCACGACCGAGCCGTGTTTGCACACGCGCTGGACGACGCGTCGGCGGCGAGGGCGGCGGCGTTTGGACTCGACGTCTTGGCCCATACGCCGGTGGCGCCTCTGGAGGAGCACACCGTGGAGGCGTGGTCCGCGGGCGCGGTCGTCAGCACCCTGGCCGCGTTCGGTGGCTCGAGCGTGGCCGTCGAGAACCTCCGTCGACTGCACGCGGCCGGCGCCCAGGTGCTCTATGGCACCGACATGGGGAACTCACGGGTGGCGGGCATCGACCCCCGTGAGATCGCGCTTCTCGAGGAAGCGGGGCTCGACGGGCCCGCGATCCTCGATGCGGCGACCCGCGCCCCGGCGAACCGGTTCGGACTTGCGAATCTTGGGCACCTGGAGCCGGGCGCGGAGGCCAGCCTGCTGTTGCTCGACGGAGATCCGCATGCGGTTCCGATGCGGCTCGCGAGCCCGAGCCTGGTGATGCACCGTGGGGTCGTTCAACCCTGAGCGGCCGCGGCGCGTGAGAAACGATGACGCGCGGGACCGCCGACGCGCTGCTGGACGCCTTCGTCGACCATCCCGGCGGCCAGCGCGACCCGCTTGCTCGCCTCGTTCTCGGGCGGGGTAAGCGCGACGACGTCCCGGTGCGGCAGCGCGGCGAGCAGCATGCGCACCGCCTCGGTGGCAATGCCGTCCCCCGCGCGCTCCGGGGTGACCGCGTAGAACAGCTCCAGCGCGTCACCAAAGGGAAGCGGATGGAGAGCCACGGTGCCCACAAACGCGTCGTCCTCGACCCGCGCAATGGTCAGCCCGAAGACCGGCTCGTCGGTGTCGTAACTCGTCAGCAGGGTGTCGAACACCTCGGCGGCGCCGGCTGCGGTGCGTTGCGCTTCCGGAACGGTCAGCGACTCGTAGAAGCGGGGGTCGGTCACGAGCGCCACGAACGCGACCCGGTCGCGCTCGGCGTGGAACCGAAGTCGAAGCCGAGGTCCGGCGAGCGGAAGCGCGAGGAGCGTCAACGAGAGGGCCTCTTCAGCGAGATGACCTTTGCGCTCTTCGGAGGCGGCTCCACCGGCGGCAGGCTGAGCACCAACGACTCGATGACCGGCAGCGCGCGCACCAGCGGGCCCTCCGCGTGAAGCTCGGAGAAGGGGCCGTCGTAGACGAGCGCGAGCAGGTAGATCTGCGCGAACCCCTTCGTGAACACCCCCCAGTCGTCGTCGTGTGCGACGAAGCGTTCGGGGGCGCGTCCGCCGGTGCAGGCGGCCCGTGCGGCGCCCATCGCGAGCGCGATTTGGTGCGCCTCTGTCCATTGACCATGGTCCCACTCGGGCGCCATCGAGGCGATGCGTCCGGCGCGGTGACCCCAGCGTTGTGCGACGGTGGGGTCGATGCCCGCGGCGGCCCAGTTCGCTTCGGGCGGAGGACCGTCGGCGACCCAGCGGATCGCGTCGACGCCGGACGGCTGCATCTCTTCGGCCAGCGCCCGCAGGCGCCTCATGCCGTCGAGGTCCCAACCCGAAGCGCGCGCCCCCGAGCATCCCCACACCATGGGAGACCGCTCGTCGATCACCACGGCCGCCCGTGCTCCGGTGCGCTCGGCCAACTCGTCGAGCGCTTCGTCGAGCTCGTCCTGCTTCGCGTTGGGGAGGGCCGGATTGGCCACGACCGGGACGACGAGGCTGACAGCCACCTCCAGGAATGGGCCGACGAGCGCGTTGAGCTTGCTTTGCACGCCCGCGCGGTCGCTCGGCGGCTCGGCGAAGGTCACCACCACCCGCCATCCGTCGGGCAGAGTTGCGCTCACCTGGTGAGGGACGCTCGGGGGCGTTCCTCCCCATTCGATGCGGGCGTCGGCGGCGTTCAGCTCGCGTCGTACGACATCGAGCAGCTTGGAGCGCGGGTCCACGGCGTCGGAGGGTAGTTCATCGACGGCGACGAAGAAACACCAGGACCAGGAGGCCGAGGAGCCCTGCGCGGATCGGCCGGGTTCCTGTCTCGGGCCGTGCCACCGCGCAGCCGCCGCCCTCATCGATCGGTCCGGTGCCGCCATCACCGAACACGGCGTCGCCGATGACGAGCTGAGCGAATGCCGGGGGGCTCTCCTCCATCCCGTCCGTGGCGACCACGCTCCAGTACCAGAGCCCTCGCTCGAGAGGGCCGTCGGTGACGAAGAGGGTTTGCCGCTCGCCTTCTTCGACCGCCGCGGAGACGAAGACGGAATCACCGTCGAAATCGGAGGTCCGGGAGAGGGTGTAGATGTATTGAAGCGGGTCCTCGTCCAGGTCCACGCCGTTGTCGACCCGGAGCGTCACGGGTTCGCCCTCCGGCATGCGCTCACGTCGCACGGGTCGCACGGGGACGGGCGCGAACGGAGCGGTGTTGGCCGCCACGGTGACCTCCCACCGCTGCACGCCGGTGGCGTCCTCGTCGTCGGTGGCGCGGAGGATCGCGGGGAACGTTCGCCCACGCTGGTCCGGCTCGGGGGTCCACACCACGGCCCCGTCCACGATCTCCATGCCCATCGGGCGGGACGTCAATACGAGGGCGACGGGGTCGCGCTCGCCCGCCGGCTCATCGATGGTGCTGTCGAACCGGTACTCACGCCGCACGCCGGCCTCGGTGGGGGGCTGCCCCGTCAAGGTCGGCGCCACGTTGAGCACGCTGATCGTGGCCGACTCCGTGGTGGTCTCACTGGGGCCGACGGCCTGCACGCCGACCGTCACGCTGCTCGGCCCGTCGGTGGTACCGGAAGGGAGGGTGACGCTCGTCTCCCCTGTCGCCTCGCCGTAGCTCCCGTCTCCGTCGAGGTCCCAGCTGAACGTGACAGCGCCGTCCTCGTCGCTGACCGTCACCTCGAGCGGGATGCCCTGGCCCTCGTCCGCTTCGAGTGGAGCGGAGATGCGCACGACCGGAACCGCGAGGGCAGGGAGCGCGACGAGCCAGCCCGCGAAGAGAGTGACGGCAGCAGCGAACCTAGAACGAGCACGGGGGTGCGGAGCAGCTTTGAAATGCACGGCTCCCAAGAGTACCGTCCACTTTATGTGCAGCGCCACGCACCGTGCCCTTCGAGCCGTGAGCCTGCTCGCGCTGGCCGCGCTCTCGAGCGGCGTGCTCGTCGGCTGCGGAGACCCCGCGGACGCGGCCACGACCGACCAAGACGGCGATACGATCAGCGACCTCCATGAAGGCCGTGACGAGGCCGTCGACACCGACGCCGACGGGGTGCCGGACTATCGAGACACGGACTCCGACGGGGACGGCATCCTGGACCTCGTCGAGGCGGGCGACTCGGACCTGAGCACGCCGCCTCCAGATTCCGACAGCGACGGCGACCTCGATCCGCGGGACACGGACGCCGATGACAACGGGGTGCCGGACGGCGTGGACGGGGTAGGGGACTTCGACGGGGACGGCATGTACGACTTCGCCGACCTCGACGACGACAACGACCGTGCTCTCGACGTGGTGGAGCTCGACGGGGTCTTCAACCCGCCCATCGACAGCGACGGAGACGGCGCGCCCAACTACCGCGACCGGGACAGCGACGACGACACCATCCTGGACGGAGATGAGCAGGGCGTAGACACGGACGGAGATTGGCTCTTCGACGGGGAGGACCTGGACTCGGACGGCGACGGGCTCACCGACGCAGAGGAGGCGGGCGACGCGGACCTGGACACGCCTCCCGTGGACACCGACGGCGACGGGGCGGCAGACTTCCGCGACACGGACGCGGACGACGACGGTCTGTCCGACCTCACCGAGACCCGTCTCGGCAGCTCCCCCACCGCCGCCGACACAGACGGTGACGGTGTGTCCGACCTCATCGAGGTGGCGGCTGGCACCGACCTCGACGATGGCAGCGTCAGCCCTCGCACCCGCGGCGACTTCGTCTTCGTCGTGCCCTACGAGGAGGCTCCAACCCCCTCCGAGGACACGCTCGAGTTCCGGACGAGCATCCAGTTCGCCGACATCTATTTCTTGTTCGACATCTCTGGCTCCATGGACTCCGAGATCGAAGCCCTGGTCGGCGCTGTCACCACGGTCATGGACGACCTCACGTGCGCCGACTTCGCCGCCCCGTGCGCGCGGGACATGGACTGTCCGGCCGGGCAGGTGTGCAGCGCGTTCACGGGATCGTGCATCGAGGACCCGTCGATGAGCTCGTGCGTGGCCAGCGCCTGGACGGGGGCGGGTTACTACGAGGACGGCCTCGAGAGCCGGCTCCAGCTGCAGGGCGACCCCGTCCGCACGGCCGACGAGATGTCGTCCTGGTCCACCTTCGGCAGCACCGAGAGCATGTTCCTGGCGATCACGGATCTCGTGCGGGACGACGGCGGCTCAGGCACGGCGACCGGATGCGTGACGGAGCCTGGACGCATCGGCTGCGCGGGCTTCCGGGAAGAGGCGGTCCGGATCCTCGTTACGTTCTCCGACGAGGACAGCGACGACGGGACCCTCGAGGCGGCGGCCTCGGCGCTGCGCGAGCAGAACGTCACGTTCATCGGCGTCTGGAGCGGCGGGGTGATGGCGACGGCGCGCGACGACATGCTGGACCTCGCCAACGCGAGCGAGTCGTTCGACGGCGAAGGCCGGCCGCTGGTCTTCAACGGGCAGGACGCGGAGGTCGTGCCCGCGGTCACCTCCGCCATCAACCAGATCGTGGAGGGCGTGCCGCTCCGGGTGACGCTCGACGCGGCGGACGAGCCCGACGACGCGGGCAACGCGCTGGTGTTCATCGACTCGCTCCGGATCAACGGAGAGGGTGACGCGTGCACCGACGTGGAGCTGCGGGAGGACACGGACGGAGACGGCTTCGACGACGCCTTCCCCTCGCTTCTGCCCGGCACGCCGGTGTGTTGGGATGTTGTGCCGGCGATGAACACGACCGTGGAGCCCACGCCGGAGCCGCAGGTGTTCCGGGCCCGGCTGACCGTTCGAGGCGACGGCTCGCCGCTCGACACGCGCCTCGTGTACTTCCTCGTGCCACCGGAGGTGCCGCCCCCGGGAGGGCCGATTTGAGCGCGCGGCACAAATCGTGAGCCGTGCATGGGGCGCCGTGCATCTGTTCTTCGTGCAAGGCATCCTCGACCCACTTCAAGGCCCGTTCGGGCGCCCGGATTCGCCCTCTGGCGTGCTGGCCAAGGTGCTCCCCTCGTTCCGCCCTCGGGAGAGCAAAGTCCGGTCTCTGCCCGCGGAAGGCCACTCGGATGCGTCGCTCGTGGAGCGTGGGCTCGAGGGCGACCGCTGGGCGCTCGAGATGCTCTACCGGCGGCACGTCCGGCGCGTGACCAACGCCGTGACCCGCGTGGTGGGGCGTGTCAGCGACGCGGACGACATCGTGCAGGAGACCTTCCTGATCGGATTCACACGGCTCGACAAGCTGCGCGACCCGGCTGCGTTTCGAGGGTGGATCGCCCAGATCGCCATGAACGAGACCCGCATGCGGCTCCGGCGACGCAAGTGGCTGCGGCGGCTGGCGCTCGACCGCGAAGAGGATGACGTGAGTCTCTCGAGCCTGGCGTCGAACGAGGCGTCGCCGGAGGTCAAGGCGGAGCTGGCGAAGCTCGACCGGCTGCTCATGGCGATGCCGGCGGACGTGCGCATGGCGTGGATGCTTCGCTACGTCGAAGGCTGGGAGTTGACCGAAGTGGCGACCGCGCTCGACGTGTCGCTCGCGACCGCCAAGCGCCGGATCAAGGCGGCTCGGGACCGCATCGATCGCCACGTCGCCGGCGCGTGGGGGCCACGATGAGCGAGCCTCAGGAGCTTCCCGACCCGGTCTCGGGCGTGCTTTCCGACACCGTGGACGAAGCACGGATCAATCGGATCTGGGCGGGGATGGAGTCGCGGCCGACGGCGCGGCGCCGTCCCGTCGTGTGGGTCGTGCCCGTACTCGCCGCCGCGGCCGCTCTGGTTCTGGTCTGGGCGTGGCCGCGCGATGCGCCGGCGCTCACGCTCGCCTCCGGTGCGGAGCTGGTCGAAATCCGAAGCGGCGGCACGTCGCGGACCGTCGCGTTGGCGGACGGGTCATCGGTGCGCCTCGGGCCGAACACGGTGCTCGATCCGACCGAGAACGACGGAGACCACATTCGCTGGCGGCTCGCCGAGGGAGAAGCCCGCTTCGAGGTGCGCCCGCACGGCCCGCGCCGCTGGGTCGTGGACGGCGGCGAGGCGATGGCGACCGTGCTCGGGACCGTGTTCACGGTGCGTCGCGCCCCAGGCTGGACGGAGGTGGAGGTCGAGCGGGGGCGGGTTCGCGTAGACGGTGTCGACGGCTCATGGACGCTCACGCGGGGGCAGAGCCGCGAGGTCGGCAGGCGCGTCCCGGAAACCGTCTCGGAAGCAGCCGCGCCCGAGCCCGAGTCGGGCACGTCGCCGGCGACTCCCCTGCGCGTGGCGCAGGAATCCGAACCCACCCCCGCCCCACGCCCGGCTCGGATTCCGACACCGCCGGCCGAGACCGCGTCCGCGCTCCTGGACGCGGCGGACGCCGCCCGGCAGGAGGGCCGCACCGAGGAGGCGGTCGCGCTTCTGCGACGGGCATCGGCGTTCGAGGACGCCGACGCGGCGCTGGCGGCGTTTACGCTGGGGCGTGTGCTCGCGCCCCGGGATCCGTCGGCCGCGGCGCAGGCGTTCGAGCGTGCGCTGGTCTTGCCGCTGCCGGTTCGTTTGGCCGAAGACGCGTCCGCCCGACGTGTCGAGGCGTGGGCGGAGGCCGGGGACGAGGCGGCGACTCAGCGGGCTGCCCGGGCGTATCTCGTGCGCTACCCGGATGGTCGCCACGCCAGCCGGGTGCGTGCACATGTCGCGGGTCCATGAGCCGAGCCGGCATCTCTATGGCGCTCGCGCTGCTCGCGTCTGCGGCCCATGTCGCCGAAGCCCAGCCAGCCGAGAGCACGGTCCGCCTCGAGGCGGAACCCTGCGCATCGTTGCCGTTCGACCCCGGCCGGGTCAGTTCGCTCGTGGCGCTGGAGCTCGAACTCGATGGGCTGACGCTCGTGCAGGAGGACGCGGCCATCCTGCTCCGCTACGCCGCCGTCGACTGCACTCCTGGCGTCACGCGGTTCACCATCGAGATCCAGCGGGAGGCGGGAGCCCAGACGGGACACGCCCTGCTCGATGAGGTCGCGCTCGCGGCGGTGCCGCGTGCTTTGGCGCTTCACCTGGTGGAGATGCTCCGCGAAGCCACGGCCGGAGGCGAGGGGCCCTTCGAGGAAGCAACACAGACGAGCGGGCCGACCGCGACCGCGACACCCGGGAGCCCCGCGATCGCGCCCCCCACGTCGTCCACCACCACGTCGTCCACCACCACGTCCTCCACCACCACGTCCTCCACCACCTCCACCGCGCCCGCAGCGTCGACGCCTCCCACCCGAAGCCCGTTCCGACTGGGGGCCACACTCCACGTCCGCAACACACCGGACAGCGGCGCCTTCCTCGGCGGGGCGCGCGCGGTCTTGGACCTCGGGTTCGGGCCCGACCTGCCGCTGGCGATGCGCGTGGACGCCGGCTTCGCCCTCGGGATGGCGCGTGCCGACGTCACACTCGGGACCGTCGACGCCGGCGTCGGGCTCTTCCTCCGGGCGATCGCGGCCGACATCCTCGACCTTCGCTTCGGCCCGCGCCTCTCGGTCGGACACGCGTTCCACATCGGAGACGGCGTGAGGCGCTCCGAGGATGTGCAGGTCGCGGTGGGGCTTCGCGTCGGAGGGGGCGTCCGCATCGGGCAAGGGGTCGATCTGCTGCTGGAGGCCGAGGTCGGCGCCAACCTCGTCGACCTCGAGCTTGACGTGGCCGGCCAGCGGTCCGGGCTGGTGGGCGCCTACTGGTCGGCGGACGTCGGCGTCGCGTTCGACCTCTGACACACGCGCGAAACCGAGATGAGAGGGCCCGTGCTTGACAGCGCCAGACACGGGGCGTACCTAGAAGTCGAAACTGAGAATCAGAATCAATATCTGGTTCTGGAGGACCCATGTCGACGTCTCGCCTGCGCCTCGCCGCCCGCCTTTGCATCGCTCTTGCTCTCTCGCTCGTCCCTGTCCTGGGAGGATGCGATGACAACACCGGCCCCGACGCGGGTCCGGACCCCGATGGGGGAGCCGTGGTCGACGCTGGCTCGACGGACGCAGGCACCGACGCGGGCCGTGCGCCGCTGGTCGTGCCGGACACCTACAGCTTCGAGAGCCGGTTCGAAGCGGGCAGCAGCAGCGTTTCACACGGCGGGCAGACGACGCGCAACGTGCTGATGAGCGACATCGTCGACTACGCCGCGTCCCTCACGGGGCAGGTCGAGGCGGACACGGGCGTGTTCGAGGACGTCGAAGACGGAGAGGTCGTCTCGGCGATGGAGTACTTCTTCAGCATCGACGGAGCGGACCGCGCGGGTGACCCCATCCGACTCGAGACGACCCCGGACGCGCTGCAGGAGACCTACGGGGACCTCGGCGGTGCCAACCTGCTCGCCAAGCTCGCCGGGAACGACACCTCGACGGATCACGAGGACTGGTCCAGCGCGTTCTCCGGGTGGAGCGACGCGAGCTTCGAAACGGCCGGCGGCGGCATCGACAGCCCCACGAACTTCGTGAACGCCATCTTCCACAACTTGGAGGACAACGCGCAGGCGTACGACGCCGACCCGAGCAGCCGGCAGAGCCCGGTCGACACGCCGGCCAACCTCCCGGTTCATGTCCAGGAGAACGGCGTTGACCTTGCGCAGCTTCTGGGCGCCTTCCTCCAGGGCGGCATCGCGTTCAGCCAGGCGAGCGACGACTACGCGGACGACGACGTCGAAGACAAGGGCCTGTTGGGTGACAACGTCGAGGCGGACGGGACGTACACCGCGCTCGAGCACGCCTGGGACGAAGCGTTCGGGTACTACGGCGCGTCCTTCGACTATGACGCCTTCACCCCGGCGCAGATCGCGGGCGGGGAGACCTCGCGGGACCTCGACAGCGATGGCCGCATCGACCTCGTCAACGAGTACAACTTCACCTTCGCCGCGGCCGCCGCGACGCGCGACGCGGAGGCGAACACGGCCACGAGCTACGCCGAAGACATCTTCGGGGCCTTCCGTACGGGCCGGGCCATCATCAGCCGCGCGGACGGCGCGCTCTCCACCCAGGACCTCGCTGACCTTCAGGCGCAGCGCGACATCGCCATCTCCGCGTGGGAGGCCGCCGGCGCCGCCACCGTGGTCGCGCACCTCAACCGGGTGCTCTCGATCATGGTCGACTACGGAACGAGTGATTTCGATCACTCACGCTTCTTGGAGTTGGCGAACGAGTGGGCTCAGATGAAGGGCCTCGCGCTCATGTTCCAGTTCAACCCCCGGAGCGCAGTCTCGGAGTCGGACTTCACCATGCTTCACACTCTGCTCGGCGACGCGCCGGTCTTGCCCGCGGCGGGCGACGGCGTCCTGACCTACCAGACGAACCTTCGGGCTGCGCGCGCGCTGCTCGGCACCGCGTTTGGCTTCGCAAGCGACAACCTCGGCGACGACGACGGGGCGGGCGGCTGGTGAGCGTCCGGCGACTCGTACTGCTCGCGCTCACCGGGGCGCTCTTGGCCTCCTGCGGCCCTTCCGAAGGCGGCGGCGAGGACAGCGGTCCGGACACGCTCGCGGAGCGAAAACGGGAGATCCTCGGCAGCATGACGGATCGCGTCCTGGTGCCGGCGCTCCGCGATTTCTCGACGGCTGCCGACGCGCTCGAGGCGGCGACGGCAGCGTACGGCGGAGACCCTTCGGAGACGAACCGGGACGGCGCGCGGGCGGCCTGGGAGACGGCGATGCTCGCGTGGCAGCGGCTCGAAGTCATGCAGATCGGTCCGATCGGGATGAGCGGCGTGGCCGGCGTCACGGCGGGTGAAGACCTGCGTGACGAGGTCTACAGCTGGCCCATCACGAGCTCTTGCCAGATCGATCAGCGCACGGTGGAAGCCACGCACGCGGACAGCGCGCTCTTGGGCGTCGAGCTGGTGGATGCGCGCGGCCTCGACGCGATGGAGTACCTGCTCTTCAACGAGTCGCGCGAGAACACGTGCTCCACGGTGTCGCCCATCAACGCCGACGGCATCTGGGCGGGCTTCACGGCAGAGGAGATCCAAAGCCGGCGGGCGGTGTACGCGGCGACCGCGGCCGGCCTCGTCGCCACGCAAGCGAGCGCCCTGCTGACCGACTGGGAGACGCGGTTCGCCGGCGAGCTGGAGTCGGCGGGGGACACCTCGACCGTGTTCGACACCGCGCAGGCCGCGCTCAACGACCTGGCGGGGGCGATGCTCTACCTCGACAACGAGGCGCGAGACATGAAGCTGGGCGAGCCCGCCGGCATCTCGGGCTGCCCGACGGCGGTGTGTCCCGAGGCCCTCGAGCTTCCGCTCGCGGCGCGGAGTCGGGAGGCCGTCACCGAGAACGTGCGCGCCTTCTCGCTGCTTTACCACGGCGGCGCGCCCGACGATCCGATGTCCCTCGGTCTGCACGACCTGCTCTTGGACCTCGGGCAGGACACGCTGGCCACGGACATGGCGGCGGCCATCGCGGCGGCCATCACGGCGCTCGAGGCCATCGAGGGGGCGCTCGGCACGGCCATCGAGGACGACCCTGCCGCGGTCATGTCCGCGTACGAGGCCGTCGGGGAAGCCCAGCGCCTGTTCAAGGTCGACGTCGTGACGGCACTGGACCTCGAGCCGAGCACGCCCCGGGTCGGCGACAACGACTGATCCTCTGGTGTCTCTGTCCTTCACGCGGCTGTCGGCGCGTCTTTCGGCGCCGCGCGATGCGGCTTCGCTCGCTGCCTTTCGGGCCCTGTTCGGGCTCGTGATGGCGGGCGGGGTGGTGCGCTATTTTGCCAACGGCTGGATCGATCGCTTCTACGTTCAGCCGGCGTTCCACTTCCACTACGCCGGCTTCGCGTGGGTGCAGCCGCTGCCCGCGCCGTGGATTCACCTCGTGTTCGCGGCGATCGGGGTGTGCGGGCTGCTGATCGCGGTCGGCTGGTTCTATCGGCCGGCGGCCGTGGTGTTCACGGTGCTCTTTCACTATGTGCACCTCCTCGACGTCAGCAACTACCTCAACCACTACTACCTGGTTGGGCTGCTCGGCCTCGTGTTCATCGTGCTGCCGCTCAACGCCACGTGGTCCATCGACGCGCAGCGAGACCCCTCGCGTCGCCGCGACACGCTGCCCGCCTGGATGCTCTACCTGGTCCGGTTTCATGTGGGGCTGGTCTACGTGTTCGCGGCCGTCGCCAAGATCGGCCCGGACTGGCTGCTGCATGGCCAGCCGCTCGGGATCTGGCTCACCGCGCGCACCGATACGCCCGTGATCGGCGCCTTCCTGGACGAACCCGCGGTCGCCCTCGCGATGAGTTGGGTCGGGTTCCTGTACGACCTGACCATCGTCTTCTGGCTGAGCTGGCGACGGAGCCGTCCGGCCGCCTACGTCGTCGTCTGTGTGTTCCACTTCTTTACGCACGTGTTCTTCAACATCGGGATCTTCCCGTTCCTGATGACCGTGGTGGCGACCATCTTCTTCGCTCCCGACTGGCCCCGGCGCTGGTTGCGATGCGCGGCCCCGGCACGGGCCATCGAACGCGCGACGGCAGCGCGGCTGTCACCCGCGCTGGCGGCCATCTTGGGTCTCTGGTGTCTCGCGCACGTGCTCGTCCCGCTCCGCGCGTTCGCCTATGGCGGAGACGTGCACTGGCACGAGCAAGGCATGCGCTGGTCCTGGCGCGTGATGGTGCGTGAGAAGAACGGCGATGTGCGCTATCGCGTCCGCGTTGATGGAGAATCCCGCGAACGGGTCGTCCGTCCCAGTCGCTACCTCAACCGCGAGCAGGAGCTCGAGTTCGGCGCGCAGCCCGACCTCATCCTCCAGCTGGCGCACCGGATCCGAGACGACATGTACGCCGAAGGTCACCAAGACGTGGAAGTGCGCGCCGACGCCTGGGCGTCGCTCAACGGCCGTCGTTCAGCGAGGCTGATCGATCCCGACGTGGACCTCGGCGCCGTCGAACCGTCTTGGGGATCCGCGACCTGGATCCTCCCCGCCCCCGAAGGACCCCCCATGCAGATCCGCAGTTGGCGTCAGAGGCTCGCGAACGGAGCCGAGCCGTGAGGCGCATCGCTTGGCTCATCGCGCTGGCGAGTCTCTCTGCGAGCCCCGTGTTTGCCCAGTCAGACGCGGACGCGGGGGTGGAGGCGCCCGAGACGGAGGCTCCCGAGACGGATGCTCCCGAGACGGATGCAGGAGAGGCGGAGGCGCCCGAGACCGATGCAGCAGAGGCGGAGGCGCCCGAGACGGGTGCAGCAGAGGCGGAGACGCCCGAGACGGATGCAGCAGAGGCGGAGTCTCCCGAGGAGGATCCAGAAGAGCCCGCGGCCGAGACCGGCGCGGGTGCCGGGGACGAGCCGGGGCCGGATCCCGACGCCGCGGAACCCGACGCGTCGGACGACGACGCGCTCTTGAGCGATGACGACGCGCTGCTCAGCGACGACGACCTGTTCCCCGAGGGGGGGGACATCACTGACATCGTGGAGTCGGAGGAGGACCTGGCCATCCCCGAGGTGGTCGTCGAAGCGGAGGCCATCGAGGATGAGCCTCCGCCGGACACGGGCGGCTCGGTGCATCGGGTCGACGAGGCGCAGCTCGAGCGGTTCAACTACGACAACCCCGAGGCCGTGCTGCAGCAGGTGCCGGGCGCCTACCTGCGGTTCGAAGGCGGCGGTGGTCTGCGCGCCAAAATCGGCGTGCGCGGGGTGAGCAGCGAGCGTTCGTCGCGGGTGACGCTCATGGAGGACGGCGT